>JAHBWG010000099.1 GCA_019637095.1 Sandaracinaceae bacterium | reverse complement strand
CTCGCTGACCGCCGGCGCCGCCGGCGCCGCCGCGCCGGCCGGCGTCGCGGTCGCGAGGGCCGCGGCGAGCTCGTCCTCCGTGCGCTCCGCCCACACGGAGGCGCCGCCCGCGAGGCCGAACACCTCGAGCGCGGCGTCCGCGAGCGCGACCGGCGTCTCGTACCGGTCCTCCTTCTTCTTGGCGAGCGCCCGCTCGATCACCCCGTGGATCCCGGGCGGGAGCCCCTCGCGGAGCTGATGGATCGGCGTCGGCATCTGCCGGACGATCTTCATCAGGATCTCGGCGACGGTCGGCGCCTCGAACGCGATCTTGCCGCCGAGCATCTCGTAGAGGATCGCCCCCATCGCGAAGACGTCGGTGCGCCCGTCGACGTCCGGGAGCCCCTTCGCCTGCTCGGGCGACATGTAGTAGGGCGAGCCCAGCGTCGTGCCGAAGGCGGTCAGCTTCGGGCCCGTCTCGACCTGGAGCTTCACGGAGCCGAAGTCGAGGATGCGCACGTCGTCGCCCCCCGCCCCCCGGCAGAGGAAGATGTTGTCGGGCTTGAGGTCGCGGTGGATCACCCCGAACTCGTGCGCGTGCTCGAGCGCGAGGGCGACCTGCGCGAGGATTCGCAGCGCGCGCGCCGCGGACTGCTGCCCGTGCCGACGGACCAGCTCGCCGAGCTCGAGGCCCTCGAGATACTCCATCGTCATGTAGTGCTGGCCATCGGAGGTCTCGCCGAAGTCGATGACCTTCACGATGTGCGGGTGCGAGAACATGTCGGCGGTCTCGTACTCGCGCTTGAAGCGCTCGACCGCGATGTCGTCCTCCTCGACGTCGAGGTGCAGGACCTTGATCGCCACCCGCTCCCGTGTCTCGGCGTTGCGCGCCTCGTACACCGCGCCCATCGCGCCGTCGGCGATGTGCGCCGCGACGATGTACTTGCCGAGCTGCTCGCCGAGCCGCGCGTCGGCCTCGCCGGGGGGCAGGACGTGAATCGTGACGTTCCCGTCGTAGCCGCAGAACGCGACCTCGTCCGGGAACTCGGTCCCACAGGCCGGGCACCGTCGACTCACGGCCGCGATGCTAGCACGCCTCGCTGCGGGCGAGATATGCATGGCGGATGCTGCCCGCCCTCGGCCGGCGCCTGAGCGCCTTCTCCCGCGCGACGACGCCCGACCCGTTCGTCCTGGCCGCCGCGCTGACCGCGCTGGTGCTCGCGCTCGCGTGGGCGATCGAGGGCTTCTCGCCCCTCGACGCGGTGCGCGCGTGGCGCGCGGACTCCGGCCTGTGGAGCCTGCTCGCCTTCTCGATGCAGATGGTGCTCATGCTCGTGACGGGCCACGCGCTCGCCGAGACGCGCCCCGTCCGCGCCGCCGTCCGCGCGCTCGCGCGCCAGCCCCGCGACGGCGCGCAGGCGGCCGCCCTCGTCGCCGCGGTCGCCATCGGCGCGGGCCTCCTGAACTGGGGCCTCGGGCTCGTCGTCGGGGCGCTCCTCGCGCGCGACGTCGGCCGAGAGTGCGCGCGTCGCGGCGTGCCCGCGCACTACCCGCTGCTCTGCGCGGCGGGCTACGCGGGCATGATGTGCTGGCACGGCGGGCTGTCGGGCACCGCGCCGCTGAAGGTCACGACGCGCGCCGGGCTCGAGGAGCTGCTCGGCGCGAGCACCCCCCACGACCTCGCGCCGATCGAGTTCACCCGGACGGTGCTCGGCGCCGCCAACCTCGTGACGACGGGCGGCCTCTTCGTGCTCGTCCCGCTCGCTTGCTACCTCCTCGCGCCGCGCGCCGGCGACCCGAGCCTCGAGCCGATCGATCGGTTCGACGTGGCGCCGGACGCGTCGAGCGAGCGGCCGCCCCCCGCGACGTGGCCCGAGCGCTTCGGCGAGAGCCCGCTGAGCCTGCTCCTCGTGCTGCCCGCGCTCGTGACCGCGGTGGTCCTCTTCTTCGTCGAGACCGGCGTCCGCCAGCTCGAGCCGAACGCGATCAACCTCGGGTTCCTGACGCTCGGCCTCCTGCTGCACGGCTCGCTCGCCGCGTACGCGCGCGCCATCGGCGAGGCGACGCGGCACGCGGCCGGCATCGTGCTCCAGTTCCCGCTCTACGCCGGGATCATGGGCGTGATGCGGGCGAGCGGGCTGACCGCGAGCCTCGCCGCCGGCCTCACCTCGATCGCGCCCGCGAGCCTCTACACCGTCACGACCTTCCTGAGCGCGGGGCTCGTGAACCTCTTCGTCCCGAGCGGCGGCGGGCAGTGGGCGGTGCAGGGGCCCATCGCGCTCGAGGGCGCGCGCGCGCTCGGCGTCCCGATGGAGCAGGCGGTCATGGCCGTCGCGTACGGCGATCAGTGGACGAACATGCTGCAGCCGTTCTGGGCGCTGCCGCTGCTCGCGATCACCGGCGCGCGCGCCAAGGATCTGCTCGGGTACACCGCGCTGTTGCTGTTGATCGGCGGCGCGTGGATGGGCGGCTCGCTCTACGTCCAGGCCGTGCTCGCGCGGTAGCGCTCATCCACCCGCCTGGCGTTGCCGCTCCCAGCGGTCGTGACCGCGGTCGTGCACGAGCGTGAGCTCCTCGCCCGCCTCGGTCGCGACGCGGAAGCACACGCGCGCGTCGGCGCCCGCCCCCTCCATCCAGCGACCGAGCACCGCGCCGATCCCGACGCGCTCGCCGCCCTCGTCGAAGTAAGCCTGCGGCGCGTACGCCCAGCCGACCGCCTCGCGCAGCTCCACGCGCACCGAGTCGACGACGGGCTCCCACGGCGGCGTCGCGATCCCGGCCTCGCGGCGCAGCTCCGTCACCGCGTGCTCGATGCCGCCCGTCAGCCGGCGCGTGAGCGCCCGCGGGCGCATGAGCACCACGAGGAGGTACTCGTCGCTGACGCGGCGCACCACGAGGTCGCGCCGCGTCCCGTGCATCGTCAGCATGAAGCTCGTGCCCGCGCCGAGCCGCGCCATCCGCGCCCCGAGCTCCGTCATCGTGACCATGAGCTGCGCGCCCGCGACCTTCGCCTCGTACGGGTCGATCGCGGAGCAGTAGTCCACGCACTCGCCCTCCGCGTCGACGAACGCCACCGCGAGCAGCCCCGTCGTGCGGTAGAGCAGGCGGCGCAGGATCACCGTGAACGCGCTCTCCGCCTGGTCGCGCGCGAACTCGCGCGCCCAGCTCCGATCGCGCGGCCTCACGGCGCGGGCCCGTCGAGCGCCGGGTGCGCGAGCAGCACGCCGATCTCGGGATCGACGTAGACGGTCGTGCGGGCGGCGATCTCCGCGAGCAGCCGCGCGAGCGCGCCGTAGCGCACCTCGGCCTCGCGCTCGCCCCGCAGGGTCTCGAGCGCCTCCTCGCGGGTCGTCGTGCGCGCGGGCTCGATCCCCGTCACGAGGATCGCGTGCCAGCCCATCGACGTGCGCACCGGCGCGGGCACGAGACCGGAGGACTCCCTCGCGAAGAGCGCGTCGAGGTACGCCGCGTCCGTCTCCGCGTCGCGCCCGAGCGCGGCGATCTCCTGCACGAGCACCTCGAAGCCGAGCGCCTCGAGGGGCCGTCGTCGGACCGCGAGGAGCGCCGCGAGCGGGTCCGCGGCCTCGCGCAGCTCGCGGTGGACCTCCGCGATCCAGGCCGCGGCGTCGGCGTCGTCCGCGCCCTCGGGCACCCGCGCGAGCACGTGCGCGCTGCGGCGGCGCTCGGGCGCGTCGAAGCGCCCGCGGTTCGCGTCGTAGGCCTGCTCGAGCGCGGCGGGATCGATCTCGACCGGAGTCGCCTCGACGCTGCGCGCGAGGAGCGCCTGGACGAGCGCCTGCCGCGCCGCGCCGTCCGCCTCGGCGTCGCGGCCCCCGGCCTCCCGCTCGGCCGCGAGCGTGAGCAGCGTCTCGTCGATCAGGCGCTCGAGCGCGACGCGCGGCGGCACGCCCGCCGTGCGGGCGGCGTGCTCCACGTCGGCGCGACGGATCGGGTGCCCGTCGACCGTCGCGACGACCTCCCCGCCGACGCGATCGGCGCCGCGCGCGCGGGGACCTCGCGGCCCGGCGCCGTCCGACTCGCCGCCCGCGCACGCGACGAGGCCGAGCGCCGCGACCAGCCCGAGCCGCCTCACTCCCCCACCGTCGGCCGGAGGAGCTCGACCGCGGCGCGGAGCACCGCGAGCCCGGTGAGCAAGAGGAGCCCGGCGGCGAGGTAGTCGTGATCGCGCAGCTCCGCGACGCCCCCGCCGAGCGCGGCGAGGGCCACGACGACGAACAGCAGCCCGGCTCCATCGCGCACGACCCGCGCCACGACGCGAAGATAGCAGCAAGCGCCGCCGCGGGGTCCCGGGCGAGCCGGAACGCGACCGCCCTTGACCCCGCGCGGGCTCTACCGGCACGCTGCCTCGAGGCGCCCCGTGACACGCTTCGGGAAGTACGAGCTCCTCGAGCGCATCGGCATCGGGGGGATGGCGGAGGTCTTCAAAGCGAAGATCTATGGCGCCGAGGGGTTCGAGCGCCTCATCGCGATCAAGCGGATCCTGCCGAACCTCACGGAGGACGACGACTTCGTCCAGATGTTCGTCGACGAGGCGAAGATCGCGGTCCGCCTGAACCACCCCAACATCGTGGGCATCGACGACCTCGGCAAGGCCGAGGGGACGCTCTTCATCGCGATGGAGTACGTGCACGGCAAGGACCTGCGCGCCATCTACGACGTCGACAACGCGCGCGGGACGTCCACGCCGGTCGGCATCTCGTGCCACATCGTGATGAAGATGTGCGAGGCCCTCCACCACGCGCACTTCGCGACCGGCCCGCGGGGCGAGCCGCTGAACGTGATCCACCGCGACGTGAGCCCGCAGAACGTCTTGCTCTCGTTCGACGGAGAGGTGAAGGTCGCCGACTTCGGCCTCGCCAAGGCGCGCGGGCGGATGGTCCAGACGCAGGCCGGCGTCGTCAAGGGCAAGCTCGCGTACATGTCGCCCGAGCAGCTCCGCGGCGACGAGATCGACCACCGGGTCGACGTGTTCGGGCTCGGGATCGTCCTGTTCGAGCTGCTCGCCGGCGTGCGCCTGTTCCTCGGCCCGAGCGACATGGACACGCTGCGCCGCGTGTACGAGGCGAAGGTGCCTGCGCTGCGCCCGCTGAACCCGGAGGTCCACCCGGAGCTCGAGGCCATCGTGCGGCGCGCGCTCGCCAAGGATCGCGACGAGCGCTACCCGACCGCGCTCGCGCTCTTCGAGGACCTGCAGACGCACGTCTACGGGCAAGGGCTCTACGCCGGGACGGGCGCGCTCCGGCAGTACCTGCAAGACGCCTTCCCTGGTGCGGCGCCAGCCGCGATGGGGTTACCGCCGTTCGCTCCGTCGGCGCCGCCGCCTCGGCCCACGCACCGTCCCTCGCGGCCCGAGATCGTCCCGCCCGCCTCGGGTCCCCACGACATCCCGCCGGCGCCGCCCGTACCGGACGTGGACGCGGTGCTCGACGAGCTCGAGACGAACCAGCTCTCGGCGCCGGCGATCGACGCCGACGCGTTCCTCGTCGAGGTCGCCGAGACCTACGAGGAGAGCCTCGCCACCGAGCGACCGCCTGACCTCGACGACCTGATCGCCTCGATGCCCCACCCTGCGCTCACGACGCAGCGCGTCGCGACGCCTCCAGAGGAGTCGCAGGTCCAGAGCGCCGATCGCGGCCTCCCGAGCACGCCGCCGGGCGTCTACGACGGCCCGTACGACGCGGGACCCGACACCAACCCTGCCCCTGCGCCGGGCCCCGGTGACCACCTCCCCCTCGCCGAGGCGCCGTGGGAGGACACCACCGAGTTCGAGCCGGTCGGCGTCCCGATGACCACCGTCGAAGCCCGCCCCGACGACCTCGACGAGTGGGGCGACGACGCCACGCAGGTCGTCGATCCCCGCTCCGCCGACGGCAACGGCCGCTGAGAGCGGCGCGACGACGACGTCCTCGCCACGTCACTCGCAGCGCGAATGACGAAATGACGAGGATCGTCCCCGAGCTCGGGGGTCGAACGCGGCTCCGCCGCGTTCGTCTCGGGAGGGCCGCATGGGGGGGAGGGGCTGGAACAGCCCCTCCGCAAGCTCAGCTCATGCCGTAGCTCTTGAGCTTCTTGTGCAGCCCCTCGCGCGTGATGCCGAGGGACTTGGCGGTCGCGCTCTTGTTGTTGTCG
Source organism: Sandaracinaceae bacterium (assembly GCA_019637095.1). Taxonomy (GTDB): domain Bacteria; phylum Myxococcota_A; class Polyangia; order Polyangiales; family Sandaracinaceae; genus JACKEC01. The sequence goes on along the minus strand of JAHBWG010000099.1, from coordinate 24,215 downwards.
TGCTCCTTGAGCGCCTCGCGCAGGACCCACTTCTCGACCTGCGCCATCATCTGCTTGAGCGTCCCCTTCGCCGGGTGCACTCGGTCGATCAGGTTCTCGACCTGGCGGATGCGGCCGGAGAGCAGCTCGGGCCCGATGAGCGAGCCCTCGTCGGCTTGGATCACCACCCGCTGCACCTCGTTCTCGAGCTCGCGCACGTTGCCCGGCCACTTGTAGGCCGCGAGCAGATCCATCGCCTCCTGGCTGAAGCCCTCGACCGAGCGCCCGAACTCCTTCGCGTAACGCGTGAGGAAGTGCGTCGCGAGGAGCGGGATGTCCTCCCGGCGCTCGCGCAGCGGCGGCACCTGGATCGGAAAGACCTTGAGCCGATAGAAGAGGTCCTCGCGGAAACGCCCCTGGGACACCTCCGTCTCGAGGTCGCGGTTCGTCGCCGCGACGATCCGCACGTCGACCTTGCGCGTGGTGTTGCTCCCGATGGGACGGATCTCGCCCTCCTGCAGCGCACGGAGCAACTTCGCTTGCAGGTTCATGGGCATCTCGCCCACCTCGTCGAGGAACAACGTGCCCGCGTCGGCGAGCTCGAAGAGGCCCTTCTTGTCGTCCGTAGCGCCGGTGAACGAGCCCTTCTTGTGCCCGAAGAGCTCGCTCTCGAGCAGGTTCTCCGGCATCGCCGCGCAGTTCTGCGCGATGAAGAGCGCCTCGGCGCGGTCCGACCAGTAGTGCACCGCGCTCGCGATCAGCTCCTTGCCCGTGCCCGTCTCGCCCTCGACGAGCACGGTGACGCGCGTGTTGACCACCTTGCGGAGCTGATCGAACAGGGCCTTCATGCGGCCGCTCTCGCCGATGATCCCGTCGAAGCGGCGGCCCTTGTCGCGCCGCTTGAGGAAGGTGTTCTCGGTGCGCTGGCTCTCCTCGGCCGCGCGCAGCCGGGCCACGAGGCGCGCGTGCGCGAACGCCTGGCTCGCCGACTGTCCGAGCAGCGCGAGCACGTCGAGGTCGCGCTCACGGAACACGCCGCTCGCGTCGCGGTTGTCGACCTGCAGGACCCCGAGGATCTCGTCGCCGTGCCAGAGCGGGACGCCGATCGTCGACTGGATCTGCGCGCCCATGATCGAGGCGGTCTCGCCGACGTCGCGCTTCGCGTCCGCCGCGAGGACCGCCGCGCGCTCGGCGACCACCTTGCGGAAGACGCTGCGCGTGATCGGCACGGCCTCCGCGTCGGCGCCGCCCCGCACGCGCGTGCCGACCGGCACGTACCGCGCGGACTTGCGCGACTTCCCGTCCTGCTCGCGCAGCGCGATCGTCACGTGCGTCGCGCGCGAGAGGAACCGGAACACCTGCCGGCTCACCGTCTCGATCACGTCGCCGAGATCGATGCAGGCGCCGATCGCCTTCTGCGCCTCGTAGAGCGCGCTGAGCACGGCGCGGTCCGCGCCGACGGTCTCCTCGACCTTCGAGAGGTCGTCGACCTTGCGCAGCGAGACGATCCGCGCGTCGTCCGGCTCGTCGCCGATCTGCACGAGGATCCTCACCGGACGCTCGGCGTCGCCGAGGGCGAGCACGTCCGCGTCCTCGAGGTCGAGCTCGCGCTCGTCGTCGTCGGTCACGTCGATCGCGTGACCCGCGCGGATCACGCGCGTGCCGTTCGTGCTCTGGAGGTCGCGCACGACGTACGTCTCGCCGCTCAGGACGATCGACGCGTGCTCCCCCGAGACGTGCCACTCGGACAGGACGAGGTCGTTGACGTCCGACCGGCCGATGCGGACCACGTCCTCGTTCGACTCGAGGCGGCGGCCCGCGTCCTGTCCTTCGACGATCTCCAGCCGGATCACACCGCGTCCCGCGACCCCTCAGCCGCCCGTGCGCGCGGCGAGGCGAGCCCGCACCGCCATCGCGACGTCCTTGACCTGGTTCCAGCTCGAGCGCCCCTCCTCGGTCTGGCGGATGCGGTCGATCTCGGCGACCGCCTCGGCGCTGCCCGAGGTCGCGATGGCGTCGAGCGCGTAGAGCGCGTCGCCGCGGACCGGGATGTTGTTGTGGCCGAGCACGCCGACGAGCGCGGTGATCGCCGCGGGGTTACCGCGACCATAGCGGGCGATCATGGCGCAGGCCTTGCGCACCGCCGTCGGGTCGCGGTCGGCGAGCTTGCCGATGTAGCACTGCAAGTCGTCGTGACACTCCTGCGCGACGTCGAGGGCCGCGTTGTTCTCCTCGAACGCGTTGCGGACGACGCCGCCGGCCGGCTCGCGCGTGATCACCGCGCGGATCCGCGCGAGGTCGTCGCGGTTGGCGAGGAACGCGTAGCTGCGCAGCGCGATCACGCGGAAGTCCGGGATCTGGTCCGAGTCCGCTGCGACGCGGTGCAGGAAGTCGAGCAGGCCCGCGTCGAAGGTGTGCTGCATCGCGGCGAGGAGCTGCGCGCGCGACGCGCCGGGCGCCTCGGGCGGGAAGTCCTCCGGCGTGCGCTCGTACACCGCGACCAGCGCGTCGCGCAGGCGCGGGGTGTCCGCGTCCTCGCGGTTGATCTGCACGAGCGAGGTGATGCAGGAGAGCGCCCGCCCGATCGTCTCGCGGTTCGCCTCCAGGTCGGCCGAGACGTCCTGCGGCCGCATGGCGATCAGCGGCTGGACCTGCGCGTACATCGGGTCCATCGCCTCGCGGAAACCGATCTGGCCGAGGGAGAAGCACGCCTCGCCGATGACCACGCCGCGGGGGTTCATCCGGCTCGCGGCCTCCTCGTTCTGGCGGCGGATCGCGTTGATCAGGTTCTCCGCGATCCGGTTCGCCTGCTCGTTGTTGCCCGCGAGCAGGTCCAGCAGCGGCTGCAAGGCCGGGCGACCGATCTGCGTGAGCGACTGCGCGCCGACGTCGTTCATCCGCATGTCGGGCCGGTCCGCCGAGAAGAGGAACAGCGCGCGGATCAGGTCCGGCACCGCCGCCGGGTCGCGCAGGCGGCCGACCTCTTCGCCCGCCATCCGGTTGATGAGGAACGACTGGTCCTCGTGGATGCGGGTCATCACCTTCGTGAGGATCGGCGTGGCCGCGCGGTCCTCGAGCGCGCCGAGGGCCCGGATGAACTGGATACGCATCCGGTTGTCGGTGCCCCGGTTACCCTGCACGCGATCGAGCGCCTCGCTCAGCGCGGTGATGACCTGCGCCTTCTGCGAGGCGTCGAGCTGCATGCGCTCGATCGTCTGCGCCGCGGTGATCGCGTGGTTCTCGGTGAGCTCCGCGCGCCACGCGAGCGCCGCGGTGAGGGCCGGGAGCGAGCGCGGGTCCTGCATCTCGAGCAGGAGATTGAGGATCCGCTGGCCGTTGGCGGTGTCCGACGAGTTGTCGACGTAGGTGCGCGTCAGGGCCTCGACCGACGCGTTCGCGATCGCCCGCGGGCCGGGCGGGGTCCGACCCTGATCGTTCTGGGGCAGCGTCTCGACGCTGCGATCGCCGTTGGCGGTCGCGAGCGCGGACGTGTAGAGCCGGCTGAGGTTGGCGATCGCGTTCTCCCGCCGGACGGGATCCGAGAGCTCTTCGGCCTGCCCCGCCGCATCGTCGGGCTTCGCGCGACAACCGATCATGACCCCGACGACGCAGCCGAGCGCGGCGAGGAGCGTGGCGATGTTGTGCCTCTTCATGGTTCCCGTTCCCCCGAGGCGCTCGTGACGAGCGCGCGCGGACGATATCGGGGCGCTCGTCGCGCTGTCAATCGGCGCCGGCGAACGCGGGCGCCTCGCCGGGCGCGGACGGGTCGAGCTCCCAGCGCAGGTCCACCGTCCCCTCGGCGCCGGTGAAGCGCAGGACGACCTCGCGGGCGTCCGGCGCGATGACCGGCGTGCCGTCCTCGTGCTGCGTCGGAAACGCCACGCGGAAGGTGTGCCGCTGCACCGAGACGGAGGGGAAGTACACGCGCTCGGCGGCGCCCGGGCGGCGCAGCCGCGTCACCTCTACCGGCCGGGTCTGGCGCCCCGCGGGGTCGACGAGGAGCACCCGCCACGCGCTCCCGGGGTCGGTGAGATCGCTCTCGCGGTAGCGGTTGCCCACCATCGTGACGAAGAAGCGGTGGCGCTCCTGCGCGTCCGCGAGCGTCGAGCGCAGCAGCCGGGTGCGGTCGTGCGTCGCGAGCGAGTAGTCGGCCGCGTAGCGCACCACGTAGGCCCACCGGAACTCCCACGACTCGAAGGTCGCGGTGACGTGCAGCACGTCCTCGAGGCGATCGAACGCGAACTCGTTCGAGCCCCGCGTCCAGTCGCCGTAGAGCCGCGGGTAGTCGTCCGGCGTGAACGAACGCGCGGACGGCCGCATCGGCAGCGCCCGCGAGCCGCAGCCGGCGAGCGCGATCGCGAGCGCGATCGCGAGGCTACGGGCCGCCACCGAGGAAGTCCTCCCGGCCGTAGATCGCCTCGAACGCGATCCCGGCGCCGGTGATCGCCTCGGCGCCGCCCTCGCGGCGATCCACGAGCGCGACGACGAGCGGCACCTCGTAGCCGGCCTCGCGCAGCGCGCCGACCGCCTCCAGCGTCGAGCCGCCCGTGGTGACGACGTCCTCCACCACCACCACGCAGGTGCCCGCGGCGAGGTGGGCGTCGCCCTCGATCCGGCGGGCGCTGCCGTGGTCCTTGGGCGCCTTGCGGACGTAGATCGCGTCGAGCGGGGCGCCGCGCTCGAACGACACGAGCGCGACCGCCGACGCGAGCGGGCAGCCGCCGAGCACGACGCCGGCGACCGCGGCCGGCCGGCTCGGGTGCGCGGCGATCCGCGCGTGGAGCGCGGCGCCGACGAGCGCGTGCCCCTCGGCGAGCAGCACGGTCTGCTTGCAGTCGATGAAGAAGTCCGACTCCTTCCCCGACGCGAGCACGACCCTGCGGCGGGCGTAGCTGCGCTCGCGCAGCAGCTCGAGCAGGCGATCCGTCACGAGACCGGCTCGAGCGGCGCCCGGTCCTTGCGCCGCGCCTTCTGGCGCTGGACCGCCGGGATCGTCGGCGGCGGAGGCTTGCGCGCGCCGCGGCGGCGCCGGCGGCGCGGCTTCGCGGCGGCGGGCTCGGCGGGCGGCGCGCTCGGCGCGGCGACCACGGCCGCGACCACCGGCTCGACGCGCTCGGGGCCGCGTCGGCGGCGGCGGACGGCCTGCGGCACGAGCGGCTCTCCGGTCATCGTCACGCGGCCGCGCACGCGGGCGCCCTCTACGATCTGCACGCGCGGCGCGGAGACGTCCCCGACCACCGCGGCGCTCGGCTCGACGCGCACGGACGTCTTCGCCGACGCGTCGCCGGTGAGCCGCCCGCGGACCACGAGGCTCGCGACGCGCACGTCGCCGGCGACCGCGCCGCCCTCTTCGATCACGAGGTCCCCGTCGAGCTCGATCGGCCCCTCGACGACGCCCGCGACGACGAGATCTCCCGTGCCCTCGATGGAGCCGGTGAGCGTCACGCCGGCCGGCAAGAGCGAGCTGCGCACGCTCATCGGGCCTCCCCGTCGAAGTCCATGTCGATGCCGCCCTCGAGCGAGCCGCCGTCGTCGATCGCGATCCGCCGCGCGCGCACGTCGCCGACGAGGCGACCCCCGGCGCGCACGGCGACGCCGTCGGTCGCGCTCACGTCGCCGCGCACCTCGCCCTCGACCTCGAGCGAGCCGACGCGCAGCGACGCGACGACGGACCCCTCCGGGCCGATCGCGAGCGCCCCGTCCACGTCGATCTCGCCCTCGAACACGCCGTCGATCCGAAGATCCGACTTGCCGTCGAGCTTGCCGTGGACCACGAGATCCGGGCCGAGGGTGCCGTCCAGTCGTCGACCGGTCACGTCCGAGGCTCCTTTCGGGGGCGAGCGTAGAGCACGCCATCGATCCGAACCACCCCAAAGCATGGCGCGCGAGCGAAGCGCTCGGAGGCTCCCCTGGCCCTGACCCAAGACGACTTGCTCGCTCCCTTCCACCAGGCCGAGAAGCCGGCGTCGCGCTGGCGCGTCGGGACCGAGGCGGAGAAGCTGGGCGTTCGCGTGGCCGACGGCGCGCCCGTCCCGTACGAGGGCGAGACCGGCGTGCGCGCGGTGCTCGCCGCGCTCGCCGATCGCCACGGCTGGCGGGTGGAGCGCGAGCACGAGGCCGGCGAGGTGATCGCGCTGCGCCGCGGGGACGCGTCGATCACCCTCGAGCCCGGCGGCCAGCTCGAGCTGAGCGGCGCGCCGCTCAGGACGATCCACGAGACCTGCGCCGAGATCCGCGGTCACATGGAGGAGCTGCGCGATATCTCCGACGAGCTCGGCATCGCGTGGCTCGGCCTGGGGTTCCACCCGCTCGCGACGCAGCGCGAGCTGCCCTGGGTGCCCAAGCTCCGCTACGCGATCATGCGCGAGTACCTGCCGACGCGCGGCGCGATGGGGCTCGACATGATGCGCCGCACCGCGACGGTGCAGGCGAACTTCGACTACGCGTCCGAGGCGGACGCCGCGCGCAAGCTGCGCGTCTCGCTCGCGATCGCGCCGATCGTCGGCGCCATGTTCGCCAACAGCCCCTTCGTCGAGGGGCGCGCCACGGGCGAGCGCTCGCGCCGCGCGCGGGTGTGGCTCGACGTCGACCCGGATCGCACGGGGCTCTTGCCGTTCGCCTGGCGCGACGACTTCGGCTACCGCGACTACGTCGAGTGGGCGCTCGACGTGCCGATGTTCGGGTTCAAGCGCGGCGGCGAGCTCGTCGCCAACACCGGGCAGCCGTTCCGCGCCTTCCTGAAGGACGGCTACCGCGGGCACGAGGCGACCACCTACGACTGGCAGACCCACCTCAACACGCTCTTCCCCGAGGTGCGGCTCAAGAACATCCTCGAGATCCGGTGCGCCGACAGCCAGGCGACGGCGCAGGTCTGCGCCCTGCCCGCGCTGCTCCAGGGCATCCTCTACGACGAGCGCGCGCTCGACGCGGCGCAGGCCCTCGTCCGAGGCCTCGATCACGACGCCGTGCAGGCCGCCCGCGCCGAGGTCCCCGGCGCGGGCCTGAGGGCTCGGCTCGCCGGGCGCGAGCTCGCGGAGTGGGCGAGCGAGCTCTTGGCGATCGCCGAGGGCGGGCTCGAGCGCCTCGCGCACCTCGACGCGGACGGCCGCGACGAGCGGATCCACCTCGCCTCGCTGCGCGCGCTCGTCGAGCGCGGCGCCACGCCGGCGGACGCGCTGCTCGAGGAGATCGACCCGGAGCGCCCCCTCCTGCCCCAGCTCCTCGCGAGCGAGCGCGCGCGCCTCCTCTAGATCACGAGATCAATCGTCGTCGTCGTCGTCGACGAGCGGCGCGTCGTTGACGAGCTCCTTGAGCTCCTTGCCGACCTTGAAGAACGGCAGCCGCTTCGGCGCCACCGGCACCGTCTCCCCCGTGCGCGGGTTGCGGCCGTTGTAGGCCTTGTACTCGCGGACGGTGAAGCTCCCGAAGCCGCGGATCTCGATTCCGTCGCCGCGCTCGAGCGACGCGGTCATCGAGTCGAACACGCAGTTCACGACCTGCTCGGCCCGGCTCTTGGTGATCTTGCTCCGTCGAGCGACGGCGTCGATGAGCTCGGACTTCGTCATCCGCGACCCTCCCGAAGGGACGGCCAGTATACCCAGCGCCCTCGACCGGTCAAAAGCGATTCCGGCCACTTGCGCGCCGCGCGAGCGCCCGCCCGCCGGGCCCGGAACCTCGCGCCGCGCGCCTGCTTTCCTCGTTGAAGTCGAGCGGTGGGTGTGGCTATCGTGCGCTCGCGAGAGGCTCCCGCAGGGGGACACGACGATGCAAGAGAACGACGACTTCGAGGAACTCTCGGATCTCCCCGAATCTCCGCCCGCGAGCGCGTTCGACGCCGCCCCCGACCTGGGGCCACCGCTCGGCGACGACGAAGCGGTCCGAAAGATGGGCAGCGGCACGCCGATCTGGGCGTGGGGCCTGTTCGTGGTGCTCCTCGCGGCGCTCGGCGGCGTCGGGTTCGTCTGGTTCCAGCAGAACCAGGCGTACGAGCAGCGCTGGGATGCGTACCGACAGGCGCAGTCCGAGGCGGCCGACGAGCAAGACTTCTTGCGCCGGATCCGCGGGATGCTCGCGACCACCAGCTACGAGGACGTGAAGATCCGCATCCTCCAGAAGATGGCGCAGTACCGGGACGCCGAGTCCACGCCGGTCATCACGCAGCAGCTCTCGTCCGAGGTCGCGACGGTGCGGGCCGCGGCGGCCCGCGCGCTCGCCGCGATCGGCTCCCCCGGCGCGGACAGCGCCAAGGCCGAGCTCATGCGCATCCTGCCCCGCACCGACGCGCGCGATCGCGCGCCGATCGTGTGGGCGCTCGCGGTGCTCGGCGAGAGCGCCGCGGCGGACGCGATCATCGCGGAGTTCTCCTCCGGGCGGCTCCAGGGTCAGGAGGGCTTCGACCCGCGCGTGATCTCGAACGTGCTCGGCCCGACCCGGTTGAGCAGCAACGACCTCTTGAACCACTCCGAGGTGTCCGTCCGCGCGCTGACCGCGGCGGCCCTCGCGGAGATGGCGTCGGCCGACGTGATCGATCCGCTGAGCCGGATGACCGACTTCGAGCTCGCCCGCCCCGAGCCGGACGAGAACGTGCTGCGCTCGATCGCGTCGGGCCTGGGCCGCGCGGGTGACGCGCGCGCCGGCACCCCGCTCTTCCGCATCCTCGAGACGCAGCCGGCGATGGGCACCGTCGTGCTCGACTCGCTGCGCAAGACGGTGGGCGCGCCCGGCATCGCCGCGCTCCTCCCGTCCGCGCGCGACCCGCGCGTGCGGCTCGAGCTCGTGCGCATGCTGGCGTCGAGCCACGACCCGCGCGCCGCCGATCCGCTCGCCGAGCTCGTCGGCTCGGAGGACGCGGAGATCTCGCAGGAGGCCTCGTTCGGCCTCGCGGAGCTCGGCGACGGTCGCGCGGTGCCTGGGCTGTTGCGCCTCGCGCGCGGCCTCGACCTCCAGGTCGGCCGCGAAGCGCTCTCGAAGATCCAGCTCCTGGGCGTGCCCGAGGCGGCGGACGGGCTCGTCGAGATGCTCGCCGACGAGCAGTTCCTCGGCCGCCGCGCGAACATCCTGCGCGCGCTCGGCACGACCGGCGCGGCGCACGTCGGCGCCGTCCTGCAGCGCAACCTCGCGGGCGACGACATCGGCAGCGCCGCGATGGCGCTCGCCGACCTCGACTACGATCCCGCGTACGACGTGCTCCTGCGCATGATCCCGCGCCCGCGCGACACGGACTTCTCGACGCCGACCGTCGCCAACGAGATGGCCTACATGAACCGCACGGCGGCGGTGCGCGCGCTCGGCCGGTACCGCCGCCCGCAGGCCGCGCAGGCCCTGATGACGATCGTCGAGGATCCCCTCGACGACCGGCGCCTGCGTCAGAACGCGGGGCTCGCCCTCGGCGCGCTCGCCAACGAGGAGACGCTGCGCAGCATCGTCGCGCGCATCCGCGCCCCCGAGCTCGACGAGTTCGCCAAGCGCTACTACGTGAGCGCGCTCTGGCAGAACCCGTCGCGCGAGATCGCCGCCGACCTCATGGGGCTCGTCACGGCCGCCGACACCCCGCCGGACGTGCGGCGCGCGGCGTCGCTCGCGATCGGCTACGCCGCGGACCCGGGGCTCGACGCGCGCATCCGCGAGCTGCTCGACAACCCCGAGCAGCAGCGCGAGGCCGCGTTCATGATCGTGCTGGGCGGCAGCGACGCGAACGGTCGGGCCCTGCTCGCCGCGATGGCCGGCAACGCCGAGCTCCAGCAGACGCTGCTGTTCCAGCTCCGCGACGACCAGACGAACGCCTTCAACCTCGTGACGCAGAGCGGCTTCGCGTCGGGCGCGGTGTGGCGGCGACTGTCCGTCGCGTCCATCCTCAACGAGGGCGAGGGCGACAACCGGCACGGCTACATCTGGAACCACATCGTCCAGCGCCTGCGGGCGGGCTGGGACGGTCACGACGGCGTGACGCCGCGCCAGGTCCGCGAGCACCTCTGGACCGCGCTGCGGGGGGACGATCCCGCGCGCCGGCGCCTCGCGGCGAGCGTGCTCGCCGCGATGGTCGAGCGCGGCCTCTTGATGGCGGCGCGCGACCAGGGCGGCAACGGCGCCGAGGAGGCGCGCGCGATGCTCCAGTCGATCAACAACCCGCAGCAACCCGGCCAGGCGCGGGCGCAGTGAGCCGCGACACGCTCGCCGTCCACGGCGGCGAGCCCGACCGCTACCCGCACGACGCGCTCGCCGCGCCGATCGTGCAGACGGCCACCTACACGTTCGCCAGCACGGCGGAGCTCCGCGACTTCTTCGAGGGGCGCGAGGAGCGCGAGGAGTACGGTCGCTACGGCAACCCCTCGGTGCGTCTGGTCGAGGAGAAGGTCGCCGCGCTCGAGGGCACCGAAGACGCCGTCGCGTTCGCGAGCGGGATGGCCGCGGTCACCACGGCCATCCTCGCGCTCACGCGCGCGGGCTCGCACGTCGTGCTCTTCAGCGACTGCTACCGGCGCACACGCCAGTTCGTCGGCGCGGTCCTGAGCCGCTTCGGCGTGACGCACACGCTCGTCCCGCCGGCGGACCTCGACGCCCTGCGCGCCGCGATCACGCCCGAGACCCGCCTCGTCGTCTCGGAGGCGCCGACGAACCCGTACAACACCGTCGTCGACCTCCCCGCGCTCGCCGCGATCTGCCGCGACGCGGGCGTGAAGTCCCTGATCGACGCGACGTTCGCGACGCCGATCAACCTGCGCCCGGCCGAGCACGGGATCGACCTCGTGGTGCACTCGGCGACGAAGTACCTCGCGGGGCACAACGACGTGCTCGCCGGCGTCGTGGCGGGCAAGCGCGGCGTCGCGTCGCTCGTCCGCGAGCTCCGCCACGTCCTGGGCGGCGTGCTCGACCCGCACGCCGCCTACCTCGTGCACCGCGGCCTCAAGACGCTGGCGCTGCGCGTCGAGCGCCAGAACCGCACCGCGCAGGCGCTCGCCGAGGCGCTCGAAGGCCACCCGCAGGTCGAGCGGGTCTTCTACCCGGGCCTCCCCTCGCACCCGCAGCACGAGATCGCCGCGCGCCTGATGGCCCCCGGCTTCGGTGGCGTGGTGACCTTCGCGCTCCGCGCCGACTGCGACGGCACGAGCCGCTTCGTCGACGCGCTCGAGATCCCGCGCATCGGTCCGTCGCTCGGCGGCGTCGAGAGCCTCGTCGAGCAGCCGGCGCTCATGAGCTACTACGAGCTCACGAGCGAGGAGCGCCGCGCGATCGGCATCCCCGACAACCTCGTCCGCTACGCGGTCGGGATCGAGGACACCGACGAGCTCATCGCCGACGTCCTCTGCGCCCTGTCCCGCGCTTGAGCTGCCCGGCCGACCTCAGTGGTGCCCGGCCTCGCGCGTCACGCCGGGGTGCGTGGGATCGCCCGGCTCGTGGCGCGGGTTCGCCGTGACGTAGGTGCCGTCCTTGCCGGGGATCGACATCAGCGTCTCCTTGTCGAAGATGAAGTGCGCGCGGTCGAACGACGCCGGGACGTGCACGCCCGTGTCCATGCGGATCGCGTCGCACGGGCACGCCTCGACGCAGAAGCCGCAGAAGATGCAGCGCAGCTCGTCGATCACGAACACCTTCGGGTAGCGCTCGTAGCCGTAGCGCGCGTCGCCCGGCTCGTACTCCGCCGGCTCGATGTAGATGCACTGCGCCGGACACGCCGTGCTGCAGCAGAGGCACGCCACGCAGCGCGGCGAGCCGTCCGTCCGATGCGTGAGACGGTGAACGCCGCGGAAGCGCTCCGGGTAGTCGCGCACCTCGTCGGGGTACTGGCAGGTCGCGATGACCTTGTTCTCCTCCTTGGAGAACGTGTTCTTGAAGAACCGACGGATCGTGAGCGCGAGGCCCTTGGCCGCCTCGGGGACGTACGACTGGTCGGAGAGCGTGCGCGCCGGCTTGTGGATCTTGTACGCCATCGTCGGACCTATTGGAGCATGAGGATCACGACGCCCGTGACCAGGATGTTCACCAGCGAGAGCGGCAGGATGATCTTCCAACAGAGCTGCATGGTCTGGTCGTAGCGGAAGCGCGGGAGCGTCCAGCGGACCTGCAGGAAGAGGAACATCACCACCGCCATCTTCGCGACGAACACGAGGACGCCGAGCAGCACCACCACCACGTGCGGCAGCGGGATGTCGAAGCCCAGGTAGTCGCCGAACACGAAGCCCGACTCGTCGAGGAACGGGAGGTGATGGCCTCCGAAGAAGAGCGTCACGATCAGGCCCGCGGCCACGACGTGCTCGACGAACTCGCCCGTCATGAACATCAGGAACTTCATGCTCGAGTACTCGAGCATGTAGCCCGCGACGATCTCCGACTCGCCCTCGGGCGCGTCGAACGGGATCCGCTTCATCTCCGCGATCGACGCGAAGAAGAACAGGATGAGCGCGAGCGGCTGCACGACGAAGCCCCAGACGTGCTCGGTCTGCCAGGCCACCATCCCGTCGAGCAGGAGCGTGCCGTAGACCATGAAGCAGCCGACGAGCGTGAGGCCGAGGGTGACCTCGTAGCTGACCATCTGGCTCGCCGCCCGCAGACCGCCGAGCAGCGAGTACTTGTTGTCCGAGGAGTAGCCCGCGATGGCCGCGCCGACGATCCCGGTCCCCGCGATCGCGAAGACGTAGAGGATGCCCACGTTGATGTTGGCGATCTGGAGCGGGACCGTGACCCCGTCGACGCCGGTGCCCGACTGCCACGGCACGAGGAGCCACGCGAGCCGGTCGCCCTCGGGCCCGAGGTGCAGGTCCGGGCCGAACGGGATCACCGCGAACGTCGCGAACGCGGGGATGAGCGCGATGATCGGCGCCGCGGTGTGGAGCAGCTTGTCCGACCGCGGCGGGATGAAGTCCTCTTTCCAGGCGGTCTTGAGCACGTCGACCGCCGGGTGGATGAGCCCGAACGCCGTGAGGTGGCCGCGCTTGTCGACCGAGTGGCGCACGATCCAGCCGAGCGGCAGGTGCGTGATGCCGACCGCGAAGGCGAGCAGGAACGACCAGGTCAGGTACGCGTTGCCGCCCGGCACGTGGAACGGGTTCCCGTGCAGGCGCGCGAAGGTCGTGGCCGGATCGCTCGCGAGCGCCATGACGCCGGCGACGGCGCCGATGAAGGCGCCGACGCCGAGGAAGTAGGCGGCCGCGCCCGCGAGCCGGCTCTCGCCGCCCGCGCGCGCCGCGAAGAACGCCGCGCCGCCGAGGACGACGAGCGCGCCGAAGCCCACGCCCGCGACGAGGTTCATCGTCGTCGCGATGTCGGCGACGGCCAGCTCCGCCGGGCGGCTCACCAGCGCGCCGATCGCGGCGCGCCGCGCCTCGTCGCCGCCGCTCGCGTAGTGCGCGCCGATCGCGACGAGCACCCAGCCCGCGTACGCGAGCGCGACGCGGCCGAGGAAGCCCGCCCCCTGCGCCGCCGGACCCCGCACGAAGTCCGCGACGCTCAGGCGATCCTGGAAGACGATCGCCGTGCACAGCACGACCACGCCGCCGATCTGCGTGAGCCCGCTGAGCAGCGGGACGACGTCGTAGTACCAGGGGTTGTCGAGCGCGAAGAGCTGGATCCACGGGCCGACGACCGGGACCCACGAGTAGGCCATCGTGCCCTGCGCGAGGCGCAGGTCCGGCTGACCGAAGACGTGATAGACGGGCGTCAACGTCCCGTTCATCATCCAGCCCGCGAGGATCAGGCCGCCGCCCGCCGGGAGCACGAGCTTCCAAAGCCCCATCGGGAGCGGGATGCCCGCGCGCACCGGGCCGACGCGGTCCTGGAACATCGCGCTCTGGCGGCGCTCGGCCCACACGAGGATGGGCGCGGCCGTCCCGATCAGGCCCAGCACGACCGCGATCTTGAGCAGGGTGGTGACGAGGAGAACGAGCATCGCAGTTCCTCTCAGGCCGGCGGCGCGGCCGGCGCCTCACTCGCTTCGGGCAGGGCCTTGGGCATCGCGGAGCGCACGTCGGCGAGCCGCGCGAGGTCGGGGCTCCAGCCGAGGAGGCGCCCGATCTCGATCAGGGTGTGCCACGCGGGCTGGATCGTGCCCGGCGCGCTCACCGCCTTCCTGAACTGCTGCGCGACGCCCTTCGCGTTGACGAAGGTGCCGCTCGACTCGGCGACGCTCGCGACCGGGACCACCACCGAGGCCGCGCTCGTGAGCGGGCCCGCGTTGACGGCGAGGTTCACGTGCGCGCCCGCGCCCGCCGCGCCGAGGCGCGAGAGCGGCGCGAGGTCCGCCTCCGTCACGTCGGCGTCGGAGCCGAGCGAGAGCACCGCGGTCACCGCGCCGGACTCGAGGTCCGAGGCGAGCTCCGTCAGCGTCGCCGGCGCGGTCGGCGCCACGCGCAGCGCGCCGGCGCGGTTCGGGTTCGCGTCCGGGTGACGCAGGATGTCGTCGCCCTTCCACGCGGCCTTCGCGGCCAGGTAGAAGCGCTCCGCGCCGAGGTGCTCGCGCGCGAAGCGGACGAGCACGTAGTTGTCCTCGCTCGACGCCTGCGCGCCGAGCACGACCGCGAGCTTGCCGGGCGCGACCCCGCCGAGCGCCGCCGCCGCCGCGTCGAGGGCGTCCTCGCGCGAGACCTCCGCCACGCGGCCGCCGTCGCGCACGCGGCCGGCGACGATGCGATCCTCGTGGAACCGCTTGTAGGTCATCATCCCGTCGTCGCACATCCAGTACTGGTTGACGGCGGCGTTGTCGCGCGGGCGCAGCCGGTAGACGCGCTGGTAGCGCGGGTCGAAGTCGACCCAGGTGTTGCAGCCGGTCGCGCAGCCGGTGCACACGCCGGGCGCGCTCTTGAGGAACCAGACGCGCGCCTTGAAGCGGAAGTCCTTGCTGGTGAGCGCGCCGACGGGGCAGACGTGCTCGGTCATCAGCGTGTAGTCGTTGTCGAGCTCGCGGCCCGGGCTCACGACGATCTCGTTCGTGTTGCCGCGCTCGCGCATGTCGAGCACCGGGTCCTTCGCGACCTCCTCGCAGAACCGGATGCAGCGCGTGCACATGATGCAGCGCTCGGCGTCGTAGACGATGGTCGGGCCGAACACGACGCCCTTGGGCTTGTGCACCGGCTCGGTGCGCTTGCGCTTGAGCTTCGTCTGCGAGGTGAGCCAGTAGTCTTGCAGCTTGCACTCGCCGGCCTGATCGCAGATCGGGCAGTCGACCGGGTGGTTCAAGAGCAAGAACTCTTGCGTCGACTCCTGCGCCTTCAGGGCCTGCTCGCTCTTGGCGAACACCTGCATGTCCGCCTGCGCCATCACCTGGCAAGCGGGCTGGAGCTTGGGCTTGGTCGCGCTGACGTACTGCTTCTTCTTGTCGTCCCAGGCCAAGATCGGCAGCGCCATCGGGCGCTCGACGCGGATCTCGACGAGGCACATCCGGCAGTTCGCCGCGACGCTCAGGCCGGGGTGCCAGCAGTAGTGGGGGATCTCGATCCCCTGGCGCCACGCGGCGCGGATGATGGTGTCCCCGGGCTCGAAGGGGACGTCCTGACCGTCGAGCTTGAACGTCGACATGCTCACCTGTCGCACTCGCCGCCGATCATGTTGATCGACCCGAAGGTGGGGATGATGTCCGCGATCATGTCTCCGACGAGCATGTCGCGGCAGGCCTGCAGGTTGTACCAGCACGGCGGCCGGCAGCGGACGCGGTAGGGCGTGCCCGACCCATCCGAGACGATGTAGAAGCCGAGCTCACCGTTGCCGCCCTCGGTGAAGCTGTAGACCTCGCCCGGCGGCGGCTTGAGGCCCTCCATCACGAGCTTGAAGTGCGCGATGGTCCCCTCGATCGTCGAGTAGACCTCGCGCTTGTCGGGCATCACGTAGCGCAGGTCGTCCGCGACGACCGGGCCCGAGCGCGGCATCTGCTCGAGCGCCTGCCGGATGATCTTCATCGACTGCCGGATCTCCTCGAAGCGGCAGACGAAGCGGTCGTAGTTGTCGCCGTCGTGGCCGACCGGGACGTCGAAGTCGAACCGGTCGTAGAACATGTACGGGTACGCCTTGCGCACGTCGTAGTCCGCGCCCGTCGAGCGCAGCACCACGCCCGTACACCCCATCGCGATGGCGTCCTCGGCCGAGAGGTTCCCGATCCCCTGCGTGCGATCGAGGAAGATCCGGTTCTTCATGAGGAGGGCTTCGCTCTCCATCATGGCGTGATCGATCTCGCCGAAGATCGCGAGGGTGCTCTCCTTGAAGCCGTCGGTCGGCGGCGCCGCCATGCCCCCGATGCGCCCGAAGGAGTGCGTCAGGCGGGCGCCGGTCTCCTGCTCGAGGATGTCCCAGACCCAGTCGCGCACCTTGATGAGCCAGAGGAACGGCGTGAACGCGCCGAGCTCCATCGCGGTCGCGCCATTGCAAGTCAAGTGGTCGCTGATGCGCGCCAGCTCACCCAGGACGGTGCGGTAGTAGGTGCAGCGCTCGGGCACCTCGAGGCCGATCAGCTTCTCGACCGCGAGGGCGAAGCCCACGTTGTTGAGCATCGGCGAGACGTAGTTGAGCCGGTCCGCGTACGGGAAGACCTGGTTGTACGTCCCCCGCTCGCAGCTCTTCTCGAAGCCGCGGTGCAGGTAGCCGGGCTGCACGTCCACGTCGAGGATCGTCTCGCCGTCGAGGTCGAGGACCATCCGGATGGTCCCGTGCATCGCGGGATGCGACGGCCCCATGTTCAACCGCATCGGCTCGGAGGGCAGCTCGAGGGTGTGCTCGTCCTCGAGGGCTTCGTAGTTCGGCTCCATCCGCTACTCCTTGGCCTCGGGCAACGGCCCGTCGTGCTCGGGGCCCGACGAGAGGGCGCGCCGCCCGCCCGTCTGCTGGCCGATGGCCGGCGAGACCTGGACCTCCTCGCCGCGCAGGCGGGCGAGCCAGTCGATGCGACCCCACGGCTGGCCTTCGTCGTCACCGAACGGCGGGAGCTTCTCGATCCCCTCCACCTCGCGGTACGGGACGAGCGGCTGCGTCTTGCCGATCGGGTAGTCCTTGCGGAGCGGGAAGCCCTCGAACTCCGGGTACATCAGGATGCGCCGCAGGTCGGGGTGCCCCTCGAACGGGATCCCGAACATGTCCCAGATCTCGCGCTCGGCCCAGTTCGCGCCGCGCCAGAGGCTCGTGAGCGAGTCGACCTTCTCTCCGTCTCCCGCGCGGGTCGCGATGCGGATGCGGTGGCCGGTCTTGCTCGAGCGCAGGATGAGCTTGAGCTCGAAGCGCGGCTCCTCGGGCTCGCGCTCCGGGTAGTCGACCGCGGTGAGGTCGATGATGTGATCCATCTCGAGCTCGCCGCGCAGCAACGTCGCGGCGCGCTTCCAGTCCTTCTTGGCGACACGCACCTCGAAGTCCCCGCGGTGCTCGCTCGTCGCGAGGACCGCGGCGCCCAGATCCTTCTGGAGCCGCTCGACGACCTTCTTGCCCATCGCCCTACTCCTCGAGCTTGCGCTCGACCTCGCCCGGCTCGAGCAGCTTCATGTGCGGCAGCGCCTTCTCGGCCTCGAGCCGCGCGATCTCTTCGGTCCCGAAGTCCACCGTCGAGCCCTTGCGGTGGAGCTGCGCGAGCCGCGGCAGGTGCTGCGTCGGCACGACGAGCGGGCCCTTCGCGCCCGTCTGGATCTTCTCCTGCAGCAGCATGAGCCCGTCGAACACCGCCTCGGGCCGCGGCGGGCAGCCGGGCACGTACACGTCGACCGGGATGATCTTGTCGATGCCGGGCACCGTCGTGTAGTTGTCGTAGAAGCCGCCGCACGAGGCGCAGGTGCCGAACGCGAGCACCCACTTCGGCTCGGCCATCTGCTCGTAGATGCGGCGCAGCGCCGGCGCCTGGCGCTGGCTGATCGTGCCGACGACCCAGAGCAGGTCCGCCTGCCGCGGGCTGAAGCGCGGCGCCTCCGCGCCGAAGCGCGCCATGTCGTAGCGCGGCCCCGCGACGGCCATGAACTCCATGCCGCAGCACGCCGTCACGAACGGGTACTGGAACAGCGAGTACTTCTGGGCCCACGCGAGGAGATCGTTGAGCTTCGTGGTGACGAAGCCCGCGTCGAGCCCCCCGATGACCTCTTTTACCGTTCCCATTCGAGCGCTCCCTTACGCCAGGCGTACACCAGCGTGATCAAGAGGACCGCGATGAACAGCACCATCTCGACCAGCCCGAACCAACCGAGCTCGCGGAACCGCGCGGCCCAGGGGTACATGAACACCGCCTCGATGTCGAAGACGACGAAGAGGATGGCGGTCAGGTAGAACTTGACGCTGAGCCGGACGTGCCGGCCGCCCTCCGTCTCGGAGCCCGATTCGTACGGGATCAGCTTCTCCGGCGTCGGGTTCTTCTTGCCCAGCGCCACGCTCGCCGTGGTGAGCACCAGCGGCACGATCACGGCGATCGTGAGCATGATCAGGACCGGGAGGTAGACGGAGAGCATCGGGGGCGTTTCTAGACCGGCGTCCGCGGGGATTCAAGCGCCGTTCGCGCGGGCGGTGGCCACGGCGGCGCGCAGCTCCACCACTTCACGGCGTAGCGCCTCGACCTCGTCCCGCAAGGCCGCGAGCTCCGGCGGGCCCTCGAGGCGGGCGGAGAGATCGCGCACGGACTCGCGCGCGGCGCGCCGGACGCGGCCGTCGAGGTCGCGCTCGGCCATGCGGCGCAGGGGTCCGAAGCCCTCGGTGTGCCCGATCGAGGCGAGCAATCGGGCGACGGCGATCCGCACGTTCGGATCGTGCTCGCCGAGCTGCTCCTCGGCGACCTCGCGCACCTGGCGGAGCACGGCGCGGTCGGCGACGACCTCGCGCACGTCCGTGAGCGCCGCGACGACCGCGCGGCGCACGGTGGCCTCGGTCGTGAGGTCCGCGAGGGCGGCGAGGAGCGGCTCGACCGCCGCCGGGTCGCGCAGCTTCGCGAGCCCCTCCGCGGCGCCCGCGCGCACGACCTCGCCCCACGAGCCGCGGTCGTCCGCGAGCGAGCGGGCGAGCACGTCGCGCGCCCGGCGATCGCGCGTGGCGCCGAGCGCGGCGCGCGCCGCGGCCTCGACGAGGTAGCTGCGGTCCCCTCGCTCGATCCACGCGAGGAGCCGCTCGGCCGCGCGCGCCTCGCGGAACGCGCCGAGCGCGCGGGCCACGGCGCGGCGCACGCGCGGATCCGCGTCCCCCTCCGCCGCCGCGAGGGCCGCGAACGCCCCGTCGGTCCGGTGCTCGCCGAGCGCCTTGGCGGCCTCGACGCGCACCGCCCAGCACGCGTCGCCGGCGAGCGCCTTCGCGAGCGCCGCCTCCGCGCGCGGCTCGTTCTTGCGCGCGAGGGCGCGCGCCGCGCACCAGCGCGCGCGCCCGCCCGCACCGCGCTCGAGGGCGGCGACGAGCATGGGGACCGGCAGCGCGAGCTCCAGCGTCCCCGGCGCGACCATCTCCGGATCCACGATGACCGCCTCGGCGCGGCCGTCGGTCGCGAGCCGCACCGTCTCGGTGGCCCGCGCGAGCTCGACGACGTGCCGCGTCGCGCCCGACGCGGTGAGCACGATCACCGGGACGCGCAGGTGGAAGAGCGCGTCGGCGCCCTGCTTCTGCGCGATGGTGACGTCGACGGCGGCGTCCTCGACCTTCGCGCTCACCTCGAGCGCGGGGTGCCCGGCCCGCTCGACCCACTGGTGGAACGTCTCCTCGAGGCTGCGCCCCGTCGAGTCCTCGAGCGCGCGCAGGAGGTCGCGCGTCTCGACCGAGCCGCCGCGGTGGCGCTCGAGGTAGAAGGTCAGCCCGCGCCAGAACGCGAGGTCACCGAGCGTCTCGCGCACGACGTGCAGGAAGAGGCCGCCCTTCTGGTAGAGGTGCCGGTCGAAGAGATCGATCGGCGTGTCCCAGTGCCGCTCCACGATCGCGCGCCGGTAGCGGCCGTCGGCCTCGCCGAGGTACGTCTCGAGGTCGAGCTCGAGCCCGTAGAGGTAGGCGTCGCGCCCCTCGTCGTGCTCCTTCCAGACGTGCTCCATGTACGTGGCGAAGCCCTCGTTCAGCCACGCGTGCGTCCACTCGCGGCACGTGACGAGATCGCCGAACCACTGGTGCGCGAGCTCGTGCGCGACGAGCGCGTCCATGTCCACGTCGAGCGCCGCGCGCTCGTCGAGCAACGCGCGCTCGAAGAGCGTCGTCGCGCTCGTGTTCTCCATCCCGCCGAAGATGAACTCCGCGACGACCACCTGGGCGTACTTGGCCCACGGGAACGGCGTCGCGAGGCGCTCCGCGAAGACGCGGATCATCTCCGGCGTGCGCCCGAGCGAGCGCTCGATCGCCTCGCCGCGCCCCTTGGGCACGTAGTAGTCGACCGGGAGCCCGCCCATCTCGGCGTGCGCCTCGTCGAACTCGCCCGCCGCGAGGGTCACGAGGTACGCGGGGTGCGGCTCGTCCTGCACCCACGCGAAGCGCGTGCCGCCCTCGACGTCGCCGCGCTCGGTGAGCACGCCGTTCGAGAGCGCGAACCAACCCGCCGGCACGACCACCGCGAGCGCGGTCGTCATGCGCTGGCCCGGATGATCCTGGCAGGGGAACCAGTGCCGTCCGTCCTGGTCCTGGCACTGGCTCCACACCTGGACGGGGCGATCCGGCCGCGCCTCGTCGGGCGCGGTGAAGTAGAGGCCGCGGCGCGGGCGCGCGCGGTAGGCGATCCGCAGCCGCGCGGAGCCTCCGTCCGGCACGTGCCCGAGGTCGACCCTGAGCACCTCTCCATCATACTCGTAGGCCACCTCGCCCCAGCCGCTGGCGGTCTCCTGCTCGAGCGCGCCGAGCGTGAAGTCGATCGCGTCGAGCTCGGCCCAGCGCGCCTCCGGATCGACGCGGCGCACCGTGAGGCGCGCCTCTCCGCCGACGGTGCGGGCGTCGAGGTCGAGCGTGAGCTCGAGCGCGAGGTCGTCGAGCGAGAAGGCGCGGGCGCGGCTCCACCGCGGCTCGTCGCCGGCGAGGCGGAAGGGAGCGGGCCCGCGACCGGCGCGCGCCGCGTGGAGACAGGTGTGCCGTCGGTGCATCGAGGCGACGTGGTTACCGCGAACCCGACCACCCCCGCAAGCGTCGGGCATGCTATGCGCTCGCGGGCGCGTGGGGCAGGCGGCTCCGGGTGGGCGGAGGGAGAGCATGGCGGAGCAGGACTCGAACGACGACGAGGGCCCGGGCCCGACGCGCGTGGAGCAGGCCGAGGTCGACCGGCTGCGCGCCGAGATCTTCGCCCAGTATGCGGAGCTCGCGAAGACGCCCGAGGACGCGGCGAACGTACGGCAGGCCCTGCGCGGGAGCTTCATGCTCGCGTCCTCGGCCACGATGCGCGCGGAGTACGACGACCTCCGCGCGGAGCTCGACGCCTTCCTCACCGCCAAGATGGGCGGCGTCGGCGTCGCGGACCGATACGCGCTCGTGCTCTCGCCCGACATCGCCGAGGAACCGCTTCAGCAGCTCGTCGCGCACCTCCTGGCCACCGCGGACGAGGAGTGGCCCGACGACGACGACGACGACGACGACGACGACGACGACGAGGGAGCGCCGTGAGCGCGTGGGCTCGCTGCCTCGCGCTCGTGCTCACGCTCGGCGTGACCGGTCTCGCCGTGGCGCAGGACGCCGCGGCCGCGCAGACGGCCACCGAGCGACCGGTGCAGGCCACGCCGAGCACGCTCGACGCGATCGACGCGTGGTTCGGCGCGTGGGTGGTGCGGCCCCTCGGCGCGGTGCTGCTCTTCGACCTCATCTTCTGGGACAACGACGACCCAGCTCTGCGTGAGGTGCCGCTGCCGCTGCGCTGGCTCGCGCAGGGCGCGCTCGCCGACCCGGACCACCACCGCGGCCTCGCCTTGCCGCTGATCGTGCTCTGGCTCGTGCTCGGCGCGCTCTATTTCACGCTGCGCATGGGCTTCATCAACCTGCGCGGCTTCGGCCACGCGGTCGCGATCACGCTCGGCCGCTACGACCGCGAGTCCGAAGGCAAGGGCGAGGTCACGCACTTCCAGGCGCTCTCGAGCGCGCTCAGCGCGACCGTCGGCCTCGGCAACATCGCCGGCGTCGCGCTCGCCGTCGGCGCGGGCGGGCCCGGCGCCGTGTTCTGGATGGTCGTCGCCGGCTTCCTCGGCATGAGCTCCAAGTTCGTCGAGTGCACGCTCGGGCAGCTCCACCGGACCGTCGACGATCACGGCCGCGTGCTCGGAGGGCCGATGCGCTACCTCGGCGAAGGGCTCGCCGAGCTCGGCCGGCCGCGCCTCGGCCGCGCGCTCGCGGTGATCTTCGCGCTGATGTGCATCGGGGGCTCGTTCGGCGGCGGCAACATGTTCCAGGCCAACCAGGCCTTCGCGCAGACCGCGCGCGTGCTCCCGTTCTTCGCGGATCAGTCGCTCCTGTTCGGCGTGCTCATCGCCGCGGTCGTCGGCGCCGTGATCGTCGGCGGCATCAAGCGCATCGGCCAGGTCGCGGGCGCGATCGTGCCGGTGATGTGCGCCGTCTACCTGCTCGCCGGGCTCGCCGTGCTCGTCACGCACGCGAGCGCCCTCCCCGACGCGCTCTGGCGCATCGTGACCGAGGCGTTCGAGCCGCGCGCCGGCCTCGGCGGCGCGCTCGGCGTGCTCGTCACCGGCTTCCGGCGCGCCGCGTTCTCGAACGAGGCGGGGATCGGCTCGGCCTCGATCGCGCACTCCGCGGCGGCGACCGACGAGCCCGTGCGCGAGGGCTTCGTCTCGCTGCTCGAGCCGTTCATCGACACCATCGTGATCTGCACGATGACGGGGCTCGTGGTCGTCGTGAGCGGCGAGTACCTGCACGACTTCGACGCCCCGGACTCGACGGCGCGCGGCGTCCTGATGACGTCCGCCGCCTTCGAGGGCGTGTTCTCGTGGTTCCCGTACGTGCTCGCCGTCGCGGTGTTGCTCTTCGCGTTCTCCACGATGATCAGCTGGAGCTACTACGGCGAGCGGTGCTGGGTGTTCCTCTTCGGCGAGCGGACCTCGATGGTCTACCGCGTGATCTTCCTGGGCTTCGTCGTGCTCGGCTCGGTGCTCCGCGTCGGGAGCGTGCTCGACTTCTCGGACTACATGATCCTCGGCATGGCGTTCCCGAACATCCTGGGGCTCGTGCTGCTCGCGCCGCGCGTGCGGAGCGCGCTCGACACCTACCTCGCGAAGCTCCGCGAGGGGCGCTTCGGACGCGGCGGCGCTTGACGGAACGGAGCGCCGACCAGCATCATGGAGGTCCCCTCTCGCCGCACAAATCCAACGTGGACCCATCCGAGGACAGCTCGCTCGCGCGGGTGCCGTGTCGACACTGCGGCGAGCTGCACCCGACGACCTTCTCGCACTGCCCCAAGACGGGTCGCAGCCTCACCGGCGGCCGCCAGCTCGTCGGCCGGCTGATCGCGAACCGCTACCGGATCCTGGCCCTGCTCGGCGAGGGCGGCATGGGCGCGGTCTACGTCGCGGAGCACCTGCTCATCGGGCGCAAGGTCGCGGTCAAGCGCCTGCACCCCGAGCTCGCGAGCGACGAGAAGGCGGTGGCGCGCTTCCAGCGCGAGGCGCGCGCGGCGGGCTCGACCGGGCACGAGCACGTGGTCGAGGTGCTCGACCTCGGCTTCGGCGACGACGGCGCGCCGTACCTCGTGATGGAGTACCTGCGCGGTCGGAGCCTCGCGCAGGTGCTCGACGCGGAGGGCCGCCTCCCCGCGGGGCGGGCGTGCAAGATCGTCGGGCAGGTGCTCGCCGCGCTCTCCTCGGTGCACGCGTGCGGCGTGGTCCACCGCGACCTCAAGCCCGACAACATCCTGCTCACGCGCCGGGGCGCCGACGCCGAGTTCGTGAAGGTCGTCGACTTCGGCGTCTCGAAGATCCGCCACGAGGACGGCGACCCCAAGCACGACCTCACGCGCACCGGCGTCATGCTCGGCACGCCCTTCTACATGAGCCCCGAGCAGGCGCGCGGGCTCAAGGACCTCGATCACCGCATCGACCTCTACGCGGTCGGGGTGATCCTCTACGAGACGCTCGCCGGCACCCTCCCCTTCGACGGGGAGAACTACCACCAGCTCCTGCAAGCCATCTTGTCGGGCAAGCACACGCCGATCGCGCAGCAGCGGCCGGACCTCGACCCCGGCCTCGCCGCGCTCGTCGAGCGCGCCATCGCCGTCGATCGCGACGCGCGGTTCGCGACCGCCAAGGACTTCCTCGACGCGCTGCTGCCGTTCGGCGCGCGCCCCGCCAGCGCCGTCGCGCCGAGCGAGCCGCCGCGCGCCCCCGCGCACGCCACGGCGAGCGCGTTCC
>JAHBWG010000098.1 GCA_019637095.1 Sandaracinaceae bacterium | reverse complement strand
CGTCCTCGTCCTCGTCCTCGTCCTCGTCCTCGTCCTCGTCCTCCGGGGCAGGAATGCCGAAATGACGAGGATCGTCCCCTCGTCCTCGCTCGACCGCGCGAATGACGAAATGACGAGGATCGTCCCCTCGTCCTCGTCTCGTCCTCGTCCTCGTTTCCGGTTCCGAAACCCGCGCCGAGATCCGCTATCCTGCCGCGATGCTGCGCCGCGCCGCCTCGATCGCCCTCGTCTCGATCGGCCTCGTCTCGATCCTCGCCGCCCTCCCCAGCCTCGCCCACGCCGGGGGCCTGGAGTACGTCGCGCCAGGGACCCGCGCGTTCGGCCGCGGCGGCGCGTTCATGGCGCGCGCCGACGACCCGATGGCCCTGCGCTACAACCCCGCGGCGCTCGCGCACCTCGGCGGCTACCAGCTCAGCGCCGAGACGCACCTCGCGTTCTACGACGCCTGCGTCCGCCGCTCCGGCGGGTACGACGACTCGGGCGTCAGCGACGTCGCCGACGCCGACAGCGTCTTCGGCTTCCCCGATCGCACCGACCCGAACAACTTCGCCTCGATGCAGTTCCCGGAGGTCTGCCGCAACGGCGCGCCCGGCCCGAGCCCGCAGGTCTTGGCCTCGCTCCACCTCGCGGAGGGGCTCGGGATCGCGTTCGGCATCCTCGCCCCCGCCGGCGTCGGCTCCGGCATGTGGGGCAACGGCGACGGCACGATCACCTCGAACGGCATCACGCTCCCTTCGCCCGTCCGCTACCAGATCGTCCAGCAAAACGTCTTGCTGTTCCACCCCTCGATCGGCATCGGCTACAGCCCGATCCCCGAGGTCAGCTTCGGCGCGACGTTCATGTGGGGCATCGCGATGATCGACTTCACCACGATGACGAGCGCCGGCTCCGGGCCGCAAGATCCCGCGCGCGACGTGCGCGCGCGGCTCGAGCTCTCCGACTGGTTCGTGCCGGCGGCGGTGTTCTCCGTGCACGTCACGCCGATCGACGCGCTCGACATCGTGGCGATGGGCCGCATCAGCGACGCGATCGAGGGCGAGGGCTCGCTCACCGTCACGACGGGGGCGTTCGGGACCTCGATGGCCGGTGGCTTCAGCCCGTTCACCACGCCGCTCCAGAACGCCCGCCTGCGCGCGGGGCAGCCTTGGGAGTTCGGGCTCTCGGTGCGCTACGCCGACCGCATCCGGCCGCGGCGACGCAACCCGGAGCGCTCCGGGCGCCTGCTCGGCCGCATCGACGATCCGATGTCGAGCGAGAACTGGGACCTCGAGCTCGACGTCGTCTACGTGATGAGCTCGCAGGTCACCGACTACGTGATGCGCCCGCCCGCCGGCCAGAGCGTCGGCATCTGTGAGGGCGCGCGCGACTGCGTCCGCGACGGCACCGCCGGGCTCATGGTGTCGCTGCCCAACACGATCCCGATCGCGAAGGGCTGGTCCGATCAGCTCTCGATCCGGCTCGGCGGCGACGTCAACGTGATCCCAGGGACGTTCGCGCTGCGCGGCGGCGTGCACTTCGAGACGAGCGGGATGAACGCGAACTACCAGGGCCCCGACTTCATGCCGGGCATGCGCCTGGGCCTGCACCTCGGCGCGACGCTGCGCATCGAACGCTTCGACGTCTCGATCGCGTACGGGCACATCTTCCAGTTCGACCACACCGTCGCGGTCGGCGAGGGGCGGCTCCGGCACACCGCGTCCACCGGCGGGCGCGGCCCGATGGACGAGCACACCTGCCGCGACGAGGCGGGCAACGTGATCGAGGGCTACGACGAGAGCCGCCCCGTCGCGCAGCGCGGGTGCTACCCGCCGGGCTTCGGCTCGGTGACCAACGAGGGCACGTACACCGCCGGCTACAACGTCCTGTCGCTCCACGTCCGCTACCACTTCGAGTAGTGAGAGAGCGCCTCGCGCGCGACCACCGCGGCGCGTAGGACTCGCCGCGTGCGCACTCACATCCTCGGCGGCGGGCCCGCGGGCCTGTACCTGTCCATCCTCCTCAAGAAGTCGGACCCGCGCCGCGAGGTGCACGTCTTCGAGCGCAACGCGCCGGACGACACCTTCGGCTGGGGCGTGGTGTTCTCCGACGAGACCCTCGGCAACCTCGAGGACGCCGACCGCGAGAGCTTCCGCGCGATCACGCAGGCCTTCGCGTACTGGGACTCGCTCGACATCCACTACCGCGGGACGTGCATCCGCTCGCGCGGCCACGGCTTCTGCGGCATGAGCCGCAAGCGCCTGCTCGGGATCCTGCAGGCGCGCGCGCGCGAGCTCGGCGTCGAGATCACGTTCCGGCACGACGTCGAGGACCCGGCGAAGATCCGCGAGGGCTGCGATCTGTTCGTCGGCGCGGACGGAGTGAACTCGCGCACCCGCGCGCTCTACGCGGACGTGCTGCGCCCGACGATCGACCGGCGCAAGTGCCGCTACATGTGGCTCGGGAGCGACAAGCGCCTGCCCGCGTTCACCTTCAGCTTCCGCGAGAACGAGCACGGCGTCTTCCAGATCCACGCGTACCAGTTCGAGGAGGGCGCGAGCACGGTCATCGTCGAGTGCGACGAAGAGAGCTGGAAGAACGCGGGCCTCGACGCGGCGAGCACCGCAGAGAGCATCGCCTACTGCGAGCGCGTCTTCGCGGAGGACCTCGCCGGCCATCACCTGCTCGACAACGCCTCTCGCTGGATCCAGTTCCCGACGATCTCGCTCGAGCGCTGGCACTTCGACGACGTCGTGCTCATCGGGGACGCAGCGCACACTGCGCACTTCTCGATCGGCTCGGGCACCAAGCTCGCGATGGAGGACTCCATCGCGCTCGCCGCCGCGATCGACGGGCACGCCGACCTCGGGCGGGCGCTCGCCGCCTACGAGGCGGACCGACGCGAGTGGGTCGGCCGCACGCAGAAGGCGGCGCAGCAGAGCCTGGAGTGGTTCGAGGAGGTGCGCCGGCACGTCGTCCACGAGCCCCTGCCGTTCGCGTTCTCCCTCCTGACGCGCTCGCGTCGCATCACGCACGAGAACCTGCGTCTGCGCGACCCGGCGCTCGTCGAGGCGGCCGACCGCTGGTTCCTCGCGCGCGCCGGCCAGCCGGCGCCCGCCGAGGGGGAGCGGCCCTCGACGCCGATGTTCACGCCGTTCTCGCTCCGCTCGATGACCGTGAAGAACCGCGTCGTCGTCTCGCCGATGTGCCAGTACTCCGCGATCGACGGCGTGCCGAACGACTGGCACCTCGTTCACCTCGGCAGCCGCGCGATGGGCGGCGCGGGGCTCGTGTTCACGGAGATGACCGACGTGAGCGCCGACGGCCGGATCAGCCCCGGCTGCGCGGGGCTCTGGAGCGAGACGCAGCGCGACGCGTGGCGCCGCGTCGTGGACTTCGTCCACGGCAACACGACGGCCAAGATCGCCATGCAGCTCGCGCACGCGGGTCGCAAGGGCTCGACGCGCCGCCCGTGGGAGGGCGAGGACGAGCCGCTCGAGCACGGCAACTGGCCCCTGATCGCGCCCTCGGCCATCGCGTACAAGCCGGGAAGCCAAGTGCCGCGCGCGATGACGCGCGAGGACATGGAGCGGGTGCGCGACGACTTCGTGCGCTCGACGCGCTACGCGGCCGAGGCCGGCTTCGATCTGCTCGAGCTGCACATGGCGCACGGCTACTTGCTCTCGACGTTCCTGTCGCCGCTCACCAACGTGCGCGACGACGACTACGGCGGCTCGCGCGAGCGGCGTATGCGCTTCCCGCTCGAGGTGTTCGAGGCGGTGCGCGCGGTGTGGCCGAGCGAGCGGCCGATGAGCGTGCGGATCAGCGCGACGGACTGGGTCGAGGGCGGGTTCGACGCGGCGGACGCGGTCGCGCTGTCGCAGGCGCTGAAGGAGCGCGGCTGCGATCTGATCGACGTCTCCACCGGGCAGGTGCACCCGGACCAGCGGCCGAACTACGGGCGCTGCTACCAGACGCCGTTCGCCGAGCGCATCCGCAACGAGGTCGGCATCCCGACGCTCACCGTCGGCGCGATCACGGACGCCGATCAGATCAACACGATCCTGCTCGCGGGGCGCGCGGATCTCTGCGCGCTCGCGCGGCCGCACCTCTTCGATCCGTACTTCACGCTCCACGCGGCCGCCGAGCTCGGCCAGCGCGACGTCGACTACCCGCCGCAGTACCTCGCGGGTAGACCGCGGCGGTGACCGAGGAGCCGCCGCCCGACCCGCGCGAGGAGCCGAGCGCGAGCTACCGCCTGGCGGGCGTGGCCGCCCTCGCCGATCGGCCGGTCGACGAGCGGCGCGTCGCCCTCGTCATGGGGGCGGTCGGGCTCACGCTCGCGATCGGGTGCGGCGCGCTCTGTGAGACGCTGCTCGCGAGCGCGAACGCGGAGCCCGAGGACGCCGCGCGCCTGCGCGCGCTCGCGCCGCAGGGGCCGCGCCCGCCGCGCCCGTACGGCCGGCTCGCCGTGCTGCTCGTCGACGGGCTGCGCGTGGACGAGGCGCGCGCGATGGCGAGCTGGCGGGCGCTCGCGCCCGAGGCGACCGTCGCGACGGCGCGCGTCGCGCTGCCCTCGCTCTCGCGGCCCTACTACCACCACCTCTTCACGGGGGTCTCGAGCGATCTCTCGGGCGTGCGCAGCAACCGGTTCGAGGCGCCCGCGCGCTTCGACTCGCTGATGGATCGCGTGCGCGCCGCGGGCGGTCGCGTCTTCTTCGCGGCCGACGGGCTCGACTGGATGCGCCGAATGCACGGCCGCGAGGGCGACGGAGGCGACGATCGCCGGGAGGGGCTCGGCGCCTCGCTCGACGCGACGCTCGCCGCCTGGCGCGAGGCGCCGGTGCCGGCGCTCCTCGTGGCGCACTTCGTCGCCACCGACTCGACCGCGCACCGCGGCGGCATCCGGTCCGAGGCGCACCTCGACGCGCTCGCCGCGGCGGACGAGGTCGCCGCGCGGATCGCCGCGGTGCCCGACGCCGCGTTCGTGCTCACCTCGGACCACGGCCACCGCGAACCGGGCGGGCACGGGGGTGACGAGCCCGAGGTGCGCAGCACACCGCTCCTGTTCCGCGCGCCGGGCGTGGCGCGCGGGGAGCAATCTCCTTTGCCGATCGACACCGACGACCTCACGCTCGCGCTCGCGCTCGCGCTCGGGGTGCCGCGTCCGCGCGCGGCGGTGGGGCGGGCGCCGGAGGCGCTCGGCGGTCCCGGCCCCGACGAGCCGTGGCCGCTCCACGCGGCCTCGGTCGCGACGGCGGTGCGGGGCGGCGCGCTCGAGGCGCTCCACGAGCGGCAGCGCTGGCTCGGGCCGCTCGCGCTCCTCGCCGTCGTGATGCTCCTCGGGACGATCAAGCGCGCGTACGGCTTCGACCGCGCGACGCCGCTCGCGCTGGCGGGGCCGGCGCTGCTCGTCGCGGCGCACGCGGCGTGGCGCCCGCTCTCGCTCAGCGCGATCGACGAGCGGCTGCCGCACGCCGTGCGCGTCGTCGCCGCGGGCGCGCTCGCGTGCGCTCGTCGCGGCGCTCGGCTGTCGCGCTCGGCACGGGCCCGCGCGTGCGCCGCGCGCCGCGCGGCCGCGAGCGCCGGCTTTCGGAACAACCGCGGCGCTCGGCGCGTTCCCGTGGCGTGCGGCGCCGCGCTCGGCCCGTGGCCGCTCTCGGCCGCCGCGTTCTACCTCCCGCTCCTCGCGTGCGGCGCCGGCGGCGGCGCGCTCCTCGTCGCCGCGGCCGCGCTCCTCGCGAGCGCCGCGCGCCGCTGATCGCCGCCGACCGTCGGAGCACCGGGGACGATCCTCGTCATCTCGTCATTCCGCAGAGGACGCAAAGCGCCGCGGCAGCTCGAGTCCGTCGAGCTGGAGCACCGGGGACGATCCTCGTCATCTCGTCATTCCGCCGAGGGCGCAAAGCGCCGCGGCAGCTCGAGTCGGGCCGTCCCCGGCACGGAGTGAGGTATCGTCTCGGCGATGTTCGAGTACCTCGACGAGCACCTCCCGTTGCGCGAGCCGGTGGAGATCTTCGCGGTCGTCCTCGTGCTCATGCTCGCGGCGCCGCTCTTGGGCGCGCGCCTGCGGCTGCCCGGCGTCGTCATGCTGCTCCTCGCGGGGGCGGTGCTCGGGCCCAACGGCATCCTGCGCGCGTTCGGCGGGCTGCTCGCGCGCGACGCCTCGTTCCAGCTCCTCGGCGGCGTCGGGCTCATCTACATCATGTTCACCGCGGCGCTCGAGGTCGATCTCGTCGTCTTCAAGAAGTACCGCGTGCAGGGCGCCGTGTTCGGGATCCTCACGTTCCTGATCCCGCAAGGGATCGGTACGCTCATGACGCACTACGTCCTGGGCCTGCCGCTGAACGCCGCGATCCTGATGGCGAGCATGTTCGCGTCGCACACGCTGCTCGCGTACCCGGTCGCGAGCCGGCTCGGCATCGGGCGCAGCCAGGCGGTCACCTCGACGATCGGCGCCACGATGGTCACGGACGTCCTGGCCCTCATGGTCCTCGCGGTGATCGCGGGCATGGCCGCGGGCGAGGTGACCGAGGCGTTCTGGTGGAGCCTCGGCGTCCGCTTCACCATCTTCGTCGTCGCGATCATGGTCGGGCTGCCGTACCTAGGCCGCTGGTTCTTCCGGCGCATGGCCAAGGACGGCCCCGGCGAGTTCGTGTTCGTGCTCACGAGCGTGTTCATCTGCGCCGCGCTCTCCGAGGCGGCCGGCGTCGAGCCGATCATCGGGGCGTTCCTCGCGGGCCTCGCGCTCAACCGGCTCATCCCGCACTCGAGCACGCTGATGAACCGCATCGTGTTCACCGGTGACGCGATCTTCGTCCCGTTCTTCGTGCTCGCCGTCGGGATGCTCGTCGACGTGACCGTGATCTTCGGTGGCCTGCGCACGATCCTGATCGCCGTCGTCATGACCGGCACGGTGACCCTGACGAAGTTCCTCGCCGCGCACGCGGCGCGGATCGTCTTCCGGTTCTCGAGCGCCGAGGGCCAGGTGATGTTCGGCCTGAGCGTGCCGCAGGCGGCGGCGACCCTCGCGGTCGTGATCGTCGCCAACCGGCTCGGGATCTTCGGCGACGAGGCGGCGAGCGCCGAGGTGCTGAACGGCACGATCGTGATGATCCTCGTGACGTGCATTCTCGGCCCGCTCGTCGTCGACCGCTGGGGCCGCACGGTGGCCGCCGAAGAGAAGAAGAAGGCGGCCGAGGAGGAGGACGAGGGCGGCGCGCCGCGCATCCTCGTCCCGATCGTCGATCCGGATCGGGCCAAGGCCCCCATCGACCTCGCGCTGCTCGTGCGCGGGCACGGCAACGTGCCGCTGTTCCCCGTGTTCGTCGCGCCCGACGGCGAGAACGTCGCGTCGCGCGTCGCGCAGGGCGAGAAGATGCTCGCGCAGGTCGTCTCGCTCGCCGCGGGCGCCGACGTGCCGTGTCACCCCATGACGCGCGTCGACGACAACGTCGGCGCCGCGATCGTGCGCACGCGCAAGGAGCGGCGCATCAACACCATCCTCGCGGGCTGGGACGGCCGCACCTCGTCGGAGGAGCGCGTGTTCGGGCGCGTCCTCGACGAGGCGCTCGCCGACCGCGGCCAGACGCTGTGCGTCGCGTACTTGCCGCACGAGATCAACACGACCCAGCGCGTGTTCTACGTCGTGCCGCCCGACGTGGTGGACGACCCCGGCTTCGAGGAGGGCGTCGCGTTCGTGAAGCGGCTCGCGAAGGCGCTCGGGACGCCGCTCGTCCTGATGCCGCAGAAGCAGGAGGAGAAGCAGGTCCTCAAGGCGATCTCCGACGTGAAGCCGAGCACCAAGATCGAGAGCCGCCCGCTCGAGACGTGGAGCGCGCTCGTGCAGGCGCTCGCGGATCGTGTCGGAGAGCACGACATGGTGGTGCTGTTCGGGCAGCGCGGCTGGGATCGCGAGGATCGCGGGCTGCCGCGCCGCATGGTCGCCCGGTTCCCGCAGACGAACCTCGTGATGGTCTTCGGCGCGGAGCCGAGCGACGCGGCGGCGACGGTGGTCGCGCCCCTCGCCGACAGGCCCGAGACGCGCGACGCGCTCCCCGTCGATCACATCGTGCTCGGGCTCGAGGATCTCAGCGGCGAGGAGGTGCTCAAGCGCGTCTACACGGACGCCCGCAAGAGCTGGCCGAACGACCGCCCGCCCTCCGACGAGGCGCTCGAGAAGGCCAAGCAGAAGCCGCGCGCGCTCGGGCCCGACGCCGTGCTCATCGTGCATCGCGACAAACAAATTGCGGAGCCGTCGATCTGGCTCGGGGTCTGCCGGGACGGGATCGAGGACGCGGACTGGCCCGGCAAGGCGCGGCTCTTGTTCGTGGCGTTCGTCCCCGAGTCGCAGGACCCGAGCTGGCACGTCGACCTGGTGCAGGCGCTCACGCGCTTCGCAGGCGACCAGGAGGCGCGCGACGCCGCGGCGGAGGCGCGCTCCGTCGACGACTGCCGCGCCGCCATCGGCCCGCTGGATCTGTGAGCTGGCGGAGGGTCGCGCGCTGGCCTCGATGGCGCGCGCGGAAGGCGACGCTCACGCGAGCGGCGGCGCGTCGGGGCGGGGCGGCACCGGCGCGAGCGCCTCCACGAGGTGGCTCGCGCCCGCGGCGGTCGCCCACGAGGCGGCGTGCTCCTCCGCGTCGTCGTCCTCGAGCGCGACGTCGCCCACGAAGAACCAGTCCGCCTGCGCGCGCGCCTCGGTCAGATCGAGGATCACGAACCCGCGGCGCGTGAGCTCGGCGAAGAAGAGCGAGCGGTTGTTGCGCACGAAGCTCGCCCCGGCGCGCGCGATCACCGGCGGGAACCCGGGCGAGGTGATCGCCGGCGTGACCAGCTCCACCGCGAGCGAGCCGCGCCCGCTCGCCGGGTCGTACGCGGCTTCGTCCGTGGGATCGAGCGGGAGGTCGAACGCCCACGACGAGTGGATGTCGCCGGTCAGCACGATCACGTCGGAGACGCCCTCGTCGCGGATCGTCTCGAGCACGCGCCGGCGCGCGGCGGGGTAGCCGTCCCACTGATCCGGGTTCGGGAACCCCGAGACCGCGCCCATCATCACCTGCTGCGCGATGAGCTTCCAGCGCGCGGTGGAGGTGCGGAGCTGCTCGAAGAGCCACGCTTCTTGATCGGCGCCCAGGAGCTGGCGGTCGGGGTCGTTCACCGGCGGGTCGACGAGGTTCTCCGTCTCCTCCTCGCGGCCCCAGATGCGCGTGTCGAGCGCGATGACGTCGCACAACGCGCCGTAGCCGAGCTTGCGCCAGAGGCGCAGGCGCTCGCCCGCGTCGAGCTCGCGGATCGGCATCCACTCGCGGTACGCCTGCGACGCCGCGGCGAGCCGATCCACCCAGCGGCCCTCGGCGCCCTCGGTGTGGTTCTCTGCGCCGCCGCTCCACGAGTTGTTCGCCGTCTCGTGGTCGTCCCAGATGGCGATGAACGGGTGCTGCCGGTGCACCTCGCGCAGCTCGGGCTCGCGCCGGTACTGCGCGTAGCGCTCGCGGTAGTCGGCGAGCGAGAGGATCTCGTGCGCCGGCAGGTGCTCGCGCCGGCCGCCGTAGCCGGCGTTGCCGTACTCGTAGATGTAGTCGCCCAGGTGCAGGATCGCGTCGAGGTCGGCGCGCTGCGCGAGCTTGCCGTACGCGTGGTAGAAGCCGTGCGCGAGGCTCGCGCACGAGCAGAAACCGAAGCGCAGCCGATCCACCGCGCCCTCGGGCGCGGTGCGCGTCCGGCCGAGCGGCGAGGTCGCGCCCAGCGCGCGGAACCGGTAGTAGTAGGTCGTCCCCGGCGAGAGACCGGTCACGTCGAGCTTCACCGTGAAGTCGCGCGACGCATCGGTCGTCGCGGCGCCGCTCGCCACGATCGTGCTCATCGCCCGCTCGGCGCCGAGCTCCCACTCGACCTCGACGCGCTCGGGGACCGGCGCCGTCGGGGTGCCGGGGGTGACGCGCGTCCACAGGATCACCGCGTCGGTGAGCGGGTCGCCGCTCGCGATCCCGTGCTCGAAGGTCTCGTAGGTGCGCTCGCGCGGCGGCAGGCGCTCGAGGATGCCGGCGTCCTCTTCGATCGGCGGCCCCGCGTCGGAGCCCGCGTCGAGCCCCGCGTCCATCGGCGGCGGGTCGCCGTCGCAGCCGGGCAGGACGCTCGCGCTCGTCGCGAGCGCGGCGGTGTGGAGGAAGGCTCGCCGGGTGAAGGCGGGGGGCGAGGGGCGCTTGGACATCTGGGCCCGAGATAGCACGGCCCCGCCCTCGCGCGCGCGCGCCGTCACCGCTTCGCCACCGACCGTCCACGCGCCCGTCGCGGACGCGCGCCGGCGAGCCTCGCGACCGCTTCAGCGGTCCTCGACGATCAGCGGCATGCCGTCGGACGGAGCGAAGGTGATCGCGCGCCGCACGAGCCGCACGCGGGCGTCGGGCACCGCGCGCACGGTGAGGCGCGAGAGCACCGTCGCGAGCACGACCTGCATCTCGTAGAGCGCGAACGCCATCCCGATGCAGCGCCGGATGCCGCCGCCGAACGGGAAGAACGTGTACGGGCTCGGCTTGTCGCCGAGGAAGCGCGACGGCTCGAAGCGCAGCGGGTCGGGCCACACGCGCGGGTTGCGGTGGACGAGGTAGATGTTGGGCACCGCGACCACGCCGGCGGGCAGGCGGTGGCCGCCGATCGTCATCGGGGACTGCAGGCGCCGCGCGACCGCCGGCACCACGGGGTTGAGGCGCAACGTCTCCCTCGCGCACGCGTCGATCCACGCGAGCTCGCGGACGCGGTCGGGGTCGATCGGCGCGCCGTCCGGGAACGCCGCGTCGAGCTCGGCGTGCGCGCGGGCGAGCGCGCCGGGGTTGCGCGTGAGCCGATAGAAGGTCCACGCGAGCGAGGTCGCGGTCGTCTCGTGCCCGGCGAGCAGGAGCGTCATCAGCTCGTCGCGCAGCTCGACGTCGCTCATCGGCGCGCCCTCTTCGTCGCGCGCGTCGAGCAGCATCGACAGCACGTCCTCACGCGCCCGAGTGCGCTCGCGCCGGCGCCGCGCGATCTGCGCGTAGACGAGCGCGTCGACCGCCTCGAGCTGCCGCGTGAGCCGGCCGCCGGGCGAGCGCGGCCCGAGGTCCGCGCGCACCAGCGGGATCAACAGGAACGGGTTGGCGACGCCCGCGAGCAGGCGCGTCAGCGCGTCGCGCAGCGCCGCCATGTCGGCGTCGCCCTCGTCGAGGCCGAACACCGTCCGCAGGATCACGTCCATCGTGATCGCCTGCGTGTGCTCGTGGACGGGGAAGGGCGCGCCGCGGGGCCAGCGCGCGATCGACGCGAGCGTGACGTCGCGCATCGTCTCGCCGTACGCGCGCATCCGCGCGCCGTGGAACGGCGGCAGGAGCAGCCGCCGCTGCCGCATGTGGCGCGGCCCGTCGAGCAGGAGCACCGAGTGCTGCCCGAGGATGGGCTCGAGCACGACGTTGGCCTCGCCCGCGTAGAGCTCGTCGGGCGGGCCGGTGAAGATCTCCTTCACGGCCTCGGGCGACGCGAACATCACGAACGGCGGGACGCCGACGACGCGCATCGTGAACGTCTCGCCGAAGCGCGCGTGGTAGCGGCGCAGGAGCCGGGTCGGCCGCGTGAGCCAGAGCAGCGTCTGGAGCCACGGCGGATCCGTCGGCCCCGCCGGCAGGCCGGGGTGCTCCACCTCGAGCCGGCTCGGCAGGGTCGCGCGCCCGATCCGCGACAACGCCTCCGCGAGCGCGGCCATCACTCCACCCGGTGCTCGATCTCGGGCGGGCGCTCGCGGAACGCGTTGCGCTCCGAGTCGTTGTACGACGCC
Source organism: Sandaracinaceae bacterium (assembly GCA_019637095.1). Classification (GTDB taxonomy): domain Bacteria; phylum Myxococcota_A; class Polyangia; order Polyangiales; family Sandaracinaceae; genus JACKEC01. Next base: position 19,119 of record JAHBWG010000098.1, on the reverse strand, counting down.
CACGCGATCTCGAACGGCTCGATGGCCGTCGCGCCGTCGGCGCTGCGCCGGATGGTGAGCGCCATCGGGGTGACCTCGCGGTAGCTGCTCTGCTCGGGCAGGTCCTGGTTCTCCCGGCCGCCCGCGCTGAACACGGTGATCAAGAGGCCGTGCTCGTCGTCGTAGACGCGCTCGATGCCGGCGGTGACCTTCTCGTGCCCGCGGATCAGCGCGCGGCAGCCGACGCGGTTCATGAACGACGCGAACTGCAGCTTGCCGAACGGGAAGCGCGCGCTCTGCTCCTGCAGCGCGGCCGGGATCACGCTCGCCGCGCTCGGGTCGCTCCACATCATCTGGAAGCGCACGTCCGGGTCGTTGAGCGTCGAGAGGTCCTTCCAGCGCTCCTTGATCGTGCGGTCGCGCGGGATGCCGCCGTGCACGAACATCGTCTTGTCGAACAGCAGCACGTTCGGCAGGTGCTCGAACAGCTCGCGGTAGCGGCGGAACACGTCGACCGGCAGGTGCGGCTTGAGCGAGTTGATCGACTCGGCGGGCTTCACCCCGCCGTAGATCTGGCCCTTGAACTCGATGTAGTACTCGTGGTTGCCGCGCAGCACGTAGACGTGCTCGGGGGCGCGCGTCGCCATCTGGAGCGCGGTGCGCAGGACGCCGTTGAGGCTGAAGATCCCGCGGTCGATGTAGTCGCCGAGCAAGACGAGCTTGGGCTCGGGCTGGCTCGGGTCGCGGCGGAACGCCTCGACGCGCTCGAAGAAGCGCGTCTGCATGACCGCGGCCTTCAGGCACGAGTAGCAGCCGTGCAGGTCGCCGAGCACCGTCAGCTCGTACGCGCGCCCGGGCACCGGCTTGAGCACGTGCGTCCAGCCGTCGAGGAACGTGTCGCCGGGCTCGAGGTCCGCGACCGTCGCCTTGCCGGCGAGCCGCCCCTCGCCCGCGCCGCGCGCGGCCTCGAGCTGGGCGGCGAACTCGTCGATCAGCTCGAGGTCGGCCGCGATCTGCTTCTCGATCTTGCTCGGATCGGCCGAGTAGTGGAACTCGAACTGCTTGAAGAACGGGTGGTCCTCTTCCGCGTCGAGCTGTTGCGCCGGGAGGAACGCCGGGTGCTCGCCGGTGACGTCGTCGTCGAAGTCGAGGACGTCGGCGTCGGACTCGAGCAGCGCGACGAGCTGGCCGCGGAACTCGAGCTCCGCGGGGTGCAGCTCGCCGTCGGCGCGGATGAGCTCGTCGACGCTCGCGAGCAGCGCCTCCTGGTTGGGGCGGTCGAACCCCTCGAAGAGCTCGAAGCAGCGCTGCTTGAGCTTCGCGTGCACGAACGTGTCGCGGTCCTCGTCCTTGGCGACCGGCTCGAGGAAGAGCTCGGCGACCTGCGCGTCGATCTGTTCGAACTTCTCGACGAAGTGCTTGGTGAAGCGGCCCACCACGTCGCGGCGCACGTCGGGCGTCGCGTGCGGCATGCCGGTGTCGACGCGGTGCTCGACGAGCCTGGCGATCGTGCCCTTCACCAGCGCCTTCTCGGCGGCGTCGAAGTCGCCGTCGATGTAGCCGAAGGCGGTCAGCGAGAAGATGAGCGCGTCCATCTGGCGCTCGGCGACCTTGGGATCGGAGCTGAAGCTCAACATGCGCCGCCATCATAGACGCGATCGGCCTCGAGGGGTGCCAGCGGCGCTCGCCGTGCGTACACTCCGACTCGGGTGCCGGACGTTCCCAGCACGGTCGACGAAGCGGCGGCGTACGCCGCGCGACGCGAGGCGCTCCTGCGCGGCTCGCACCGCGCGCTGATCGAGCGCTTCCGCAAGCAGCCCATCGAGCTGCGCCAGTTCGCGGGGCCCGCGGCGTACGTCGACCGCGTCGCGCACCTGCGCATCGCGCACCTGACGGACCTGCACTTCGGCCGCGTCACGCCGGAGCGCGTGCAGCGCGAGGCGGTGCGGGTGACGAACGCGCAGGCGCCGGATCTGGTGGTGATCACGGGCGACTTCGTCTGTCACAGCCAGCTCTACCTCGACCAGCTCGTCGACGTGCTCTCGGGCCTCGACGCGCCGGTGATCGGCGTGCTCGGCAACCACGACTACTGGTCGGGCGCCGACGAGGTCTTGCGCGCGCTGCGCCGCGCCGACGTCGAGGTGCTGCGCAACCAGAGCACCACGATCACGCTGCGCGGCGAGCCGCTCCAGATCGTCGGGCTCGACGACGCGTACACGGGGCACGCGGACCGCGACAAGGCGCTCAAGGGCGTGCGGCGCAACGCGCCGGTGCTCGCGCTCAGCCACATCGCCGAGGAGGCCGACGCCCTCTGGTACCACGGCGTGCCGCTCGTGCTCGCGGGCCACACGCACGCGGGGCAGGTCACGCTCGCGCGGCTGCACGAGATCGCCATCGGCAAGCTCGCCGGGCACCGCTACGTCCACGGCCTCTACGGCGACCGCGGCCCGATGCACGTCGACCCGCGCGGCGCGCTCTACGTCGGCGCCGGCATCGGCGCGGCGGTGATGCCGCTGCGCCTCGGCGAGCGCGGCCGCCGCGAGGTGGCCCTGTTCGAGCTCGGCTTGCGCCTGGGCTCGATCGCGGAGCACCACGAGGAGCAGCCCGCGCTGCCGGGCCGCAAGCCGCCCAAGAAGCTCGTCGAGAAGCGCAAGATCGCCGTGCTCGAGAAGGCAAAGCGCCGCGAGAAGAAGAAGAACGGCGGGATCATCCTGCCCGGCGGCTGACCCTCGGTGGTGTCGGCGTCTCGGACCGCCGGAGTCACCGCCCGAGCGCCCGCACGCGGGCGTCGCGGCCGAGGCGCCGCAGCACCTTGGCGTCGGCGGTGAGCCACTCGATCGAGAGGGCTTCGGCGTGCGCGAGGTACACCGCGTCGTACCCGGCGACCTCGAGTGTTCGCGAGAGCTCGGCGGCGCGATCGAAGAGCTCGTGCGTGGTCGGGAGGGTCCGCACGCCGAGCCGGACGAAGCGGTCGAACGAGCGCGTCGCCCAGCTCGGATCGCGGCGCGGGTTGAGCCGACACAGCGCGCCGAACACCTCGAACCGCAAGAGATCGGGGGCTACGAAGAGGTCCGGTTCGACGATGAAGCGGCGGAGCCATCGCGTCGCCGCCTCGTGGCCGGGTTGCTCGACGAACCAGCGGAGCACGACCGAGGCGTCGAGGACGACCATCAGCGCCCGCGGACCGCGCGGATCGCGTCGTCGACGGGCTCGGCGCGGTCGAGGCGGTCTTCGAGGATCTCCGCGAGGAGCGCGCGGCGCTCCTCTGCGGCGGCGGCGAGGACGAAACGCTCGCGGAAATCGGTGAGCGATACGATGACGCCGACGGGACGCTGCCCGAGCTTGAGGAGGATGGGCTGACCGTCGCGCTCGAGCTCCTCGGCGAGTGTCTTGAGGGAACCGCGCAGCTCCACGGCGGTGAGCTCCTTCATGTCATTTGGGATGACATCTCGAAGTCCGTCCGTCAAACGACGCGTGGTCAGCGCAGATCGTCGGGGAGCCACGCGGGCCGCAGCCGGCTGCGGCGGACGCGCCGGCCGCGCTCCCAGCGGGCGACGAAGCGGAAGGGCACCTCGACCGAGCTGTTGTCGAAGATCCACGCCACGTCGACGAAGCCGAGCGCGGTGCGCAGGTTCGCGAGGGTGCGGGGGAAGCGCGCCTCGATGCGCGCGAGCGGGACGGGGTGACCACCCGCCGCCACGCGCTGCCCGACCCGCAACACGCCGAGCCCGGCGCTCGCGACGCCGACGAACACCAGCAGCACCGCGTAGCCGCGGTCCTGCGCTTCGCGAAGCATCGCGATCTTCGCGCCGGCGGGGTCCGAGAACACGGTCTCCGTCACGAACGACTCGCCGCGCGCGAGGAGCGCGGCGCGCTCCTCGTCGGCGACCGACGACGCGCGGCGTGCCAGCCGAACGGGGTCGCCTTCGGCGAGCGTGGCCGCGATGAGATCCGCGTTCACGAACGGCAGGCCCAGCGCCGCCAGGACGGTGTCGTAGAACGTCGACTTTCCGGCGCCGTTCGGCCCCGCGATCACCAACAGCGCGCGCTCACGCTGCGCGAGCGCGGCGCGCAGGTGCCTTTCGGCCTCGGCGAAGCTCATCCGGTCTTCGACCGCTTCGCCCGCTTCGTCCGCGCTGCGACGAACTCTCCGTCGACGATCGTGCCCACGGTTCGCGTGCCGTCCGGCTCGACCCGCACGAACTGTCCCCGCTCGTCGACGCCGAAGCGCGGCCCGCCCGCGGCGCGCACGCGCGCCACGATCGCCTCACGATCGTCCGAGCGGGCGAGGGCCTCGAGCGCTCGCTCGATCCGCGCGCGGGGCGAGCCGACGGACGCGACGGCGCCGCCCCCGAGCCGCTTGAGCGCCATCACCTCGCGGTGGCCGAGCAGCTTCTCGGCGGCCCGCCCGAGCACGGCCCAGTGCTCGATCTGCGCCGCGAGCGACCGATCCGCCGCCGCCGCTTCGTCTCGCGCGTACGACGCGAGCGTCTCGGACACCTTCACCGGCTGGCCCATGACGAGGTTCAAGGTAGCGTCTTGCTACCTCGTGTCAAGCGCGTGCGAGGTGAGCGGCGACGCGGCGCGCGAGGGCTTCGCTCGCGGTGAGGCCCGGCGACTCGACGCCGAGCAGGTGGACGAGGCCCGGGTCGCGCGCGTCGAGCAGGAAGTCCGCGCGCGGCTCGCCGGGGCCGTGGAGCTTCGGGCGCACGCCGGCGCCGTCGGGCGCGAGGTCCTCGTCGCGGACGTCCGGGAGGTAGCGGCGGAGGGCCTCGGCGAAGCAAGCGGCCTTGCGGGGGTCGACGTCGTAGCGTGGCGCGTCGACCCACTCGACGTCGGGGCCCGCGCGCACGGCGCCGCCGAGGTCGACGGTGAGGTGGATCCCGAGCCCCGCCTCCGAGGGCACCGGGTAGACGAGCGCGCTCGTGCGGACGCGGCGCACGGTGAAGTAGTCGCCCTTCGCGAAGCGGTGGGCGGGGAGCTCGGCGCCCGCGAGCCGCGCGACGCGGTCGGCCCAGAGGCCGGCGGCGTTGACGACGCGCGCCGCGTCGAGCCGCGCGCGCGCCCCGTCCGGACCACGCGCCTCCACGCGCCAGCCACCGGGGATCGGCTCGAGCGCCACGACCTCGCTGCGGTAGAGGAGAGCCGCGCCGTGCCGCCGCGCCTCGGCGGCGTAGCTGGCGCAGAGGCCGTGCGCGTCGACGATGCCGCTCTCGGGCGAGACGAGCGCGGCGTACGCGCGCACCGCGGGCTCGCGGCGCGCGACCTCCGCGCCGTCGATCAGCGCGAGCGCGCCGGCCCCGTTCTCGAGCCCGCGCTTCTCGAGCGCCTCGAGCGCGGCGAGCTCGTCCTCGCGCGTCGCGACGATCAGCTTCCCGGTCACCCGGTGCGCGATCCCGTCGCGGCGGCAGCGCGCGTAGAGCAGCGCGCGCCCTTCGACGCAGGTGGCCGCGGCGAGCGAGCCGGGCGCGTAGTAGATCCCGGCGTGCACCACGCCGCTGTTGCGGCTCGAGGTCTCGCGGCCGAAGCCGGCGTGCCGCTCGAGCACGAGCACGGCGTCACCGCGCCGCGCGAGCTCCGCCGCGCACGCGAGGCCGACCGCGCCGGCTCCGATCACGACCGTATCGACGTCCACGATCCCGACGGCTAGTGTGCCGCGCCATGAGCGTGTTTCGAGACGACATCCTCGCCGGCAAGGTCGCGTTCGTCACGGGCGGCGGCTCCGGCATCTGCAAGGGCATCACGCGCGCGTTCCTCGCGCACGGGGCCGAGTGCGCGATCGTCGGCCGCAAGGCGGATCGGCTCGCCGAGGCCGCGGCGGAGCTCGAGAAGGAGACGGCCCGCGCGTGCCTCGCCGTGCCGGCGGACGTGCGCGACCCGAAGCTCGTCGAGGCGGCGCTCGACGCGACGCTCGATCGCTTCGGCAAGATCGACATCGTGGTCAACGGGGCGGCGGGGAACTTCCTCTGCCCGGCGGCGGCGCTCTCCTACAACGGCTTCCGCACGGTGATGGAGATCGACACGCTCGGGACGTGGCACGTGACGCGCGCCGCGTTCGAGCGCGGCCTGCGCGATCGCGGCGGCGTGGTGATCAACATCAGCGCGACGCTCCACTACGCGGCGACGCCGCTCCAGATGCACGCGTCCGCGGCGAAGGCCGCGATCGACGCGATGACGCGCAACCTCGCGCTCGAGTGGGGCTCGATGAACATCCGCGTCAACGCGATCGCGCCGGGCCCCATCGACGACACCGAGGGGATGACGCGGCTCGCGCCCAAGGACATGAAGGACAAGCTCGAGAAGGCGGTCCCGCTCGGCCGCTTCGGCACGGTCGAGGACGTCGCGAACGCCGCGCTCTTCCTCGCGAGCGACGCGGCGAGCTACGTGCACGGCGAGGTGTTCGTCGTCGACGGCGGTGCGTGGCTGCCCGGCATGGCCGGCGCGTTCTCGATGGGATGACGCGCGCCGCGCTCCTCGCGCTCGCCCTCGGTGCCTGCGGCGCGCCCGACGCGCCGCCCTCGAGCCGCGCCCCGACGCCCGAGCGGGCCACCGAAGCGGACACCAACCCCGAAGCCGAAGCCGCAGTCGACGCCGACGCCGACGCCGACGCCGAAGCCGGAGCCGAAGCCGGAGCCGGAGCCGAAGCCGGAGCCGAAGCCGGAGCCGAAGCCGACGCCGGAGCCGACGCCGGAGCCGACGCCGAAGCCGACGCCGAAGCCGTCCCGTGCCCGCGCGTCGCGCCCGACGCCATGGCCTGCGTCCCCGGCGGCGCGTTCGTGCGCGGGAGCGACGACGGCCCGCCGAACGAGCGCCCGGCGGAGCGCGTGTTCGTGTCGACGTACTGGCTCGACACGCACGAGGTCGACAACGCGCGCTACGCGGAGTGCGTCGCGGCCGGCCTCTGCCAGCGCCTCGTCCCGTTCCCCGGCTACGGGGCCCCGACGCAGCCGGCCGTCGGGATGCGCTGGCAGGACGCCGACGCCTACTGCGCGTGGCGCGGCAAGCGGCTGCCGACCGAGGCGGAGCACGAGCGCGCGGCGGGCGGCGCGCGCGCGACGCGCTTCCCGTGGGGCGACGAGACGCCGGCGGCGCCGTGTGACCACGCGATCGTGCGCACGCGGGCCGGCCGCGGCTGCGGCACCGGCGTGACGTGGCCGGTCGGCTCGCGCGCGCCGAGCGCCTGGGGGCACCACGACCTCGCGGGCAACGTGTGGGAGTGGGTCGCCGATCACTACGCGTGGTGTTACCGCGGCTGCGCGCGCGCGTGCGGCGACGCGTGCGCGGGGCGCGATCCGCGCGGTCGCTGCGGCGATGCGCACGCGCCCTGCCCCGAAGCGCTCGGCCATCGCGTCGTGCGCGGCGGCTCGTGGTGGTACGCGATCGAGTCGGCGACGCGCACCGCTCGTCGCGGCGTGCCGGGTGACAACCCCAACCCGCACCGCTTCGGCTTCCGCTGCGCGCGCGACCTGTGAGGCGGCTCCGCGCGTCCGCGCGACGAGGCTTTCGCCCCCGCGCGCTGTACCTCCGCCGGTGCGCGACTATGCTGGGTGCGTGATCCGCAGGCTCCTCCTCGCCACCTGGCTGCTGCTCGGCTGCGGCTCGCGGACGGCCTTGGACGTGTCGTCGCAGCCGTTCGACGCGGGACCGGCTCGCGTGGACGCGGGTCGACGCGACCGGGTCGATGGCGGCGTGTTCGTGCCGAGCCCGCCGACGCGCCTCGCCGCGGGCACCTACCACACCTGCGCCGTCGTGAGCGGCGGCCGCGTGAGGTGTTGGGGCCACAACGACGGAGGGCAGCTCGGTGTGCCGCTCGACGATCGCCACGAGCCGCTCGATCCGACGGACGTGCCCGGGATCGACGACGCCGTCGAGGTGGCCGCGGGGCGCGAGAGCTCCTGTGCGCGCCACGCGTCCGGGGAGGTGTCGTGCTGGGGCCGGCTCGGACCGGGCGTGGAGGTGAGCGGACCGACGCGCGTACGCGGGATCACGACGGCGGTCGAGCTCACCTCCGGGAGCGCCCATCGGTGCGCGCGTCTGCGCGACGCCACCGTCGTGTGTTGGGGACTGAACGAGCGCGGCCAGCTCGGCGATGGGACGACGACGCGACGCGACGTGCCCGCGCCGGTGGCCTCGCTCGCAGGCGTGGAGGAGATCTCGGCGGGCTGGGACCACTCGTGCGCGCGGACGACGGACACGGTCTACTGCTGGGGCCACAACGGGGAAGGGCAGCTCGGCGTCGGGAGCTTCGCTCCGCACCACACGCCGATGCCCGTCTCCCTCGCCGTCGACGTCGTCGAGATCGCCGCGGGCTGGAGCCACACCTGCGCACGCACGGGCGAGGGCGAAGTGTATTGCTGGGGCCGGCGCTGGGGGGTGGAGAGCGAATCGCGCCCCGACGAGGTGCATCGCTTGCTGCCGGAGCGCGTCGCGAGCCTGGCCCGCGTGGTCGAGGTCGACGCGGGCGGCGCGCACACCTGCACCCGCGACGCGGAGGGCGTGGTCGCGTGCTGGGGGCGCGACGACTACGGTCAGCTCGGCACTGGCGCCGGCTCCCTCGACACCACGCGGCCGGAGCCGAGACCGGTGAGCGCGCTCGGTCGCACGGAGGAGCTCGTGGCCGGCTGGGTCCACAACTGCGCGCGTGAGCGCTCGGGCCGCGTGCTGTGTTGGGGGAGCTGGGGGAGACACCGGGGGGGACCGAGCGACGCGACGCCGCGCGTCGTCGCGGGCCTGTAGGCGCGCGGGGCGCGCGACGCTCGGTCGGACCGACTCGAACAGAGCAGCCGACTCGCGTCGAGCCCGGCTCAGGGCAGGGGGCCGACGCCGATCACCGCGCGATGCAGGTGCAGCATCGCGGCCCAGCCCACGACGCCGACGGCGACGCGCCAGAGGCCGAGCTCGCGGAGGGTGGGCCACGGCTGCCCGCGCAGGATGGCGGCGAACGGCAGGACGCTCGTCTGGTCCTCGAACGCGCGCCACGCGGCGCCGCCGCTCGCGCGCCGGCGCGAGTCGATGTGCAGCATGCCCCCGAGCGCGAGGACGGCGAGGCCGCCCATGAGCGCGAGCGAGCGGAGGTCGCCGTTGGTCGCGAGGTGCGAGAGGCCCCACGCCGCGAAGCCCCAGAGCGCCGGGTGCCGCGTGATGCGCACGATGCCGATCGGCCCGGCCTCCGCCGCCGCGTCCGCGCCGGCCACCGTAGGGCTCTTGGTGGTGAAGCCGGCCACGAGCAGGACGTACGCGAAGGGCATGACGACGTTGGGGATCCATCGCGTCCAGCCGGGCGGGCGGAAGAGCTCGACGTACGGCGCGTAGACCCATTCGAACAGGAGCCACACGAACGCGGCGAGGACGAGGAGCGAGTAGCCGGCGGTGAAGCCGCGCGCGCCGAGGCGGGCGATGAGCGGCTCGCGCACCGGGCGCGACGAGAGAACGAAGTGGCCGAGCACGAAGGCGAGCGAGGCGAGCACGACGAGCCACGGCGCACGCGCGGGCGAGGCCGGCGGCGGCTCGCGCCGCGCGAGCACCATCACCGCGGCGGCGAGCGCGGCGGCGTCCTCGGGCGAGCGCGCGAGGCGCGGCATCGCGCCCTCGGGGTAGCCCGGCGCGAGCACCGCGTCGGGCTCGAGGATGGACTCACGCACGTGCTCGACGTCGAACCCCGGACGCGCCGCCGCGCGCGCGAACGTGGGCCCGACGGAGGGCGCGCCGTCGAGCGAGTGGCACGCGAGGCAGCCGCGCTCGCCGAGCAGCGCCTCTGCCTCGGCCTCCTGCGCGTGCGCGGTGACCGCGCCGAGGAGAGCCGACGTGAGGGCGAGGACGCGCATGCGGCCAAGGTAGAGCGCGCCCGATCGCGCGTCGAGGGTCGCGTCGCCGGCGGTCAGCCTCGCGCCCGGAGCGCGTCGGCGAGCGCGCGCACGTGCGGGTCCTCGCCGCCGACCTCCCGCAGCCACGCCTCGAGTCGGAAGACGTACTCGTCGTTCGCGCCGCTCGGCCCGACCGCGTCGGCGACCTGCGCCGCCATCGCGTCGATGGGCGCGGGGCCGAGCCACATCGGGTTGTCGGCGGTGGCCACGTACACCGTCGCCTCGACGCGCCGCCCGTCGGCGAGGGCGAGCGTCACCGCGTGCTGCGCGTAGCCTCCCTGCTCGCGGTGGTCGAGCGTCGCGATCACCGGCTCGCGGTCGAGCTCTGCGATGTGAAACGCGCGGCCCACCACGCGCTCGCCGGGCGCCTCGACCAGCGTGACCACGCGGCCCGGCGCGCCGGGCACGCCGCGGTGATCCTCGGAGCCCTGCCAGAAGCGGCGCGCGAAGCCGTCGAGCGTCGCGACGGCCGCCTCGGTGAACGGGAACGCCGGCCGCCAGACGAGCGAGCCGTAGCCGAAGATCCACACGCCGCCTCCCGTTAGCACGAGCGCGGCGCTATGGTGCCCGACCGTGCGGTCCCTCGCCCTCGCCACGCTGCTCTGCTTCCCGGTCCACGCGCTCGCGCAGCCCGCGTTCGACGCCGACCCGTCCGTCGCGCTGTCCGCGGAGGCGCGCCGCCTCGCGAACGACGTCCCCGACGAAGGCACCCCCAGCCCGGCCGAGCACTACCCGATCTCGAACGAGTTCAGCCACCACCTCTGGTTCGACCACGTGCGCGACCTCGGCGGCGCGTTCGTCGGGGTCGGCGCGGACCAGTGCTACACGCTCGCCGCCGTCCAGAACGCGTCGATGCTCTGGCTCGTCGACTACGACCCGCTCGTGCCGCTCGTCCACCGCATCTACGGGGCGCTCGTCCCGAGCACGCCGACGCCGGAGGCGCTCGTCGCGCGCTTCGCGCCGCAGGCGCGCGAGGCGACGCTCGCGCTCCTGCGCGAGCGGCTCGCGGGTGACGCCGCGCTCCCCGCGATCGAGCGCGCGTTCTCGACGCAACACGGACGAATGCACGCGTACTTGCGCCGCGTGCTGCGCAACCGCGCGAGCTGGCTCGGGGACGCGGCGCTCTACGCGCGCATGCAGCGGCTGTTCACGTCGGGGCGCGTCGTCGCGCGCAACGGGGACGTGACGGCGGACGGCGCGCTCCGCGCGGTCGGCCGCGCGGCGCAGCGCCTCGGCGTCCCCGTCCGCGTCGTCTACTTCTCGAACGCGGAGCAGTTCTTCCCGTTCACCGCGGGCTACCGCGAGAACCTCGACGCGCTCCCGGGCGACGAGCGCTCGATCGTGCTGCGCACGTTCCGCGAGGCGGGCTTCCCGTACCCGCCGGGCGAGCGCTGGCACTACCTCGTGCAGCCGCTCGCCGATCAGCGCGCGCGCCTCGCGGCGGGCTACCGCCACAGCCGCCAGTTCGTGTTCGACCTGCGCCAGCGCGGCGGCCGCTTCGTCGGCGCGAGCGGCGTCTCGGTCCTCGACGATCGCGTCCCGGCCCGACAGGCCCGGCGCTGAGCGGCGCGCTTCCCAGCAGGCGACGCTTCCCAGCAGGCGACGTTTCCCAGCAGCGGCGCGCCGCGCCGGGTGGGCGAGAAGCGTAATGATCTCCGAGAGAAGCGCCCCTTCGCGGCGGCGCCGCCGTCCCCGCAGCGCCCCTGACTGACGTTCGTCGTTGACATCTGTAGATGACATGTGTCAGTGATTCCCTGCGCCGAGCGGTCCGGGGAGCGGCGAGGGGAGGCGACGATGGATGGCGAGCTCTCGTTGGCGACCGCGCTCGCAGCGTCGATCGGCGTCAGCGTCGCGACGTTCTGGGGGCTCGGCGGCCTCGTCCACTACTGGTTCTACGTCCGCCGCCGGGACGACGCGGCGCGCTGGAAGCTCCAGCCGCGGCGCTTCCTCTCGCCGCGCTGGACGCGTCACGCGTTCCTGCTCGGGAGCTTCAACCTCCTGATGGGCTCGACGATCGGCGGCCTCTTCACGTGGCACGTCGCGAACGGCGGCGCGTCCTCGCTCTACTTCGATCCGCTCGAGCGCGGCGTGCTCTGGCTGCCGCTGAGCGCGATCCTCACGTACCTGCTCATCGACGCGGGCCTCTACTACAGCCACCGCGCGCTCCATCACCGCTGGGTGTTCCGCCACGTCCACCGCTGGCACCACCGCTACACCGCGCCGATCGTGTTCACGACCACCGCGGTCCACCCGGTCGAGTTCCTGATCTTCCAGGCGTTCGTGATGCTCCCGGCGCTCGTCCTGCCGGTGCACTGGCTCGTGTACGTGCTGGTCGTCGCGTACACGTACTTCATCGGCATGGTCGACCACTCGGGCGTGAAGGTGCGCTGGCCGCTCCCGCTCCACGCCGACAACCGCTTCCACGACGACCACCACGTCTACGTGCACTGCAACTTCGGCCACCACACGCAGCTGTTCGATCGGCTGCACCGCACACGACACGAGGACGCGCCAGCGCGAGACGGCGCGCGCGCCGCAGAGGAGGGGACGTGAACGACCTCATCGCGATCTCGAGCCCGCTCGCGCGGCCGCTCCACTTCTCGCTGCTCGAGCTCGCGGTGCTCGCTGCGTCGGCGCTCGTGCTCGCCCACGCGCTCGGCCGCTACCGCGCGGGCGATCGCCGCGGCTTGTTCCTGTGGCTCCTCGTCACGTCCTACGGCGTGCAGATGGAGCTGGTCGCGTTCAACTTCCTGCACAACTACGAGCACGCCACGTTCACGGTGCAGCTCTACGGCGGCCAGCTCCCGCTGTACGTCACGGGCCTGTACGGCAGCTTCCTCTACACCGGGCTCGCGCTCGCGGAGCGGCTGCGCGTGCATCCGGTCGCCGAGGCGTTCGGCGCCGGGCTCGCGATGTGCGCGCTCGACGTGCCCTTCGACGTCGCCGGTGTCGCGGTGGGCTGGTGGCAGTGGCTCGACGGCGACCCGAACCTCGCGTTCCGCTGGCTCGGCGTGCCGGTGACCTCGTACGCCTGGTACGTGATCTTCGGCGCCGGGATCGCGCTCTTGGGTCGCGTGCTGTGGCCGCGGCTCGAGCGCCGGCCCTTCGCGCTCGCGGCGCTCGTCGCGCTGCCCGCGGGCTCGCTCGTGATCGTCGTCGGGGTGCTCGGGTTCCTGCCGTTTCACGCCCTCGCTGCGCTCGGCCTCGACCACGGGATGATCGTCGCGCTGCTGCTCGCGGGCTCGGCGCTCGCGGTCGCGCTCGGCCGCGGCCGGCCGGCGCCGCTCGATCGCCGCGTCGCCGGCGTGGTCCTCGCGCTGCCGGGGACGTGCACGCTCGTGCTCGCGTGGGCGGCGCTCGCGGGCGCGCTCGAGCACCCCGCGCTCCAGCTCGGCGCGGCGGTCGCGGCGCTGGTGTGGCTCGCGCTGCTCATGACGCGGCTGCCGCTGCGGCGGGCCGCGGCGGAGCCGACCGCCGGCGCGGCGCCGGCGCCGGCTTCGGCTTCGGCTTCGGCCGCGGCGTCGGCCGCGGCGTCCGAGTCGGCTTCGGTGTCCGAGTCGGCGTCGGAGTCGGTCGCGGTGGCGGAGGTGAGCCCGTGAGCGGGGCGCGCTTCCCGTTCGGTGGCTCGCCGCGCGGCTGGTTCGCGGTCGCGCTCGGCGAGGACCTCCCGCGCGAGGGCGTGATCGGGCGTCGCTACTTCGGGCGCGAGCTCGCGCTCTACCGCGGCGCGTCGGGCCGCGCGTACGTCACCGACGCGTTCTGCCCGCACCTGGGCGCGCACCTCGCGCACGGCGGCGTCGTCGAGGGCGAGGCGCTGCGCTGCCCGTTCCACGGCTGGCGCTTCGGCGAGGGCGGGCGCTGCGACGACATCCCCTACACCGACAAGATCCCGCCCAAGGCGCGGCTCGCGCACTGGCCGGTCGTGGAGCAGGCGGGGGTGGTGCTCGCGTTCCACGATCCGAGCGGCGGCGCGCCGTGGGCGCTGCCGTCGATCGACGAGGCGGGCTGGACGGAGGGGCGCGCGGTGCTCTGGTCGGGCCTGCGCACGCACCCGCAGGAGGTCTTCGAGAACACCGTGGACATGGCGCACCTCGGCCCGGTCCACGGTGGCCGCGACGCGCGGCTGCTCGCGAAGCCCGCGCGCGAGGGCGAGCGGTTCCACGTCGAGCTCGAGTTCACGGCGTCGGGCGCGATCGTCGGCATGCCGGACCAAGAGAACGACGTGCACCTCGCGGTGACGCTGAGCGGCCTCGGGTGGGCGTTCGTCGAGACCCACGTGCGGAACGTCGGCGTGCGCGCGCGCCAGCGGATCTTCGTGACGCCGATCGACGAAGAGCGCGTCGACATCCGCGGCCTCGTCCACGTCGCGGACACGGGCGACGCGGCGTTCACCGCCGAGCTCCACGCGCTCTTCTACGGCGCGTTCGTCGAGGACTTCGCGAAGGACTTCCCGATCTGGGAGCACAAGCGTTACCTCGAGCGGCCCATGGTCACGCCCGGTGACGGCCCGATCGGCGCGTACCGCCGCTGGTGCGCGCAATTCTACCTGCGCGACGCCGCGCCTCCCCAGGCGCGCGAGCGCGCGAAGGCGCCGCGCCTCCTCGAGGTGCTGCGCGGCGGGCTCGGCGGCGCGGCGGCGACGGTCGCCTCGGCGCGCGCGCGCGTCGCCGGGCTCGGTGGCGCCCTCGCGTCGGTGGCCGCGCGCGAGCGCGCCGTCCGCGCGCCGAATCGAGCAAACCGACCTGCGCCCTCCGAGCGCGCCGCCTCCCTCCCTCCGCGCGCGCCGGAGCCCGCCGACGAGCCCGCGTCCTGTGCGCGCCCGCCCGGCGCGCCGGCTGCGCTCCCGGCGCGCGTCGAGAGCGTCGAGGAGTACTTCTCCACGCTCGACGCGCGCTTCGTGCCCGCGGCGGCGGCGGGCCTCGACGCCGTCTTCCAGTGGGAGCTCGACGGCCCGGGCGGCGGTGTGTTCCACGCGCGCGTGCGCGACGGAGAGCTCGAGATCGGCCACGGCCCGCACCCGGACGCCCGCGTGCGGCTCGCCGTGCGCGCCGACGACTACGTGCGCATCGTCAACGGCGAGCTCGACGGCGTGCGCGCGTTCGCGAGCGGCCGCAGCAAGGTCCACGGCGACCTCGGCCTCGCGATGAAGATGCGCGCGCTCTTCCCCGCGTGAAGGGACCGACGGGCCTCGCAGCCGTCACCAGATCGTCGTCACCGCGTAGGCGGCGAACGCCGGATCGCGCGTCACGATCGGGACGCCCTCCGCGAGCGCCTGCGCGATCAACAATCGATCGAACGGATCCCGGTGATGGAGCGGGAGCGACGCGAGGCGCTCCGCCGTCGCGAAGTCGATCGTGATCGGGATGAAGCCCGCGGTCTCCACCGCGAGCCGCAGATCGTCCGGGACCTCCAGCCGCTGCATCGATCGCTTGACCGCGATCTCGACGGCGGAGGTCGCGCTGACGAGGATCTGGTTGTCCACGTCGACGATGAGCTCACGCGCCCGGGCGGAGAGCCGAACGCTGTCCTCGAGCGCCCAGATCAGCGCGTGCGTGTCGAGCAGCAGGCGCATGCTCAGCGCCCCTCCCAGAGCGAGAGATCCTCCTCCTCGAGCGGCGCGTCGAAGTCCTCCGCCATCCGCACTTTCCCCTTCCACTGACCGAGCTCCCGCGTCCGCCCCGGTCGCAGCGCGACGATCCGGGCGACCACCCGTCCCGCGCGCGCGAGCAAGATGTCTTCCCCGCGCTCCGCCTCCTCGACCAGCTTCGAAAGGCTGGTCTTCGCCTCGTGCATGTTCACGATCTTGGTCACAGGGCTCAGTGTTAGCTAGGTTAGCCAGGCTGTCGACGCGGGTGGCTGCGCGTCGCGCGCGCGCCCTATGCTGCGGCGATGTCGACCCGCGCTGCGCTGCTCGTGCTCCTCGTGTCCATCGCGCCCCTCGCGGCGCGCGCGCAGAGCGAGCCCGCCGACGCGCCGGCGGCGGCCGAAGGGGAGGGCGACGACGCCGAGCGCGAACCGCCGGTGGAGCACGCCGAGCCCGCGCCCGACCCGGGGCCGTCGCGCGCAGGGGCGCGCGAGCCCGCCCGCTCGTCGGCGATGGCCGCCGAGCTGCGCCAGCGCGAGGACGTGCGGCCCTGGCACGTCGCGTTCGGGACGGCGACGGGGATCGCGACCTACGCGACCACGATCCTCGGGTTCCTCACGTTCAACGATCGGTACGGCTGGACCGGGAACGCCGCGGACACCGGCTGCGCGTCGGGCTCGCCGATCTTCGGCGCGGCGGCGTGCGGCGAGCCGCCGCTGTCGCACCTCGTCGCCGCGTCCACCGCGAGCACGCTCTTCGCCGTCACGTTCACGCTCGCGCTGTTCATGCCCGACCCCCTCGGCGTCGATCAGGGCGGCGGCGAGCGCGCCACGCTCTTGACGATCCACAAAGCGCTGCGCTGGGGCTTGCTCGGCCTGTTCGTGACGCAGCTCGTGCTCGGCACGATCACCGCGGCCGCCGGGATCGACGACTTCGGCACGCGCCGCGACCTCGCCGTGACCCACCTCGTCCTGGGCGTCGTCACGAACGTCGCGATGACCACCCAGGGGATCCTCGGCTCGATCATGGAGTGGTAGCCCGCGGGCCGCTCAGCGGGCGCGGGGCTCCGCGCCCTTCCAGAACAGGATCGTCACCGCGTCGAGCATCGTCCTCAGCGGGAGCTGCCGGCTCCCGTACCACGCGAGCATCGCCGCGAGCATGTGCCCGAGGAACAGATCGCTCAGCACCTCGGGCGCCAGGTGCGCCTCCACCTCACCGCGCGCCACCGCGCCCTTGAAGCGCGCCGAGAGCGCCGCGCGCAGCGGCGTCGCCTCCTGGTCGTGCATCGTCGTCGCCGTGTAGCGCAGCGCCGCGCTCGTCACGTCTGGCATCAGCTCCGGGTCCGGCTCCCAGATCGCCGCGAGCCCCGCCGTCAGCGTCGACAGCGTCTGGGCGAGCGGCGTCTCGGGCGGCAGCACGTCGAGCACGGCGCAGAGGAGCTCCTCGGTCTCGCGCATGCGCTCGAGCAGCACGTGCTCCTTCGTCGGGAAGTGGAAGTAGAACGCGCCCCGGCTCACGCCCGCCGCCGCCGCGATGTCCTCGATCCGGCACGCGGCGACGCCGTCGCGCCGGAAGATCGCCAGCGCCTCCGAGTAGATGCGCTGGTGGGTCTCGAGCCGCTGCGCCTCGCGCGTGGACATCGGCCACCGACGCTACACGAAGACGGCCGCCGCGCGCGACCGCGAGCGGACGTGCGGGCGTGGCTCCCGCCGATGGCGGCGCGCGGCGCGAGGTGGCGCGAGGCCATGAGCGCACGCTGGAGGTGCGGTCCGGCCAAGACCCATCTCTGTGCGGTCCCCTGCGGCCCTCCGCGGTGGCGATCCCCAGGGTCGACAGCCTCGATCGCGGCGGCGGGGGAGGCGATCCTCCGAGCGCAGCGGTCGCCCCGCCCGCGCGCATCGCCATCCGATCGCGCCCCCGCGCGGTCGCCGGGCGCTGCGCCTCGACGCGCGCGCGGGCGCCGAGGCGCGCTCCGGGCCGACGCGCACGTGCCCGCGGCGGTGCGCGGCGCTCGACGGGGAGGCGCGGCGACGCATACTCCTCGCGCATGGCGCGCGCGCTCCCCGACGAGCTCGACCTGGAGCTCGCGCTCGACGAGCCCGACGACGAGGCGGCGCTGCGGGGCCGCGCGGCGAAGAAGCTGCGCGTCGGGATCGAGGCGGTCCCCCACGTCGTGATCCGCAAGCGGTCGATCGACGCGCGCAAGGGGCGGGTGCGCTTCCACGTGCTCCTCGGGCTCGCGCCCGAGGAGGCGCCGCGCGCGCTCGGCGAGCCGTTGCCGCGCGAGGTGTCGGGGCCGCTCTGCGCCATCGTGGTCGGCGACGGGCCGGCGGGGCTCTTCTGCGCGTACGAGCTCGCGCGCCAGGGGCTCCGCGCGGTCGTGCTCGATCGCGGCAAGCCGGTGCAGCCGCGGCGCCACGATCTCAAGGGGCTGCAGCGGAAGGGGACGGTGAGCCCGGAGAGCAACTACTGCTTCGGCGAGGGCGGCGCGGGGACGTACTCGGACGGTAAGCTCTACACGCGCGCGCACAAGCGGGGTGACGTGCGCGACGTGATCGAGACGCTCGCGCTCCACGGGGCCCCCGCGGCGATCCTCGTCGACGCGCGCCCGCACATCGGCTCGAACAAGCTGCCCAAGGTGATCACGGGGATGCGCGAGCGCCTCGAGGCGTGCGGGGTCGAGCTGCGCTTCGAGAGCAGGGTGGTGGGCCTACGCGTCGAAGGCGCGGGCTCGGATCGTCGCGTGCGCGGCGTGTCGCTCGCGAGCGGCGAGATCCTGGAGGCCGATCACGTCGTGATGGCGACCGGGCACTCTGCGCGTGACGTGTTCGGGATCTTGCTCGACGCGGGCGTGCGGCTCGAGCCGAAGGCGTTCGCGCTCGGGGTGCGCATCGAGCACCCGCAGCCGCTGATCGATCGCCTGCAGTACGGGCGCGACCACGGCCACCCGAAGCTCCCGGCCGCGTCGTATCGGCTCGCCCGGGAGGTCGAGGGGCGCGGGGTGTTCACGTTCTGCATGTGCCCAGGCGGCTGGATCGTGCCCGCGTCGACCGAGGTCGACGGGCTCGTCGTCAACGGCATGAGCCTCTCGCGGCGGGACTCGCCGTTCGCCAACTCGGGGCTCGTGGTGAGCGTGGAGCCCGAGGACTGGGCGCGCGCGGGGTTCTCCGGGCCGCTCGGCGGCGTCGCGCTCCAGCGCGCGATCGAGGTGCGCGCGATGCAGGCGGGCGGGGGCGAGCTCGGGGCCCCGGCGACCCGGGTGACGGACTTCCTGCGCGGCCGCGGCTCGAGCACGGTGCCCGCGTCGAGCTACCTGCCAGGGCTCGTCGGCGGCGACGTGGCCGAGGTGCTCGACGGGGCGGGCGTGCCGTTCGCGGCGCGGCTGCGCGAGGCGCTGCGGGCGTTCGATCGGCGCATGCACGGGTACGCGACCGAAGAGGCGGTGCTCGTGGCGACCGAGTCGCGCACGAGCGCGCCGGTGCGCGTGCCGCGCGATCCCCAGACGCTTGAGGCCAGGGACCTGCGCGGCCTGTATCCGGCGGGCGAGGGCGCCGGCTACGCGGGCGGGATCGTGAGCGCGGCGATGGACGGGGTGAGGATCGGTCGCGCGATCGGGCGAGCGATCCGCGAGCGGGCGTGACCGCGCACCCGGCGCGTCCGAGCGCGGCCCGACTCGGCGTGCGCCGCGCGACG
>JAHBWG010000097.1 GCA_019637095.1 Sandaracinaceae bacterium | reverse complement strand
CGCCGCGCGCCGCGACGCCCTCGCCGCCGCGTGCGCCGATGCGTCGGCCGCCCACGCGTCCGCCGCCGCCGAGCTCGCCGCGGCCCTGGATGCCTCGGGCCTCGACGCGAACGACGCGCTCGTGCGCCTGCGGCGCGACCCTGCCGAGCTCGACGGCTGGCGCGCCGAGCTCGAGCGCCTCGATCGCGAGCGCGCGGAGGCGGCCGCCGTCCACGCCGAGCGCGCGCGCAAGCGACTCCACCACGAGGCCAGCGATCCCCCGCGCCTCGCGCGCGACGCGGCGAGCGCTCGGCGCCTCGAGGCAGCGCGTCGGCTCGACGAAACGCGCGAGCTCCTTCACGCCGCGCGCGCGCGGCTCGAGCGTGACGAGGCCGACCGCGCCAGCGCCGCGGGGCTCGACGCCGAGGTCGCCGCCGCGCGCGCGAAGGTCGGCGTGTGGCTCACCCTCTCCGAGCTCATCGGCTCGGCCACCGGCGGCAAGCTCCGCGTGTTCGCCCAGAGCCTCACCTTCGATCTCCTGCTCGCGCACGCGAACCATCACCTCGCGACCCTCGCGCCGCGCTACTCGCTCGAGCGCGTCCCCGGCGAGGACCTCGCGCCCCAGGTCGTCGATCACGAGATGGGTGGCGAGGTCCGCGCCGTCTCGAGCCTCTCCGGCGGCGAGTCGTTCCTCGTCGCGCTCGGCCTCGCGCTCGGCCTCGCCTCGCTCGGCTCGGAGCGGGCGCGCGTCGACACGCTCTTCATCGACGAAGGCTTCGGCGCGCTCGATCCCGAGAGCCTCGAGACCGTCCTGGGCGCCCTCGACACCTTGCAGGCGGGCGGTCGCCAGGTCGGCATCATCTCGCACGTCCCGATCATCGAGGAGCGCTTCGCCACCCGCGTCCACGTCTTCGCCGCCGGGCCCGCCCGCAGCGCGGTCGCCGTCGTCGCCCCGTTCGCCTGAGCCTGCCGAGGGCTCGACCGCCGCCCGTCGCTGCGCGAGGGCTGGTCTCGATGGCCCGCTCGAGCGCGTGCTCGCTCGGGGACGATCGACCGGCTTCGTGTTTTCTGCGCGCGCGCGTCAGTCGCGCGCCGGGGGCCTCGTCCGTTCCCCCGACATGCCCAAAGGCCGCGCAGACGCCCCCATCCCGCTCTTCCCGACCGCGCTCGCCGGCCGCTACGAGCGCGCCCCGCACGACGAGGCCGCCGCGCTCGGCCACGCGCTCGTCGCCGAGCTCCGCGGCGACGCGCTCACCGAGGCGCAGCGTGCCTTGCTCGCGAGCGCCCGCGCCGCCGCGCCGGACACCCGCGCCCCCGAGCCCGTGCTCGACGCCGACGACCACCTCCTCGCCCTGCCGCGCGGCGAGGACGCCGAGGTCCGCGTCCGCTGGCGCCGCTACCGCGGCAGCGCCCCCTTCCTCGACCTGCGCCGCTTCGAGCGCAGCGACCGCGGGGAGATGCTCCCCACGCGCCAGGGCGTCACGATCCGCGGCCACGAGGTGCTCCGCCTCCTCTCGTCCCTCGTCAAGCTCGAGGCCTCGCGCGAGGCCGGCTGAGCGTGAGGCGCGAGACGATTCGGCTGGCGAGCCCGCGCCCCGTGGAATACGCCTGCCAGGCTCCTGTCGGCCGAGTGGCGGAATGGCAGACGCGGCGGATTCAAAATCCGCTGTCCGCAAGGGCGTGCCGGTTCGAGTCCGGCCTCGGCTACTACCGGAGATGACTCGGCTTTCGCGGGGTCGCCTCTCTCGCCCTCCGAGGCGTCTTCGAGCCCCGTGGCCTTTTCCTGGCCCTTTCCTGACTCGGGGCGCAGCTCGGGGATGGCCTCGTCGAGCGGCTTCAGGGTGCCGAGGCCAAGCTCCGAGACGCACCGCGCGGCGCGGCGGTAGCGGTTGATCATCACGCTCGAGCGGTGGCCAGTGCGGTCGGCGACCCACGTCTCCGTTTTGCCGTTGGCGAGCGCGCTCCGGCCTCGAGCACGTCGCTCGCGCCCGCGGGCGGGGACGAGGAGCGAGTCGATGGAACCGATCACGGTGATGCTGTCGCCGGAGCTGACGCAGACGCGGCTCTTGGCGTTGAGGCAGGAGCGGGATGTGCTCAAGGCGGTGCTTCCGCCGGTGTCGAGCGCGCACCCGCGCGCCGTGGTGACGGTGCTGGAGGGGCTGTCGCTGTGGACGCAGCAGCGGCTGTCCGTTGTGCTCGCTGTGGACGAGCAGGACCCTTCGTTCTACGGGTCGACGGACCTGTGCGACGCTCTCGGGTACGGGACGCGCTCGCTGCACTTCGAGGTCGGAGTCGCGGTCCGCCCGCCGCGCCGCGTTCGCCGGTGCATCGAGGGCGTCGGTGACTTCCGTGACCTGCGGGTCCTGCGCGCGGGGGTGGAGCGATGATCGCTCGCGACCAGGCCGCCGAGATCCGTCGCCTCTTCTTCGCCGAGCACTGGAAGAAGGGCACCATCGTGGCGCACTTCGGCGTGCACCCTGACGTGGTCGAGCGCGTCATCGGCCCGCTCGGACCCGCACCCAAGGCACGTCCGGAGCCTCCTCGTCTGCTCGACCCCTACGCCGGAGCGCCAAGAGGTCGTGGCGGCGGATCCGCTCGAGGCCAGTCCTCGCGCCTTGTGCCTCAGCGAAGATCGACCAACCGTCGTCGACCAGGGCATGAGTCACGTGGACGACGGCGTTCTGCTCCGCGATCATGTTGCGCTCGTCACTCGGCCAGTAGTCCGAGAGCGACTTGCGCAGGCCCTCGGCGCCGCGGCTCACCGCGGCGTGAACGTGCTGAAGACTCATTCGACCCCCGCGGCACGCCTCCGTTAGGCGGCAGGCTGGGTCTCCCACGGGCCGGGTTTCGCAGTCAATCGTTCGGGCACACCTCCTATCAGCCCGTGGCGGGACTTCCCCGCCGGCAACCCCAAGGAGGAACCCATGACCGCCACGGCCGTCGCCGAGGAGCGCATCGCTCCGTCTCTCGCCCCTCCCCGTCCCCGCCCCGACCAGCCCGAGCGCTGGCACAACTTCACCGACCCCGTCCCCTTCGACGTCGCCGCCCAGCGCATCCTCGACGCGCACCGCGAGGACGGCGAGCGCGACGACATCGTCACCACCGACGTCCGCTCGTGGGCCTTCGGGTCCACGGACGGCGAGACCATGCAGCTCGTGCGGATCCCGTTCGCGGGCCGCGACCCGGGCGCGCCGCTGCCGCTCCGGGAGCTGGGCTTCTCGCAGCTCTGCTCGAAGGTCGGGGCGCCGGCGCCCTACATCCGCTCGCTCCCGGCGAAGCTCCAGATCGCGAACATGAACTGGGGGCTCACCCAGCAGCAGAGCCCCGCGCTGCTCCGGCTCGCCGGCGGTGAGGTGCGCGCCGTGCTCAGCGACCGGTACGCGGCCGCCGATGACGAGCTGCTCCTCGAGATGGTCTCGGATTGCCTCGACCGCACCGGGTACCGGAACGACGTCATGGTCCGCGCGACCGGCGTCGGCCCGCACACGGTCCTGCGCATCACGCTCCCCAACGAGGGCGTCCCGGTGAAGGCCGGCGACGTCATCGAGCACGGGATCGATCTCGGCAACTCCGAGCTGGGGCTCCGCTCCGTTCAGGTCACGCCGGTCACCTACCGGCTGGTGTGCCTGAACGGCATGAGGGCCTGGAGGAGCGAGGCGGCGGTCCGGATGCGCCACATCGGCGATCCCGAGCGGCTGCGGGACCAGATCGCCGACGCGATCCCGGTCGCCTTCGCCGAGGCGCGAGGGGACATCGAGAAGTGGAAGCGCGCGGTCGACGTGCTGATGGACTCGGCGCTCGAGGAGATCGAGTCCCTGCGCGGGCTCGGGCTCGGCGCCGCGGACGTCCAGGCCGTCGGGCGCACGCTCGCGGGCGGGCGGCTGCTCCCCGTCGACGCGAGCGGCGAGACGCTCCGCGAGGCGCTCGATGTGGAGACGTCGGTCTTCGACATCGCCAACGCGATCACCGCGACGGCGCGCGAGCGCGGGACGGCGGCGCGGCTCACGCTCGAGGAGGTCGGGCATCGATACCTTACTCGCCGGGCGAGCTAGTCGCCGTGGGCGTCTGCGCGTCACGTTTGTTGGCGTCGCCTGAATACTTCGCGTGGCCCAGTCGTCACTGACTCAACGCTCCGCCAACAAGGCATGGCAGGCCCCGTGATCGCGACGATCTCCGTCCGATCTCGGGGGCTCGGAGGACGCCATGTTCAGCACGAGTCAGTATCAGCGTTTGTTCTTGATCAGTGGCCCCATCCTGAGCTGGCTGCACATGCAGCCGAAGGGGCTGTGGGGTCTCCCGTCGCGCGGGTGCACGTGGGCAGTCGCCCGCCGGCACCTTCAGCAGGTTGGCTTCGGCTCCGCGAGTCACTTCATCGCCTGTGCAGGCCCACGCGCGCTATTTCATGGCGTCGTCGATGGCGACGTCCACTTCGACGACAGCAACTACTTGTTCGACCGTAGTGGGCCCGAGGAGCCGTATGCGGTGCGGTTCCGGTTCACTGCCGTGCGCAAGCTGGACGGCGTCTGGTGCCCCGAGATCACGAGCGACGGCCGCAGTTGGCGCACGCTCGTTCGCGACGTGTATCTCGACCGGCGCTCGTTGTACCGGCTCCAGGATTCCGCGCTGACTCACCCGGAGGTGCGGAGTCGTCTCGACGCGCTCGACCTCGACAGTTCCTTGCAGGAGGTGGCGTGATGGCGAGTCCCGCGAGTCGTGACGCACGCGGATCGATCTGGCTCGCTGATGAGAACACCATCGGGATCTGCCTCGACTCGGATCGCCCCTGCGTCGGGGACCGGCCGGACTGGGGGCAGGCGAACCTCTCGGGCCTACAACCGGGAGCCTTCGCGGTGATCTTGAACAGAACGTCGGACGTCCTTCATGGGGTCTTCGCTCTGGCGGCGGCGCCGGCGCTGGACCCCGCGGGTTCTCCTTTCCGAGGCTTCCCGTTCTGGGCGCCTCTGAAGCCCCACGCAGCCAACCGCGCCATCCCGATCGAGCGTGCGAAGCAGTTGCTCCACAACGTCCTCGGGCGGCCCCCGCGGGCTGGCGTTCTCAACGCGACGGACTGGGAGGCGGTCGCCGGCCTCTTCGGCTCGGACGGACATGCCCCCGACGCCGACGGCGCTTGGAACAACCAGGGGCGAGTGCATCCCGACAACCCCGGCCGGATCGAGCGGGAGGGCATTCGCTTCCGGAGCGAGGCTGAGCATCGGTTGTTTGTCGCGCTTCGCGAGATGGGGCTCGTCCTCATGCCGAACGCTCTCGTGATCGGCGGGGACTCTCGGTTCGAGCCGGACTTCATCGTGATCGACGGTGGGCACCACTACGTCTTCGAGCTGGACGGCCCGCATCACAAGGAGAGCCCGCTCGAAGCGCACCAGCGCCTCCATGCGCTCATCGGGAACGGATACGTCGTAGAGCGCGCCGATGCTCGCGCGTGTCGTGACATCGATGCGGCCCGTCGGTGCGCTCGGCGTCTGGTCGATGCAGCGCGCCAGCAGGTGCGGGCGCTCCGCTGCTGCCAGAACCTGGCGGGTTCGACCTATTAGAGGGTGGGCAGGAATCGCTGCGCACATGCGCGTTGCGGGGCCGCCATCACCCCGGTGCGCCTGCGCACCGAGAAAGGACCGATCCATCATGAACGAGAACGACACCGACCACTTCGCCCCCGAGAAGGGCCCCAGCTTCTTCAAGTCGATCTACAAGGACGACCGCGTGCAGCGCGCCGCGGCCGGTGTGGTCGTCGCCGCGGTCGTCGCGGTGGCGAAGTACGCCCTCTTCGGGAGCAAGTAGCCCACCACCCATCGACGACCCGCGACGCCCGGTCCTCCTCCACGGGGGCCGGGCGTCGCTGCGTCTGGAGGTCACCATGCACCTGCCGCTTCACACCCTTCGCGACCTGGGCCTCGTGCTGGTCTTCGTCGCCGACACCGCCCTCGACGGCGCGCGCCGCGCGCTCCGTCGGCTCCACCCCTACGTCGCGCCGCCGCCGGATCTCCAGATCCAGAGCACGACGGGCGCGCTCTACACGGGTGTGCTCTTGATCGACGACAACGACGTCCTCGCGGGCCTCGTGATGCGCGTCGGCTACGAGCCGCCTCCTCCCGCCGCACCGCACCGGCTCGAGAGACCCTCGACGTTCGGAGCGAGCCCGTGGCGATCCTCGTCGCCCCTCGCCCGTCGCTTCGACGACGAAGACGAGGAGGACGACTCGCGTCTGCCGAGCTGGGCGGACGATCCTCGCTCCGAGAGGGAGCCGTGGCGACGGTGACGTGGGCGAGCCTGCGTCGCGCGCTCGCTCTCTACCGCGCGGGCGTCGACGGCGCGGGCGCGCGCCGGTCAGCGGCTTGCCGCCTCAGTATCCGAGGTCGTGGTCCTGAGAGGGGTCGGCCAGCTCCTGGAACGCGCGATCGCTCTCGGCGCGCCGGCGATCGCGGTAGGCGAAGAGGTCCTCGGCGCGGACGCGACGATGGCGCCCCGCGCGGGGGAACGGGATCGCGCCGGTCTCGAGCAGCCTGACCAGGTGGGGCCGCGACACGTTGAGCAGGTCGGCGGCCTGCTGGGTGGTCAGCTCCGCATGAACGGGGACGAGCGTCACGGCGTTGCCCTCCGCGGTGTGACGGAGCAACTCGAGCACTGCGTCGAAGACGCGGGCGGGCAACACGATGTCCACGGGATGCCCCGGCTCGTCCGAGCGCACGTGGACCACGCGCCGCGAGCGGAGGGGCGCCAGCTCGCGCAGCGCCTCGCGGGCACGCTCGCGCTCTTCCTCGCGAGGGAGATGGATCTCGGCCGCGGCGGTCATGAGACGAGTATGGGCCCGGAGACCACAGTCGCAGTATTCGAAACGGGTGCCGAGAGCCCGCGCAGAGTTCCTCTCGACGAGCGCGTCGCGCCGTCTCCCAGGCGCCGAGCGGTACCATCGCCCCCGTGGACATCCTGGAGATCCTCACCGCTCGCGGGCTCGACGCGCCGAAGGAGACGAAGTTCGTCCGACACCAGGGCGACGCGGGGTTGATCCCGCGGGTGCTCGAGCACGGGCTCCTCGACGAGTACCAGCGCTACCAGAAGCACAAGCTCTTCCGGAAGTGCGCCTACGTCGTTTCGTTCGTCGGCGACGGCTCGAGCCACGCCCGCTTCTGGGGGGCGTACCGCGTCGCCGGGGAGGCGCCGGTCGGGGAGATCCCGCCGCCGCTCCGCGAGGTGGGCTTCCCGACGGACCTCGGCGAGGACTTCCGACGCTACGACCTCGTGAGGCTCCCCGGCTTCGAGGACCTCGAGCGCCGGCTCGTCATCGACTGGGGCAACGGCGCGCTCGCGTGGGCGCAGTGGGCCTCTCCAAAGGAGGTGGTGCAGCTCCTCCCCGCGGGGTACGTGCGGCCGTTCCCCGGCTACCTGGACTTCACGCTCAGCTACGCCGAGCTGTGCGAGATGGTCGCGCACCCGAAGGCCAACCTCGAGTGGCGGACGCTGCTCTCGAACGTCGCCGGCATCTACCTGATCGTCGACACCCACCGACGGCCAGCAGTACGTCGGCTCGGCCTACGGCGCCGAGGGCATCTGGGGCCGGTGGCAGACGTACGCGAAGACCGGCCACGGCGGCAACGTGGGCCTGGTCGCCCTGCTCGAGGCCGGTCCCACGCGGGCGCGCCGGTTCCAGTTCACGGTCTTGAGGACCCTGCCCCAGTCCCTCACCGCGCGGGAGGTCATCGGGTTCGAGAACCTCTACAAGCAGAAGCTCGGCACGCGCGCGTTCGGGCTCAACTCGAACTGATCTGCCGCGGCGACCTTCTTTCGATCATCCTCGCGTCATGGAGGGCTACGTCGCGGTCACCGACCCGGACTGGTGGAAGCGGCTCTCTCGCGATCCCGGTCCGAAGGACGCGAACTTCTGGCGGCCATCGGCGCGGCCTCGGCGGCTCGCGATCGGCACGCCGTTCTTCTTCAAGCTCAAAGCGCCGTACCGGAAGATCGCCGGCTTCGGGTACTTCGCGGGCTTCTCCGTCCTGCCGGACTGGCTGGCCTGGGACAGCTTCAAGCTCGCCAACGGCGTTGCGTCGCTGAAGGAGCTGAGGACTCGGCTCCAGAAGATCCAGCTCGGCGCCCGGATCGAGGCGGACCCCGGCGGCCACATCGGCTGCTGCCTCATCGCCGAGTCGATCTTCTTCGCCGAGTCCGACTGGGTCGACCCGCCCGAGGGCTGGTCTCCGAGGACCCAATCGGGCGCCGGGATCGACCTGTCCCGAGGCGATGGCGCCCGCATCTGGCGCGAGTGCCTCGAGCGCGTCGCGTCGGCCGCCGCGGTCGTCCGGGAGCGGGGCGAGCGCTACGGCGAGCCCGTCCTGCACCGGCCGCGCCTCGGCCAGGCCATCTTCCGGATCCGCGTGCTCGACTCCTACGACCGCGCGTGCGCGGTGACCACCGAGCACTCGCTGCCGGTGCTCGACGCCGCGCACATCAAGCCGTTCGCCGAGGGCGGGGCGCACGACGTGACGAACGGGCTCGCTCTCCGAACCGATCTCCACCGGCTCTTCGATCGCGGCTACGTGACGGTCGACGAGGACGATCGCTTCGTCGTGGGCAAGCGCCTCCGCGAGGAGTTCGAGAACGGCAAGACGTACTACGCCCTCCAGGGGACCAAGCTCGTCTTGCCGAGCGCGCCCGACCTCCTACCGTCGAGCGCGGCCCTCGCGTGGCATCGCTCGGAGGTCTTCGTGGGATGAACCCGCGTGCGCGCTGGCCCGCGGCGCTTCGCGTCGGGCACGCCCGAGCGGGCTGGCGCGGGAGGACCCGGTGCAAGGCAAACACCTACATACGTGAGCGAATCGGACGAAGTCCCACCAATCTCGTGGCCGGGGAGCTTGTCCCAAATCCTTGTGTTTTCTTTCTGAAACCATATGTTTCGAGACACGATGCCGGCAGCGCCGACGAAGGACCTCGTGGGGGTGGCGAACCTCGAGGACGGAGGGATCTCGCGGAGACAGATCCACCGACTCGTCGAGCGCGGGGACCTCGTCCGTATCGACCGCGGGATATTCGCGCATCCGGACTTCGAGCCGACGGAGCACCATCACCTGGCGCTCGTCGCGCTCCGATGCCCGACCGCGGTGATCGCGCTGACATCGGCCGCGGCCTTCCACCGCCTCGGGACCCAGATCCCGCACACGGTCTGGATCGCGCTTCCGCCTCGGACGTGGGCCCCCAAGCTCGAGAGCGTCACGGTCGAGGTCGCTCGGTTCTCCGGCAGCCGACTCGACGAGGACGTGGAGGAGCACCTCATCGAGGGCGTGCGAGTGCGGGTCTACGGTCTCGCGAAGACGGTCGTCGACCTCTTCCGCTACCGGAACAAGCTGGGGACCGATGTCGCGCTCGAGGCGATGCGCGAGTCACTCCGAGACAGGCGCACCTCCATCGCGGAGCTGGGTCGGATCGCGCGCCGCGATCGCGCATACGGGCCCATCCGCCCGTACCTCGAGAGCATGCAGTGACACGCCGTCGCGACCGCGGGAGCGCCGCCTCCGTTCGAGCCCGCCTCCGCACGCTGTCCAGTGAGCGGGGCGAGGAGTACCAGCGCCTGCTCATCCGCTTCGGGATCGAGCGACTGCTCTACCGGCTCTCGAAGTCCGAGCACGCTGCGAGCTTCGTCTTGAAGGGGGCAACCCTCTTCGCCGTGTGGACCGGTACACCCCACCGCGCGACGAAGGATCTCGATCTCCTGGGCTTCGGCTCGCCCGACCCGGACCGTCTCGTCGACGTCTTCAAGGCGGTCGTCGACGTCCCGGTGGCGGCCGACGGCGTCGTCTTCGACGCCGAGTCGATCAAGGCGACCGAGATCGGCGCAGGCAAAGAGTACGACGGTATCCGGCTTACGATGGAGGCCAGGCTGGGCACCGCCAGAATCCCCGTCCAGGTGGACGTTGGATTCGGGGACGCGACCGCCATCCCACCTGCCGCGGTGGAGGTCCCGACGCTCCTCCCCGATCAGCCGGCCCCCAACCTGCGCGCCTACAGCCGCGAGGTGGTCGTCGCCGAGAAGTTCCACGCGATCGTCCTCTTCGGCACGCCGAACACCAGGATGAAGGACTACTACGATCTGGTCGTCCTCGCGCAGCGCTTCGATTTCGACGGCGTTGCGTTGGGAGAGGCGATCGCGGCGACCTTCGAGCGGCGGAAGACCGCGCTTCCCACGGAGTGCCCGGAGGGACTGCACGACGACTTCGGAGCGGACCCGATGAAGACGAAGCAGTGGCGCGCCTTCCTCCGGCGATCCGGTGCCGAGACCCTGGAGCTGACGGACGCCGTGCGTGTTGCGCGAGCGTTCCTACTTCCAGTCGCGCTCGGGGTCGCGAGAGCAGAGTCCCCCGGCGCATGGAAGGCGGGTGGACCCTGGGCATGACACACCGCGCGCGCTCACCGCTCGCGGCGCTTCTTGTCGAGGTCGACGACCTCCGCGTCGTCGCGCCGCGGATCGGGCGAGCCGAGCAGCTTCGCGATGGCGTCGTTGGCGACCCTCGCGGCCTCGAGGTCGCCCGCTCGCGTGGCCTCGATGACGGCCTCGCCGAGCACGGCGACGAGGCGCTGGCGGAGGGTGCCGGAAAGGGACCAACCGGGCTCTGAAAGGGACCAAGGGTCCCGAAACGTGTCGTCCGACCTCTCGAAAACGCCGTGTTTACGCGGGTCGCGACCGTTCGTGACGGGGCCGCTCCGGTTCAAAAAATCCGCTGTCCGCAAGGGCGTGCCGGTTCGAGTCCGGCCTCGGCTACTGCTCCTGGCAGGTCCACGCGCTGGACGGCCCGAACGGCTGGTCCCGGCTCGTGACCGGCGCCTCGTGCGCTCGCTGTCGCCACGAAGGCCGACCGTGTGGAGAGCGTGATGCGGCCGTGCGTGAGGCGCGCTCCGACGAACCGAGGTCGCAGCCGTCACAGCTCACGAAGGCGAGCGACGGTCGCCGGGACACTGCGGGCCAGCGCGTCGAGGACCTCTTCGTAGGTCTTCGGTGGGGTGCGTAGCATCGCGGCTTGCTCCTCGACGATGCGAGCGATCCGGATCGGAGAGAGATCGACGAGGTCCAGGAGGAAGTCGTCGGGGTGAAGGACCTCGAGGTCGAAGGGAGACAGCGCGGTCTCCGGGAAGTCCTTCTGGTTGACCGTGATGATCGCGGCGGCTCCGTTCGATCGAGCCGCAGCGACGACGTGCTCGTCGCCGGGGTTGGGGAGCCCGACCGCGCCGAGGTCGGCGTAGCGGTCGCGCGGCACGACGCCATCCTCGAAGGTGCCCTCGACGGCGCGACGCAACCGGGCGGCGCGGTCGCCGGGGACGCCGAAGTCGCGCACGCGCTCCAGCTCGTCGAGGATGTCGTCGCTCATGGAGGCCCTGACGAGGCCGGCCTCGGCGACGCGTAGCAGGAGATCCCGCAGCGGCGCCGGCACGAGGACGCACGTGTCGTAGACGACGCGGAAGCTCGCCACGCCTCAGTATCCGAGGTCGTGGTCCTGAGAGAGGTCGGCCAGCTCCTGGAACGCGCGATCGCTCTCGGCGCGCCGGCGGTCGCGGAAGGCGAAGAGATCCTCGGCGCGGATACGGCGATGCCGCCCGGCTCGGTGGAAGGGGAGCGCGCCGCTCTCGAGGAGCTTGATCAGGTGGGGCCGCGACACGTTGAGGAGGTCGGCGGCCTGCTGGGTGGTCAGCTCCGCATGAACGGGGACGAGCGTCACGGCGTTGCCCTCCGCGGTGTGACGGAGCAGCTCGAGCAGCGCGTCGAAGACGCGGGCGGGCAACACGATGTCCACGGGACGCCCCGGCTCGTCCGAGCGCACGTGGACCACGCGGCGCGAGCGCAGGGGCGCTAGCTCGCGCAGCGCCTCGCGGGCACGCTCGCGCTCCTCCTCGCGAGGGAGATCGAGCTCGGCCGCGGCGGTCATGAGAGGAGTATGGGGCCCGCAGACCGCAATCGCAATATTCGAAACGGGTGCCCAGGGGCCTGCGCAGCGTCCCTCTCTCGCGGAGCCACCGGGCGAGAGGCGCCGCTCGACGACCACGTCGCCGTCTCCCAGGCGCCGAGCGGTTGGCCGATCGAGTCGGGAGAGTAGCGCGCGAGCACGATCGAGCCGAGCGCGGCGGTCGCTGGCTCCTGTCGTTGTTCACCCATTTCGGGTAGGTAGGGACGCGATGGACGGGTCCACTCGGAGCGGGGGCAACACGGTCCTCTACGTGGTCGGCGGCGCGGGGCTCCTCGTCGTGCTCGCGGGCTGCTGCGTGGTCGCCGCGGCGCTCGGGTTCTTCGTCACGGCGCGGAGCGAAGCGCCGGAGGTGCGCGAGCGCGATCCGGTCGCGCGGGTGCCCACGCCCGCGCCGGCGCGCGGCGCCGGACCGTCGGGCGGGAGCGCGCTCGGGCCAGCGTTCGGCGCCGCCAACCCGCCGCTCGTGACGCTGGGGCTCGTCCCGACGCCGACCTCGGACCGGAGGTGGCGCCACATCGAGGCGACGGTGACGCGCGCGCGCGGGCCGATCGGGGTCTCGGAGGGCGACACGTGCAGCTTCGACGTGCAGGTGCTCGATCGCTCGAGCGAGCCGGGGCACATCTGCCGCACGTTCGCGCAGTGCAGCGGGGTGCGGCTGTTCGGCGAGGACTTCCCGCGACGGACCGGGTTCTTCCCGTGTCAGCTCTACGACTCGCCGTTCGGCGTGGCGGGCGAGGATCTCGAGCCCACGCAGAGCGCGGACGCGGGCGACCCGATGTTCCAGATCGACACGCGCTCGATGACCTTCACGGCCGCCGACGACGAGCACGGGCGGCTGGGCGCGGCGTTCCTCGTGGTGGCGCGGATCGACTCGGTGACCCCGCGCTGAGCGCCGCAGAGAGACGCCGCGGGACCCCGCCGAGCTCAATTCTCGGCGGGGTGGTCGGACGCGTCGCGACGCAGGCGGGCGGCGAACGAGAGCGGGGCGACGCCCGGGCCGGTGTCGTCGAGCGGGCGCTCGCGCCAGGCGTCCCACCACTCGGCGGCGGCGTCGCGGTCCCAGCGGTCGGCGTCCTCGCACTCCTGCAAGGCGTCTTGCAGCGCGCGGCCGGACTGCGGGCGCCTCGCCGGGTCCTTGTCGAGGCACCAGTGCACGACGCTCGCGAGGTCGGCGGGGAGGCTGGGGACGAGCGCGCAGAGCGGCGTGGGCTCGTCGTGCTGCTGCTTGGCGAGGATCTCGGCGGCGGACGCGCCGTCGAGCGCGTGGCGGCCGCTGAGGAGGTAGTAGGCGACGAGGCCGAGCGCGTAGAAGTCGGTCGCGGGCGTCAGCACGACGGTGGGCCGGAGCATCTCGGGCGCGACGTAGCGCGGGGTGCCGATGACGTTGCCCTCGAGGGTGACGCGGTGCTCGCCCGCACCGAGGATCGGGCTGACGAGGCCGAAGTCGACGAGCTTGGCGGTGTCGGGG
Source organism: Sandaracinaceae bacterium (assembly GCA_019637095.1). Lineage (GTDB taxonomy): Bacteria > Myxococcota_A > Polyangia > Polyangiales > Sandaracinaceae > JACKEC01. The sequence goes on along the minus strand of JAHBWG010000097.1, from coordinate 17,888 downwards.
ACGCCGTCGGCCCCGCAGAGCAGGATGTTCGGCGGCTTGATGTCGCGGTGGATGAGGCCGTTCTCGTGCGCGTCGGCGAGCGCGCCGGCGATCTGGTAGAGGATGCGGATCGTGCGCGCGGGCGTCTGCGCGCCGTCGAGCTCGACGAGCTGCTTGAGGTCCCAGCCGTCGAGGTACTCCATGGCGTACCAGAGCGTGCCTTCGTCGGTCTCGCCGCAGTCGAGGATGCGGACGACGTTGGGGTGCGTGAGCTGCGCGCACGCGTGCACCTCGCGCTCGAAGCGGGCGCGGCCGAGCTCGGTGGCGAGCCAGCTCGAGAGGACCTTCAGCGCGACGCTGCGGCCCGCGGCGAGGTCGCGCGCCTCGAAGACCACCCCCATCCCGCCCTCTCCGAGCGTCCTCACGATCGAGTACGGGCCGAGTCGGTCCCCGGGTCCGAGCGGCGTCAGGAAGTCCACGAGTGCTCCGAGTATTGCCGGCCGCGCCGCGTGGGGCCAGCCGCTAGCCTCGGTTACTCGCGGCGTCGCGGGGAAATTCCCCGCGCGCGCGGCTCGTGGCACGCTCGTCGGCGATGCGGCTCGTCGCGCTCGTCTTCGCGCTCTCTCTCTGTCCCGACGCGGCCCGGGCCCAAGCCGAGGACGAGGCGGGCGATCCGGAGGCGAGCGACGCGGAGCGCTACGTCGCCCTGAGCGCCGATCAGCGGGCGCAGCTCTCGCTCGGCGGCTTTCGCACGTACCTCGAGCGCGTGCGCGAGGACGACGAGGCGCTCTACCGCGTGCTCGACACGCGCCTCGACGAGCTCGAGGAGCGCACGACGATCGCCGACGTGATCTTCTGGACCGGGACGATCCTGTCCATCGGCGCGCTCGTCGCGGCGATCCCGGTGCACGAGGAGGTCGGGCTCGATCCGGCGCTCGGGCTGGTGTTCGGCGGCGTCGGGACGTTCCTGCTCGCGGTGATCGTGCAGGCGGTCGTGCGGCCGGGGCAGTCGGACCTGATGGCGCTGATCGATCTGTACGACGAGCGCCTCGGCCGGCGATAGGGAAGGTCTGTCGATGAATCGGGGCCCATCGCTGCGCGATGGCCTGGCCTCGATGGCGGGGTCCACCGCGCGCGCGCTCGACGGATCGACGGCCTTCGAGGCTACGGGGCGGTCGCGGCGTTGACGCGCTCCATCCACGCGAGGACGCGCGGGTGGTCGCCGAGCACGGCGGCGCCCTCGCCGGTGTCGAGGGCGTACGCGAGCTGCGCGTAGACGGAGAGGTCCGCGATCGTGGTCGCGTCGCCGACGAGCCAGTCGCCCTCGAGGAGCGCGGCGATCGAGGCGACGTGGCGCGCGAAGTCGCCGAGCACGGCCTCGGGGTCCTTGCGGCCGAGGCCCTGCGCGCGCAGGACGTTGCGCACGAGCGTCGGCAGCGTCGCCTCCGCCGCGCGGCGCAGGAGCGGCGGTTCGGAGCGCGTGGCGATGCGCGAGGACTCGCCCGCGTTCGCGCGGAGCATGAAGCGGAACCACAGCTCGAAGAAGTAGAGGCTCTCGTCGGCCCAGTCCTCGAGCACGTGGGCGAGCGCGCGCGCGCGCGGCTCGGTCGGGTAGAGCGCGGGCTCGGGGACGACGCGCTCGAGGTAGCGCGCGATGTCGCTCGAGCCGCCGACGGTCGTGCCCGCGTGCTCGAGGAGCGGGACGCGCCCGCGCGAGCCGAGGGCGCTCGCGCCGACGAGCAGCTCGTGGAGCGGGACCTCGCGCGCCTCGTAGGCGCGCTTCTTGAAGTGGAGCACGCGACGGATCTTGTCGCAGAACGGTGAGCTCTCGCTCTGGTGAAGGACGATCATCGCCTCGAGAGCGTAGCAGGGGCGCGCGAAGCGCGAAGCGCGCTACGCGCCTCTGCGGCGCGCTGCCTTCGCACCGCGAAGCGCGTTACGCGGCGCGTCAATCGGTGAAGCGGACGCGCCCGAAGCGATCGGGGACGTGGAAGTCGCCGACGAGCGGGGGCGACCAGCCGACGCCGCGCCACCCGTCGCGGCGCACGTCGAGGACGTAGAGCGCGATGCGCCACGTCTCGCCCGCGCGCGGCGGCGCGTGCCCGGTGAACGCGCTCCACGGGATCGCCAGCTCGGCGGTGTAGCCCTCGTCGTCCCCGTCGTCGTTGACGGTGCCGCGCACGACGCAGCGGCCGCGCAGGCCGCTGTCCCAGCTCGTGATGCCGAACGGCCCCGGCACGCGCCGGCTCGCGTAGCGCGTGTCGAAGACCTGGTTGGTCGGCGAGAGCTGCATCTCGAAGTAGTTCTGCCCGTCGCCGTCGGGGTCGACCATGATCTCGACGGTGTCCTGCTCCCAGAGGTGCGGGTCGTGCCCCTCGAGGTCGCAGCGCAGGAAGTCGTCTTCGACCTCGAACGCGACGTAGAGCGCGGTCTCGTCCCAGCTCATGCGCGCGTGCGACGCGGGCTCGCCCTCTGCGCCGCTCATCGTGTGGACGAAGCGCTCGGTGCGCGGCGCGGCGGCCCACGTGGGCTCGTCGAGGACGCCGTCGATCACGAGCGGGCCGCGCGCGCGGGGGGCGTCGTACGTCGGGATCTCCGTGCGCGGCGCCGCGCCGCACGTGCAGCCGGCTGCACACAGGGCGACCAAGATGGCGGCGCGCGCGCTCACCCGAACACCTCGCGGAAGCGCGGGTGGACCGAGCAGATGCGCATGCGGTCGAGGTTCACGCAGGCGCAGGTGATCTCGGCGGTGAGCACCTCGTCCTGCTCGCGCCAGACGCGGTAGTCGAAGCGCAGCTTGGCGCGGTTGATCAGGCCGACGCACGTCTCGACCTCGAGCACGTCGTCGAAGAAGCACGGCCGGCGGTAGCGCACGCGCGCCTCGGCGACCGGGATCGCGGTGCGCTCTTCGCGCTCGAACGCGCGGTAGTCGATCCCCCGGGCGCGGAGCAGCTCGACCCGCGCCTGCTCCAGGAAACGCAAGTAGGCGGCGTGGTGGACCACGCCGCCTTGGTCGGTGTCGATGTACTGGACCCGGACGCGATGCCGGAACGGGCTCGTCACTCGGCGGCGTCGGCCGCCGCTTCGAGCTTGCGACGGACGAGGTCGTACACGGCCTCGAAGTGCGTCATCTCGCGCAGCTCGTCCTCGGGGATCGAGAGCTTGTAGGTGCGCTCGACCTCCGCGACGATCTCGATCGCCATCATCGAGTCGATCCCGAGCTCCTCGAAGGGAGCCTCGTCGGGGATCTCGTCGACCTCGCTCACCTCCGAGATGATCTCGCGGAGCTTGTCCCTGAGTGCTGCGTTCGACATCGCCTACCTCGCCCTTCGTTCGTGCCCGTGCTCCGTCACTGCCCTCGCAGGTCTCATGCCGACATGCGCTTCTCGACGAGCTCCAAGAGCTGCGCCACCGTCTGGATGCCGACCAGCTGCTCGTCGGGGATCTGCACCTCGAGCTCGCGCTCCATGGCGCCGACCAGCTCCAGCGTGCTCAACGAGTCGAGCCCGAGCTCCTGGATGTTGGAGTCCTCGGTCACGTCGGAGAAGTCCTTCTCGGCGATCTCGGTCGCCATCCGCTGGAACATCTCGAACAGTTCGGGCCGCGTCATCTCGTCACTCCTCGCGAAGGTCTCTTGGGTTCGAGGCCCGTGCGACTCCCGCGCGGGCCAGATCCTATCACCCGTCGATCTCGACGGCGTGTTTCTCGAGCTCGCCTCGCTCGTAGAGGAGGCGCGTCTTGTGTCGCTGGTGCTTGCCGCTCGACGTCTTGGGGAGCGTGCCCACCGGCGAGATCACCACGTCGGCGACCTGCAGCCCGAAGTCCGCGTAGATCTTCTTCGCGATCTCGCGGCGCAGGCGCGGCGCGTCGGCGCGCGCGGCCTCGGCCAGGATCACGAGCTCCTCGGTGCCGTCACGCACGACGCTGAAAGCACAAACGTTGCCACGGCGCACCCCCTCGAGCTCGCCGATCGCCCACTCGAGGTCCTGCGGGTGGTGGTTCGCGCCCTTGATGATGATGAGGTCCTTGATGCGCCCGCAGACGTACAGGTTCCCGCCGGCGTGATAACCGAGGTCCCCGGTGTGAAGCCATCCGTCACGGATCGCGGCGCGCGTCGCCTCTTCGTTGCGGAAGTAGCCCGCGGTCACGCTCGGCCCGCGCGTGACGATCTCGCCGACGCGGCGCTCGGGCAGCTCGCGCCCGCGATCGTCGACGACGCGCACGTCGTGCTCCGGGAACGCGACCCCGCAGCTCACGATCTCGAGCACGTCGGGATCGCCCGCGGCGGCGCTCGAGGGCGCGGCGATGCCGTCCTGCATGGTCGTTCGGTCGACGCGGTCGACGATCATCGGCGTGCCGCGCGGGTGGAACGTGATCGCGAGGCAGCTCTCGGCCATGCCGTAGCTCGGGAGCAGCGCGCGCTGGTCGAAGCCGCACGGCGCGAAGCGCTCGGCGAAGTCGAGCAGCGAGCGCGCGCGGATCGGCTCGGCGCCGCAGCCGGCGACGCGCAGGCTCGAGAGGTCGAGGCTCGCGAGGTCGGCGTCGCGCACGCGCTTCTCGACGAGCTGGTACGCGAAGTTGGGCGCGTAGGTGATCGTCCCGCGATGCTTGGTGACGAGCTCGAGCCAGCGCCGCGGCATGCGCGCGAAGTGCGCCGTCGGCATCAGCACGACGGGCAGGTCCACGATGAGCGTGCCGAGCACGAAGCCGATCAGGCCCATGTCGTGGAAGAGCGGGAGCCAGCTCACGCCGACGTCGTCGGGCGTGCGCGCGAGGCCGCGCGGGCCGAGGAACGCGGTCGCGTTCGCGACGAGGTTCGCGTGCGTCACCTCGACGCCCTTGGGGCGGCTCGTCGAGCCGCTCGTGAACTGCAGGAAGCAGAGGTCGCTCGGCGCGACGCGCGGGCGCGACCACGCCGGCGCCGGCCCCTCGAACGCCTCGGGCGCGAAGAGCACGCGGCGGCCCTGCATCTCGGGGCGCGTCGCGAGCTTGTCGACGACGTCGCGGTTCGCCTCCATCGCGACGAGCGCGCGCGCGTCGGCCGCCTCGACGATGTGGGCCAGGATGTCGAGGTACGCGTCGACCGACTTGAAGGTCGCCTGCGGGTACATCGGCACCGGCACGAGCCCGCCGACCGAGGCCGCGAGGAAGGTGAGGACGAACTCGTGGTTCTCGGGCAAGAGGAGCGCGACGCGATCGCCGGGCGCGAGCCCCGCCGCGTGCAAGAACGCCGCGCGCCGCGCGGCTTCCTCGCGCATCGAGGCGTACGGGTAGAAGCGCTCCTCTCGGTCCAGACCGTAGAACCGGAAGCCACGCTCGTCCCCGTCCGGGAGGCGGTCCAGGGCCTCCACGAGGGTGTACGGCGCCGACATGGGCGCGCGGTTCTTATGGGCTGGAGGGGGGCCTGTCAAGCGCGTGCTGTCCGGCCAAGTGGCCTGTTTTGTTGGGGTTGCGAGCACCTCGGGGCACCGGCTATAGCCGGGCGACCGATGGGTCGCGTCTACGTCACCGGTATGGGCGTCGTGAGCTCGCTCGGCTTCGGGCGCGAGGCGTACTGGAGCGCGCTCGTCGAGGGGCGGAGCGGGATCAGCGAGGTCTCTCTCTTCGACACGTCGAACCTGCCGCGCAACCTCGCGGGCGAGGTGAAGGGCTTCGTCGCGAAGGACTTCATGACGGAGCAGGAGGCGCGCCGCATGGGTCGCTGCTCGGCGTTCTCGGTCGCGGCGGCGCGCATGGCCGCCGAGGACGCGGGGCTGACGTCGAGGGAGCTCGCGGGCGAGCGCACCGCGGTCGTCGTCGGCACGACGATGGGCGAGGCGAACGTGCTCGGCGAGCTGCAGCAGGCGTGGATCCACGAGGGCGCGGTGCGCTCCGCGCGCCTGCCGCGCTACGGGACGACGCTGCTCCCGATCCACGTCGCGCGCGCGTTCGGCGCGAGCGGGATGGTGCAGACGCTGCCCGCCGCGTGCGCGGCCGGAAACTACGCGATCGGGTTCGCGGCCGATCAGATCCGCGCGGGGCGCGCGGACGTCGCGGTCACCGGCGCGGTGGAGATCCTCGAGAAGCTCGAGTACCAGGGCTTCGTGCGCCTCGGCGCGATGAGCCCGGACCTCTGCCAGCCGTTCGACGCGAACCGCAAGGGGCTCATCCTCGGCGAGGGCGCGACGATGCTGATCCTCGAGTCCGAGGAGCGCGTGGTGCGCCGCGGCGCGCGGCCGCTCGCGGAGGTCGGCGGCTACGGGCTCGCGTGTGACGCCCATCACATCACGCGCCCGCACCCGGAGGGGGAGGGCAGCATCACCGCGATGCGCCTCGCGCTCGAGGCGAGCCGCATCGGCCCCGAGGACGTCGATCACATCAACGCGCACGGCACCGGCACGAGCGCCAACGACAGCGTCGAGGCCGCGGTGATCCGCGCCATCTTCGGCGAGCGCCCCCTGCCGGTCACGTCCATCAAGAGCATGATCGGGCACTGCATGGGCGCGTCGAGCGCGATGGAGGCGGTCGCCTGCGTGATGAGCATCGAGACGGGGATCATCCCGCCCACGATCAACTACGAGACGCCGGACCCGGACTGTCCGCTCGCGATCGTGGCGAACGGCGCGCAGACGGGCGCGAAGGTCGACGTGGTGCTGAACAACGCGCTCGCGTTCGGCGGCTACGACGCGGTGGTGTGCTTCGCCAAGCCGGGCCGCTTGCCCGAGGGCGCCGGTGAGGTGCTCGCGTGAGGCTCGCGGTCACCGGCGTCGGCGTCGTCTCGCCGCTCGGCGTCGGCGCGGGCCGGCTGCGCGAGGCCTTCGAGGATCCGGACGCGGCGCGCGCGCGCGCGTTCGCCGGCGAGCCGACGGTGCTCGAGCGCGCGAAGTTCCCGGAGGCGCACGCCGCCGAGGTGTGGGGCTTCGATCCGAACGAGGCGCTCGGGGACAAGGGCCACCGCAACCTCGATCGGCTGACGAAGTACCTCATCGTCGCGGCCAAGGACGCGCTCGCCGACGCCGGCGTGAAGCAGGGCGCGGCGTTCGTGTCGCCGCTCGGGGGCGAGCACATCGGCGTCTGCAGCGCGACGGCGTACGGCTCGCTCGACTCGATCACCGAGCTCAACCTCGTCGCGGAGCTCGAGGACCCCCGCTACATCAACCCGGCGCGCTTCCCGAACACGGTGATCAACGCGGCCGCCGGCTACGTGAGCATCTGGGAGGAGCTGCGCGCGCCCAACGCCACGATCGTCGACGGCAACTGCGGCGCGCTCGACGCGGTGCTCAGCTGCGAGACGCACCTCGCGCACCGGCGCGCGGACGCGTTCCTCGTCGGCGGCGGCGACGTCGTGACCGAGCCGCTCTACCTCGCGTTCCGGCGCCTGGGCGCGATCGCGGGCGGCGGCGCGCGCTGGGCGCCGGGCTCGCGCGAGAGCAAGGGGCTGCACCTCGGCGAGGGCGCGGCGTACCTGATGGTCGAGCGCGTGAGCGGCGCGCAGGCGCGCGGCGCGCCGATCCGCGCGCTCCTTCGCGGCTACGGGACCGCGTTCGACGCGCCGCGCGAGACGAGCCGGCTGCTCCACGCGTCGAGCGCGGGCGTCGCGCGCGCGATCCGCGGCGCGGTGAGCGACGCGGGGATCGAGCCGTCCGCGATCGACGTGGTGTGCTCCTCGCTCGGCGGGCTCCCGCCGTTCGACGCGGCCGAGCTCGCGGGGATCGATGAGGCGCTCGGCGCCGGCGTCGCGGTCGCGGCGCCCAAGGCGATGTGGGGCGAGAGCTTCGCGGGCGCGGGCGCGCTCGGGATGGCCTCGGCGGTCGCGTGGATCGGCGGCGCCCCGCCCGGCCCGCTCGTCCGGGGCGACGTCCCCTCCGCGACGCGGCACGTCGTCGTCGTCGCGATGGGCTACTACGGCAACGTCTCCGCGGTCGTCCTCGCGGCGCCGTAGCCGGGGACGATCCTCGTCATTTCGTCTTTCTCACTCCATCCCGCCCTCGGGGTCCGCGGAGGAGGGCGGGGGCGAGGACGGCGCGGACGAACCGCCACCGCCGCCGCTCGCGCGCCTCCCGCTCCAGCGCCCGCCGAGCCAGCCGCTGAACGTCAGCCCGAGGCTCACGACGACGCCCGCGTTGGCGCTGTCGACGCGGTGCGTGAAGCCCAGGCCGAGCTCGCCATCGATCGAGAACGAGTCCGTGGCGAAGAAGTGCAGGCCCGCGAGGCCGCCCGCGCGGAAGACGTCGTCGGGGTCACCGTCCGGGTCGCCTTGGATCGTGAGGCCGACCTCCGCCCCGAAGTAGATCGAGACCGCGCTCGCCACCGAGATCAGGTACGCGATGCGCGGCAGGAGCGTGACGTAGAGGGTGTCGTCGTTGAACCGGCCGAACGGACCGGCCCTGCCGGTGAGGCTCTGCCCCCCGAGCGCGACCTGCGCGCCGAGGTAGAGCTGCTCGGTGAGCATGTAACCCACGTGCACGCCGAGCGAGAGCGGGGGCAGCCCGTAGGTGACGATCTGGACGTCCGGCTCGGGGAGGTGCTCGACCGACAGCAACGTGGGTCCGGCGCCGAGGCGGAACGCGCCCTCGCCGAAGTCGGCGCGCGCGAGGGTGGGTGCGGTGAACAGGGACGCGAGGAGCGCGGCGGCGGTGAGGTGTCGGACCATCCCCAGAGTCTGCCGGAGCGCTCCGTCGCGCCCGAAGAAACCGACGCTGGCCCGTCGGGCCCGCCGAGTGCATGGTTCGCGCCGCATGAGCTGGATCCACGACAAGGCGCACGCCGAGCTCGCCCGCATCCGCGAGGCCAAGGACAAGCAGGTCTACCCGTACTTCCGGCCGTTCGAGTCGGGCGGCTTGCACACGACGATCGCCGGCAAGCCCATCGTCAACTTCAGCAGCAACGACTACCTCGGGCTGACCAACCACCCGAAGGTGAAGGAGGCGGCGAAGAAGGCGATCGACACCTTCGCGTGCGGGCTCTCGAGCTCGCGCGTGCAGGCGACGACGACGGCGCACGTCGAGCTCGAGGAGCGGCTCGCCAAGTGGTTCGGCTTCCCGAAGTGCCTGCTGTTCACGACGGGCTACCAGGCGATGGTCGGCACGATCATGAGCTACGCCGACAAGGACACGACGCTCGTGCTCGACAACCTCGCGCACGCCTGCATCCTCGACGGGACGTTCCTCGCGGCGGGCACGCCCGCGAGCCAGCCCGAGGTCCGCTTCTTCAACCACAACTCCGTGCGCTCGCTGGAGCGCGTGCTCTCCACCAAGCAGCGCGAGCACGCGCTCGTCTTGATCGAGGGCATCTACTCGCTCGATGGAGACAAGGCGCGGATCCGCGAGATCGTCGAGGTCTGCGAGCGCTACGGCGCGGTGCTCCTCCTCGACGACGCGCACGGCACGGGGACCCTGGGCACGAACGGCCGCGGGCTGCTCGAGGAGCAGGGGCTCGAGGGGCGCGTGCCGATCGTCGTCAGCACGTTCAGCAAGACGTTCGGAGGCATCGGCGGGATCCTCCTCGGCGACGAGGAGGTGGTCGATCACGTCAAGCACCGCGCGCGAAGCTTCCTCTTCAGCGCGTCCTTGCCCGTGCCGATCGTGGCGGCCGCCTCGACGATCCTCACGATGCTCGAGGACGACGGCCCCGCGCTCGTCAGCGAGCTGCACGACAAGGCGTCGTACTTCCGCGGCCGGCTCACCGAGATCGGGTTCGACCTCGGCAAGAGCGACACCCACATCATGCCCGTGATGTGCAAGGACGAGCGCAAGGCGCTCTTCATGCACGTCGCGTTGCTCGAGAACGGCGTGATGATGGTGCCGATCACCTACCCCGGCGTGAAGAAGGGCGAGGAGCGTCTGCGCGTGAACATCACGCGCGGCCACACGCGGCAGGACATGGATCAGGCGCTCGAGCTGCTCGCGCTCTACGGCGACGCGTTCTTCGTGCTCAGCGGCGAGGAGCTCGGGCCGCTCGAGGAGTGATCAGGGCGCGCCGAGCCAGGGCTCGCGCGCGGCCCGGGCGCCGAGCTCGCCTGGATGCGGGGCGGGCTCGCGCGGCGCGCCGGCGCGGGCGAGCTCGGCCTCGAGCCGCGCGACCTCGGCGCGCGCGTGCGCGGCGAACCGCGACGCGGCGCCCCCCTCGACGAGGAAGCTGCGCCAGCTCGTGAGCGCCGCCTCGAGCCCGGCCCGGCGGAAGCGCTCGCGCGAGGTGGCGAACGCCTCGTAGGCGACCGCGTGGTACGCGTGGATCTCGCAGGCCGGCTCGAAGAAGACCGCGTCGTGGTGCAGGACGGCGAGCGCGCCCCAGCGGTCTTGCACCTCGAAGTGCTCCGGGTCGTCGACGAGCGGGTCGAGCGCGATCGCCTCGCGCGCGGCGGCGAGCGCGCCCTCGGCGTCGCCCGCGCGATGCTGCGCGAGCGCGAGCCCGAAGAGCGCGAGCGCACGCGACATCGGGTCGCGCGCGCCGCTCTGCGCGAGGCGGTAGTGGCGCACCGCGGCGTCGAGGTCGCCGAGCAGCATGTGGTTCTCGGCGAGGTTGCCGTGCACGAGCGAGCGGTCGACGCCCGCGTAGAGGAACGCGAGCCGCTCCTCGAACGGGTGCGGCAGGTAGGTCCGGTGCATCAGCCACGCCGGCTCGGGCACGTCGAGGGCGAGCGCGCGCTCGTACTCGGCGGCGACCGTCGCGAGCTCGCCGCGCCGCGCGTAGAGCAGCGCGAGGGCGAACGCGACGCGCGCGGGCGCGTAGTCGGGGTCGAGCGCGCGCACGCGCTCGAAGGCGGCGATCGCGTCGTCCACGTTGCGCTCGAGGCCGCCCTCGGGTGCGGGGCGCTCCCAGCGGTCGAGCGCGACGGCGGTGTAGTAGGCGAGGTCGACGTCGTCCGGCAAGACGCGGCGCGCGAGCTCGAAGCGCACGAGCGCGCGCTCGAGGTTGCGCCACGGCGCGTCGTCGAGCGAGGAGCCGCGCCCGAGGCCTGAGAGCAGGTAGAAGAGGCCCTGGCGCACGAAGCGGCGCGCGTCGCGCGCGGTGACGTCCCCCGACGGCGGCGTGAGGTGATCGGTCCACCCCGTGCGATGCGTGCGCGGCTGCGCGACCGCCGGCGCGGGGGCGCCGAGGGCGACGAGGGCGAGCACGAGGGCGGCCCGGCGCATCGCACGGGAGCGTAACCGGCCGCGGCGCCGGACGCACCGGCGTGTCGGGCGAGCCCCGCGTTGGCCGCGCGGCCGCGCGGGGCTATGTGAGAGCCATGAGCACGACCTGGATCCTCACCGCGCACCGCGCCGGCGCGCACCTCTACGAGAGCCGCGGCGCGGGGAGCGACTGGCAGCTCGTCGAAGACGTCCCGCACCCCGAGGGCCGCCTCAAGGACGGCGAGATCGACACCGACAGGCCCGGCCACGTGATCGACCGGCACCGCCCGCACGCGATGGAGCGCGAGCAGAGCGCGACCGACCGGCTCGCCGACGACTTCGCGCGCGAGCTGGCCGATCGGCTCTCGCGCGCCCGCGCCGAGAGCCGCTTCGGGCGCCTCGTGCTGGTCGCCGCGCCGCGGTTCCTGGGGCGCCTGCGCGACGCGCTCGACGGCCCGACGCAGGCGACCGTCGCGGCCTCGCTCGCGAAGGACTTCCCGAGCCCGGACCCGCGGGCTATCCGCGCCGCGCTCGCGGACACGATCCTCGTGTGAAGCCGCGCGCTACGCGGGCGGGAAGAGCTCGGTGAGGAAGTCCTCCATCGCGCGCGTGGCGCGGCGGTGGGCGCGCGCGCAGTAGACGGTGCCCATCGCCGGGTCGTTCGCGGCCGGGTTCGTGAACGCGTGCATCGTCCCGCCGTAGGCGTGGATCTGGAAGTCGGCGCGCGCGGCCGTCAGCTCGTCGGCGAGCGCGACCATCTGCGCGGGCTTGGCCATCGGATCGTCGTAGCCGTGCAGGACGAGCACCTTCGCGTCGATCGGGCCCGAGGCGCCCTCGAGCGGGCGGAAGAGGCCGTGGAAGCTCACCACGCCCGCGAGCGGGGCGCGGCGCCGCGCGAGATCGAGCGCACAGAGGCCGCCGAAGCAGAAGCCGATCGCGGCGACGCGCGCCGGGTCGACCCACGGGTGCGCGCGCGCCGCCTCGAGCCCCGCGAGCAGCCGCCGGGCCAGGCGCGCACGGTCGTCGACGAGCGGCCCCATCAAGGCCTGGTTCTCCGCGACCGTCGTGCCGACCACGCCCTTGCCGTACACGTCGTGCGCCACGCCGACGTACCCGAGCGCGGCGAGGCGCGCCGCCCAGCCGCGCTCGGCGTCGGTCTGCCCCCGCCAGGCGTGACACACGAGCACCGCCGCGCGCCGCTCGCCGGGGCGCTCGGTGACCGCGTGAAGGGCGAACGGGGCGCCCTCGACCTCGAAGTCGATCGTGCTCGTCTCCATCGTCTCATCCCTCCGTCGGGGTCGTCGCGCGTTGGTCGTCAGGTGACCGGGACCGGCCGGCGCGTGCGCCAGATCCCGTGCAAGTTACATTGCGAGCGTACGGTGAGGTGCGCCGTCTCGACGAGCGCGAGCGGCACGCGCACGATCGGGTAGGCGACGCGCGCGCCGAGCTCGGCCGAGAACACCCGCTCGGCGTCGAGGTAGAGCTCGATCCACTCGATGTAGTGGGCCTCGGTCATCACGTGTGGCTCGACGCCGATCTGGGCGACGAAGTCGAACGGCCGGCCGGCGCGGACTGCGCGCGGCAGGACGAGGACGGGTACGTGGCGCCGCTCCTCGCGCGTCAGCGCCATGGCGTCGACCGGCTCGCGCCCCTCGATCGACGGGGGCCTGGGGACCGCGCGCTCCTGCGCGCATGCGAACGGCGCGCGCGCGAGCGGCGCGAGCGCGAGGCCCGCGACCCCGACGAGCATGTCCCGGCGCCGCACGCCCGCGAGCCTACCGGTTCGCGCGCGGCGAGAGAACCCGCGCGGCGGGCTCGAAGGCGGTCGATCGGTCGAGGTGTCGGGGTGCGAAGCACCCCTTCGCCGACTCGGTCGCGGCGCCGGGCTCGCGCTATCATCCGGCCGTGGTGGCGCGCGTCGACGTCTGGGATCCGACCCCCGAGGGTGAGTGGATCGTGGAGAACCTCCGCCAGTCCGCGGTCGAGGTGCGCGCGATCGAGCTCGCCGACGTCCCGCTGACGCGCGCGGACCTCGTGCTGCTCGCCGGCGACGTGGCGGGGGCGCTCGGCGCGCTCAAGCTGCTGCGCGACGAGGGCGAGCACGGCGACGTGCCCGTGATCTTGCTCGGCGTGCCCGACGGCATGACGCACCCGGGCGACGGCCCGGGCTTCGGCGCGGAGGCGGTGTTCCGCCGGCCGGTGGAGTTCGCGCCGCTGCTCGCGCGCGCGTTCCGCCTGCTCGAGAGCTCGCGCGTGGAGGTCTCGCGCGTCCAGCTCCCGGTGCCCGAGCGCACGATGGAGCTGTCCGACCCGGACGACCCGGACAGCTCGCAGGTCGTCCTGCGCCCGGTGGAGCCCGCGCCCGAAGAGGACACGCCCGCGTGGCGCCCGCGCGAGCGCACGCAGGACCTCGGGGACCGCGCGGCGCCCGAGGGCTCGCGGGAGATCTCGCGCGCGGACGTGCGCGCCCCGTACCGCTCCGAGCCGCCGTCGACGACGTCGTCGCGCACGCGCGAGCCGCGCTCGGGCGCGGGGACGCTCGGCTCGCAGGCCGGCTCGAGCGCGGGCTCCGAGCCGAGCCTGTTCCCGCCGGAGCTCGAGATCCCGCCCGAGCGGCGCACCACCCTCTCGCCCTGGCTCAGCGAGCTACTGCGCGCGGCCGACCGCCGCGTGTTCCCGGACCGCGCGCCGATCGCGGTACACATCCCCGCCGCCGATCAGCCGCCGGACGAGCTCGTGCCCGCCGAGCTCTTCGAGGCGTCACCGTCCCCGATCGACGAGCCGCTCGCCGAGGATCCGATCGACGCGTTCACCTACGTGGGTGGGCCGGCGGTGCCGCCGCCGATCCAGGCGGGCACGGGCGAGGGCGCCGACGAAGACGACGACGAGCTGTCCTCGAGCGCCCCGCGCTCGTTCGCGGAGGTGCCGTCCGCGATCGTCTTGCCCGTCCGTCGCCCCGCGCTCGAGGCGCCGCGGCCGGAGGTGACGACGCGCACGGAGCTTCCGCCGCTCGAGCCGAGCGCGGGCGCGCGAGGCGGCGAGTGGCCAGCGGACGACACGGTGCTCGGCCAGAGCGCGATCGACGGCGCGCGTCGCGGCTCGCTGGGCCCGGGCGGCGCGATCCGGCTCCTGTGGCGCATCGCCGCGCTCGGGCTCGACGCGCTCGCGGAGCTGCACCTCGCGGACGGCGCGACGCTCCGGCTCACGTTCCTGGGCGGGGCGCTGCGCGGCTTCGACGGCCCGATCGCCTCGACGGTGCTCGACGGGCTGCGGCGCCGCGGGCGCGCGACGGAGCGCCCGGCGGACGAGGCGGGCGCGGAGGCGGCGCTCGCGCGGCGCGTCGACGCGGGGCTGCTCGGCCGCTTCGAGCGCGACCGGCTGATGCGCGAGGCGCGCGAGCGGCTCCTCGTCCGCGTCGCGGCGGCCGAGCGCGCGGAGTTCGTGCTGCGCCGGCTCGACGACACTCAGCCGGGGCGCGTGCTCGCGCGCGCGCGCATGATGCGGCGGCCGATCCGCGCCGCGCTCGTCGAGGTCGCGCGCGAGGCGCTCGAGGCGGAGCAGGTGACGCGGCTGTTGGGCCCGGGCGATCCGGGGCTCGCGCTCGGGCCGGAGCGCGAGGCGGCGCTCGCGCCGGCGGAGCTGACGAGCGAGCTGCTCGAGCTGATCGTGCGCATGGACGGGCACCGGCTCTCCGAGCTCCTCGCCGCCGCGCCGACCGAGCCCGGGCTGGCCGGGCTCCTGTTCGCGCTCGTCGCGGGCGACGCCCTCGTGCTGACCGACCCGCCCGAGACGCGCGCGAACGCGCCGCGGGCGGCGATCGTCGCGTTGATCGAGGCGGCCGCCGCGCGGGCGCTCGACGCCGACTACTTCACGGTGCTCGGGATCGGGCCCGCCGCGGGCCGCGGCGAGCTCGAGCGCGCGCACCGCGAGCGCCGCGAGGAGCTGCTGGCGGTTCCGCTCGAGGCGCTCGACCTCGCGCACCTGGCGTCGGCGCGCTCCGAGGCCGTCGAGGCCCTCGACGAGGCGCTCCAGGTTCTGTCGGACGCTGGGCTGCGGAAGCGCTACGCTCAGGCCATCGGCCCGGTCTTGTCATGATCGGGGCGCGAGACTAGGAACGAGCACATGGCGATCCGCACCATCCTCCACTACCCCGACAAGCGCCTGCGCGAGCCCGGCAAGCCCGTGACGGAGTTCGGGCCGCAGCTCGCCAAGCTCGTGGAGGACATGGCCGAGACCATGTACGCCGCCCCCGGCGTCGGCCTCGCCGCGCCACAGATCGGGGAGAGCGTGCGCGTGTTCGTCATCGACGTCGCGACCGCCGAGGACGCGCCCTCGGACCTGCGCGTCTTCGTGAACCCGGAGATCGTCGAGCGCCAGGGCGTGCAGTGCTGGGAGGAGGGCTGCCTCTCGTTCCCGGGCGTCCACGAGGAGATCGAGCGCGCCGAGCGCGTGAAGGTGACCGCGCGGACGGTGACCGGCGAGGCCTTCGAGCTCGAGGCGGACGGCCTGCTCGCGGTGGCGATCCAGCACGAGAACGACCACCTCGACGGCAAGCTCATGGTCGATCACCTCGGCCTCATCCGCCGCCGCCTCGTCCACCGGGCGATGGTCAAGCGCGGGCCGCAGCTCGCCGCCGAGTAGCGATGCGCGCCATCTTCTTCGGCACGCCCGAGCTCGCGGTGCCGAGCCTCGACGCGCTCGCGTCGGTCGCGGAGGTCGCGCTCGTCGTCTGTCAGCCGGACCGGCCGGCGGGGCGCGGCCTCGCGCTGCGCGCGCCGCCGGTGAAGGAGCGGGCGCTCGCGCTCGGGCTGCGCGTCGAGCAGCCGACCAAGCTCAAGGATCCGGCGCTCGCCTCGGCGCTGCGCGCGCTCGAGGCGGACGTGGCGCTCGTCGTCGCGTACGGGCGGATCCTCCCGCGCGCGGTGCTCGAGGCCCCGCGGCGCGGGTGCGTGAACGTGCACGCTTCGTTGCTCCCGCGCTGGCGCGGCGCGGGCCCGATCCAGTGGGCGATCGTGAGCGGCGACGCCGAGACCGGCGTGTGCCTGATGCAGATGGACGAGGGGCTCGACACCGGGCCGGTGATCGCGTGCGAGCGCACGGCGATCGATCCCGACGAGACGGCGGGTGCCCTCGGTGCGCGCTTGTCGCGCCTCGGCGCCGCGCTCGTCGCGCGCGAGCTCGGCCCCTACGTCGCCGGCGAGCGCGAGCCGGTCCCGCAGGACCCTGCGCGCGCGACGATCGCGCCGCTGCTCGAGAAAGAGGACGGCCGCGTCGACTGGAGCGCGCCGGCGCGCGCGGTGCACGACCGGGTGCGCGGGCTCAGCCCGTGGCCCGGCGCGTTCACGACGCTGAGCGGGGCGCGGCTGATGGTGCACCGCACGCGTCCGACGGATGGCGCGGGCGCGCCGGGCGAGGTGCTGCGCGCGGAGGGCGACGCGCTCGTCGTCGCGTGCGGGGAGGGCGCGGTCGCGCTGTGCGAGCTGCAGCTCGCGGGCAAGCGGCGCCTCGACGCGCGCGCGTTCCTCAGCGGCCACCCGGTCGCGGTCGGCGCGCGCCTCGGAGGGTCATGAAGATCTATACGAAGCAAGGGGACGCCGGAGAGACGGGGCTGTTCGGGGGCACGCGCGTCTCCAAGGCCTCCGCGCGCGTCGCGGCGTACGGGGACGTCGACGAGCTGAACAGCACCCTCGGCGTCGCGCGCGCGGCCGGGCTCGACGCGGACGTCGACGCGCTGCTCGCGTCGATCCAGTCCGAGCTGTTCGAGCTCGGCGCGGAGCTCGCGGCGCGACCGGGCAAGGACGTGGGCCTGCCGCCCATCGGCGACGCGCAGGTCGAGGCGCTCGAGCGCGCGATCGATCGCGCCGAGGAGGAGCTCGCGCCTCTCGCGTCGTTCATCCTGCCGGGAGGCTCGCTCGCGGCCGCGCACCTGCACGTCGCGCGGACGGTGTGCCGCCGCGCGGAGCGCGCGATCGTGGGGCTCGGCGAGGGCCAGGCGCGCCCCGAGGTGCTCCGCTACGTGAACCGGCTGAGCGATCTGCTCTTCGTGCTCGCGCGGCTCGCCAACCACCGTCGCGGGGTCGTCGATGTGCCGTGGCGTGGCCGTGCGTCTTGACCCGCCTGATCACCAGCGCTAATTTCCAAGCACGTTCCTCTGTTGGAACCGAGACGGTTCTGTGAAAAGAATCCCGTACAAGCCCTGTTTTCCCGGGGACCACACTCGACTGCGGTGTGCAGGACCAGCAAGCGACACTGGGAAGCCTTAAGCGGTCGATATCATTCCCCACTTGGAGAGGACTGGGGTTCTTCCACAGCAACCTACGGCCCGAACGGTAAGAACGTCACGAGCCGGGGCGCCGAACGAGGCGCTCCGGCTCACCTATCTTCAGCGCCGTGATCAATCCTTGATCGGCGTCGCCTTCAGCGCGGCTTTCCCGTTCTTCGTATAGACGGTGAATCGCACGCGCCGTGCGCCGTGTCGCTTGGTGATCTGTTCGCGGTTCTTGTCGAGCGTCACGCGGAACTTCTCGAAGGTCAGCCCGGCCGTCGGCTCGCCACACTGCTCCTTCATCGCCTTGAACTGGGCGAACACCTCGCGGAAGTGCGCGGTCTCCTCGTCGCCCGCCGCGCCCGCGGCCTGCGCGAGCAGCTCGTCGGGGACGCGCGCGACCATCGTCGACTCCTCGTCGTCGTCGTCGTCGTCGTCGTCGTCCGGCGGCGCGACGCCGAGGAGCGTGCTCTTGAGCTTGCGCTCGGTGCGCGGCGGGGCGGCGAACGCCGCGCTCGGCTCCAGCGCCGCCGGCGTCGGCTCGGGTGACG
>JAHBWG010000096.1 GCA_019637095.1 Sandaracinaceae bacterium | reverse complement strand
CGAGAAGCCCCCGGTGCAGAGCGCCCGGGCGAAGGAGCGGTCGGTGGACAAGCTGGCGGCGATGATCGAGCGGGAGGTTCAGCGACGGCTTGGGCCGAGCTCGACGTTCGAGCAGCGTAACAACATGGCGGCGGAGATCATGCGCGAGGGGTTGCATCGGCGCGAGGGTGACGACCTGCAGCGCATGACGACGGACGAGGAAGAGGTGGAGGAGGAAGACGGTCGGTGGCGACGACTCGAGCAGGCGTCGTCGGGGACGTACTTCGGGCGCTGGCCCTCGCTTCTCCGATGAGACGAACCACGACGTGGGAGCCGGCCCGGTGCAGACACCACGGCTGGGAGGCGTAGCCTATCGCGGTCCGTGGCTCCACGACGGATGCGCGCGATCTCTCGCGCAGACCCTCGACGGCTCGTGTCGCGACGTCGAGCTCCACGGTGTCGCGGATCCGGAGCAGCGCGCCGAGATCGTGGCCTACCTCCGCACGCTCTGATCGGCGGTCTTGCGTCCCAGACACAGACGCCTCGAATGCCTGGCGAGCTCAGAGCGCGGGAGGGAAGAGCGCGGGGTCGAGGTCGGGACGGAAGCGGTCGATGGTGGCGGTGTCCAGGAAGGCGCCGCTGCCGAAGCGCATCTGCGGCGTGATGTCGCGCCGGCCCGAGAGCTCGCGGTCGCGGCAGCGGACCATGACGATCTCGATCGCGACGTCGCCGGCGGGGAAGCTCGCGCTGACCTCGTCGGGAGTCCAGTCGGACGTCGCGGCCCAGTGCGACTCGAACCAGAGGCCGGTCGAGGTGGTGGTGCCGACGCCCGGCCCGATCCACGCCCAGAGGCCGCCGTTGACGCTCGCGGTGCCGCCGGTGTCGCGCTCGCGGAACCAGACGTCGCCGCCCGGGTGGCGGAGCGTGCCGTGGTAGCGCACGACGAAGTTGCTCTGCGCGCTCAGGGTGGTCGCGCCGAGCCGGTCGAAGCCGGGCACGTCGGTCACCGCGAACGCGTCGCGACCGCTCGTGTCGAGCCACTGCGCGGGTCGGACGCCGCCGGCGACGTCCTCGCCGAGCGGCAGCTCGAGGCTCGCGCCTCGCGCGAAGTCCCAGAGCACGCCGCGGTCGAACGAGCAGAACGTGCCGCACGCGCAGTAGGCCTCGTCGACCGCGCCCCCCGTGGCGAACACGCGCAGCTCCGCGGTGAGCCCGTCGTCCGGCACCGGCCACGCGCCCTCGGCGAGCTCCTCCGCGATTCCGGTCGTCGCGTTGCGCAGGCGCAAGATCCGCGGGTCGCCCTCGATGATCTCGATCTCCCACGTCTCGCGGCGGCCGCGCAGGGGCTCCGGGGTCTCCCAGCCGGCAGGGATCATGATCGTGCTGTCCACCGTGAGGCCGTCCGCACGCGGCGCGAAGGATCGCAAGATCCGTTGACGCGACGGCCCGAACGGGTTGCGGATCTCCGCCCACTGGAGGTCGCGCGACTCGAAGCGCATCTCGTAGGCGCGGGTGACGGCGCGGCCGCCCTCGTCGCGCGGGAGCTGCGCGCTCCACACCGATCCGGCCAGCGCGTCGAGCAGGACGCGCCGCGGGTCGGGCCCCGCGTCCATCGGCGGCGCCGCGGCGTCTGCGCCCGCGTCCATCATCGGCGGCATCGAGGCGTCGTCCATCGGCGTGACGCCGCCGTCCATCATCGGCGGCGTCCCCGCGTCGCTTCCGCCCGCGTCGGTCCCCGGCGGATCGACCGGGCCGCCGTCGCAGCCGGCGAGGGCGGCGAGCACGCCGAACGCGGCCAGCGGCGCGCGCAAGCGCCGCCGGCGCCGCCACGCGAGCGCGCCGAGCACCGCGAGCGCGAACAGCCACCCGCGCGGCGGCGCGCTGCCCGTCGCGCGGCAGCCGCACCCGCCGTCGCTCGGCTCGCCGCCGGACCCCCCGTCGATGCCGGGCAGCGGCGTCGATCCGTCGGGGTGCACCACCACGCCCCCGTCCAGCCCCGGCACGCCGCCGTCGCTCCCGAGCGGCGGTGGGTCGGGCAGGCCCGGGACGACGAGGCGGCGGCAGCCCGGGTCCCCCGACGCGTGGAGCGGTGGGTAGGCGCGCGAGAGCGACCCGTTCGGATCGAGCAAGAGATCTTGCATGCGCGTGTGGGCGCAGCTCACCCGGCTCGGCGGCCCGAACGCGCTGAGCGAGCCGGCGTGGCACTCGACCGGGCTGTCCTCGCTCGTCGCGCGCAGCACGACGCCGTCGCGCTCGGCCGACAGCAGCGGCGCGAGCCCGAGGCCCTCCGGAAACACCGCGGCGCGCAGGTAGTCGCACGCGCCGGCCTGCGTCCAGTCGGGCGTGTAGGACGCGTCGAACGATGTCGGCCCGCTCGCGATCGGGTCGCCCGAGACCAGCACCACCTCGTGGTTCGCGAACGCCGCGGCGGTGAGGTTGAACGCGTACGCGTAGAGGCCGGAGCTGAGCGCGTGGTCGAGCGCGTGACCGCCCAGGCCGCTCGGCGCCGACTCGGCGAGCCTACCCGCGACCGACGCGCGCCAGCCGTCGCGACCGGACGCGTACTCGGACGCGAGCTCGCGCACGTACGCCTCGGCGCGCTCGCGCACCTCGCGCACGAGCGCGTCGCGGATGTCGGCGAGGATCGGACCGAACAGCGCGCGCAGGATGCTGCCCACCGTGATGTCGATCGAGAGCGAGCGCAGGAACGCGGAGAGGTCGCGGTACCACGCGGGCGTGATCGCGTCGGCGAGCCCGTCGAAGCCGGCGTCGGTCGTGCGCACGAGCCCGTTGACCCAGTCGGTCAGCGGCATGAACAGGCCGGTGATCTCGGCGGGGCGCAGGTCGAAGCCGTGATCGGTCGTGTCCCCCGCGGGGATGGGCGCGTTGAGGACGGCGGAGAGGTTGTCGATCACGCGCACGAGCGCGGGGAGGAACCCGTAGAGCTGGTCGCCGAGCCCGTCCGAGAGGGTGTCGAACGCGGACGGGAGCTCGCGGCCGCCGGCGTCGCGCCGCGGCGCCAGCACGTTGACGAAGACGTAGTAGCGCGCGACGAGCTCTGCGCAGGACGGCGAGGTGACGCTGCACGTGCCCGAGCCGCGGACGTCGTCGGGCGTGCCGCGCATTGCGTCGGGGCCGGGCTCGATGCGCAGCCGCATGCCGCGCTCGGTGCTCGGGTCGCTCATGTCGGTGATCTCGGCGAGCACCCACGTGCGCAGGCTCGCGCGCAGGCGCTGCAGCTCGTCGATGTACACGGGCGCCATCGCGATCTGCTCCCACGCGCCGTAGCCCGCGCCGCGCGCCCAGGTGAGCACCGTCCCCTCGGGATCGGCAGCGCGCAGCACCTCCCAGCGCTCGAGCGAGTGCGCCGCCATCTGCTGCCAGACGGGGCTGCGTGTGGAGAAGTAGGTGCGCAGCACGAAGTCGTGCGGGACGGAATGCTGGAGCTGCCCCGACGCGAAGCGGCTCGGCTCGGCGGCGTGGACCGCGCCCTGGATCACGCTCTCGGTGACCATGTGACCGACGACGTTGTCCCAGCTCGGCCCGCGCGAGGCGGTGATCGGGGCGAGCGTGAACGTCTCGCCGGTGAACGCGTTGACGAAGTGGTGGGCGACCGCGTCGGTCGCGCCGTGCAGGAAGCAGCCGAGCGCGTACGCGCGCTCCACCTCGGTGATCGCCTCGAGGTAGAGGAGCTCGCACTGCCGGTACGGGTCCTGCTCCACGCCGTGCGTTCCGTCGGTCATCGCGGGGAACACGACGTTGTCGGGGCCGATCGCGCCGGCGCGGAAGGCGAGCGGCTGGTTGATGATCGCCTCGGCGTCCTGAGGCGGGATGCGCACCGCGTGCTCGCTCCAGCGCAGCTGGATGGTCCCGTCGCCGCTCTCGATCAGCGCGACGCGCACGTCGTTCGCGATCACGATGTGGATGCGCGTCGTGAACGCGTGCCCGCGCGAGGGCAGGAGCGTGAGCGCGAGCGTGAGGGCGAACGCCCAGCGAAGGCCATTCATCGCTCCATCAAGCCTCTGGTCCGGGCGCGAGTCAACGGCGCGCCGCCGATCGTGCAACGACCTGCGACGCCCGCCGCGCCGCGCGCAACACCCCGAGCCCCTCGTCGGCGCTCGCCAGCGCAGCAGGGCGCCGGCACGCGCGTTGCTCGACGTGCGAGGGAAGCTCGACGAGACTCGAGCACGAAAGGAACGCCATGACGCGCCGCCTCACCACGCTCGCGCTGCTCGCCCTCCTCGCCGCCGGGTGCAGCACCGCCGGCGCGTCCACCGAGTCCGCCGCGCCCGCCGGCGGCGCGGACCCGCACGCGATGGTCGCCGCGGGCGCGACGCTGCTCGACGTGAGGACCCCCCGCGAGTTCGCGGCGGGGCACCCCGACGGCGCCATCAACATCCCGGTCGGCGACCTCGAGCGGCGGATCGCCGAGGTGCCGAGCGAGCACGGCGTCGTCGTGTACTGCCACTCGGGGGTCCGCTCGGCGAGCGCGGCGCGGCTGCTGAGGGCCCGCGGTTACGAGGTCCACGACCTGGGCTCGATGAGCGCGTGGTGAGGGGCCGCGGACGGGCTCCGTCGCGGTGACGACGGACGTCGTCGCGCGGCCGTCTCGGCGTCGGCGGACGCGCTCGACACCGGCGCAACGGCGCGGGCACGCGCGTTGCCCGGCGGGCCCGCATGACGACACGACGACGACACCAGGCGCTCTACTCCCTCTTCGGCGGCGCGCTCCTCGCGCTCGCCCTCGCGTGCGGCGGGAGCGGAGACGACGACGACACGACGAGCGCGAGCTCGGGCGAGAGCGCCCCGGCGAGCGTGCTCTCACGCGTCGAGGCGCTCGCCCCCGCGACGGACAGCGCGAGCTTCGAGGTCTACGAGCGCCAGCTCCAGAGCAACGAGCTCGTCCAGCTCTCGCGCGCGGCGGGCCAGCCCGTGCCCTCGTACCTCCGAGAGTACCCGCTGCCGCCGACCCTGACCGACGTCCTGATGCACGACTTCCGCCTCACCGCGAGCGTCGATCTCTCGATGGGCACGATCGACCGCCCGGTGACCGCCGAGCAGATGACGCGGATCATCGCGTTCTACGTCGAGACCCCCGACTCCCGGATCCGCGGGCTGCGCCCGGTCGCGCACAAGCGGTTCATCACCGGCCTGACCGACGCGGAGCGCGCGCAGCTCGCCACCGAGGCCGCCGCGCACGTGAACGCGAACGGCTTCTTCGGCCCGACGCCTTGAGTTGGCGGAGGGGTGCGTCGCACCCCGCCCCCGCTGCGCGGGCCGCAGACCTTCAGACGCTGAGCGCGCGGGCGCGCTCGAGCGCCGCGTCGCTCGCGTCGTCCGGGATGTCGAGCGCGCGCGCGAACACGGCGAGGAGCGTGCCGGGGTCCGAGCTCGGCGCGACGCGGAACCCGCTCTGTTGCCGCCCGAAGCCCGAGCCGCGCAGCGCGAGCACGGCCACGAACCAGAACGCGTCGTCCTTCCACGCGCGGTCGAGATCGCTCGCGAGCACGCGCACCGTGTTCTCGAGCGAGTCGCGCGTCGCGGCGCGGCGCGCCGCCTCCCGCAGCCGCTGCACCGCCTCCTCCGCGTCGCCGTGGAAGCGGTCGCTCGTCGCGAACAGGTGCCGCAGGTTCTCCGCCTCCGCGTCGGTCACCTCGCCGTCGGCGAGGACCGCGAGGGTGATGATCTGCGACAGCGCGTCTTGCTTCGTGTAGAGGTCGACCGGCGCCTCGCGGCCCACGCCCGAGAAGAGCGTGGAGACGCTCGATCCCAGATCGCGCGCGTAGCGGACCGCGTGGTCCGCGAGCACGACCGGCAAGAGCAAGAGGCCCTGGACGGCCATGCTCAGGCCACCTCCGCGAGCGCGGCGCCGATGCGATCGAGCCCGTCCGACAGCGTCGCCTCGTCGATGCACAGGGGCGGCGCGACGATCAGCGCGCGGTCGGTGGGGCGCAAGAAGAGGTGCACGCGACGGGTGCGGAGCGCGGCGCCGAGCCGGGCGAAGCCGTCCGCGTCGAGGTCGAGCTCGAGCGCGCCGAGCAGGCCCAGGCCACGCGAGAAGCGCGCGCGCGGGTGCGCCTCGCGCAGCGCGGCGAGCCCCTCGGCGAGCGCGGGCCCGAGGCGCGCGGCCCGCTCCACGAGACCCTCTTCTTCGTAGATCGCGAGCGCCTCGAGCGCCGCCGCGACGCCGAGCGGGTGCGCGTACTGCGTGAGCCCGGCGAGGAGCGCGTGGTCCTCGAACGTGCGCGCGACGCGGTCGTGGACGAGCACCGCGCCGAGCACCCCGTAACCGCCGGTGAGCGCCTTGCTGATCGTGATCATGTCCGGCGTCACGCCCCAGCGCTGGTGGGTGAGCCAGTGGCCGCAGCGGCCGAAGCCGGTGAGCACCTCGTCCGCGACGAGCAGGGCGCCGTGGCGGTCGCACGCGGCGCGCACGCGCGGCCAGTAGTCGTCGGGGGGCACGAGCACGCCGTTGGCGCCGGGCACCGGCTCGAGGAACACGGCGGCGACGTTCGCCTCGATGCGCAGCACCTCGTCGATCTGCGTCGCGCACTCGCGGGCGCAGCGCGTGACCTCCTGACCGAACGGGCAGCGGTCGCAGTAGCAGTCCATCGCCTTGATCGCGCCGACGAGCGCCGGCTCGAGCGGCGGGCGGCGGTAGTCGCCGGTGAGCGAGAGCGCGCCCATCGTCGCGCCGTGGTAGCTGCGGTAGCGGCTGAGCACCTTGAAGCGGCCGGTCGCGAGCCGCGCCATCTTGATCGCGTTCTCGTTCGCCTCGGAGCCGCCGAGCGTGAAGAAGACCTTGGTGAAGCCCTCGCCGGCGAGCGCGAGCAGCTTCTCTGCGAGCGCGCGCTTCTCGGGGAACACGCTCTGCGGCATCGCGAGGCAGAGCCGATCCGCCTGCGCCTTGATCGCGCGGATCATGCGCGGGTGGCCGTGCCCGAGGTTGGCCGAGTAGATGAGGCTGCCGAAGTCGAGCCAGCGCGCGCCGTCCGCGGTGTCGAACCACGGGCCCTCCCCGCCGACGATCTCGAGGCCGGTGGCGCCGCGCTGCTTGGACCAGGTGAAGAAGAAGGGCTCGCTCACGCGCTCGCTCCGACGGTGAAGGGGATGGGCTCGGCGCCGTGCACGCAGCCCTGGCAGGCCCAGAGCTCGCGCCGCGCGGGATCGATCACCACGGCGCCGCAGGTCTTCATCGCGTGCGGCGCGGCCTCGCTCGCGAGGTGCGTGCACACGCTCCTCGGGTAGCCGTCGTGACTGCCGAGGCGCTCCCACAAATCGCGCCGGCTCTCGAGCGCGCGCGCGCGCACGCTCGCGTCGAGCCACGCGTAGCGCTCGTAGCTCGTCGACGTCTCGCCGACCGAGCTCACCGCGCCGATCTCGGGGCTGAGGCAGTGGTTGGTGTGGAGGTAGGACACGGGCGCCGCGTCGAAGCGCGCGTCGTAGACGACGTGCTTGCGCTCGCCGCTCGTCTCGACGCCGTAGACGCGGCGCGCGTCGCCGAAGAGGTAGTGGTGGCCCGAGGCCATCGGCGCGGTCATCAAGACGTGCAGGGCCGCCTCGGCGTTCGGCTCGCGCAGCATGCGGCGCACGAGCGCCGGCCACACGACGCCGACGCGCGCGTCGTCGCTCCGGAGGTTGTTGATGCAGACGCCGAGCCCGGCCGCGTTCATCCCGGCCATCCCGAGGCAGCCGGTGATGCTGAACATCACCACGTCGTCGAGCTCGAGCATGCACACGAACGGCTCGACCGAGCCGTGCATGTCCCACGTCTGCCCGAGGACCGGCCCGTCGGGCGTGCGCGCGGCGGCCGAGGAGCACTCCTCGTCCGCGATGTCCTTGAGGTCGGTGTAGTGGTTGAGCGCCACCAGACGCGCCGGGTCGAGGTCCGCGCCCTGCGCGATGCCCGCGAGCTCGTCGGCGAGCGCCGCGTCGAACGCCGACAGGACGGGCAGGTGCTGCCGGCAGATCTCGAGGAGCTTCGCCTCGCTCGAGAGCTTGCCCTGCGACAGCGCGAGCTCCACGCGCAGCTCGGCGAGCTCGAGAATGCGCGGGCGGAAGTGCTCGCCGTGCGCGCGCCCGCGCTCGCGCGGCGCGAGGCCCTTGAGCCGGAGGACGTCCATCCGCCGGAGCGTGCCCCGCGGCGTCGAGCCGCGCCACACGCGCTCAACGCGCGCGGCGCCGGACCTCTTCGCGCACCTCGGCGAGCACCGCGTCTCCGTGGTGCGCGCGCACCACGCCCTCGAAGCGGCCCGCGAGGAACTCCGCGTGCGTGCAGCTCTGGAACGCGTCGGTGTGCGGGTCGCCCCGCGTCTCGCCGACGCTCACGCCGCCGTCCGACACCTCGCACACGAACGAGCGATCCGGCCCCTCGGTCTGCCACGTCCTCATCGCGCCGACCCTCGCGCATCGCGCCGGCGCCGTCCAGCTCGGGTGGACGGCCCCGCAGCCGGCTCGAGCGCGAACACACGCCTCAACGGCTCGGTGGACGCCGAAAGCCACACGCGACGAGCAGGGCCTGCTCGACCTCCGGCCAGCGTTCCTCGTCCAGGGTGGTGATCAACCTCCCGACATCCGAGCGTCGCACCAGCGTGACGTGATCCAGCTTGATCGCGGACGGCGCGGGCATGCCCTCCTCGACCGAGAGGCGCACCTCGGTCGGGATTCCGCGCACGGTGGTGGTGATCACCGCGACCATGATCGGATCGAGCACGTCGATCGTCTCCGCCCGCGTGAGGAGGAGGACGGGCCGCCGCTTGTCCGGCGGCTTGAAGGTGTGCCAGCGGATCTCACCCCGTCGGAGCGTGGTCATCCCAGCCCTCCGCATCGAGCGCGAGGAGATCGTCGTCCGTGGCGCGCTCCTCCTCCGTCTGGGGCTGCTCGGCGTAGGCCGCCGCGTCGGGGTGGATGATCTCCAGAGGAGGGAGGCCCGCGACGATGGCGTTGGTCTCGAGGCTCACGGTGACGACCCGGAGCAGGAGCGAGAGCGGGTAGCGGGGATCGCCGACGGTCTCGATCGCGTAGTCGTTCGCATCCTTTACGATGCCGCTCTTCTTGTCGGTGGTGACGCTCTGCCGCTCCATCACCCACTCGATGGCCGGCTTGCCGTTCACCACGTAGTCGTAGGCCTCGAGCGGGATGCCGCGGACCGTGACGAAGGAGTTGTAGACGACGACGCTCTTGTCCTTGGTCTTTCCCGCGCCGCCGAACTTCATCTTCTCGACGCGATAGTGTGCGGCGTCCCGGCTCGCGCCCCGCTCCTCGATCTGCGCCGGGTACTCGGGGACGCGCTCGAAACCGACGTGGAGCTCGCCGAGCGCGCGGCCGGCGCGGCTGAACGCCCAGAAGTCGTCTCGCGTCGCGACGCGCGGGATGCGCGGGAGCTCCTTGCCGAGGTTGTCGGCAAAGCGCGTGCGGTAGTCCGGCGAATGGAGCAGCCCGTAGACGTAGTAGAAGACGTCCTCCTTCGTGATCCCCTCGCCAGGGTAGGCGCTCTGGAAGTGCGCGAGGCCCGCGTCGGTGATGCCGTCCCGTCGGGCCGTACCCCTCGGTGACGCCTTGGCTGCGGCGAACAGCGCGCCCTGCTCGTCGCTCTCGTCGTCGCCTTCAGCGTCTCCGTCGTAGAGGTAGAGCGGGAAGTACTGCGAGCCGACCATGTCGACCGCGTGGAGGCTCGGGATGACGTCGGCCATGAGCACCGAATAGCCGCTGCGCGACTCGCTAGCGGACACCCCAATCACGCGGTTCGCCGCAGCCGCCGAAGGAAACATCCGCGGCATCTGGTAGACCATCTCGTTCAGCTTCCGGTCGAAGTACAGCCAGAGCTTGGCGAACGGGCGGTAGAGCGATGGCACGATCCTCGTGCGGTCGTACCCGAGCCGGGTACCCTTCGCGAGCTCGGCCTTGAGCGCGCGCGTCCAGGCGATCTTCGTGGGATCCGTCTCGACGAAGTCATCGACGCGACCTGCGCGCTCGCGCCGGTCGAGCCCGGCGTGAGCGGCCTCGAATCGCTCCAGCTCCGCAACATAGAACGCGACCATGGAGCGAAGATGGCGATCGAGGACGGGCCCGGAGGTGGCGTAGACCCACGCGTCCCGGTTCGTGACGACCCCGAGCGAGAAGGTGTCGAAGATCCTTGGTGACGAATCAACCTTGTCCTTGCTTCCCGCGGCTATGTACTGATGGAAGTCGCGACTGCGCTGCCTGAGCCAGTCGCCGTGCGCGTCGGGAGCGACGTGTTGCCACCCGCTCGCCCTCGCGATGCCCCCAACACTGCCGAAAGAAGCCACCCTGTCCAGCTTCTCCTCCCGGGTCAGGTAGTCACCGATGTCGCGGAAGTGGATACGCCCACGCTCTTTCGCGGCTGGGTTCTTCACCAACACCGAGATCGCGACGGGCGCGCGGGAGCCGCTCCCGAAGACTTTCCCTCCCTCTCGGCGCGACACTTCGCCTGAAGTCCGCTGGTTTCCCCGCAGGTGAAACACATAGAGGCTCGAGAACTCCTCGACGAGGCACCGTCGTAAACCGTCGAAGGTCGGGGCCTCGGCGAAGCTCGCGTTCGTAACGAAGGCGACGATTCCGCTCGCGCCGACCCGATCACTCGCCCATCGGATCGCCCGTACGTAGCTGTCGTATAACCCTTTGGCGAGCTTGGCCCCGGAGCGAGCTCCATAGGTGCTCGCGATTCTCCCATCGAGGGTGGCGTACGCGACATTGGCATTGTTGTCGTTCTCGCTCTGCTGCCCCACGGAGTACGGTGGATTCCCCACGATGACCCGGATGTCGAGCCCCTTCTGCCGGGTCCTTCGCGCGCTGTTGTCCACCAGCACGCGGGAGATGAGGTCGTCCTTCTCGTAGAGCTGGAACGTATCGGTGAGGCAGATCCCCTCGAACGGCCGGTACGCGCCGCCGACGATGCCGTGGTAGGTCGCCTCGATGTTGATCGCCGCGATGTAGTAGGCCAGCAGGACGATCTCGTTGGCGTGGATCTCCTCGGCGTACTTGCGCGGGAGCGCGTCCTTCTCGATGAGCCCGCTCTGCAACAGGCGCGTGATGAACGTGCCCGTGCCGGTGAACGGGTCCAGGATGTGCACGCCCTCGCTCCCGAGCGTCTGCCCGAACTCCTGCTCGAGCAGCTCCGCCACGCTGTGGAGGATGAAGTCGACGATCTCGACGGGGGTGTACACGATGCCCAGCCGCTCGCTCATCCGCGGGAAGGCGTGGCGGAAGAACTTGTCGTAGAGCTCGAGCACGATCTTCTGCTTGCCCGCCGCGCTCTCGATCCCCGAGGCGCGGAGCTTCACGGACTCGTAGAACTGCTCGAGCGTCCCGGCCTCCTTGTCGAGGTGGTGGCCCTTGAGCAGCTCGAGGAGGCCTTGCATCGCGCGGGAGACGGCGTTCTCGCGGACGAAGCTCTCGCCGGCGAAGAGCGCGTCGAAGACCGGCCGCGTGACGAGGTGCTGTGCCAGCATCTCGACGATCTCGTCGTCCGTGATCGCGTCGTTCAGGTCGTCGCGCAGCTCCGCGGCGAAACGCTGGAACTCCTCGCGCTCCCGGTGGCTCCCCGGGTCGGCGAGGATGGCGCGGATGCGGTCGATGTGGCGCATCGCGATCGCGGCGATGTCCTTGGCCCAGTCTTCCCAGTGGTGCCGGTTCCCGACCTTCTGCACGAGCTTCACGTAGATCGCCCGCTCGACCTCGCCGATCTCGAACTCGAGGGTGCGTTGGCTGTCGCTCCGTCGGGCTTGGGCGCTGCCGATGGCGCGCCCGCTCTTGGCGAAGCGCCGCGCGCGCTCTGCGCTCGTCTCGCTCGGGGCGGGGCGGGCGACCTTGTCGACGATCGCGATGACCTCCATCTTCGTAGGGTCCTTGCCGATCAGCTCGAGCTTGTTGATCATCGCGTCGAAGCGATCGTCGTGCGAGCGCAGCGCCTGGAGCACCTGCCAGACGACGCGGTAGGTCTCGTTGTCGTTCAGCGCCTCGTGAGGCTCGACCCCCGCCGGGATGACGACCGGCAGGACCACGTACCCGCGCTTCTTCCCCGGCGCGGTGCGCATCACGCGTCCGACGGACTGGACGACGTCGATCTGCGAGCTGCGCGGCGTGAGGAAGAGCACCGCGTCGAGGGCGGGGACGTCCACCCCTTCCGAGAGGCAGCGCACGTTCGACAGGATCCGGCAGGTCCCCTCGGGCCCGTCTTCCTTCAGCCAGTCGATGTGGTCCTGCTTCTCGGTGGCATTCATGCCTCCGTCGACGTGGCGAACCTCCGTCGAGAGCTCCATGAGGATCGCGCGCTCTTCGCCCGTCGCGGTGCGCACATACTCTTCGACGACCGGCGGGAACATCTCGGCGATCGTCTTGCTCGCGACCTTGTGTACCTTCGCGCCGCGCCGCTCCTCGATCACCTGGCAGAAGGCCACGGCGCGACGCATCGGGTCACGATCGCCGAGGAGCTCCTCGTGGAGTCCCTGCTTCCCCAACGCCTTCCAGCAGCCTACGATCTTCGCTGCGTCGTCCATGCGCAGGGTGTTGTCAGCGTCCGCCAGCAGGCCCTGGAGGCGGCGGCTGACGTGAGACTCCTCGATCGCGAGGACCAAGACCTTGTAGTCGACGAGGAGGCCGCGCTTCACCGCCTCGGAGAACGTGAGCACGTCGAAGCTCGGGCCGTAGAGCGCCTCGTCGTCCATGGAGCAGAGCGCCACGCTCTGCTGTTCCGCGGTCGCCTTGGCGGCGTTGCCGTACACGCGCGGGGTCGCCGTCATGTAGAGGCGCTTCGCTCCGCGCAGGAACGCGGCGTCGTGGACCTTGATGAAGTGGCTCTCGTCTGCGTCCGCGAACTTCGCGCCCGTCGTGCGGTGCGCTTCATCACACACGATGAGGTCGAACGGGGGGAGGCCGTGCTGATGCTGCGCTGCGCTCACGACCTCGATGGAGTGGTAGGTCGAGAAGACGACCGTCATCGCAGACGCGGCGTGTGCCCGCTCGACCTCCAGCGCCAGGCGCGCCGCGTTGGTGGTGGCGGGGTATGACAGCTCGTGAACGAAGGTTTGGATCGCGTCGTCGTCGCGCTTGCGCCGCTTCTTCTTGCCGACGTCGGCGTCCGAGCAGACAGCGAAGCAGCGCAGAGGGACGTGGGCCTCCGCGGTCCACTCCGTGAGCGTCTGCGAGAGGAGCGCGAGGCTCGGTACGAGGAAAAGGACCCGCCTGTCTTCCCCGGCCACCGCTTCGGCGACCTTGAGGCTCGTGAACGTCTTCCCGGTCCCGCACGCCATGATGAGCTTGCCGCGGTCGTGCGCCGCGAGCCCCGCGCGGACCTTCTCGATGGCGCGCTCTTGGTGCTTCAGCGGCTGCTTCTTTGGCTTTCTCGGAAGCGTCTCTTCGGTTGGCTCGAACCGCGACCAATCGATTGGGCTCTCTTCGAGCGCGTGGAGATCGATCTTGGTGACCGGTGGTTGCTGCCCTTCGAGCGCGGCCTCCGCGTGCTCGCTCCAGTGGCTCGTGGTGGCGACGATGACTCGACCGGCGAAGATCTCCTTCCCCGAGGCGGTGAAGAAGCTGTCGATATCCGACTTCTGGAGCTGGTAACCCTCCGGGTAGAGCTTGCACTGGATCGCGTGTAGCTCGCCGCCGTACGTCTCGGCGACCAGATCGATCCCCGCGTCACGCCGGTCTAGGCCACGACCGGCGGCGAACTCGGCGTACGAGACGACGCTGCGATAGCGGCTCGCGTACTTCGGGTCCGTCCGCAGGAACTTCGCCGTCAGCTCCTCGAAGTAGGTGCCCGCCTCGCGGTTCGTCGCCGCGTCGCGGTAGCGATCCAAGAGCCGGCGCAGCGATGACATGGGAGGGTCATAGGCCATGTGGCCCACGCGGTGCAAGCGCGTCCTGTCGGGAACCGTCAGCTTCGACGGCGCCGACTCGGAGGGGGCTCGGCCCGGAGGAGATCGGGGACGATCTCCAGCCACTCGTCACGCGCCGGATCTGGATGCGAGAGGAGGTCCACCCGCTTCGTGCTTCCCTGCCTCAGCTGCTGGCGGATCTGAGTCACGACGGCTCGACCCTCTGCCTCTGCGCCAGAAAGGAGAAGCGAGGCGGCCACGGCCCAGGCGGACGGGAGCGCGCTGGCACTCCAGTCATTCCCGAGCTCGGCTCTCAGCGACTTCGCGTCGTTCGCGTCCAGGTGTATGCCACGTCGAGCGAGGTCCAACAGCATGAAGTGCAGAGACCATTCCCGCCGCCAGGCTCCGACGAGCAGCGCGAGCAGCTTGGGAGGGTCGTGTTTCACCATGTCAATCGCCTCGCCCATCACGTTCCCTTCATCGCTGGTGTAGGGAGTGACGACCGTGCAGAAGCGGGTCCAGGACGGTAGGGACTGCAGCGCCGCTCGCGCGAGCGCCAAGCAAACAGCCGCCTGAGACGCCTGACTGCCGAAGGGGCGCCTCGAGCGACGGTCCTCGACCCACGTCAAGGCCTCGTCGACGCCTCTCTGGCGTAGAATCGCCATGGCATGATAGTCATCCCAGAGCTCGGTCAACCCCGTGTCTGAGAAGAGGACGGCCGCGATGCCCCAACGATCGTCTTCCCGATCTTCCTCCTCGCACTTCGTGAAAAAGTCACGCAATCGCAAGGAGCTCTCGATGGGGCTCGAGGTCTCGAACGCGGCGTGGCAGAGCGCCTCTGCCTCATAGGCGACGCCGCCGTGCGCTTCACCGGCGTCATCGCGTGCCCCGCAGACACGGAGCTCATTCATCATGGCGGCGAAGCGGCTATCGGCGCGCGACGGGTCGAGAGACCTGCCGAGGCGCCCACGATGAGCGCCCACGCCACACCATCGGCGTGAGGCTCGATGTGCTCGAGAAGCGCGGCAAAGTCGGATGCGAGAATGCTCTGGAACCCGTCGAGGTAGTTACTGAGACCGAGAATGCTGTCGAACCCCGGTGTGCTCGCCGCTCCCGAACGCAGCCGGCTCGCCTTCTCGACGATCGCGCGGAGCTCATCGCTCTCGGGACCGCCCTCTCGAGCCGTCTCGATGGCGGCCACCAGGCGGCGCCGGTGCACCTCCCGACGCTCCGTGCGCGCGCGCTCGGCGTCGTCTCTGGCTTTCGCTTCGGCTGCGCGCACACGCTCGCGGGCGGCCACCAAGGAGGGAGGAGCCTCGCCTCGCAGAGCGGCGCCGAGGTCCTCGATGACGCGCTCATCTGCCCCTTTCCGTCTGCGATAGCGCGAGAGCACGTCTCTCGCCCACTGTGGCGTGGTCTGGGTCGACTGCCACACCGTGCGTCGAGACGATCGGCCCCCGATGGGCGTTCTCTGAGCCGGGACGATCACGCTCTTCACGAGATCAGCGTCGGTCATAGCAACGATGAAGCGCCCGAGCTCTTCATGAGAGAATCCGGTGTACTCCAGGAGTTTGCTCCAATCACTCCCGGAGGAGTACATCGAGCTCCAACCGAGCAGCGCTGCAACGGCTCGGAGCTGGCGCGCGATGACGGAGACGTCCTTGGCACTCAGGTCGGCCTCGGGGTAGGTGCTCGTCACCAGCCCCTTGCCCTTGCCGGTCAGGCCGCGGCCCCCAGCTCCACCGGTAGCTTTCGTGGACGTCCTGCGGCGCGGTTCGGACGCCCCGCGCTCAACGCGCTTGGTCGTGCCACTCGCCTTCTGCTTCGGTCGCCCACGCATCGTCGTCCCCTACGCCTCTCAGTCGCACCTACCAGCGCCGGCCAACTCTCCTGACGTGAAGGCGAGGGTATAGTACGAACGGAATGCCCCCGATCACGGGGGCGCTCGCCCGGCGGAGTGCCCCCACGGCCGGGGGAGACTACATCCCCCTCGGCCGTGGGTTCGAGTGTCCGCGCGACAGGCTGTGCGTAGGCGCACGAGTCCGGTGCGCCACGCCGGTCAACGACATCCTTCGCGGTCGAGCGTCACGGCGCGTCATGGACGCCGAGACAGACCCGGTGGCGGGTCGTCTCGACGCACTCGAGGCCCTCGGGGCACGGCGGATCGGTGTCGGCGCACGCCGGGAACCGGACGCCGACGCCAGGGAAGAGCTCGAACCCGTACGCCTCCGCGCCGCTGCAGTCCGGGTCGCGCGCGAGGTCGCAGTAGGGGACGCAGCGGCCCGAGGTGGCCAGGCCCGTGCCGTGGCAGGTCGTCCCCGCGACACAGTCCTGGGGAAACGAGCACACCTCACCGACCTCCGCCGCGCCGGCCTCGAGGCAGAGGGTGATGGGGTCGGCGCCACCCGAGGGGCGATGAGGGTGGCAGGCCTGGCCGGGCTCACACCCGGTCTGGCGCAGGACGTCGCACTCGGCGCCGCCGGGCTCGTGCGTCTCGGCGCACGCGAGGGAGAGCGCCGCGAGGAGCGCCGGCGCGCCACGAAGGAGAACGAGGAGGTCGGAAGTCATGGTGCGCCCCAACGCGAGGGCACGCCCGCGCATTCCCCGAACGGTGATATCGCAGACGACTGTAGAATCACACGCCGTGTTGCCAGCTCGGCGGCCCCGCGGTCTCACGGGCGCGAGCGGGCGGGCACGCACTGGGGCGGCAGCGAGCAGCCCTCGTTCGCCTGCATCGTCTGCCGGTCCAGCGTGCACGCCGCGTGGAGCGCGTGGAGGCGGTCCTTCTGGCTCGGCTCGCCGAGCCCAGCGCCCGTGCCGGCGAGGCACAGCGCGGTGGCCGTGACGAGGAACGCCGCAGGATCGGAGTCGGCGTGATCCTGGAGGAGGGCGAGGGTCTGCGTGCCGCCTGAGCAGAGACCGAGCTCACCGCAGCTCGTCTCGCCCCAGCGGTGCCAGCGGGGGCAGTCGCCATCGCGCGCGCACCGAAGCGGACGGAAGCGCACCGCGCTCGTGGCGTCGAGCTCCACGTCCGGTCCGACGAGGGGCAGCAGCATCGAGCGCTCCCACGTCACGCGCCAGGCCTCGGACGTCGCCTCCGGGTCGAGCGCCCGGACCGCGTCCTCGTCGCCGATGTGGGGCCAGTAGGGCGTGCAGAGATCACCGAGGCACCACGGCGCGAGCATCCACCGCCACTCGCTCGTCACCTCGAAGCGCCGGCCCTCGGTGTCGGTGATGGTGGTGGACAGGACGTCCCCGCACCCGGCCGAGAGGACGCCGATCGCGACGATCGGCCACGCGCGCGAGACCCGCATGGCGCGACCGTACCGCCGCGCGCGCGCGCGACCCATGGGGTGACCGACGACGAAGACAGGTCCCTCGCTCACGAGCCGTCGGGCGCGTCACGCAGCGCCGCGAGCTGCTCGAGGCGCGCCCGGAGCTGATCGCGCGCGACGCGGAAGTGGGCGAGGCGCTCCTCGTCGCCGAGCTGCTCGTCGCGGCGGTCCGGATCGGCGAGCGGCCAGTGCATCCGCGGCGCCCGGCTCAGGAACACGGGGCAGACCTCCTCGGCGCACAGCGTGATCACGAGGTCCACGCTCGCCGGATCGATCGCCTCGACGGACTTCGAGTGGTGCGAGGACAGCTCGATGCCGAGCTCCGCCATCGCGCGGATCGCGTACGGGTTCACGCGCGAGGGCGCGGAGCCCGCCGACTGGACGCGCACCGCGTCGCCGAAGAGGTGGCGCGCGAGGCCCTCGGCCATCTGGGAGCGCGCCGAGTTGGCGACGCAGAGGAACAGGACGCTGTCGAAGCGGAGCACGTGGACCTCTCAGGCGGACGCGGCGGGGAACCAGCCCTTGGTGCGGTTGGCGAAGGCGACGAGCGAGAGCATCACCGGCACCTCGATGAGCACGCCGACGACGGTGGCGAGCGCGGCCGCGGAGGAGAGCCCGAAGAGGCTGATCGCGACGGCGACGGCGAGCTCGAAGAAGTTCGAGGTGCCGATCATGGCCGCGGGCGCGGCGACGGCGAAGGGCAGCTTCAGCACCCGCGCCGCCCCGTAGGCGATCGCGAAGATCCCGTAGCTCTGGAGCAGCAGCGGCACCGCGATGAGCGCGACGAGCAGCGGGCGCGCGACGATCGTCTCGGCCTGGAAGCCGAAGAGCAGCACGACCGTCAGGAGCAAGCCGAGGATCGAGGTCGGCTTGAGCCGCTGCCCCAGCCGCTCGAGCCGCTCGCGCGGGAGCGCGCGCTGCGTCGCGACGCCCGCCGCGAGCGGGATGACGATGAACACCACGACCGACGTGACGAGCGTCGCCCAGGGCACCGCGATGCTCGTGACGCCGAGCAAGAGGCCCGCGATCGGCGCGAAGGCGAAGACCATGATCAGGTCGTTCACCGAGACCTGCACCAGCGTGTAGTTCGCGTCACCGTCCGTGAGGTGGCTCCACACGAACACCATCGCGGTGCACGGCGCGACGCCGAGCAGGATCATCCCCGCGACGATCTCGGAGGCGTCCTCGGTCGGGACGAGCCCGGCGAACACGTGCTGGAAGAAGAGCACGCCGAGCGCGGCCATCGTGAACGGCTTGATCAGCCAGTTGACGACGAGGGTGAGCGCGAGGCCCTTGGGCTTCTCGCCGACGTCCGCGAGGCACGACGGATCCACCTTCAGCATCATCGGGTAGATCATCAGCCAGATGAGCGCGGCGACGACGAGGTTGACCCGCGCGAGCTCGAACCGCGCGACGAGCTCGAACACCGAGGGGAAGAGGAGCCCGAGCCCGACGCCCGCGGCGATGGCGAGCCCGACCCAGATCGAGAGGAAGCGTTGGAAGAGGCCCATGCGGCTGCTCCACGGTCGAGGACCGGCTACGCCGGGACGCGGCTCACCGGTCGTCCCCCAGCCGTCGCGCGCCTGACGCGAGCAGCGGCGAGCTCGCCCATCACCGACCTGATCGAGTCGTTCGCGATCTCCTCGCTCGCCCAGCGCGCCACCTCGGCCGCGGCCGCGGTCGCGTCGACCGTCCGGGAGCACGCGCTCACAGCCCCTCCACCAGCGCCTTCAGCAGCGCGACCGCCCCCTCGTCCAGGCAGTAACAGACCCGCGGCCCATCCACCTCCCCGCGGATCAGCCCCGCCCGCTTCAGCTGCGCCAGGTGCTGCGACACGGTCGACTGCGCGAGCGGCAGCTCGTCGACGATCTCGCCGCAGACGCACGTCTCGCGGCGCGCGAGCAGCCGCACGATCGCCACCCGCGCCGGGTGCCCCAGCGCCTTCGCCAGCGCCGCCAGCCTCGCGTCCGCCTCCGCCCGATCGCGCGGCACGACCGGCGCCACCTCGCTCGGCGGGCAGCACCGCGCCTCGGCCTTGCGCTTGCGGCGCGATGTCGGAGCGGTAGGCAAATCGTTCATCGGCGAAATACGATAACTCGGCTTCGGGGTCAAGCGTGAGGGTGCGGCGCGTGCCGGATCAGCCGCTCGCCCCCGAGACGCGCGGCTACGGGCTAGACTCGAATCCAGACTCCTGACCTACCCCTGGTCTGCGATGTCCGGTCATCGGGCCGGTGGCCCCAGCGTCAGTGAGACCGATTCGATTCACCGCGCAGGGCCGCAATCAAGCGCCGTTTGAGAGCAGATGGGGCTACCAAGCCAACACGAACTGATCTGGAGAGCTCGTCAGGTGAGCACGTCCTGTGCGCTCGCGGAGCTCACCCGCCGAGGCAGATGTAGACGCCGTCACCGTTGCAGTGCGTCGTCCCCTGGTTCATCGCGCCGCAGGTGTTGGGGCGATCCGGCTCGCCGGGGCAGCACTGCGCGAAACAGCCGCGCGAAGGGCAATAGCGAGGCCGAGCGGCCGGACAGACGCACGCACCCGCGCCGTTGCACGCCGCCGGCGCGGTGCACTCGTACGCGCGCCCCTCGCAGCGACCAGCCGCGCACGCGTCGTCGACCGTGCAGCGGTCTCCGTCGTCGCACGCGATCGGTCCGTCGGTCGGGACCAGCGGCGTGAAGACGCAGCCGCGCGCCGGATCGCACTCGTCGCGGGTACACGACTGCCCGTCGTCGCAGACCACGGCGCGCCCGGTGCACACGCCCTCGCGCGGGACGCACGCGTCGTCCACCGTGCAGGCGTCCCCGTCGTCGCAGGCGATGACCTCGGCGCGGGCGTGCTGCACACAGTCGCCGCGCTCACAGGATCCCACCGTACACGGGTTGCCGTCGTCGCAGTCGGTCGACGACGAGCACCGCGGGCCGCCGTCGGGCGAGGCCGCGTCGAGCGCCGGGGCCCCCGCGTCGTCGTCCGCGAGCCCGCCGTCCGCGAGCCCGCCGTCCGCGAGCCCACCGTCCGCGAGCCCACCGTCCGCGAGCCCGCCGTCCGCGAGCCCGCCGTCCGCGAGCCCGCCGTCCGCGGGCGTGCCGGCGTCGCGCTCGAGGCGCGCAGGATCGAACCACACGCTACAGCCGAGCGACGCGCCGATCAGGCCGATGACGAGCGCCTCCCACGCACGCACGGTCAGAGCCTCCCCGCGACGAGCACCCCGAGCGCGCCGGGGCTCGCCCAGGGCGCGAGCGCGACCGGCGCGCCGTCCTCGGCGTCGAGCGCGGCGACGACGGTGAGGACGGCGGCCGCGGTCGCCGCCGCCGCGGTCCACGCGAAGCTCGCGTCGGCGAGGACGTTGAGCGTCGGCAGCGGCGAGCCGGCGAGGTCGCACTCGGACCGGCACGCGCTCGACAGGTGCTCGTACTCCGAGAGCGCGAGGCCCCCCGCGACGCCCCACCCGAGCGCGCCCACGAGCGCCGCGGCCCACGCGGCGACCGCCCACCCCACGAGGCTCTCCCGCGCGGGCGGGAGCGCCGCGGCGAGCGGCTCGGGCGCGTGGGTCGTGACGCCCTCCTCTTCTCGCTGCGCGGGCGGCTCGGCGCGGGTGAGCTCGCGCAGGCGTCGCACGCGGGCCTCCACCTCCGCGCGCTCGGCGCCTTCGGGGAGCGAGGCGAGGTACGCCTCGTAGGCCACGAGCGCGTCGCCGTCCCGCCCGAGCCGCTCGGCGGCGGCGCCAGCGTTGTAGAGGAGCTCGGGCGCGCCCGTCAGCTCGTGCGCGCGCGTGAACCCGCGCCACGCGTCGTCGAAGCGCCCCTCTCGGTAGTCCTGCGTCGCCCGCTCGAAGATCGAGCGCGCCTCCTCGATCTCGTCGGGAGTCTGGGCCGCCGCCGCCGCCGGGGCGAGCCACAGCGCGCACCACCCCATGACCCACCCCGGGGCCGCCATCCGAACCGTCGATCGCATCCCGCCTCCGCTCGTCAGCGTGGGGTCGGGCACCTTGTCCCGCGATTTATTCGAGTTTATTTCTTCGCCGGAGTGGACCCCGACCCGCTCATCGGGCGCGAAGGTGACCTCGCCGCCTTACAGCGGCTGCTGGCCGAGGGGGCGCGGCTCGTCACCGTGCTCGGCACGGCCGGGGTCGGTAAGACGCGCCTCGCCGAGGCTCTCGTCGCTGGCGCGGCCCCCTCGCGCTGGCCGGGCGGGGCGTACTTCGTCCGGGCGGCCGACGCCGAGTCGCCGGAGACCCTGCACCGGGCGGTCGCCGCGACGCTCGGCGCGACCTCGGACGCGCCGGGCGACGCGCTCGCGCGCGTGCAAGAGAGCTTGCGCGGCCGCCCCCGCGCGCTGGTGGTGATCGACGACTTCGAGCACCTCGCGCCCACCGCCGCGCAGAGCGTCGGCTGCTACCTCGGCGGCGACGTCGCGCTCGTCGTCACGTCGCGGGAGCGCCTCGGGCTGAAGGCGGAGCAGGTCCTGCCCCTCGCGCCGCTGGCGTCCGGGACCGCCTCCGCGCCGGCGGAGGCCTTGTTCGTGCGGCGCGCGCGCGCGCACGGCGCCACGCTGGACGACCCGCCGTGGGCCACGGTCACCCGCATCGTCACGCTCCTCGACGGAATCCCGCTCGCCATCGAGCTCGCGGCCGCGCGCTGCCGCGTGGTCGGTTACGCCGAGCTGCTCGCGAGGCTCGAGGAGCGCGGGCTCGACGCGCTCGGCGCAGGCGCGCGCGACGGCCCCACGCGCCACGAGACGCTCCGCGCCGCGATCGAGGCGTCGTGGCGGCTGCTCGGGCCCGAGGAGCAGCGGGCGCTCGCGCGCATCTCCGCGTTCCGAGGGGGGTTCGACGCCGACGCCGCCGACGCGGTGCTCGGAGCCGGCGGGATCGATCTCGCGCACGCGCTCCTCGATCGCTCCCTCCTCTACGCGCGGACGGAGGGCGGCGACGTGCGCCTTCGGACCTACGCGAGCGTGCAGCAGTTCGCGGCCGAGCAGCTCGCCGCGCGCTCGGGAGACGACGCCCGGGACGCACACGCGCGCTACTACCTTCGCCGCGTCGCGGAGCTCCGCGGCGCCGGCGTGCAGGGCGGCACGTACGATCACGCGCGCGCGCTCGCGCTGCTACGGCGCGAGACCACCAACCTGCTCGCGATCGTCGATCGAGCGGTCGATGGAACGCTCGATCGGTCGCTCGGGGAGGACGCCGCGGCGGCGCTGGAGCCGCTCGTGATGGCCGACCGAGGGATGCCGGCGCTCGCGACGCGCGTGGCCGCGCTGCTCGCGTCCGACACGCGCCCGCCGGCGGCGAGCACCGGGCGCGCGTGGCACGTCCACGCGGTCCTGCTCCGCCACGAAGGTCGCGCCGCGGACTCGCTCGCCGCGGCGGAGCGCGCCCTGCGCCTCGCGCGCGACCACGCCGACGCCCGCGCGTGGGCGAACGCCCTCGGCACGCTCGCGCGGCTGCACTACGAGCTCGGCCGGACGGCGAGCGCGCCGCTGCTGTTCCGCCGCGCGCTGGCCGAGGCAGCGCGCCTCGGCGAGCTGCACCTCGAGGGCACGCTCGCCGCCCACCTCGGCGCGATCGAGCAGATCGCCGGGCGCGACCCCGGCGGCGCGCTCCTCGTCCGCGCCGCCGACCGGCTGCGCCGCAGCGGCGACCGTCGCGCCGAGGCGCTCGCGTGGAGCAACATCGCCGTCTGCCGGCTGGAGCAAGGGCAGCTCGACGCAGCGCTCGAGGCCTCTGCGCGGGCGCGCGCGCTCGCGGCGCCGATCGAGCACCAGCGCACCCTCGGGCTCGTCGAGCGCACCGAGGCGTGCGTGGCGCTCGAGCGCGGGGACGATGGGGACGCCGAGGAGCGGTTGCGGCGCGCGATCGCCACGACGCGGACCGCGGCCGATCGATCGGCGGCGCTCGGCCTGCTCGGCCTCTGCCGGCTCGGCCTCGGCCGCACCGCCGAGGCACGCGAGGACCTCGCAGAGGCGGTCCAGCAGGCCCGTGACCTCGGCAACGAGTCGCTCGAGGCGCGGTGGGCCGCGTGCCGCGCCGCCGCCTACGCGCTCGAGGAGCGCGTCGACGAGGCCCGGGAGCTCCTCGACGCCGTCGACCCCGCGGGCCGCGATCCGCGGCCCCCGTGCGTCGCGGCGCGCAGCCTGGTCGAGCTCGCGGCCGCCCACGCCGCGCTCCGGCGCGCGGACGACGCGGCGGCGCGCTCGCTCGACGAGCGCGCGCGCGCCTTGCTCGCCGCCTGGCCGGAGGCGCCGACCGGATCGCGGTTCGAGGGACGACTGCTCCGCCGGATCGTGCGGGAGGCGTGGGATCGACTGTTCCCGCCGCGCGACGCGCTCGCGGTGGCGGAGGACGGCACCTGGCTCCGCGCGCCCGGAGGGGCGCGACAGCGCGTGGACACGCCGGCGCAGCGGCGCCTGCTGGTCGCGCTCGCCGAGCAACACCGCCGCCGCGCCGGCCCCGCGCCGATCGACGCGCTCGCGACCGCGGGTTGGCCGGGGGAGCGGCTCACCGCGCGCGCCGCGTACAACCGGGCTCACGTCGCGCTGAGCGCGCTCCGCAAGCTGGGGATGCGCGCGTGGCTGGAGCGAGCCGACGACGGCACGCGGATCGCTCCGCGCGCGCGCGTCGTGCTCTGCGCCCCCTACGCGCTCGACTGATCGCGCGCTCGGTGCCCGCCTCCTGGCGCGCCCGCGAGGCGCTGGCGCGCGGTCGAGGGCGCCCGGCCGACCACGAGCTGCCAGTGGCGTCGCTTGGCACGGCGCGGCCCGCGAGGTCGCGTCGAAGCCCGAGCTCACGGCGCACGGCCATGCACCGTGCTCGACCGCGACTCGTGCGCCGCACGCCGTGGCCCCGCCGGCGACCGACGCGCGGATCGACTCGAGCAGCTGGCTCCCGGCGCAGATGTGCGCGCCCGCGTGCTCTGGGGGCGGGTCGTCCGGGCCCCCGGCTACCCCGTCGAGTCGACGGGCTACGACGGCTGCAGCGGGTGCGTGTGCACCACGGCGGGCCCGCGCGGGTCCACCGCGCGCGCCCCTCGCGATGCGGGGCCGCCGGACGCGGCTCGACGCGCGGGCTTCCGCGCGCGCGAGGAGGCCACGCGACTCGGCATGGGGCACGTAACGCTGCACGCGGGGC
Source organism: Sandaracinaceae bacterium (assembly GCA_019637095.1). Taxonomy (GTDB): domain Bacteria; phylum Myxococcota_A; class Polyangia; order Polyangiales; family Sandaracinaceae; genus JACKEC01. The sequence continues at coordinate 8,194 of JAHBWG010000096.1, read as the reverse complement.
TGAGCCTCGGCTTCATCGCGCTCGAGCGGGGCGAGATCGACGAGGCGCGGCGCCTGCTCGAGCTCGCGGCGCGCGTCGGCGATCCGACGCTCGGCATCGTCGCCCACGCGCACATATGGCCGCCTCGGGCTGACGCCGGACGGCGGGCGCCCGGCCGCCCGCACCCGCTCGGTCGTCGCTCGTTCGCGCCGGCCTCTCGGATCGCGGACCGCCGCAGTCAGCCCGGCGCACCGCTGGGCGACGGCGCTCCGAGCTGCGCCGCCGCGCGCGCGCGGTGCTGCGGGTCGCCGCTCTCGAGCGCGAACCGTGCGTAGGCGAGCGGCGCCGCGGCGGCGAGCGCCTCGCAGCGCGCGGCGAGGTGAGGGTGCTCGCGCCCTCCGGCCTCGAGGTACGCCGCCACCGTGGCCTCGAACGCCGCGCTGCCCATCATGTGCTGGTAGGTGAAGTCGATCGCCGGATCGCCGACCTCCGCCGTGGTCCAGTCGAGCACGCCGACGATGTGGACCGATGCGTCGACGAGCACGTGCGCGGCGTAGAGCTCGCCGTGCGAGAAGGCCGCGGGCTCGGGCCACAGCGCGTCGTCGCTCAACCACGCCTCCCACCGCGCGCGCAGCGCGGGCGCGATCTCGAGCTCGGCGCCCACCCGCTCGAGGTCCCGGCGCCAGCGTGCGCGCACCTCGCCCACCGTCCGCGCGGGGACCCCGGCCCGGCGCGCGTCGTCGAGGTCGATGGACTGGAGCTCGGCGATGAGCCGGCCCAGCGCCGCGGCCAGCGCGGCGGACGACGGCTCGACGTGCCAGACCGGCTCACCGCGCGCGTCGAGGGTCAGGCCCGGCGCCCCAGGCAAGCGGCGATAGGCGATGAGCTCCTCGGTGCACACCTGCCAGCGCGGCACCGCCACCGACAGGCGAGGCGCGACGAGCTCGAGGATCCGCCGCTCCGCGACGCGCTTGGCGGCCGCGTCGGGGCGCCGTGGGATCCGCAGCACCCAGTCGACTCCGTCGGCTGCGCGCGCGAAGGCGACGCGGTAGTCGAGCCCCGCCTCTTCGAGGCGCAGCGCGTCCGCCTCCACGGCGAGGCCGTGGCGAGCGGCCAGCGCGACGACGCGCGCCGGGACGTCGACCTCGCGGTCGGCGGGCTCGACGGCGACGGGTACGGCGGAACGCGGAGCTTCAGAGTCACGAGATGTAGTCAAAGGGACCTCCTCCTGGCGCACGAGGGGCGCAAGAGATCCGGGGCGAAGCCTCGCGTGGTGAGCGCGGGTGCGCCGCGCGCCGGCGCTCTCGGCCATGGACGATGAAGCGGACGAGAGACGGGCACGAAGGCAGCGCCGCCGCGCTCGAGCGCGCTCGAAGCTCGCGGGCCGAAGCGGAGGGCTGCCGGCGCTAGCGCAAACGGATGAAGGACGCGGAGGCCATCGCGCTCGAGCGTACCGGTCGCGCGCCGAGGCCGCAACGCGAGGACGGGGAGGTGGCTCAGCCCGGGCCGTCCTCGACGCGGCCGTCCGCGTGCTTCGCGAAGCGGCCGCGCTCGCGCGGGTGCACCGGGTCGTCGCGATCCCACGGCCAGCCGCCGAAGCCGGTGCGCTGGTAGTCGGCGAACGCCTGCTGGAGCTCGGCGCGCGTGTTCATCACGAACGGGCCGTAGTGCGCGACCGGCGCGCCGATCGGCTGGCCCGAGAGCAGCAGGAGCTCCGTCGGGCCGCGCGGGCTCTCGATCGTCAGCTCGACGTCGGGGCGTACGCGGATCGCGCGCGGCTCGCGCACGCTCGTGCCCGCGACGCGCACCTCGTCGCCGAGGAAGAAGTAGAGCGTGCGGTTCGCGCCCGCGCTCGCCGGGGGCAAGGTGACTTGTGATCCTGCGTCGACGCGGATCGTCCAGATCGCGACGTCCGAGCTCGGCCGCGCGGCCCACGAGCGCGGCGGGGGCGGCGGCGCGATCGCGTCGCCGAGCCGGCCCGCGACGACGGCGATCTCGGCGCCGGCTCCGTCGGGCCCGAGGCGCACCTTCGGGATCGTGGCGCCCCAGAGCATCGCGAAGTGCGGCTCGACCATCTTGTCGTCGGGCGCGAGGTTCAACCAGATCTGGAACAGCTCCGTCGGGTTGGGCGCGTCGCGGTTCACGAGCGGGAACATCTCGCAGTGCACGACGCCGCGGCCCGCGGTCATCCACTGCGCGTCGCCGTGGCCGAAGCGCGCGGTCGCGCCGAGCGAGTCGCTGTGATCGATGTAGCCGTTGCGCGCGAGGGTCACCGTCTCGAAGCCCCGGTGCGGGTGGCGCGGGAAGCCGGGCACCACGTCGCCGTGGTACATGCGCCAGCCGTCCTTGATCTCGAAGTCCATCCCGAGGTTGCGGCCGGCGAGCGAGGCAGCCGGGCCCATCGCCTCGTCACCCGCGGGGTAGCGGTCGTCGTGGTGGACGCAGAAGAGGAAGGGGTCGAAGGTCACCCAGGGGAAACCGAGCGGCAGTACGTCGAGGACGGTCATGGTCCGGTCTCTCTAGAGCACGACCGCACCGCGCGCATCCCCCGCGGCGCGTGCGCGGCACCTCGCGCGCGGAGGATACCTCGCCGCGTGCGCGGCTACGGCGCGCGCGCGCCATCCGTCGCGGGAACGTCCAGGGCGCCGCGCGCGAGCTCGCGGTGGAGCGTCTCGCGCGGCAGGCCCGTGCGCGCGGCGGTCTCGGGCGGGACCGACCAGTGCTCGACCGCCCAGCGGACGCGCGACGCACGCCCCCGAAGACGCAGCGTCACCTCGCGGACGCCGACCGCCGGGACGCGATCGTCACGCAGCGGCCTCCACGGCGCGCCGTCCGAGAACACGAAGTGCCGGCCGAGCTCGACCGCGCGCTCCCCGCCGGCGTCGTCGCTCGCCCGGACGACGAGCCGCCGGAACACGTCCCCCGTCGGGACCGCGTGCCCCGCGCCGGCCGCCTCGAGCGCCAACGTAGCTTGCGTGCTCCACCCATCGTGCGCCGCGCTCACGCGCACGTCGAGGGCGCGCGCGAGGGTCTCTTGATCGCGGGCGCCGGGGAAGTCGTGGCGCCGGCGCGTGCCCGCCCGCGGCATGTGGCAGCGCTGGCACGCGCCGCCGGGCGCGCCGGCCGCCTCCCACTCGGCCACCGTGTCCTGCAGCGCTTGGCCCGGGCTCGAGGGGAAGTCCACCTGATGACAGCCCCGACACGCGTCGGTGGTCGCGAGCGCGGGATCGACGCGGCTCGGGTGGGGCGCGGTCCCGGTGACGCGCGTCGCGCGCACCGTGTCGCCGTCGAGGTGGCAGGTCTCGCAGTCGACGCCGCGCGCCGCGAGCTCCGGCTCGTCGAGCGCGTTCGCCACGCGCGGCGCGTGGCAGCGTGCACAGAACGCCGACGGCGCGAGCGCCCACTCGCGCGCGAACAGCGGGCTCGTGAACGCGCCGGCGTGGGCCGAGCGCGCGTGCTCGCGCGCCTCTTCGGCGTGGCAGTCCTCGCAGGCCTTCGCGCTCGAGGCCCGCCCCGCGTCGAGGCTCGTCGCGGGCTCCGCGCACGCCGCGAGCAGCCCGATGACCCAGAGCCACCTCACTCCGTCACGACGAGCTGTCGCCCGTTCCATCGGTAGCACTCGTACTCGATGGACAGCGGGCAGCGCCCCGCCTGCGTCGGGTCGTGAGCGACGACGAGCCGGCGCACCGAGCCCAGCTCGGTGCCGGCGCGCGACGCCTCCTCGAGCGCGGCCGAGAGGACCTGACGGCCCGACGGGACGTGGTGCGCGACGTACTCGCGGCGCGATCCACGAAGCACCCCGAGCACCACGAGCCGCTCGCCGCCCTCGGGCTCGGTGGTGACGAGCCGCACGTCGAAGAACGCGCCGGCGACGCGCTGCTCGAAGATCCGCTCGGCGGGCCCGCACGCCTCGTCGCGCGTCTCGAGGCGCACGCGCGTGCTCGCGCCGGCGCGCGTGACGATCAGCGTCGCCGGGCGCGGCGGCTCGCCGCCGAGGGTCACGGTCGCGACGATGGCGCGCTCGGCCGCCTCCTCGCGATCGGCCTCGTCGAACCCGCCGACCACCGCGTCGGCGCTCGGGACGCAGGCTTCGTCGGCGACGAGCGCGTCCGCCGTGACCCAGCCCGTGACGCGCGGCGCGACGACCACCTCCACCCAGTCGCTCGACACGCCGAGCTCCGGGCCGCTCGCGAGCGCGACGACCCGGGTCCCCGCGGGCAGCGCGCGGACGACGTGGCCACCGCGCGCGCCGCCGAGATCGGCGTCGCGGGTGAGGCGCGCGGCGACGAGCCGCACGGGCGCGGCCTCCCAGCGCGTGCGCACCAGCGCGACGTCGAGCGCCTGCGCGGCGGCGCGGGCCTCGGCGAGCCCGCGCTCGCGCGCCACGACGAGCTGGCGCGCGCCGCTCCCGCGATCGGCCAGGGCGACGTGCGCGCGCAGCGCCGCGGGCAGCGCGAGCCAGCGCGTCACGAGCTCACCCGGGGGCGCGATCTCACCGAGCGCCCAGCCGCCCGCGTCCTCCGCGCTCGGCGGGGGCGGCGCGTCGACCTCCGCGAAGAGCCACGCGATCGGTCCGTCGTCACGGAGCGCCTCGCGTACGCTCGCGAACGGCCGGTGCACCACCACGTAGGGGTCGACGATCACGTCGACGCCACCCGGCACGAGGACGGCGTCGGCGAAGGGCATGCGCCGCCGACAGAGCGCGCGCGCCGCGGGCGGCGAGTAGTAGGAGTTTCGGCGCCGCACCGCGGCGACACACATCCGCTCGTCGATCAGGCCGCCGAAGCTCGCGCCGTCGCGCAGCGCCTCGCGCAGCGCGAAGGGCCGGACCTCGGAGCCGTGGATCGCGAAGTGCGCGACGACGGGATCGGCCGAGGAGACCGGGCTCCCGCTGCGGTCCCACTCGATCGATCGGCACACGTACGAGACGACGCGCTCGGTCGCCAGCTGGACGCGGCAGCCCGCGGTCCCTTCGGTCGAGTCGTCGGACGCCGGCTCGTAGTTCCAGTAGACACGGCCCGCGCCGTAGGCGAGCGCCTCGACGAGCTGCTCGAGGCGGCGGCGCGCGACGGGGTCCGGGTGCCGGATCACGTGCCAGGCCGCCCCGCGCGAGTGCGCGAGGCGCGCGGGGAGCCTGGGGAGCGAAGGCAGCGGCGCGTCCGAGAGCGCGAAGGTGACGCGCGGGCGCGGCTCGGGCTCCGGTGGGTCCTCCTCGCGCGCGTCGTCGCGCGCGTCCTCGACGCGCGCCGCCTCCGGCGGCGGGCTCGCGGGCTCGTCGGCGACGATGGGGCTCGCCGGGGCGCCCTCGCCGCCGCAGCCCGCGAGCGCCATCCACGCCACCATCCGCGCCAGGGTCGTCGTCCGCATCGGTCTGCCTCCGGCTCGCCTCGACGTGTACGCGAGGGCGGTGGCTCGCGTCGAGCCCTCGCGCCGGAGCGACGGCGCTACCTCGGCGTTCCGCCTCGCGCTCCGGTGGTCTCGAGTGGACCGGTGCTCTAGGCTCCCCCCATGTCGGAGCGGTTGTGGCCGGCGCGCGTCTTGGTCGTCGATGACGACGACGCGTCGCGGCGCCTCGTCGAGGTCGCGCTGCGCGCGCTCGACGTCGAGGTGGTGCTGTGCGCGGACCCCGAGGAGGCGATCGGGCTCGTGCGCGACCTGCGCCCCGCCGTGCTGGTGCTCGACGTGATGATGCCCGGCCTCGACGGGCCGATGGTCGCGGAGCGCGTGCGCGCCGCGGCCGAGCCCGGGCTCGCGGCGCCGAAGATCGTGCTCTGGTCGGCGCTCGACGCGAGCCAGCTCACGGCGCGCGCGCGGGCGTGCGGCGCGGACGCGGTCGTGCTCAAGATCGCGGGGCCGGCGGCGCTCGTGCAACAGGTCGGCGCGCTGCTCGAGGTCTGGCAGAGCTGAGCGCGCGTGGAGCTCGCGCGCAGACAGCTCCTCACGGCCGGGGCCTCGCTCGGGACGGGCGCCCTCACCGCGACCGGCGCGTGCCTCGGGGCGCTGTATGGGCTCGAGCCCGAGAGCCCGGCCTCCGAGCGCACCCTGCTCGCGTTCCTGATCGTGGCGACCGTCGCGTGCGCGGGCGGCGCCGGCGTCGGAGGGCTCGGCGCGTGGCTCCTCGCGCCGCACGGAGCGCGAGGCGCGGTCGCGTTCGGCGCCGGCCTCACGCTCGGCCTCGCGATCGGCATCGGCGCGTTCCTCGCCATCTCGGCGCTCCCGCTGCACCCCGACGACGTGGGCCTCGTGACGACCTCGTGGCTGTGGGGCGAGGTCGGCTGGGCCGGGACCGTCCTCTACGTGGTCACGTTCTTGATCGACATCATCCTGCTCGCGCTGCTCGCGGTCATCGGCGCCATCGCGACGCTGGTCGTGCCGCCCGCCAGCGGGCTTTGCTGCGCGCTCTCGACGTTCGCGCTCGCGCTCGCCGCGCTGCGCTGGTTCGCGCGCCGCGAAGCGATGCGCTGAGCCGGGTCTGCTCGTGCCCACGCGCGCTCACGTCAGGCGCGCGGCGAGCGCGAGGGCCGCCTCGTGCGCGGGATCGATCGCGAGCGCGCGCCGCGCGGCGGCGAGGGCGCCGCGCGCGTCCGCGAGCCGGTCCTCGCAGACGGCCGCGAGCGCGAGGAGGTGGGCGAGCCGCGTGCGCGCGTCCGTCGCGAGCTCCGCGAGCCGGTCGTGCAGCTCGGCGACGCGCGACCACTCTTCCCGCGCCTCGGCGAGGCGCAGCCCCTGCTCGAGCGCGCGCACGTCGAGCGGGTCGAGCTCGAGCAGCTCGTCGTGGAGCGCGGCCGCCTGCGACGGGTCGCCGAGCCGCACCTCGGCGATCCACGCGGCGGCGTGGAGGGCCGCGGCCCGGCGAGCGAGCGGCGCGGACGCGTCGGCGGCGAGCGCGCGCGCGGCGTCGACCGCCTGGGCCCAGTCGTCGAGGGCGACCCACTGCGGCGAGCTCCGGGCAGATCGAGCGGCGGCGGCGCGACGAACCGCGGCGCGCGGCGCGCCGCGGCGGCTCGGGCAGGCGCGCCTCGAGCGCCCGGAGGCGCGCGCGCAGCGCCCGGTTCTCCTCGCCGAGCCGCTCCGCCTCCGCCGCCCTCGCCTCGAGCGACGCGAGCCGCGCGCGGCGCGCATCGTCCTCGTCACGAAACGCCATGCGCTCATCCTACCGCGGCGCGCCGCCCGAAAGGGCTCGTCGGCGCCGCGCGCCGGGGGCACGATCGAGCCATGCGCCTCTCGCTGGTCTCGCTCGCCTCGCTCCTGGCCGTCGGCTGCACCGACCTCGACGCGGCGCGCGCGCCCGTCGTCTACGGCGCCGACGACCGCCTCGAGGTGTACGAGGCACCGCCAGGCGTCCACCGGCAGCTCGCGGAGCGAGCGATCGCCGTGCAGCTCGACGTCGGCGACCTCGACCGCCGCGACCCGAGCGACGTGCGCCTGTCCTACACGCAGACGCTCGGCGAGAGCTACGCCCTCTGCGAGGACGTTCGCTACGCCGACCAGATCGATCCCGGGACGTGCTCGGGCACGCTGATCGGCGATCGACACCTCCTGACCGCCGGCCACTGCGTCTCGGGCCCGGACGACTGCGACGGCGCGAGCTGGCCGTGGGTCTTCGGCTTCTCGTACGAAGCGGCCGGCCGCCTGCGCCGCCTCTCGAGCGACGACGTCTACTTCTGCACGCGCGCGATCGTGCTGCGCGACGACGCCTCGGCCGACTACGCCGTCGTCGAGCTCGACCGACCCGTCGCCGGCCGCGCGCCCGCCGCGATCGGCGGCCCGCGCCCGATCGGAGCCCGCGTCACGCTCATCGGGCACCCCAACGGGATCCCGATGAAGATCGCGGGCAACGCCACGATCCGCGACGCGATCGGGATCGAGCTCTACGCCGACGTCGACGCGTTCTTCGGCAACTCCGGCTCGGGCGTGTTCGACGACGCGGGCGAGGTCGTCGGCATCCTCGTCGCGGGCGCGCCGGAGGACTACCGGCGCCGGCGCGGCGGCGGAGGGTGCAACGAGGTGTTCGTGATCGATCCGGTGCCCGACGGAGACGGAGAGACGCTCACCGCGATCGCGCCCGTCATCGCGGCGTTCTGCGCGACGCCGGGGATCGTCTCGGCCGCGTGCGGCGCGGCGCCACCGGACGCCGGCGTCGACGCGGCGAGCCCCGCGCTCGACGCGGCGAGCCCCGGCGCCGACGCCGCGAGCCCGGGCGCCGATGGAGCAG
>JAHBWG010000095.1 GCA_019637095.1 Sandaracinaceae bacterium | reverse complement strand
GATCTCGCGGAACGTGCGGAGCCCCTCGCTGACCTCAGCAGGTCAGATCGTCCTCGAAGCGCAGGTCGTCCATCACGATCTCCGCGATCTCGCAGACCCCGGGCCCGGTCTTGGTGAGGACGACCGCGGAGATCCGCGAGTCGGCGATCTCACCGCCGCCGCCGAGCGTCACCGACACCTCGTCCCACTCGGGCGGCGCGAACGCGGCGACGCCGAGCGCGCGCGTGCCGAGCCCGTCGCTGACCAGCACGTCGAGGCCGAGCCGGCTCCCCGGATCGCAGCGCACCACGAAGCGCAGCAGCATGCGCGGGCCGCGGATGGTGTCGAACGCGCCCGGACCACGCACCGTCACGTCGCCCTCGAGCTGCAGCGCGTGCTCGCCCGGGTGGATCGTCTCGACCCAGCGCGCCTGCGCGGGCGTGCCCGTCGAGCGCTCCCAGCCACACGGGACACCATCGCAGAGCTCGCCCTCGAAGTCCTCGAGGTACACGCGCGTCTGGCGTTCGGGCTGACAGGCGTAGCCCGCCACGATCGCCGCGAGCGCGAGGCCGGCGCCGATGCGTGCCCGACGCCTCACTCCCGGCCCTCCACCGCGAGGCCGAAGAAGAACCCGCCCAGATCGAGGCCGTGCCCGTACCGATTCATGTTCTCCCATTGGAAATAATCCCACCCGATGCGCGGGCCGAGCGCGAAGTTGGCGCCGACGCGGAAGGCTACGAGGGCCTCCGCCGAGAAGCGCGCGACGATCTGATCGGCGGTGACGCCGTTCATCTCGACGAAGACGACGCCCGCGCCGCCGCCGAAGATCGCGCCGAGCTCCACGACGCGCCCGAGCGCGAGCCGCACCTGCGCGGTGAGGAGCAGGTCGCCCGCGGTGGCCACGGCGGGGTCGCGCTCGCGGTGCGTCCAGTGGCGGCCGCGCATGCCGACCCGGCCGCCGAGCCACAGCCACTCGAGCACCGGGAACTGCGCCCCGACGTAGACGACCGGCTCGACCCGCACGCCGCGGTAGCCGAACGAGCTCATGACGACGTCGAAGCTCGACTCCTCGGGGAACGCGACGCGGACCTGCAGCTCGAGCGAATACGCGGGCGGCGGGAGCGGCGGCGGCGCCGGGCGCGGCGGCGGCGGCTCAGGCCTCGCGACGGGCGCCTCGATCGGCATCCCCACGGGCGGAACGCCGCCCTCCGGCACGAGCGGCGCGCCCGCGGCCGGGGTCACGACCGGGCGCGGCGGCGGCTGCGCGACGATCACGTCGTCGAACTCCTGCGCGCTCGCCACGCTGACGAGCGCGAGCGCACCGACCGACGCGCCGACGATTCTCGCGACCCACCCGTTCACGGCCGGGATCATAGTGGGCCACTTGGGCTAGGATCCAGGCTCCTCATGGCTGCCGCCCCGGCTCGCGCGACGAGCCCCTTCCGCATCTGGCTGCTCCCCTTCGCGATCCTGCTCGGCTCGTCGATCGTCGTGTTCGCGATCACGATGCTCATCGACACGCACGACGAGCCCGATCCGGCGGCGAACTGGCGCCTGCTGCTCAGCCCGAACCCGCACTCGGCGCTCGGCGCGATCTCGAACGCGGCGGAGGTCGTCGCGGCGGTGCTCGGGGTGGCCATCACGGTCGTCGCCATCATCGTCGAGCTGGCCAGCAACCGCTACACCCACCGCATCACGGAGCTGTTCGTCGCGGAGCCGATCAACTTCGCCGTGATGGGCTTCTTCGTGCTGACCGCGATCCAGTGCCTCGCCGTCAGCATCGTGTTCGACATGGACGACGCGGGCTCCCCCGCGTTCTTCCCGGTCATCGGCGCCAGCGTGGCGCTGCTCATGCTCGCGCTCAGCCTGCTGATCTTGCTCCCGTACTTCGCGTTCGTGTTCAAGTTCCTCAACCCGATCACGATCGTGGAGCGCATCCGCAAGCACACGGTCGACATCATCGCGAGCAAGAGCGCGTACTGGTCCGTCGTGCGCAAGCAGCAGGAGGCGGTGCGCGGCGTGGAGCAGCTCGCCGACGTCGCGCTCAACGCGATGGAGAACAAGGACAAGGGAGTCTCGATGGCGAGCGCCGACGCGCTGCGCGTGCTCCTGCTCGACTACCAGGGCGTCCGGCCGACGCTCGGCGAGGCGTGGTACGCGGTCGAGGGCGACCTCGCGCACAACCCGGACTTCGTGTCGATGTCTCCCGACGTCCTCGTGTCGGTGACGGAGCGCAAGAACTGGCTCGAGATGAAGATCCTCCGCCAGTACCAGATGCTCTACAACGAGGCGCTCAACCGCATGAGGGACATGAACTACCTCATCGCGATCAACACGCGCCTCATCGCGGAGGTCTCGCTCGCGCAGGGCAACACCGAGCTGTTCGACCTGGCCGTGAAGTTCTTCAACACGTACCTGCGCGCGACGGTGAACGCGAAGGACGTGCGCACGGCGTACAACGTGCTCAACCAGTACCGCCTGCTCGCGGAGCGCACGTTGCCGTACAACGACGGCAAGTTCGCGGTCGAGATCGCGCGCTACTTCAAGTACTACGGCGGCGTCTCGTTCAACGTGCAGTTGCCGTTCATCCTCGAGACGGCCGCCTACGATCTGTGCGCGCTCAACGAGCTCGCGTACGAGCAAGACAGCCCCTCGGCGCGCGAGCTTCTCCGCATCTTCCTGCAGGTCGACCGCGAGTCGGAGTCCGAGGTGCAGGAGCTGAGCCTGCGCGGCGTGCGCAAGGCGCAGATCAAGCTCGCGACCTTCTACCTCCTCAAGGGCGAGGAGGCGCTCGCGCGCGAGGTGTTCGAGGACATGGCCGGCGAGCGGCCGGAGCGGCTCGCGTCGATCCGCAACGAGCTGCTCGCGATCGAGTCGCCGGAGTTCTGGGAGATCAGCGACCGCGGCGTGAATTTCGACTACCTGCCGCCCAAGCGCAAGCGCCGGATGCTGGAGTTCTTCGGGTGGTTCGGCGATCGGCTGCCGCCGGTCCCCGAGCGCATCTCGGGCGACGCGACGCTGCGCGAGACGATGGTGCCGGCCAGCAGCAGCGCCGGGGTCATCGAGGCGATCGACAGCGGCGAGATGCCCGCGGGGATCGGGCACGGCGCGGAGACCGCACCCGAAGAAGCGAACTGAGGGTCGTTCCAACCCCTCGGCCTGGCCTCGATGGGGCGCGGTCGAAGCGTAGCCGCTCGAATGTTCGACAGCGCCTCGACCGTCGCGCTCGCGACGGGCTGGTCTCGATGGCGCGCTCGACGGCGTGGCGCCGCGCGGGCTACCAGCTCTGGATGATGCCCGTGTTGCGGCCGCCCGAGGAGGGCGAGCCCGTGGGGCTCGGCGTGGGCGAGGGCTCGACCGTCGGGCGCCGCACGACCGGCGCCGGCGCCGGCTCGGCGAACGAGCGCACGACCGGAGGCGGCGGGCTCACGGCCCCGCGGCGGCGCGCGGGCCGGTCGTCGGTGACCGCCGGAGGCGGCGCGGCCGGCTCGGCGAGCGCGGCCGCCGGTGGCCCATCGGCCGCGGCCTCCGGCGCGCCCTCTGCGGGCGGCGCGGGCGACGGCGGGGTCGCCGCAGGCGGCTCGGCGGGCAGGACGTGCACGACCGCCTCCTCCGGTGCGCGACTGCGCGTCGCCCAGAGCCCGAGCGCGGCGCCGCCGCCGAGCCCGACGAGCGCCACGACGACCGCGACGACGATCGGCGCGCGGCTCGCCGCGGGCGCCGCCGCCGGGGCCATGTCGGGCGCGTACTCGAAGCGAGGCAGCGAAGCGGACTCGTGCGAGCGCGGCGTCGCGGGCCCGTGCTCCTCGGGCCGCATGACGATGCCGCTCGAGATCTCCGTCGGGTCGTCGTAGACCTGCGCGACCTCGAGGAGCGCGCCCGGGTTCGCGAGGCTCTCCTTGAGCTGCGCTTGCATGCGGTGGAGCGACTCGCCGCCGTAGTTCTCGACGAACGCGCTGATCGCGTGCTTGTCAACCGGGCCGAAGCTCTCGAGCGCGGCCGCGCGCAGCGCGTGGGCGAACTCGAGCGCGCTCGCGTGGCGGCGATCGCGGTCCCGCTCGAGCGCCTTCGCGACCACGTCCGCGACCACCGTCGGCACCTCGGGGCGCACGGAGTGGGCGCTCGGGATGGGCATCCGCGTGACCCGCTCGAGCACCGCGAGCGGGTTCTCTGCGTGGAAGAGGCGCCGCGTGGTCAGCGTCTCCCACGCGACCACGCCGAGCGAGAACAGGTCCGAGCGGCGATCCAGCTCGCGGTCGGCGCACTGCTCCGGCGAGAAGTACGAGAGCTTGCCCTTGAACTCGCCGGTGCTGGTCTTGGTGCGGCGCAGGACCGCGCGCGCGACGCCGAAGTCGGTGATGCGCACGCGCCCGTCGACGCCGACGAGGATGTTCTGCGGGCTCACGTCTCGGTGCACGAGCTGGAGCGGCGCGCCGTACGGCGTCCTGGCCTCGTGCGCGTCGTGCAGCCCCTGCGCGGCCTGCGCGATCAGCTCGCACGCGATGTCCGGCGGGATCGACCCGCCGGCCTTGGCCGCGCCGCGCAGCAGCGTGCTCAAGGTCGTGCCGACGACCAGCTCCATGACGAGGTAGAGCGAGCCGTCCTCGGCGCGCCCGAGATCCATCGTCGAGACGACGTTCGGGCTGTCGATGTTCGCGGCGAGCTTGCCCTCGTCCATGAACATGTTGACGAAGCGGTCGTCGTCGGTGAGGTGCGGCAGCATCCGCTTCAGCGCGACGAGCTTCTGGAAGCCCGCCTCGCCGCGCACGCGCGCCGCATAGACCTCCGCCATCCCACCGGCCGCGATGCGGAAGAGCGTCTGGTATCTGCCGTACGTCGCGGCGACGGACGGCTGGCGGGCGGAGCCCATCGCCCAGGAGGATAGCAAAGCTCGCCCGGTGCCAGCCAGTGACGGACGCGCTCGACCCCGTCGGCCGATCGAGCGCGCCGGCGAGTGGCGCCCGACCGACGCCGCGCGGTGCCCGCGTCGACCGTGCGCGACGGGTGGGCCTCGGAGGCACGCTCCGGCGCCCGCGATCCCCATCGCGCCGAGGGCGCGAGGGAGGTGGCGCCGCGCGAGCTGCGCGAGCCGCCCTCACGGCCTCTGCCCCACGCGCCCACCGCTCTCCGAGCGGCGTGCCGACTCCACGAGCCGACCATGACGCTCGCCCGCGCGGCACAGCCACCGCGAGCGCCAATCGCGCGCCCCCCACGCGCTACCACGGCAGATCCACTCGAACCCCTTACCCGAGCGTGCGCGCCCGAGCGCCGCGCCACCCGCGCTCAACGCGAGCACATGAAGGTCTCGTCGCGCGTGATGGACGGATTGCGCTCGCAGAAGTGCTGCTCCGTCTCGCCCGAGCAGTACGACGCGGAGACCGGGCCCTCGATGCAGCCCTCGATCTGGCAGCGCGTGACGACCGTCACGCAGCCGGCGCCCGGCTCGCAGCGCTCGGTGGGGCCGCAGTCGGCGGACGTCGCGCACCCGCAGCGCTCCTCGATGCACGCGCCGCTCGCGCAGTCCGCGTCGGTCGTGCACACGGGGATCCGCGGCACCTGCACTCGGTAGTACGTGCGGCTCCCGATGTAGAAGGGCGTCTCGAAGCTGTACAGCCGCTGCGGCGGGTCGCCGTCCTCGAGGTCGAGGCAGTCGGGCGAGCGGCAGAAGCGCACGCGCACGTGCAGCGTCACGTCGGGGCGCGTCCCCTCGATCGAGATGCAGTCCCACCGCGGGCTCGCCTCGAGCGGGATCGACGGCACGTCGCCCGGCCCCATCCACGGGATCGAGAGCGGGTTGGTGGAGTCGCGGACCTGCACCTGCGCGTACCACGTCTGCCCGGCCGGCGCCGCCGGGAGCTGGACCTGCAGCTCGAAGTACGCGTTCTGCGCGCAGCCGAGCGCGGTGAGCGTCAGCGCGAGGATCGCGGCGCGCCCCCGCATCAGCTGCCCCCGATCCGCACGGTGCGGTCCGAGAGCGGAGCGAGCTGCGCGGCGTCTTGCAGCGCCACGCCCAGGCCGATCGCCCCCGCCACCACCGCCGCCGCGACCACGCCGAGCACGATCCATCCCCACTCGAAGTCGCCGCCGCCCGTCGCGAGCGGCACGAACCGCACGAGGATCGGCAGGTTCTGTCCGTCCGCGAGCTCCCCGTTCCAGAGGTACGGCTCGTGGCCGTCGAGGCGCAGCGCGAGCGCGTGGGTCCCCGCGTCCGTCTCGATGCGGACCGGCCGCGCGCCCTCGTCCGGGACTTCGCGCCCGTCGAAGATGATGCGCGGGCGCAGGTCCGGCTCGATGTCGAGCAGCTCGAGCACCGCGACGCGCGCGCGCTCCTGGTCGAGGTAGCGCACCGCGTTGTCGCGCAGCTCGCCGGGCAGATCGGTGTGATCCGAGAGGAGCTGCGCGAACGCGTCGCGCGCCTCGCGGTGCCGGCCGAGCGCGCGCAGCGAATAGCCGAGGTTGTAGAGCGCCGACGAGTGGCACGAGAGCTCGTAGGCGCGCCGCAGGCTCGGGATCGCGTCCGCCCAGCGCTCCTGGTTGGTCGCGGCGACGCCGGCCACGAAGAGCGCGCGGGCCTCCGCCTCGTTCGACGGCTCGCGGGCGCACGAGAGGCGAGCGTCGGTCTGCGCGCGGGCGCTGAGCCCGACGGAGCAGAGACAGAAGAGGAGCGAAGCGACGAGCCGCCGGCGCACGGCCATGGCGGGCAGTATCACCCAATCGCGCCAGCCGACAAAGCCTCGAGCGCCTCGACGAGCCGCCCGTTCTCCTCCGGCGTGCCCACGGTGATGCGCAGGTGGCGCGAGAGGCGCGGCACGCTCGCGAAGTGGCGCACCTGGACGCCGCGCGCGAGCAAGCCGGCTTGCCAGGCGGCGCCGTCGGGGACCTCGACGAGGAAGAAGTTCGCGCGCGACGGACACGGCCGCACACCCTCGATGCGCGCGAGCGCCGCGCCGAGCGCCTCGCGGGCCTCGACGATCGCGGCGACCGTCTCGTCGAGCAGGCCCGCGAGCTCCGTCAGCGCGACCGTCGCCGCGCGCTGCGCGGGGAGGCTCAGGTTGTAGGGCGGCCGCGCCTTCTCCGCCTCGTGCGCGAGCGCGGGGTGCATCCGGATCCAGCCGACGCGCAGGCCCGCGAGCCCGATCTTCGAGAGCGTGCTCATCACGCCGACGTTCGGGTGACGATCGACCCAGTCACCCAGGCTCCGCCCGGCGAACGGCGCGTACGCCTCGTCGATCACGACGAGCGCGTCGTCGGCCTCCGCGACCACGGCGGCGAGCGCGTCCTCGTCGAACGCGTTGCCCGTCGGGTTGTTCGGGCTCGCGAGGAAGACGAGGTTCGGCCGGTGCGCGCGGATCGCCGCGCACGTGGCGTCCACGTCGAGGTCGAACGCGTCGTCGAGCGGCACCTCGATGGGCGTGAAGCCCTGCACGCGCGAGGTGATCGGGTACATGACGAACGTGGGCGTCGGGTAGAGCACGGTCGGCCGCGCGGCGCCGGGGCGCGGGCGATCGAAGGCCGCCATCAGCACGCCGATCACCTCGTCCGAGCCGACACCGAGCAACAGCTCGTCGCCACGCGCGCCGAGCCGGGCCGCGAGCGCGGCGCGCAGCTCCGACGCGGCGCCATCCGGGTAGCGGTGGAGCGGGAGCTCGGCGAGCGCCTCGGCGAGCCGGCGCCGCGCGGCCTCGGGCAGCGGCCACGGGCTCTCGTTCGCGTCGAGCTTGATCGGCGCCGGCTCCGGCGGCGTGTGGTAGGCGCGCAGCGCGGCGAGCGCCTCGCCGCAGATCGCGAGGGGCGGCCCGCTCATCGCGCCGCGTTGTCCCGCAAGAACTGAGGCGTGTCGTCCTCGCCGGAGGCGGGTCGCTCGGTCGCGCCGCTCGGCTCCGTCGCAGCGCCGGCGCTCGGCGTGCCTTCGCGCGCCCGACCGTGCTCGTCGAGGTCGCTCGAGTAGATGCCCATGTACGCGCTCACGAGCTCCTCCGGGACCGCGTCGAGCTCCTCCGAGGCCCCGATCTTCACGACGTGCTGCCCCGACACCCAGAGCACCCAGCGATCGCCCGGGCCCGCGTCGAGGTACCAGAGCCGGCCGCCGCCGTAGTCGCGGACCTCGGCCTCGTAGCTCGCGAGCCCTCGGACCTGCCGGCGCACCTCGGCGGCGAGGCCGCCGGGCCGCTCGTAGGCGGTCACGAACACGCTGACGAACGGGACCGTGCGGCCCGTGCGGGTCGCGCGGCGCACGTACGTCGCCGTGTGACCGACGGCGGCGTTGCCCTCGATCGCGACCTCGACGTCGAGCACCTGCTGGTAGCGGCGGTACGACCAGCCGTCCACGTCGCGCTCGATCACGTAGCGCGCCGGGATGCCGGGCCCGCAGCCGGGGAGCGCGGCGAGCGCGAGGCCGGCCGCGAGCCAGAGCGGGCGCATCAGAGCCGCGGGCCGGCGCCGCGGATCGCGTCGCTCGCCTTGTCCTCGTACTTCTCGAAATTCTTGCGGAAGAGGCTCGCGAGCTTCTTCGCGGTCTCGTCGAACTTCGCGCCGTCGATCCACGTGTTCCTCGGGACGAGGACCTCGTTCGGCACGCCCTCGACCACCGTCGGGACGGCGAAGCCGAAGATGGGATCCTCCACCGTCGGCGCGCTCGCGAGCGCGCCGGAGTGGATCGCGTCGAGGATCGCGCGCGTGTGCGGCAGGCTCATGCGCTTGCCGACCCCGTAGGGGCCGCCCGTCCAGCCGGTGTTGACGAGCCAGGTCTGCGCGCCGTGGTGATCGAGCTTGTCGGCGAGCAGCTCCGCGTACTTGGTCGGGTGCCAGACGAGGAACGGCGCGCCGAAGCACGCGCTGAACGTCGCCTGCGGCTCGGTCACGCCCATCTCGGTGCCCGCGACCTTCGCGGTGTAGCCGCTGATGAAGTGGTACATCGCCTGCGCGCTCGTCAGCTTGCTGACCGGCGGCAGCACGCCGAACGCGTCGCACGTCAACAGGATCACGTGGCTCGGGTGCCCGCCCACGCAAGGGATCTTGGCGTTGGGGATGAACTCGATGGGGTAGCTCGCGCGCGTGTTCTCGGTGATCGACGTGTCCGAGAAGTCGACCTCGCGCGTGTCGCGCTCGTAGCCCACGTTCTCGAGGACCGCGCCGAAGCGGATCGCGTTGAAGATCTCCGGCTCCTGCTCGGGCGACAGATCGATCGCCTTGGCGTAGCAGCCGCCCTCGATGTTGAAGACGCCGTGCTCCGTCCAGCAGTGCTCGTCGTCGCCGATCAGCTGTCGCTTCGGGTCCGCGCTGAGCGTCGTCTTGCCCGTGCCGCTCAGGCCGAAGAAGATCGAGACCTGCCCGTCCGCGCTCTCGTTCGCCGAGCAGTGCATCGACAGCACGTTCCGCTTCGGCATGAGGTAGTGCATGATCGTGAAGACGCCCTTCTTCATCTCGCCCGCGTACTCCGTGCCGAGGATCACGAACTCCTTGCGGCCGAAGTGCAGGGCGACGGACGTCTTGCTCGTCATGCCCGTCGTGTAGCGGTTCGCGCTGAACGAGCCGGCGTTGAAGATGACGTAGTCGGGCTCGCCGAAGCGCGCGAGCTCCTCCTTCGTCGGCCGGATCAGCATGTTGTGCATGAACAGCGCGTGGTACGCCCGCGAGCAGATCACGCGGACCTTCACGCGGTGCTCGGGGTCCCAGCCCGCGAAGCCGTCGACGACGTAGAGCTGCGGGCAGATGTTCAGGTAGTCGAGCGCCCGCTCGCGGTTGATCATGAAGACGTGGTGGTCGAGCGCGACGTTGACGGGGCCCCACCAGACGTCGTCCTTGCTGCCCGGCTCCTCGACGATGCGCTTGTCGCTCGGGGAGCGGCCGGTCTTCTCGCCGCTCATGGCGATCAGCGCGCCGCTCGAAGCGATCGCGGTGCCGGCCTCGTTGCGAAGACCATGCTCGTAGAGGCGCGAGGGCGCCGCGTTGCGGATGATCTTCTCGACGGTGATTCCGTAGCTCTCGAGGTTGAACTGGGCCTTGGCCATTCGTCAGTCGCTCCGGGCTGGAACTGGGGACGGAGATGGTACGGCTTTTTCAGCCGTGCGCCACCGCCGCGGCCTCGCGGAACGTGAGCGTTCCCGCGTCGGCGTCGAGCTCGACCGGGGCCCCGAGCGGGAGCGGCCGGTTGTCCTCGTCGTGGCCGGCGGGGACCCCGCGCACGACCGGCACGCCGAGGTCGCCGAGCCGATCTCGGAGCACCTCCTCGACCGTCCGGCCATCGGGGCCGGGCGTCGCGCGCGTGAGCTGGCCCACCGCGACGCCGGCGAGCCGCCGAAGCCAGCCCGCCTGGCGCAGCGTGGTGAGCATGCGGTCGATCCGGTAGGGCGCCTCGCCGACGTCCTCGAGGAAGAAGACCGCGCCCTCGAGCGGCGGCGCGTAGGGCGTGCCGCAGAGCGCCGCGAGCACGGCGAGGTTGCCGCCGGCGAGCGGGCCCTCGGCGCGGCCGGGCGCGATCGGCGTGAGCCCGTCGAGCGGCGCCGGGACCGCGCCCTCGGCGGCCGCGATCCAGCCGGCGAGCGCGGCGTCCGTGCCTCGCCCGAGCCCCGCGACCATCGTCGCGTGGAGCGAGCGCAGCCCTGCGCGCGCGAAGAGCGCGTGCAGCGCGGTGAGGTCGCTGAAGCCGACGAGCAGGCGCGGGCGCACCTCCTCGGGCGCGATCCCGTCGAGCAGGCGGGTGGCGCCGTAGCCGCCGCGCGCCGCGACCACCGCGTCGACGCCGCCGTCGGTCAGCGCGCGGCGCAGCTCGTCGAGCCGCCGCGCGTCGCCGCCCGCGAGGTAGCCGTCGGCGTCGAAGATGGACGGATCGAGCTCGACCGTGTACCGCTCTCTCAGGCGGGCCACGCCGCGCTCGAAGTCGGCCCGCGGGAACGGCGAGGCGGGCGCGATGACACGCACGCGCGAACCAGGCGCGAGCGCGGGGACCGGCGAGAACGAAGGCACACGGCATGATGGAGGAGGTCACCGACTGGCTCCAGCGCTCCGAGGGGCCGCTCGCCTACGCCCTGATCGGCGGGGCCTCGGGCGTCGAGTACCTCGTGCCCCCGCTGCCCGGCGACACGATCGCGCTCTTCGGCATCGCGCTCGCCGCGACGGCCGGCTACTCGGTGCTCTGGGTCTACCTCGCGCTCAACCTCGGCGCGCTGTGCGGCGGCATGAGCGTCTACGGGATCGGGCGTTGGATCGGCGTGCACCGCGCGGAGCGCACCCCGCGCTTCCTGCGCACGCAGCAGGCGCGCGCGGCGATCGACGCGACGCTCGAGCGCTTCGAGCGGCACGGCGCGCTCTACCTCGTCCTGAACCGCTTCGTCCCCGCGCTGCGCGCCTTCTTCTTCCTCGCGGCGGGGATCGCGGGCCTGCCCGCGTGGAAGGTCGCCGTGTTCGGGACGCTCAGCGCGATGATCTGGAACGGGCTGCTGCTCTTGCTCGGCTGGATCGCCGGCTCGAACTTCGAGACGCTCGAGCGCTGGGTCTCGACGTACACCTACGTCGCGGTCGCGGTCACCCTCGTCGTCGTCGGCGTCGTCGTCTGGCGTGCCCTGCGCACCAAGCCCGCCGCGCCGCCGCCGTGACGCCCGCTCAGGGCGTGCAGACCTCGAAGCGCGCGCGCCCGGCGCTCGTCGCGCAGATGCAGTCGCGCTCGGCCTCGGTCGCGCACGGCCAGCCGCTCGCGCTCGAGTAGACGAGGCACACCGGCGCCGCGGACGGGCACTCGGCGCCCGCGAATCCGCCGCAGATCGCGCGGCTGCGCACGCAAACACCCTCCCCCAGCGAGTCGAGCGCGACACAGTCCAGCGAGGGGGGGCACGGCGCGTCGGTGGGCTCGCAGAGCGTGCCCACCGCGCCGCACTCGAACGGGCCGGCGTCGAGCCCGCCGGCGTCGCTCCCCGCGTCCGCCCCGCCGCCCGCGTCCGCCCCGCCGCCCGCGTCCGCGACGCCCGCGTCCGCGACGCCGCCCGCGTCGACCTCGCCGCCCGCGTCCGCGCCGCCCGCGTCGCGCCCGGCATCCACCGCGGCGGCGGCGTCACTGCCACCACCTGCGTCCGTCGCGCCCGCGTCGACGCCCGAGCCGCCATCGCAGCCCCAGAGCAGCACGCCAATCGAGATCGCCAGGACGTGACGCCATCTCATCATGCCGACCCACTACCACCCGCGGCACCGCCGCGCGAGCCGACCCGCGATCGCGCTCGCCGGGCCCGACCCGCTGACCTACGGTGGCGCCATGGGTTGGTACGACTGGTTCGCTCCGATGTACGATGGCTCGCTCGAGGCGCTCTACGCCGACGCGCGCGCCAGGGCGGCCGACGCGCTCGAGCTCGCGGGCGCGACGCGCGTGCTCGATCTGCCCGTCGGCACGGGGCAGAGCCTGGGGCCGATCCTCGCGCGAGCGAGCGAGGGCGCGACGGTCGTCGGCGCCGACCTCAGCCGGGGGATGCTGGCCCAGGCGGCGCGGCGCGTGCGCGCCCAGGGCTGGGAATCACGCGTCGAGCTCGTCCAGAGCGACGTACACGCGCTCGAGGTCGGCGGCTACGACCGGCTCCACGTGTTCCTCGGGCTGACCGCGTTCCCCCGCTACGAGGAGGCGTTCGCGCGCCTGTGGGACGGCCTCACGCCGGGCGGCCGCGCGGTGGTGGTCGACGTGTACGCGGCGCGGCCCGGCTTCCAGGGCAAGATGGTGAACCTCGTCGCGCGGGCGGACATCACGCGGCGCGCGTGGGAGCCGCTCGAGCGCGTCGCGAGAGGCTACGAGCGCGTCGCGCTGCCGCCCAACGCGAAGTACGGCGGCGAGCTGTGGCTCGCCTCGGGCGACAAGCCGACTTGATGCTCCGAAGACTCGAGGCCTGTCGATCAATCTCCCGTCGCCGCGGCCGATGCGGGCCCATCCGCGGCGTTGCCGCGGCTCGCCGCGCTCTTCGCACGATTCCTCGCGTCGCCTCGCGGCTGGACCGACCTCGACCCCGGTGCTCGGTCCGATTCGATTCATCGACAGACCTTCACCGGACGCAGGACGGACAGCGCGCGAGGATGCAGTCGAGCGACGCGCGGAGCGTCGCCTCGCAGCCGGTGCAGTAGCCCTCCTCGTCGAGGCACTCGCAGTCCGACCGCTCGAGCGTGCAGTACGCGCAGTCCTGGCAGCGCTCCTCGACCGCGCAGGTGGGATCCTCGCCGCCGATCAGGGGCGAGAGGCACGAGAAGCACTCGTCGCCGAACGCGATGGTGCGACACGACGCGTCGCACGCGCCGCTGCGGCAGACGCCCACCTCGCAGGGCCCGTAGGGGCTCGACGGCGAGCAGCGCAGCTCGCAGTAGCCCTCGACGCAGAGCTCGCCCGGGGTGGGGCAGACGCCGCGCGGCGCGGACGGACCGCACGGCTCGACGCAGACACCGCCCTCGCACACGCGGCCCGCGTCGCACAGCCCCGCGGGCGCCGCGGCGGAGCACCGCGCGACCGGCGCGCTCGCGGCGCGCTCGCCCGGCCGGTAGTGGATCTGCTCGGGCGCGCCGGCCACGCCGGCGAAGACGAGCTCGCAGGCGACCGTGCCCGAGGGACCGACGCTCAGCTCCGCGCGGCACGGGCTCGGGAGGAACCCGCCCGCCGAGCTCGACGCGGTGAGCTCCGCGCCGCCCGCGAGCGCGAGCGCGAAGTTCGAGGGCGCGAGGGAGACCGACTCCGCGCCCGCGCCGTTGCCGACGCGCACCCGCGCGATCAGGTTCGAGCCCTGGAAGGCCGCGCCCTCGACGGCGAGCGTGAGCGCGCCCGGAGGCGGCGGCGGCGGCGTGCTCCCGTCGGTCCCCGGCGGCGGCGTGGACGTGCCCCCGTCGACGTTACGGCCGCGCGTGTCCGCGCAGCCGGCGACGAGTAGGAGCGCGATCGAGATCCGACACACGCGATGCATGCCGGTTCGTACGAGCCCCCGCGCGCGCACCTTCCTCGCCTCCGGCCCACTCGACGTCTGTCGATTGGTCGGGAGCGCACGCGGCCGACGGCGCCATTCGAGGCCAGGCCATCGCGCAGCGATGGCCGTCGGCCGAGAGGGCCCCATCGCCCCGCGATGGGGTCGAACGCGGCTCCGCCGCGCTCGCCTCGGGTGATGGGGGGCTGGAACAGCCCCCCCGAAGAGTCAGATCAGGTTGCCGTCCTTGTCGGTCAGCGAGGCGACGATCACGTCGCGGTTCATCCGGGCGATGAAGTCGGTGCTGATGCCCTTGGGGCACGCCGCCTCGCACTCGCGGTGGTTCGTGCAGCCACCGAAGCCCGCGTCGTCGTGCGCCGCGAGCATGGCCCGCGTGCGGCGGTAGCGCTCGGGTTGCCCCTGCGGTAGGAGGTTCAGGTGCGCGAGCTTGGCGCTCAGGAACAAGCTCGCCGAGGCGTTGGGGCACGCGGCGACACACGCGCCGCAGCCGATGCACGCCGCCGCGTCCATCGCGCGATCCGCGATCTGCTTCGGGACCGGGATCTCGTTCGCGTCCGGCGCCGCGCCGGTCCGCACGCTGACGTAGCCGCCCGCCTGCACGATCGTGTCGAACGACGAGCGGTCGACCATCAGATCCTCGATCACCGGGAACGCCGTCGCGCGGAAGGGCTCCACGAACACCTCGGCGCCGTTCTGGAACTCGCGCATGTGGAGCTGGCACGTCGTGGTGAGCGTCCGGTGGCCGTGCGGGACGCCGTTGATCACGGCGCCGCACATCCCGCAGATGCCCTCGCGGCAGTCGTGATCGAACGCGATGGGGCGCTCCCCGTCCGCCGCGAGGCGCTCGTTCACCACGTCGAGCATCTCGAGGAAGGACGCGTGCGTGCTGATCCTCTTGGCGTACTTGGAGTAGTCGGCGAAGCGACCTTCGTCGCCCGGGCCGCGCTGGCGCCAGACGTGGAGGCGCAGGTCGATCGTGTCGTCGCTCATTACTTGTAGCTCCGCTGCGACAGCTTCACGTACTCGAAGTCGAGCTTCTCCACGTGGCGCTTGGGCGCCGCGTGATCGCCCGTGTGCTCCCACGCCGCGACGTGCGCGAAGTTCTCGTCGTCGCGCCGCGCCTCGCCGTCCTCCTGCACGTGCTCTTCGCGGAAGTGCGCGCCGCAGCTCTCGTCGCGCGTGAGCGCGTCGTGGCACATCAGCTCGGCGAGCTCGAGGAAGTCCGCGATGCGGCCCGCCTTCTCGAGCATGGTGTTCAGCTCGCCGCCCGAGCCGAGGATCTGCACGTCCTTCCAGAAGCGCTCGCGGAGCTCCGGGATCAGCGCGAGCCCCTCCTTCAGCCCCTTGGCGTTCCGCCCCATGCCGCACTTGTCGTACATGAGCGTCCCGAGCTGCCGGTGGATCTCGTCGGGGTGCGTCGAGCCCTTCTGGCCGATGTCGATGAGCTTCGCGATCCCCTTCTCGACCTCCTTCACCGCGCTCTTGGCCACGGTGGAGTCGGCCCCGAGCGGGTTCTTGCCCTTCGTCGCGAGGTAGTGCCCGAGCGTGTAGGGGATGACGAAGTAGCCGTCCGCGAGGCCCTGCATGAGCGCGCTCGCGCCGAGCCGGTTCGCGCCGTGGTCGGAGAAGTTCGCCTCGCCGAGCACGAAGAGGCCGTCGATCGTGCTCATGAGGTCGTAGTCCACCCAGAGCCCACCCATCGTGTAGTGGCTCGCCGGGTAGATGCGCATCGGGACCTCGCACGGGTCGTCTCCCGTGATGCGCTGGTACATCTCGAAGAGGTTGCCGTACTTCTCGAGGATGATCTTCTTGCCGTCGCGCTTGATCGCGTCCGCGAAGTCCAGGTAGACGCCCAGGCGCTTGTCCCCGACCATCGGGCCGACGCCGAGGCCGTCGTCGCACATGCGCTTGGCGGCGCGGCTCGCGATGTCGCGCGGGACCAGGTTGCCGAACGCCGGGTACATGCGCTCGAGGAAGTAGTCGCGCTCTTTCTCGGGGACCGAGCGCGGGTCCTTGCCGGAGTCGCTCGCGCTCTTGGGTACCCACACGCGCCCGTCGTTGCGGAGCGACTCGCTCATCAGCGTGAGCTTGCTCTGGTACTCGCCCGCGGGCGGGATGCACGTCGGGTGGATCTGCGTGTAGCAAGGGTTCGCGAACAGCGCGCCGCGCTTGTGCGCCCGCCAGCTCGCGGTGACGTTGCAGCCCATCGCGTTCGTCGAGAGGAAGAACACGTTGCCGTAGCCGCCGGTGCACAGGCACACCGCGTCCGCGGTCCACGCCTCGATCTTGCCGCTGACGAGGTCGCGCGTGACGATGCCGCGGGCGCGGCCGTCGTCGACGATCACGTCGAGCATCTCGTGGCGGTTGTACATGTCGACCTTGCCCGCCGCGATCATCCGGCTGAGCGCCGAGTACGCGCCGAGCAGGAGCTGCTGGCCGGTCTGGCCGCGCGCGTAGAACGTGCGCGAGACCTGCGCGCCGCCGAAGCTGCGGTTGTCGAGCAGGCCGCCGTACTCGCGCGCGAACGGCACGCCCTGCGCGACCGCCTGGTCGATGATGTTCACGCTGACCTGCGCGAGCCGGTAGACGTTGCTCTCGCGCGCGCGGAAGTCGCCTCCCTTGACGGTGTCGTAGAAGAGGCGGAAGACGCTGTCGCCGTCGTTCTGGTAGTTCTTGGCGGCGTTGATCCCACCCTGCGCGGCGATGCTGTGCGCGCGGCGCGGGCTGTCCTGGTAGCAGAACGCCTTGACCTTGTAGCCGAGCTCCCCGAGCGTCGCGGCGGCGGCCGCGCCGGCGAGGCCGGTGCCGACCACGATCACCTCGAACTTCCGCTTGTTCGCGGGGTTGACGAGCTTGAGCTCGAAGCGGTGGCGATCCCACCGCTTCTCGATGTCCCCGGTCGGGCAGCGCGCGTCGAGCTCCATCGTCACTCCTCCTCGGCCCCGGTCGCCGCTTCGGTCACGGCCTCGGTCTCGAACGCGGCCTGCGCGCGCGCGAGCTGGTCGGCGCTGCCGATGAGCTGCGTCAAGACGGCGATCGGGATGAAGATGTTGCCGGCCGACACGAACACCGCGAGGCCGACCGCGACCTGCTTCTTGAGCGCGTCGTACTTCGGGCTCTGCGCGCCGATGCTCTGCGCGGCGCTCCACCCGCCGTGGAAGAGGTGGAGCCCGAGCAGGAAGTTGGCGAAGATGTAGATCGCGCTCACCCACCACGTGCGGAAGCCGTTCACCACGTTGGCGTAGACGTTCTCGGGGTGGAACGTGCCGCCGAGGTCGAGCCCCGGCGCGGTGAAGTGCGCGATGTGGAACAGGATGTACGCGAACAGGAGCGGCCCGCTGAGGATCATCGTGCGCGCGGCGTACGTCGTGATCTGGTCCTTGCGTGGCTTCTGGTAGCCGCGCGCCCGCGCCGTCGCGTTGCGGCGAGCGAGCTGCATCGTGAACGTGACGTGCAGCACGACGCTCACGAGCAGCGTCACCCGCGTCCCCCAGAGCAAGGGCGGGTTGCCCTTGATGCCGGCGGCGTAGGCGTTGAACGCCTCGGGCCCCACGAAGAGGAGGAGGTTGCCCGCGAGGTGACCGATGACGAACCCGAACAGGATCACGCCGGTCACCGCGACGACGACCTTCTGGCCGACGGTGGAGCGGGTGAGCGTCAGAACAGCCTGCATGGCGGCGGTGCTATACCTCTGCGTGGGGTCAATTCAAGGCTCTTCCGGGGGATCGACGTAGTCGGCCAGCTCCCCGCGGAAGGTCCGGAAGGTCGTGACGCCCTCGCCGCGGCGCGCCACCCAGTCCGGGCCGTGGGGGACCTTGCCGCGCCCGCCTGGCGTGTCGACGATCAGCTTCGGCAGCGCGATGCCACTCAGCCGGCCTTGCAGCCGCTCGAAGATCGCCACGCCGGTCGAGAGCGGCGTCCGGAGGTGGGAGGTGCCGATCACGGGGTCCGCCTGCAAGAGGTAGTAGGGCCGCACGCGCCGCGCGACCAGCCCGCGGAAGAGCTGCTCGAGCGTCTCGGCGTCGTCGTTGACGCCGCGCAACAGGACGGTCTGGTTCATGACCGGCAGCCCGTGATCGACGAGGCGGGCGAGCGCCCGCGTGGCCTCTTCCGTGAGCTCCCTCGGGTGGTTGAAGTGCGTCATCACCCAGGTCGCCCCGAACCCCTCGCGCAGCGCGCGGCAGAGCTCGTCGTCGACGCGCATCGGCAGGGTCACGGGCACGCGCGTCGCGACGCGCACCGTGTCGAGCGTGCCGAGCGCGCGCAGGCGCTCGAGGATGGCGCGGATGCGCGAGGCGGTGGCCACGAGCGGATCGCCGCCGCTGACGATGACCTCGCGCACCTCCGGGTGCGCGGCGAGGTAACGAAACGCCGGCTCGAGCTGCTCGAGCGACCGCGCCCCTCCCCCCTGCCCGACCATCCGCGAGCGCGTGCAGAAGCGGCAGTACACCGAGCAACGATCGCTGACGAGCAGGAGCGCGCGATCGGGGTAGCGACGCACGAGCTCCGGCGCGACCTCGTGCGCCTCTTCTCCGAGCGGATCGCGCAGATCGCCGGGGGCCTCGCGCGCCTCCTCCGCGCGCGGCACGCACTGGCGCCGGATCGGGCAGCGCTCGTCCTCGGGGTCGGCGAGCGCCGCGTAGTACGGCGTGATCGAGATCGGCAGCCCCTGGGCGAGCGCGCGCCGGGCGCCCTCGCGCTCCGCGTCCGTCAGCCGGAACGCGCGCTCCAGACCCTCGAGGTCCGTGATCGCGCGGCGGAGCTGCCAGCCCCAATCGGGCGCGAGCGGGAGCGTGCCGGCGTTCATCGCGGGCGAGCATACATCGGGTGTCGCGCGACGCCCGGCCGGGGGGTACCATCGACGCACCGCGATGACCTTCGCCACGCACATCCTGGTCCCCACCGACTTCTCCGACGCCTCGCGCCTGGGCACCGACGCAGCGGCGATGTTGGCCGAGCGCTTCGGCGCCGAGGTCACGTTGATCCACGTCCAGGACGACTCCGCGCTGCGCCCGCCCGCGAACCTCGGCTACAGCCCCGAGCGGCGCGCCGAGCTCGCGCGCGAGATCGAGGTCGAGGTCGACGCGCGGCTCCGCGCGCTGCTCGAGACGACCTTCGCCAACGTGACCGCGAAGGCGGTGCGCTTGGAGGACAGCTCGCCCGCCCGCGCGATCTGCGCGCACGCCGACAAGATCGGCGCGGACCTGATCGTGATCGCCACCCACGGCCGCACCGGCCTCAAGCACCTCCTGATCGGCAGCGTCGCCGAGCGGGTCGTGCGCCACGCGAGCGTCCCCGTGCTGACGCTGCGCTCCAAAGCCCCCGATTGAGCCGAGGGGACGATCCTGTCGTTTCGTCATTCGAAGACCGCGCGGGCGAGAATGACGAAATGACGAGGATCGTCCCCGTCATCCGACCACCGCGGTGCGCTAGGTTCCGTCGACGATCACGTGGCGGACGATGACGCCGCCGGCGCCGGCGACGTAGACGTGGCGATCGCTGCGCCAGATGGTGCGCAGGCTCGCGCCCAGGACGTCGACGCCGACGCGCGACCACTCGCCCGCCTCCGAGCGCTCGAGGACGACGCCGTCGTCGCCCGCCGCGATCGGGCGCCCCGCAGGGCCGCGCCCGATCGCGTGGAGCGTGGGGCCGCCGCTCCGCTCGAGCGCGCACTCGCTGCCCTCGATGCGGACGATCGTCCCGGCGTCGCCGACCGCGAACGTGCCCTCGGTGAGGCGCGCCACGTCGCGCAGGGTCGCGCCGCGCGCGTCGCAGCTCACGCGCGAGAATCCGCGCTCGTTCAGCCGGAGCACCAAGGCGTCCTCGCCCACCGCGATCGCCGACGACGGCGCGCCGTCGATCGCCCAGAGGTCGCCGGCGCCTTCGACGGCGCTCGCGACGAGCGCCTCCGGGAGGCCGCGCAGGATCGTGCCGCCGCCGCCGACGACGATCACTCCGTCCGCCCCGCCGACCGCGTCGCGCAAGGAGGCTTGCGTCGGCGTCCCGAGGAGCGTCGCGCGATCGTGGCGGATGTCGACGAGCGCGCCGAAGTCGCCGACGGCCAGGAGGCGCGACGCGTCGATCCGCAGCAGCGCCGCGAGCCCGCTCTCGGTCGGCGAGCTCGCCTCGACGAGGCCCGCCTCGGTCTGGCGCAGGATGCGGCCCCACTCGCCGACCGCGACCATCGCGCCGCCGATCGCGCCGAGCGCGCGGATCGGCACGGCGGGTCCGTCGGTGCGCGTGCGCACGTGGTCGTCCTCGATCGTCGCGAGCCGGCCGCCGGCGCCGGCGAGCCAGCTCGGGCCGCGCTCGCCCCCGGCGACCGCGTACCACGCGTGGTCGAACCCGCTCGGGAGCGCCACCGTGCGATCGCCGCTCGCGAGGAGCACGCGCCCGTCCGCCGCCACCGCCGCGACGCGCCCGTGATCGCACGACACCGACAGGAACGGCTGCCGCGTGTGCGTCGCGACGCGCCGCCACGTCGCGTCGCCGCGCCGCCACAGGATCACGCCCTCGTCGCCGACGGCGTAGATCCCTCCGCGCGGACAGCCGCCGACCGCGCGCAGGATCGAGGTGACCGGCGAGGGCTCGCGCTCGATGCGCTCGCCCTCGAGCCGCAGGATCGTTCCGTCGCCGACGATGAAGACGCGCTCGCCGCGCGCGTAGACGCCCAGGAGGTGGGCGCGGAGCTCCGAGGCGACCGTGCTCACTCCGTCGGCGTCGATGCGCACGATCGCGCCGTCGTCACCGACCGCGAGCGCGCGCCCCGGCCCCGTCGCGACGACGCCGCGCAGCGTGCCGGTCGCGCCCGCGAGCGCGCGCGCTCCGTCGGCGCCCAGGCGGACGATCGCGCCGTCGTCGCCGACCGCGATCGCCTCGCGCGGACCGATCCACGCGACGCCGCGCAGGCTCGCGGCGGTGCCCGCCTCCCAGCGCACGATCGCGCCGTCCTCGTAGCGGACGGCGGCGCCGCGGTGGCCGACCATCACGGCGCGCGCGCCCTCGTCCGCGACGGAGACCGCGTACCAGGTCGGCATCCAGCGCGGCAGCGGGTTCACCCACGTCCAGCCGTAGCCGCCGCCCGTCGCGACCATCGCGCGCGTGACCGGCTCGCCCGGCTCGGGGAGCGGCGGCAGCGCCTCGTCGTCGCTCGCGACGGGGCGATCGCGCACCAGATCGAACACGACCCAGCCGCCGAGCGCGAGCGCGCCGAGCGCGAGCGCGGCGAGCATGAGCTTCACGCCGTCGGCCGCCCCGCCGGCGGGCGGGAGCGAGGGGGTGCGCGGGGGCTCGGACATCCGCCCGCCAGAGTAGTGCGAGCGCGGCGGTCCGGGTCAACCCGCGCGGTGCGGGCCCTCGAGGCGCACCGGCAGCGTGGGGCCGCCCGCGCTCGCGCGCAGGACCGTCACCGTGGCCGTGCCGTGCGCGCCGCGCACGACGAGCTCGACCTCCTCCTGTTCGGCGAGCCAGGGGACGAGGGCCAGCCCGTCGGCGGTGCGCACGCTCCGCTCGCCCCGTTGCCCGGACGGTCGCCACCGCGTCTCGACGTCGAGGACGGGTGGCGGCGCGCCGCTCGGGTCGGTCACGCGCAGGAGGATCGGCGGCGTCGGCCGCGCACGGCCCCAGAGGCTCTTCAGGAAGCGCACGAGCATGGGTGGCACCGAGTCCGAGGTCCGTTCAGGGATCCGACCGATCGAGCGGCGTCAGGATCCCACGGACACGTCGCGGGCACAACGCATCCCGAACCGATGGCCCGCCGTGTTGGCCGGGTGCGCGCCGCGCCGCGCCGCCCCGCGCGCGCGCTCGAGCGGCCAGTACCACGAGCCGCCGCGGATCGAGCGCAGCGGATGGCCGGGGCACTCGGCCGCGTCGCCGCACGGCCCGCGTGGATCGGCCCCGAAGCACGCGTCACCGCACTCGCGGGCGCACCCGCGCAAGCAAGGCGCGTAGCGGTCCTGGACCCACTCGTGGACGTTCCCGGCCAGGTCGTGCACGCCGAAGTGTCCCGGCGGGCGGCTCCCGACGTCCGCGGTCACGTCCGTCCCGCAGCCCGCGCCGGCGCGCGTGCGCACGACCGCGTGCGCGCAGGGCTCGTCCGCGTCATCACCCCACGGGTAGCGGGTGCCGTCGGGTCCGCGCGCGGCGCGCTCGAACTCGGCGTCGGTCGGCAGGCGCTTGCCCGCCCACGCGCAGAACGCGACGGCGCCGGGCCAGCTCACGCCGACCACGGGCTGACGCGCGCCCAGGAACGCGCGGTAGCGGGCGTGCCGCGGGCACGCGCCCGCCTCCATGCACGCGCGGTACGCCTCGTTCGTGACCTCGTACACGTCGAGGTAGAAGGCGCGCAGCGTGACCTCACCGGGCGCGCGCTCGTCCGGCTGACCGTCCGCGCTGCCGATCGCGAAGGTCCCGCCCGGCACGCAGACCATCCCGTCGGGCCAGGCCGCGCGGGGCGGGCACGCGGCCGGGTCCGGCTGCGCGCGGACGACCGCGCAGCCGGTGAGGAGCGTGAGCGAGAGGACGCGAAGCGCGGTCACCGGGGCGCGATACGCTACCATCGCCCCGTGCGAAGCGTCTGCGCCGTGCTCGCCCTCTCGTCGTGCGTCTGGCTCGGGCTCGTCGGGACGGCGCATGCGCAGCCCGCGCCGCTCGACGCCGCCGCACGACGCATCGCGAGCGACGTCCCCGATGGCCGCTCGGGCCGCTCGGAGCGCAGCTACGTCGTGTCGAACGAGTGGGCGCACCGCCTGTTCTTCCCGCACATCGAGGGCCTCGGCGGCGCGATGGTCACCGTCGGCGCCGATCAGGGCTACACGATGGCCGCGATCGCGCGCGCCGAGCTGCTCTACGCGGTCGACTACGACCCCGTGATCGCCGCGACCCACCGGATGTACGGCGTGCTCGTCGCGGACGCCGAGAGCCCGAGCGCGCTCCTCGAGCGCTTCCGGCCCGAGGCCGAGCCCGCGGTCGTCGCGCGGCTCGAGGAGGTCCTCGGCGCGGAGGCGGCGCCGGCCGTGCGCGTCTACCGGCGCTACCGCGGACGATTGCAAACCTACTTGCGCAACGTCCGCGACTACCGCGCGGGCCGCACGTGGCTCGGTGACGCCGCGCTCTACGCGCACGTCCGCGCGCTGCACGCGGGCGGACGGGTCGTCGCGCGCACCGCGGACGTGACCGCGCCGCCGACGTTCGAGGCCATCGGCGCGGCGACCGCGCGGCTCGGGATCCCCGTGCGCGTGGTGTACCTCTCGAACCTCGAGATGTTCGTGCCGAACCGCCCGGAGCTCGTGCGGAACATGCACGGCCTGCGGACCGACGCGCGCGCCGTGCTGCTGCGGACCGCCTACAGCCCCCGGCTGCGCAGCGCGCCGCACGATCACTGGCACTACGTCGCGCAGCCGTTCTCCGACTACCTCGCGCGGCTCGACAGCGGCCACTACCGCTTCGCGAACACGATCGTCGAGGACCTGATCCGCACCGGCCGCGGCGGCGCCGGGTTCTCGCTGCTCGACGCGAGCGTGCCCATGCGCACGGCCTCCGAGCGAGGGGCCCGCCGAGCCCGTTGACAGCCCGCCGGGCCCGGGCGCTGAATCTCCTCGTGGAGTGGGAGCCCGAGCTGCGCGGCGAGGCGCTGCGCGTCGAGAAGCACCGGCCCGAGCGCGCGCTCGACGCGGCGGTGGCGGCGGGCGTCTGCTGTAGCTGCTGCTGCTGTTGCTGCTGCTGCGCCCACGCGATCGGCGCCACCGTCGGCACCGTCGCCGCGAACGTCACGACGCTCGCGGGGCTCTCGGACGATCGCGAGGCGCGCACCGGCGCGCTCGCGTCGATCGCGGCCTACTGGCTGGGCGTGGCCTTCGTCTCGCTCGGGGCGGTGACCTGGGCCTTCGTGATCGACGAGACGCTCATCGCCCTCATCGTGCTCGTGCTCGTGGCACCGGCCGTTCAGCTCGCCGGATCCTTCTTCGCGCTGCCGGCGATCCTCTTGCAACCGAACGCCGCGCGCCGGCGCGCCGCCGCCGCCGCCTACTGGACGTCGACCGTCGGCTGGTTCGTCGGCGGCACGATCGGCGCCGTGATCATCACCGGGTTGCTCGTCGCGGTCGGCGCGCTGATCGTCGCGGTGACGGACTGAGCATGAGCGGGTCGCCGGCGCCGAAGCCTCCCGCGTCCAAGCCGCGCAGCCGCGCGCCGCTCTACGCGGGCCTCGCGGTGAGCGCGCTCATCGGCGCCATGGCGCTCGCGGCGTGGGTGAAGGGCGGCGTCGCGGACGCAGAGGAGCGCAGCCCGCGCCGCGCCGCCGACGGGGTCGTCTGCCAGCTGCTCGCGCGCGAGGGCGGCGCGCGGCCGGCGCGCTGCGCGATGATCGTGCGCGCCCCCGTCGACGAGGTGTCCGCGACGGTGCGCGACTACGAGCGCTTCCCCGAGACGTTCGACTCGAGCCTGGGCTCGATCGAGCTGTCGTCGATCGAGCGCACGGGCGACGCGCGCGTGCACCTCGAGGGCCGCGTGACGACCCGCCTCCTCGGCGACTGGCCGATCGACGTGCGGGTCGCGCACGAGGACGGCGCCGACGGCTCGCGGATCGCGAGCTGGTCCGAGACCGAAGGGAGCGGCACGTTCAACCGCGGCCGCTGGGTCGTCTCGCCCGCGGACGAGGGCGCGCTGCTCGCGTACGAGATCGATGTCCAGGTCCCGTGGGCGCCCACGTTCCTCGTCAACGTCGTGCTGCTCACCCAGCTCGCCTACCCGCTCCGGCGCGTCGCGAGCCGCGTCGAAGGCGCGAGGTGAGCCGGCTCGTCCTCGCGCTGCCGTTCACCGTGATCGCCGAGCCCGACACGCTGCGGCTGATCGCGGGCGAGGACCTCCGCTACACGTTCCGCCAGCGCGACATCGACCGCTGGGGCGCGGCGCTCGTCGAGGCGCTGCGCGCGCCGAGGGCGCGCGTCGAGGCGCTCGCGCGCGTCGAGCCGAGCGTCCGCGAGGCGGCGAGCGCGCTGCTCGCGCGGCTGATCGAGGAGCGCGTCGTCGTCGTGGACGCGCCCGCGCCGCCGGCCGCCACCTACCGCGTGTCGGTCGAAGGGGCGGGCCCGCTCGCCGGCGTGATCCGCGCCGCCCTGCCGAGCCCGCCGCGCGAGGGGCCCGCCCTCGCGGTGCTCGCGCAGGACACGATGGACTACGCCGCCGCGCTCGCGTTCGGGCGCGCCGCGCGCGCGCGCGGCGACGCGTGGCTCTGGGTGAGCGAGGGGCCGCTCGCGCGCGGCTTCGTGGGCCCGATCCACCTGCCCGACGGCGGGCCCTGCTTCGGCTGCGTGCTCGCGTCGTTCCGCCGGCTCTCGCCCGCGCCCGCGCTCCTCGACGCGCTCCTCGCGCACGGCGAGCGCGGCGGCGCGATGGTCCCGGCGGCGCTCGATCCGGCGGCGCGCGCGATCCTCGCCTCGCTCACGGCGCTCAAGATCGATCGCGGCCCTCGCGCGCACGCGGCGGCGTTC
Source organism: Sandaracinaceae bacterium (assembly GCA_019637095.1). Lineage (GTDB taxonomy): Bacteria > Myxococcota_A > Polyangia > Polyangiales > Sandaracinaceae > JACKEC01. Next base: position 7,467 of record JAHBWG010000095.1, on the reverse strand, counting down.
GCGCTCCACGTCCTCGAGGTCGCGAGCCTCGAGGTGAGCGCGCACCCGCTCTGGGTCGATCCGGACTGCGCGGAGCACGAGGCGTGACCGCGTGGGTCGCCTCGCCCTACACGGGGCTCTTCACCGCGTTCGACCGCCTCGACGCCGAGCCGCACGACCCCGCGATCGTGATGTACGCGGGCACCCTCGCGCGGCGTGGCGCGCACGCGGCGGCGACGCTCGTCGGCGGCGCGGGCTGGCGCGCGAGCGACGCGCGCGCCGCGTGCGTCGGCGAGGCCATCGAGCGGTGCGAGGGCTGGCTGCGCGCCGCGGACGGCGCCATCGAGGCGACCTACGCGGCGTGGCCGCGCGACGAGCCCGCGATCGCGCCGAGCGCGTTCGCGCTCTTCTCGGAGCCGCAGTACGCGCGCGACGGGTTCCCCTTCGCGCGGCTGACCGAGCGCACGTGCACGCGCTGGGTCGCCCTGCGCGACGCGATCGACGGCTCGCCCGCGTGGGTGCCGGATGCGTTCGTCGCGCTCGCGGCGGCGCCCGGCGAGGGGCACGGCGTCGCGCCGCTGATCTCGACCGGCCTCGCCGCGGGCGTCGCGGGCACGCACCCGGTCGTCCTGCGCGGCGTGCAGGAGGTGATCGAGCGCGACGCGCTCGTGCGCGCGTGGTGGGGCGAGCTCGCGCTCGAGGCGCTCGACCCCGACGAGGCGTTCGCGCAGCTCGGCGCGCCGATCGCGCGGCGCGCGCGGCGCCCCCACCTCGCCTTCCGCTTCTTGCGCATCGCGACGCCCTTCGCGGCGCACGCGACGCTCGTCACGGTGAGCGGCGAGGAGCCCGAGGGCTTCGTGCTCGGCACCGGCGCGGCGGTGCGCGAGACGCGCGCGGAGAGCCTCGAGAAGGCGCTGCTCGAGGCGCTCCAGGGCCGCGCGTACGTGCGCCACCAGCGGGCGCGCGTCGAGCCCGAGCTCGCCGATCGGCTGCCGCGCGACTTCTCGGAGCACGTCCTCTACTACACGCTCCGCCCGGAGCGCCTCGCCGACACCGTGCTCGGGCGCCCGTGCGCCGCCGAAGACCGCGCCGAGCGCGCGCGCGTCGAGGGGCTCGACGCCCTCGCCGAGCGCCTCCCCGCGCGGCCGCTCTTCCGCCTGATGACGCCGCCGTTCGCGGCGCGCCTCGCGCCCGACCTCGCGGTCGTCAAGGTCGTCGTCCCCGGCCTCGTCCCGCTGCACGCGCACCACCTGCTCGCCCACCTCGGCGCGCCGTTCTGGCGAGACCGCGACCTCGCCGCGTGGCTCGCGCACCCGCCGCACCCGTTCGCGTGAGAGGAGCCCGATGAACCGCACCCGCGCCGCCCTACGCCCGAGCGAGCTGTCCACCGCCACCTTCCCGCGCTTCCGCGACGCGCTGATCGCGGCGGAGGCGGCCGGCGCCACGCACGCGCTGCGCACCTACCCGGGGCTCTCGCGCGTGCCGCTCCCGCGCCCGCGCGCGCGGCTCACCAAGGCCTTCGACGCGGTCGTCGCGGCGCGACGCTGCGGGCGCCGGCTCGGCGCGGAGCTGCCCGACCGCGCCGCGCTCGGGCGCCTCTGCGCGCTCGGCCACGGCGTCACCGGGCCCGACGGCCGCGGTCCCGCGCCCTCCGCCGGCAACCTCCAGCCCATCGAGCTCTACGTGCTCGTCCTCTGCGACGGATGGCTCGCGCGCTCCGCGTACCACTACGACCGCGCCGCGCACGCGCTCGCCGACCTCGCGGTCCCGCTCGAGCGCGCCGCGCTCGAGGGCGAGGTACCCTCGCTCGCGCAGGTCGAGGGCGGCGCGCTGCTCTTCTTGCTCGTCGGCGACACGCGCGCGGTCGCGGCGAAGTACGGCGATCGCGCGCCGCGCTTCCTGCTGCTCGAGGCGGGGCACGTCATGCAGTCGCTCGCGCTCGCCGCGGCGAGCGTGGACCTCGGGCTCGTCCCCATCGGCGGCTTCCTCGAGGCGCCGCTCGCCGCGCGCCTGCGTCTGCCCGCGTACGACGCCGTCCTCTACGCCGCCCTCGCCGGCGCGTCGCGCGGATGACGAAGCGATTGACCGCCGCGGCCGGCGCTGCCTACGCTCCCGCGTCCATGTCCGAGGCGGCCACGACGGGGGAGCAGCCCAGGCGTTCCGGGTTCTTCGGGAAGATGCGCGCGCTCGACCGCGGCGTGTTCGAGGCGGAGAAGGCGGTCGTCGCGTTCTCGCTCGTGACGATCACCGTCGTCGTGTTCGTCGACGTGGTCGCGCGGCGGATCACCGCGCCCGACAGCAAGGTCGGCGCGCTGCTCGCGAAGCTCGCGCGGATCGACGACGCGGACACGCGCGCGTTCATCGACGCGAGCGTGGCGCCGTGGGTCACGCTCGGCGTGGCCCTCTTGACCCTCGGCTTCGGCCTCTACTCCGCGCGGCGCTTCAAGCGCATGCGCGACGCGAGCGCGGGCGTCACCGAGCCCGCCTCGGCCGCGCCGAGCGCCGGGCGCGAGCTCGCCCTCGCCGCCGGCTTCAGCGTCGTCGGTGTGCTCGTCGGCTGGGGCTTCGCGCAGGTGTTCGGGCAGCTCGAGTCCTCGGTCGTCTACGCCGGCGCGTTCGGCCTCTCGGCCGGCGGCTTCGCGGCGTACCACTTCGTGCAGAAGCGCGAGGGCTGGCCGCTCCGCGCGGGCGCCGGCGCGCTCGCCGGCGCGCTCCTCGTGTGGATCTCGCTCGCCTACGTGCCCGAGGGTTACACGTGGTCGAAGAAGGTCTCGCTCATGCTGCTCCTCTGGGTCGGCCTCTTGAGCGCGAGCATCTGCGTCTACGCGGGCAAGCACATCCGCATGGGCGCCGCGCAGAAGCTCTTGCCCGAGAACGCGCGCCGCTACCTGAACGGCACCGGGTTCCTCGCGACGGCCGTCTTCTGCGGCCTGATGACCTTCCTCGGCTTCATGTACGTCGTCGCGCCGAAGGCCTCGGACGACGAGTTCATGACCGAGATCTTCACGCTCGGCGGCACCCGCTACGTGTTCGGCTTCGAGGGGATGGTCGGCCGCGGCGGCCTGCTCGAGGGCACCGAGGTGCCCGACTGGCTCGGCATCATCGCCGCGCCGATCGGGTTCGGGATCGCGACGTGCCGCTTCCTCGGCGCCGCGATCTCCGCGTTCCTCGGCGGCAACTACGGCGAGCCGAGCGCCGAAGAAGGGATGGAGGAGGCGAAGAAGGCCGCCCTCGGCGGCGACGAGGCGACGCCCGCCGCGCGCGACATCCCGCCCGCGGAGCGCGGCGCCGCGAAGCCCGACGTCGGCGCGGAGCCCGCCGCCGCAGCCGACGCGGGCGCCGCGGAGGCCGACGCGCCCGCGCGAAAGGACGAGGAAGAGTGACCTCCGCGCCCGCCGCCGCCCCGGTCGACAAGCGCAAGCTCGCCGCGATCGGCGTGCTCGTCCTGGGCGCCGCGCTCGCGCCCGTGTTCGGGCCCGGCGGCTTCTTGGTCGCCACGCTCATCGCGTGCGCGCTCCTCGGGATGCCGCTGTTCGCGCTCATCGGCGTCATCACGATCGTCTGCTTCCTGATCTGGCCGGAGAACGAGGACGCCCTCACCGACCTCAACAACCTCGTCGAGCGGATCAACGGCCTCGCCGACACCGAGAACCTCCTCGCGGTCCCGCTCTTCATGTTGAGCGGCTCGATCATGGCCGGCGGCGAGATCAGCAAGCGGCTGATCGACTTCTCGAAGGCGGCGATCGGCTGGCTCCCGGGCGGCCTCGCGGTGAGCGCGGTGGCCGCGTGCATGCTCTTCGCCGCGATCAGCGGCTCGAGCCCCGCGACCGTCGTCGCCATCGGCGCGATGATGGCGCCGACGCTCCTCAAGAGCGGCTACAGCGAGCGGTTCTCGCACGGCCTGCTCGCCTCGAGCGGCTCGCTCGGCATCCTGATCCCGCCGTCGATCCCGATGATCATCTACCCGCTGATCAACCAGCGGGCCGGCATCGACACCTCGGAGCTGTTCGCCTCGGGCTTCGGCCCCGGCCTCGTGATCGGCGGCATCCTCGGCGGCTTCTGCATCTACCACGGCCTCAAGGACAAGGCGGCGCGCCAGCCCTTCTCGCTCGCGGTGCTCGGCCAGAGCGCGGTCGACGGGCTCTGGTCGCTGCTCTTCCCGATCCTGATCCTCGGCGGCATCTACTCGGGCTTCTTCACCGTCGTCGAGGCGAGCGCGGTCAGCGTCGTCTACGCGATCATCATCGAGATCTACGTCCACCGCGCGCTCGACTTCGAGAAGCTGCCGGCGATCGTGCAGGAGACCGGGATCATCCTCGGCGCGCTGCTCGTGATCATGGTCTCGGCGCTCGCGTTCTCCGAGTTCCTCCACTTCAAGGAGGTCCCCGACCACGCCGTCGACTGGATCCAGACGCTCGACCTCGCCCCCTCCGAGGAGGGCGCGACGCCGATCGCGTTCCTGCTGATCCTCAACGTGCTGCTGCTCTTGGTCGGCACGCTGATGGACATCCTCAGCGCGATGTTCCTGTTCATCCCGCTGCTCGCGCCGATCGCCGAGACGATGGGGATCGACCCGATGCACTTCGGGATCATCTTCATCGTCAACCTCGAGATCGGCTACCTGACCCCGCCGGTCGGGCTGAACCTCTTCGTCGCCTCGACGCTGTTCAAGAAGCCGCTCGGACACATCGTCCGCTCGGTGGCGCCCTTCATCCTCTTGATGATGGGCGGCCTCTTGCTCATCACCTTCGTGCCGCAGATCTCGGTCGGCCTCGGCTCGTGGATCCTCGGCGGCGACGACGCGCCGCAAGGGACCTCCTCGCGGCCCGCGCGCTCGGCCGACGACGACGAGCTGCCGGACGAGCTGCCCGAGGACGACGACGCGCCGCGCACCCCCGAGGGCGTCCAGTCGATCGAGGACATGATGCGCGAGCTCGAGGGCGGGGGCGCGGACGACGGCGACGACTCGCTCGATGGCGACGACGCGCTCGATGGCGACGACGCGGACGAGGGCGACGACACCCCCGCGCCCGCGCGGCGCGACGATGGCCGCGTGCTCAGCATCGAAGAGATGATGGACGAGGCGGGCATCGAGTGATCGGCCCGCGTGCGTCATACTGACGGCGCGTGGAGCTCGGCACCGTCATCGCTTCGATCCTCTGGGGCACCCTCGCGGTGTCGGTGGTGCTGCGCCTGCGCCGGCCCGGCGCCGAGGACTTCCGCCCGCCGATCACCGCCGCCAAGCACCGCCTCGTCGGCAGCGCGGCGCTCTACCTCGCGACGCCCGCGGCGGTGCTCGCGTCCCAGGCCCTGCAGGTGCTGCTCTACACGCTGAGCGGCGCCGGCTACACGTTCCGGAGCTGGATCTACTGGGGCATCGTCGAGCCGGCGCGCCCGGAGGTGCTCGAGCCGCTCGCGCGGGCCGCGATCGCCATCTCGGGTCCCGGCACGCTCGCCGCGGTCGCCGGCGGCGCGTTCCTCGCTACGCACCTCCGGCCCGGCCACGCGGCGCAGAACCTCTTGCGCTTGGAGCTCGGCCGCTTCGCGCTCACCCTCGCGCTCGGCGTCCACCCCGTCGCGTCGATCGCGCTCGAGCGCGGCGACCTCTGGGCGCTGCGGACGAGCTTGAACGCGTGGCACGCCCCGGCCGGCGACGCGGCCCTGCTCGCGATCGGCGTCGGCGCCGCGCTCGCGTTCTGGGCGTTCCGCCGCGCCGGGCGCCTGCGCGCGCGCGCGACCCCGACGTGGGACGCGGACCGCGCCGCGCGCGCGCGCCTCGCCGTCGCGCCGGACGACCCCGACGCCCTGCTCGCGCACGGCCGCGCGCAGCTCGGCGCCGGGGATCGCGGCGCGATCGACACGTTCGCGCGCGCGCTCGCCGCGAGGCCGGACGACCCGCACCTCGCGCTGTGGCTCGGTCGCGCCAACCTCCTCCACGGCCTGCTCGAGGAGGCCTCGACGCACCTCCGCCTCGCCGGCCGGCTCGTCGAGGCCTCCGACGACGACGACGAGCCATTGTTGTTCGCCATCCTCTTCCACCTCACCGAGGCGCGCCTCGCGCTCGGCGACCCGGAGGGCGCGGTGCTCACGGCCGAGGCCGCGCGCGCCGCCCGCCCCGAGGATCCGATGGCGCTCCTGCTCGTCGCGGACGCCCTGGTCGCCACCGGGCGCGCCGGCGAGGCCGAAGACCGGCTGCGCGACGCGCTCGAGGGCGCCGACGCGCGCGGGCGCCGCGCGATCGAGCGACGCCTCGCCTCGCTTCGCCGCCGCTGAGCGTCGCCGGCGCCGCACGCTTACATTCTCGGGCTCCTGTACTAAGGTGCGCGCTCCATGGCCTACACCGTCCTCGCCCGCAAATACCGCCCGCAGCGCTTCGCTGATCTCGTCGGGCAGGAGCACGTCACCCGCACGTTGAGCAACGCGATCGAGACGGGGCGCGTCGCCCACGCGTTCCTGTTCACGGGCGTGCGCGGCGTGGGCAAGACGACGATGGCGCGGCTGCTCGCCAAGGCGCTGAACTGCGAGAAGGGCCCGACGCCGCTGCCCTGCGGCGAGTGCGCGGAGTGCGTCGGCATCACGAGCGGCCGCTCGCCCGACGTGCAGGAGATGGACGGCGCCTCGAACAACAGCGTCGACGACGTGCGTCGCTTGCAGGAGTCGCTCCCGTATCGGCCGCAGAGCGCGCGCAGCAAGATCGTGATCGTGGACGAGGTCCACATGCTCACGCAGAGCGCGTTCAACGCGTTCCTCAAGACGCTCGAGGAGCCGCCGGATCACGTCAAGTTCATCTTCGCCACGACGGAGGCGCACAAGGTCCCGGTGACGATCCGCTCGCGGTGCCAGCGCTACGACTTCCGCCTGATCCCACAGCAGGTCGTCGCCGCGCGCGTGCGCGACATCCTCGCCGCCGAGTCGGTGCGCGCGGACGACGAGGCGGTCGCGATCGTGGCGCGCGAGGCCGCCGGCTCGATGCGCGACGCGCTGACCCTGCTCGATCAGATCGTCGCGTTCGGGGGCACGGATCTCGTCGGCGTCGAGGTCGCCCGCGTGCTCGGGATCGCGGATCGGGAGGCCGTCCACGCGGTCGCGGAGGCGATCCTGGCCGGCGACGGCGCGCGCGTGCTGACGCTGCTCGACGCGCTCGCGGAGCGCGGGCTCGACCTCTTGCACTTCGCCAAGCAGCTCCTCGAGCTCGTGCGCGACATGGTGGTGCTCTCGATCTCGGGCGCCGAGACGGAGCTCGTCGCGATGGTGCCGGAGGAGCGCGCGCGCGCCGCCCGCGCCGCGAGCGCGGTCGACGTCCAGGAGCTCCACCGCGCGTTCAGCGCGCTCTCGCGCGTCGTCGAGGACGTCGGGCAGAGCCCGGGCCCGCGCACGACGCTCGAGATGGGGCTCGTGAGGCTCGCGACGCGCCCGCCGCTCCTGCCGCTCGCGGAGCTGATCGCGCGGCTCGAGGCGATGGAGCGCCGCGGCGGCGCCAGCGGCGGC
>JAHBWG010000094.1 GCA_019637095.1 Sandaracinaceae bacterium | reverse complement strand
CGCTCGCGGCGGCCCGCGCCGTCCGTCGAGGGCGACGGCGGGGACGGACGGGCGCGCGGGCAGCGGCGGCGGGCGCGACGGCGCGCGCGCGTCCTCGTCATCGTCACGCGGATCGTCGTCGAGCAGCTCGACGTGGAGGGCGAGCTCGATCTGCTCGGACGTCGGCGAGCTGTAGGGCCGCGTCTCCATGATCGAGAGCGGGTCGGGCGCGGGCGGCGGCACCGCGGGCAGCGGGTCGCGGTTCGGCGCACCGACCGCCGCGCGCCGACGCACCACCGCGGACTCCTCCGGCGTCTGCACCGCCGTCGAGAGGTGTTCCCAGTCGAGGTCCGCGACCGGCGCGGCCTCGATCGCGCGCGCCTCCTCGAGGATGGCGCACGTCAACTTGTCGAGCAGCGCCTCGACGCGCGTCTCGTCGGCGAGGCGCAGGTGCGGCGCGTTGCGCTGCAGGCGGCGCGAGAGCTCGTCGCACAGGCCGTCGGCGAGCCGGCGCGGCTCGACGAGCACGCTGCCTTCGGTGCCCTCGAGGCAGCGGCGGAGCTCCGCGGCGAGCGCCTCGACGGAGCCCGGCCACGCGAGCGCGACGCCCTTCTCGCGCAGCACGAGCTCGACGAGCCGCGGCTGCTCCGGCCACACCACCACGATCACGCGCGCGCCGCGCGCGAAGCGTAGGCGACGGCGCGTGCGCGACAGATCGGGCGCGCGCTCGAAGAGCACGACCGTGTCCGCGGGGACCACCTCCCACCCCCCGACCGCGGCCGCGTCGAAGACGGGCGTGTCGGGCCGGCCGAGCGCGGCGGCGAGAGCGCGGCCGCGCGCGCGGTCGTCGCATACGAGCAGGAGGGGCGCGGGCTCACCGGCCCGTCGAGCGGTAGCGTGTCGGCTCATCGCAGCGACGCACGGTGCAAGGCCTGGACCGGTGAGCGCGCGCGGTGCGCGGGTGATCCATGTCACCTCGCGAGCGACAGCACCGCACGCCCGTGAAGCTCGGGGGTTGTGATCACCCGGCGCCGGGCCTATGAGGGGGTGCGCATGGGCGAGGCGAGGGTAGAGGCCGTGGAGGCGGCAGACGCGGCCGCGGCAGAAGAAGCTGCGCCCGCGCGGCGCTCGAGCCGCTGGCGCCTCGTCGCCCTCGCGGTGTTCTTCGTCGGCTCGCTGATCGTCGCGAAGGTGACCGGCCTGACCGAGTCGGTGGACGTCGAGACGATCCGCCGGATGATGGAGGCGGCCGGTCCGCTCGGCTTCGTCGGCTTCGTCGTCGCGTTCGCGGTCGGCGAGCTGCTCCACATCCCCGGCGCGGTGTTCGTCGGCGCCGCGTCGGTCGCGTACGGCAGCGCCCTCGGCGCGCTCGCGGCGTACCTCGGCGCGCTCGCGAGCGTGACCGCGAGCTTCTTCGTCGTGCGCGGGATCGGCGGCCAGCCGCTCGGCGAGGTGAAGCGACCGTTCGTCAAGCGCCTGCTCGCCCGGCTCGACGAGCGCCCGGTCCTGACGGTCGCGATCCTCCGGCTGATCTTCTGGATGGCGCCCGCGCTGAACTACGGCCTCGCGATGAGCAAGGTGCGTTTCCGCGACTACCTCCTGGGCTCGGCGCTCGGCCTCGCGCTGCCGATCCCGCTGATGGCGATCTTCTTCGACTGGATCGTCTCGCTCGACCTCGCGGCGTGGCTCGGCGCGCTGTTCTGACGCGACGCCGCCGGGCTTGGTAGTCTGGCGCCGCATGGTCACCGTGGCGCTCGACGCGATGGGCTCGGACCGCGGGCCGGAGGTCACGGTCGCGGGGGCGGCGCAGGTGAGCCTGTCGCCCGGCGCGCCCGACCTCGTGCTCGTCGGCGACGAGGCGGTCCTGAGGCGGCTGCTGCTCGTCACGCCGCACGAGCGCGCGCGCGTCCGCGTCGTGCACGCGGCGCGCGTCGTCGCGCAGGACGACAAGCCCAAGGAGGCGCTCGACGCGATGCCGGACTGCTCGATCCTGCGCGCCGCCGAGCTCGTCGCCCGGGGCGAGGCCGACGTGCTCGTCAGCGCGGGCAACACCGGCGCGGTCACTCTCGCGTGCGCGCGCACGTTCGCGCGCCTGCCCACCGTCCAGCGCGCCGCGCTCGGCGCCGTGTACCCGACCGAGCGGCGGCGCGGCCCCAAGGACGACCCGTTCAGCCTGATCCTCGACGCCGGCCTCACGCTCGAGGTGAGCGCGGACGATCTCGTCGCGTTCGCGATCATGGGCTCGGCGTACGCGAAGGTGATCTCGAAGAACGAGCGCCCGCGGGTCGCGCTGCTCTCGAACGGCTCCGAGGACGGCAAGGGGACGAGCGCGGTCGTCGAGGCGAACCGGCGCCTGCGCGCGATCGCGGGCGAGCACCTCGAGTTCATCGGCAACATCGAGGGGATGGACATCCCGAAGGGCACCGCGGACGTGGTGGTGACCGGCGGTTTCACCGGCAACATCGTGCTGAAGATGCTCGAGGGCGTGGCCGAGACGGTCATGCGGCTCGGCCGCTACGCGGGCGATCAGAGCCTGCGGTACAAGGCGGGCCTGGGCCTGCTGATGCCCGCGGTGAAGAAGCTCCGGCAGGCGACCGACTGGGAGCAATACGGCGGCGCGCCGATCCTCGGGTTCGACCACCTCGCGATCAAGGCGCACGGCCGCAGCACCGAGCGCGCGGTCGGCAACGCGCTGCGCGTCGCGACGCGCGCCGCCCGCATGGAGCTCGTCCGCACGCTGCGCGAGAGCCTGGAGGCGTGCCGCGCGTGAGCGAGGCCCTCGCGTTCCGCGACTTCGTCGACGGCTGCCTCTACGATCCGCGCTTCGGCTACTACGGGGCGGGGGTGGTGCGCTTCGGAGACGAAGCACACTACTCGACGTTCCCGCAGGGCATGAGCCCGGCGTTCGGCTGGCTCGTCGCCGACTCGCTCGCGTGGCTGCTCGACGCGCCGATGCGCGACGGCCGCATCCCGCCGGACGCGCCGCTCACCCTCTTGGAGATCGGCGCCGGCGACGGCGCGCTCGCCCGCGACACGCTCGACCGGCTGGTGAGCCGGGCCGGCGACCCGCGGCTGGGCCCGCTCGCGGAGCGGATCCGGTACGTGGTGGGCGATCGCAGCCCGACGCTGCGCGAGCGGCAGCGCCGCGCGCTGGCGCCTCACATCGAGGCCGGTCGCGCGGAGGTGATCGCGCTCGACGCCCGCGCGCCGCGCTGGGAGGGGCCGTTCTACGGCGCGGTCGTCTGCAACGAGCTCTTGTCCAACCTGGCCTGCGACAAGCTGATCTTGCACCGCGGGGGCGGGGTCACGCGCGTGGGGGTCACCGCCCGACCGCCGATGAGCGCGGACACGCTGTGGCGGGCCGTCGCTGCGGGCGAGGCGCTCGCGCTGGAGGAGACCACCGTCCCGCTCGCGCCGGATCCCGCGCGCGACGCGCTGTTGGCCGCGCTCGCCCCGCTGATCGCGGACGCGCACGCGCTCGGGCACGACCCGCTGCCGCTCTACTACAACGCGGGCGTCCCCGCGTTCGTCGACGGGCTCGCGTCGATCCTCGCGGGCCCCGATCGCTTCGGCCTCGCGCTCTTGGTCGACTACGGCGGCACGAGCCGGCACGTGCTCGACCCGCGCTTCAGCCACCTGCGCGTCTACGGGCGCGTCGGCGCGGAGTCGCCGCTCGAGACGCCGGGGCAGCTCGACATCACCTGGGACCTCGACTTCACGCAGCTCGGGCTCGTCGCCGAGGAGCGTGGCCTCGAGCTGCTCCACCTCGGGCACCAGTCGATGCTGGAGTCCGTCGCCGCCGATCTCTGGGGGCCCGAGCTGCGCCCGCTGGTCGTCGAGGGTCGCGTCGCGGAGGGCGCGGCGCCCGGCGAAGAGGCCGAGCTCGAGGCGGAGCGGCTCGTCGCAGAGTTCCGCGAGGCCGACGGCTTCCGCGCCGTCGTGCTCGGCCCGCCCGGCGTCGAGGTGCCGCGCGTCCGCTTCGGCGAGAGCGACCCGTGGCGCGTCGACGCGCTGGTCACGATCGCGCCGTGGGCCGACCGCCGCGCGATGGGCGAGGCGGTCGCCGACCTCGCGCTGCCGCCCCCCGACGAGTGGCTCTACCCGGGCTGCGATCTCGTCGCGAACATCAGCGCGGTCGAGGCCTACGCCGAGCGCGCGACGATCCTCGAGCGGCTCGCGCCCTTCCTCGCGCGCCCGGGCGAGATCGCGCGCCGGGGCTAGAGCACCGATCGATTTGGAGCGACGCGTCAGCCCGGGGCCTCGGGCCGCGCGCCGCCGAGCGCGACGCGGACCTCGAGGCCGCCGCCCTCGCGGGGGTGCACGCTGGCGCGTCCGCCGTGGGCGACGGCGAGGTCGGCGACGAGCGACAGGCCGATGCCGGTGCCGGGGGCGTGCGCGTGCTCGGGGCGCTCGACGCGGTAGAAGCGCTCGAACACGCGCTCGCGCGCCGACACGGGGACGCCGGGGCCGCGGTCGGACACCACGATCGTCGAGGGCGCCTCGACGCGCACCTCGATCGCGCGCTCGGCGCCGGCGCCGTACTTGAGCGCGTTGTCGAGCAGGTTGACGACGATCTGCTCGACCGCCTGCCGGTCGAAGCAGGCCTCGAGCGGCGCACCCGCGCGCACGTCGAGCGTGAAGCCGCGCTCCTCGACGAGGCCGCGCTGGCCCTCGGCGACCTCGCGGACGTGCGCGGCGAGATCGCCATCGGCCGCCTCGATGCGGCGCCGGCCCTCCTCGATGCGCGCGAGCGTGAGGACGTTGTCGACGAGGCGAGCGAGCCGCACGGACTCGCGCACGAGCTCCTTGTGGACCTTCGGGCGGCGCGCGTCCGTCACGAGCCCCTCGTCGAGCATCTCGGCGTGCATGCGGAGCGTCGTGAGCGGCGTGCGCAGCTCGTGGCTCACCGCGGAGACGAACTCGCTCTTCTGGCGCGAGAGCGCCTGCGCGCGCCGCGCGGCGATGACGATCGCGGCGGCCGCGAGCAGCGCGATCGACAAGAGCGCGAGGAGCGCGGCGAGCTGCCAGCCGAGCTCGCGGTCGAGCGCCTCGGTCGCGGCGCGCAGCGCGGCCGGCGGGAAGCAGAGCTCGACGCCGCCGACGATCGCGCTCGCGGGCTCCCGCACGGCGCACTCGCCCTGCCCTGCCTCGACGACCGCCGGCTCCGTCTCGCCCGCGTGGCGCGCGACGATGCGCGCGATCCACTCGCCGGCGAGCCGGTCGCGTGCCAGCAAGACACCTTGCACCACCGAGACGCCCTCGTGCGTGACGAGGCGGTGCAGGACCAGCGCGTCGCCGAGCTCGGCGTAGGTCATCGGGGTGTAGTCCACCTCGGCCGCGCGGCGGACCATGTTGTCGAGGCCGCTCGCGTCCGCGAGCTCGGGCGGCGGCGCGGCGCGGGCGGGCGCGTAGAGGTAGCCGACGACGAGCACGCGCGCCTCGAAGGGGGGGAGGCGCACGACCGCGAGCGCGTCGCGCACGCAGCGCACCGCCTCCGGGTCGTCGACGCCGCTCACGTTCACGCCGCTCGGCGCGCCGTCCTCGCCGCGCACGCGCAGCCGCACGACGACGTCGCGCCCCGGGGCGCACGCCACGACGGCGTCGCGGTGCGCGTCGAGGGCGGCGCGCACCTGCGCCGCGCTCGGGCGGCGCATGCGCGAGCCGGCGCCGAGCGGCGCCTCGGTCGCGACGGGCGAGGCGACGACCGGAGCCGTCGCGGGCTGCGACCGCGCCTGCGCGGGCGCCCGAGGCGGCGCCTGCGGTTGCTGCTGGCTCTGACGCGCGTCCTCCCACGTGACGTTGCGGCGGCTGTAGTTCGGCACCTGCCGGCCGCGATCGAGCACGCGCTGGCTCGCCATCGGGTCGCCCTGCTGCGCGAGCTGGATGTCCTGCGCCTGGACGTTGCCGTACGTGTTGAGATCGACCGAGCGCTCGACCTGCGCGATCGCCACCGTCTCGGGGCTCGCCGCCGGGCTCGGGCCGCGGTGCGCCGGCGCGTCGCCGATGCTGAGCGTCAGGAGCGACGTCTCGACCTCGATCGGCGGCGCCGCGCGCGCCAAAGGCGCCGCCGGCGCCCGAGGCGGCGAGGCGAGCGCGCGCAGCGACGCGAGCGCCTCGCTCTCGAGCGCGCCGCGCACGCGCGTCGAGAGCGGGTGCGCCGGCCCCTCCGCGTCGGGCGTGTACGGCGTGCGGATCGCCCCGCCCGGATCGATCTGGAAGTAGCCCACGACGCGCGGGTCCGTCGGCGGGCGCGCGAGCGGCGAGATCGCCACCGGATCGCTGATCGCGAGCACGTCGGGCGGGCTGTAGTAGTAGCCGTAGTGGTAGAAGGGGCGCTCGTCCTCGCGCGCGCGCAGCTCCTCGAGGCTCTCGTCGACCGCGCCGCGCACGACGTGCGCGGTGCGCAGGAGCCGCGCCTCCGCCTCGCGCAGCCGCGTGGCGCGCTCGCGCCAGGTGCTCGCGAGCCAGCCGCCGCCCAAGAGCAGCGTCGAGACCACGAGCCCGACCGCGAGCGCCAGGACTCGGCGCGGGTGCGTCAAGACGACTCGCGGAGCTCCGCCACGAAGCGGTAGCCGCGCCCTCGCACGGTCTCGAGCCAGTCCTCGCCTCCGGGCACCGCCTTGAGCTTCGCGCGCAGCTGCTGCACGTGTACGTCGACGGTGCGCGTGCGGACGGTCCCGTCGTTGTAGCCCCACACGTCGACGAGCAGCTCCTCGCGCGTCACCGGGCGGTGCCGGCGCTCGATGAGGTAGCCGAGCAGCAGCGCCTCGCGCGAGGTGAGCTTGACCTCCGCGTCCTCGCGGACGTGCTGCGCGTCGAGGTCGAGGAGCGCGCGGCCGACCACGAAGCGGCGCGGGCGCTCGGACGCGTCGCGCGGGCGGCGCAAGAGGCCCCGCGCCCGCGCGACGAGCTCCTTGAGGCCGAAGGGTTTGGTCACGTAGTCGTCCGCCCCCGCCTCGAGGCCGCGCACCACGTCGTCCTCCGCGCCCTTCGCAGTGAGGATCAGCACCGGCGTCTGGTCGCCGCGCCCCCGCGCCTCGCGCAGGACGGAGAGGCCGTCCAGCCGCGGGAGCATCAGATCGAGCACCACGAGGTCGAAGCGCTGCGCGGCGAGCTGGTCGAGCGCGGCGAGCCCGTCGGGCGCGAGCGCGGTCGCGAAGCCCTGGCTCGTGAAGAGCGCGTCGAGGCCGTCGAGGATCGCCGCCTCGTCCTCGACCAGCAGGATCCGTGGGGTGCGGGCGGGCTCGGTCATCGCGCTCGCCATGGTGACACGCATGCGGCCAAGGTACGCCCCCGACCGCGCGCGCGACGTAAGGCTTTGGTCAAGGCTGCGCCAGGGGCGGAGGTGACACCGTGGTCACGCGCGGATGTTGGCGTCGCTCGGCGGCGTGGTCTCTACTAGGCGCGCGTGCGCTCCATGGGTGATCCTCGCAGAGCGGAGGTGCGATGAAGAAGGTGTGCTCGGTGATCCTCGCGGGCGGCGAAGGATCCCGTCTCGGGATCTTGACGGCGAAGCGGACCAAGCCGGCGGTGCCGTTCGCGGGCAAGTACCGGATCATCGACTTCGCCCTGTCGAACTGCGTGAACTCGGGGTTCATGGACGTGATGATCCTCGCGCAGTACCGGCCGCACTCGCTGATCGAGCACATCGGCGCCGGCGGGCCCTGGGACCTCGATCGCGAGCTGCACGGCGGCGTGCGGATCTACACGCCGTACCGCTCGCGCGAGCTCGCCGACTGGTTCGTCGGCACGGCCGACGCGGTGCAACAGAACTTCCTCTTCGTGAAGGACCGCCGGCCCGACGTCGTGATCCTGTTGAGCGGCGATCACATCTACCGCATGAACTACCGCGAGCTGGTCAACGCGCACCTCGCCGCGGGCGCCGCGGCGACGCTCGCGACGATCCCGGTCACGCGCGAGGAGGCGCCGCGCTTCGGGATCGTGTCGGTCGACGACGGCGGCTGGGCGCGCTCGTTCGTGGAGAAGCCGAAGGACCCGCCGCCCGGCGACGCGAGCATGGGCGTCTACTGCTTCGACTACGAGGTGCTCGACCGCGTGCTGCTCGAAGACCACCTCGACCCGGAGTCGAGCAAGGACTTCGGCAAGGACATCCTGCCGAAGATGATCGCGCGCGGCGAGCGCGTGTTCACGTGGCCCTACCGCGGCTACTGGCGCGACGTCGGCACGCTCGACTCGTACTGGGAGGCGCACATGGATCTGCTGAGCGATCCGCCGGCGTACGACCTCAACGACCTCGGCTGGCTCATCCACACGCGCAGCGAGCGGCGCGCGCCGGCCCGCATCGGCGCCGCGCACCTCGAGAGCTCGCTGGTGACGCACGGCTGCGTGATCGAGAGCGGCGCGACCGTCGTGCGCAGCGTGCTCGGGCCCGGCGTGCGCGTGGCCTCGGGCGCGGTCGTGCGCGACTCCGTGGTGCTCAACGACACGGTCGTCCAGAGCGGCGCCCACCTCGAGCGCGCGATCACCGACAAGCGCGTCACGATCGGCGCAGGCGCGCGGGTCGGAGGGCCGGGAGAGAAGCTCGCGGTCGTCGGCAAGGGGAGCGAGGTGCCGCCCGGCTTCGTGGTGCACCCGGGCGGCGAGGTCGCGCACGACGTCGAGGGCGGGGATCTCGTCGGGAGCGAGGTCCCGGACGGGCTGTCCGTCTACACGCGACGCCGGCCTTGGGAGATCCCCGTCGGGCGGCGCCGGAGCTGACCTCGGGCGGCGCGACGGAACGACGACGACCCTGCGGGCCCGAGCCGGCAGGGTCGTCACGGGGCGCGACCGCGAGGGCTAGAAGCGACCGCCGCCGCCGCCGCCGCCACCGCCGCCCATCGGGCCACCACCGCCCTGGGCGCCGCTCGCGGCGCCCTGAGGCGGGCCACCGTTGCCGCCGAGCTGCTTCTCGCGCTTGCGCCGGCGGCGCGCCGCCTCCGACGCCTTCTTCCGGCGGCGCACGGACGGCTTCATGTAGTGCCGGCGGCGCTTGAGCTCACGCAGGATGCCCTCGGAGGCCATCTTGCGCTTGAGGTGCTTGATGGCGCGCTCGACGCCCTTCTCGCCGACGATCACCTCGACCGGCTTGCACTGCACGGCCTCGGGAGTGGTGGTGGTCGCTTCGTTCGTCATGGGGGCGCGGAAGGTGGCACGGCCCCGCGCCGCACGCAAGGGCCGCGAGCGCGCGCTCAGCCCGCGCGGCTGAAGGAGAGCCGGAAGCGGATGTCGCGCGCGAGCCGCTGGCTGCGCATCAGGACGTCGAGGTAGAGGCGCTGGCCGTCGGGCTGCGGCGTGTAGAAGTTCCACTGCGTCCCGTCGAGCGTGCGGAAGCGCTGCTCGATCCCGCCGTCGGGGCGGTAGGTCTGCGTGAGCTGCGCTCGCACGCCCGAGCGGCTGTACACGTTCTGCGACTCGCCCGGCGCGCCCTCGAACACGTGCGCGTCCTCGCCGCTGATCTCGAGCCGCATGCGCTCGGGGCTCGCCTGGATCACGATCTGGGACGGGATCCCGGTCGACTCGCGGATGCGCGCGCGCGCCATGCGCTGCACGTCCGGGGTGAGCGGCGCGACGGCCGGGTTGACCGCGGCCTGCACGGTGGTGCGCGCGTCCTCGACGGAGCCGTCGAGGCGCCACGTGCCGTTGAGGGTCGGGCTCGGCCCCGGCACCTGGGCGGACGGGACCGCCGCGACGAACAGGATCGTGCCGGCGGCGAACGACGCGAGCGAGGTCCGGAGCGGGTGATGCATCGGCGACAGACTCCCAGGGTACGGCGACGAGGACCGAAAGAGTACCCCGTAGACCGCGCCGAGGGGACCGGCATTCAGCGCGCCGGGCTCTGCTCCGTCGCGGGCCGCCAGCGCAGGACGGGGGAGCGCGCCGCGCGCGTCTCGTCGAGCCGGCGCAGGGCGCTGAGGTGCGGCGCAGTCTTCACCGTCTCGGGCTCCTCGTGCGCCTCGCGGCGGATCGCCTCCATCGCGGCGGCGAACTCGTCGAGCGTCTCCTTCGTCTCGGTCTCGGTCGGCTCGATCAACATCGCGCCCCGCACGACGAGCGGGAAGTACACGGTCGGCGGGTGGAAGCCGTAGTCACAGAGGCGCTTGGCGACGTCCATCGTCGTGACGCCGGTGTCCTTCAGGTTCCGGTCGCTCAGGATGACCTCGTGCATGCACACCTGGTCGAACGGGACGTGCCAGGTCTCGCCCAGGACGGCGCGGAGGTAGTTCGCGTTGAGCACGGCGAGGTCGGTGGCCGCGCGCAGGCCCTGGGCCCCCATCTCGCGCAGGTACGCATACGCGCGCACCATCATCCCGAAGTTGCCGTAGAACGAGCGGAGCCGACCGACGCTGTCGGGCCGCGCGAAGTCGAGGTGGTAGCTGCCGTCGTCGCGGCGCTCGACGGTCGGCGTCGGCGCGAAGGGGGCGAGCGTCTTCTTGTAGCCGACCGGACCGCACCCGGGGCCACCGCCGCCGTGAGGCGTCGTGAACGTCTTGTGCAAGTTGAATTGCATGACGTCGATCCCGAGGTCGCCCGGCCTCGTCCGGCCCATCAGCGCGTTGAGGTTCGCGCCGTCGCCGTACACGAGCGCGCCCTTGTCGTGGAGCATCTGCGCGATGCGCGGCAGCTCGCGCTCGAACAGGCCCACGGTGTTCGGGTTCGTCAGCATGATGGCCGCGACGCCGTCGTCGACGAGCGGCGCGAGCGCGTCGGCGCTCACGACCCCGTCGGCGCCGGCGGGGAACGCGACCGCCTCGAGCCCGTTGAGGGCGCACGACGCGGGGTTGGTCCCGTGCGCGGTCTCCGGCACGAGCACCTTCTTGGGCGAGCGCCCCTGCGCCTGATGCCACGCGCGGATCATCATCAGGCCGGTGAGCTCGCCCTGCGCGCCCGCCGCCGGCTGGAGCGTCACGCGGTCGAGCCCGCAGACCTCCGCGAGCCCGCGCTCGAGGCGGTACATCAGCTCGAGCGCGCCCTGGATCATCCGCTCGGGCGCGTAGGGGTGGAGCTTGCCGAAGCCGGGCAGCCGCGCGACGTGCTCGTCGACCTTCGGGTTGTACTTCATCGTGCACGACCCGAGCGGGTACATGTTCGAGTCGATCGAGAAGTTCGCCTGGCTCAGCCGCACGTAGTGGCGGAACGCCTCGGGCTCGCTGACCTCGGGCAGCGCCGCCGGCGCGTCGCGGAAGCGGTCGCCGAAGAGGGCGCGCGGGTCGGCCGCGGGCACGTCGAGGGGGGGCACCGAGGCGCCGGAGCGGCCGGGCGCGCCGCGCTCGAAGATGAGCGGCTCGACGAAGTGGACTCCCGCACGGGCCTGACCGGGCATGCACGACCTCCTGGGTGGGCGGGCGAACGTTAGGGGTGTGGCTCTCGGCGCGCAACCGTGTACCGTTCGCCCTCGATGCGAGGCGCACCCCTCTTGGTCGGCCTCCTGCTCGCCGGCGCGATCGCGGGCTGCGGGGGCAATCGCTACAGCTACGCGCGCACCTACCAGCCCTACGGGGACGAGGGGCCGTTCCTCGAGCGCGCGGTGGAGCTGTCCTACCAGGACGTGCGCCGCTTCCCCGACCGGCACTCCGAGGCGCTGATCGCGTGGTGGGGGACGGTCTCGGCGATCGACGAGCTGAACGCGGCCACCGGCGAGGCGCGCCTGACGCTGCAGTACCGCACCTACCGCGAGCGGCACCTCTGCCAGGACGAGCGCGACCACACGTGCCGCGTGACCGTCTCGCAGCGCACCATCGGCCCCTTCCAGGTGCTGATGACCGTGCGGCCCGAGGACCTCGTGGACGGAACCGAGCGGCTCTGGACGGGCTCGCTCCTCAAGGTCTACGGGCGCGTCACGGACGCGGGCACCGAGGAGAGCGGGCCGACGCTCACCGTCGAGCACTACCGGCACTTCCCCCACGGCACCTTCGTCACCACGGCCGCGGCCGGCTCGATGCGCCAGTGAAGGCGCTCGTCGCGCTCGTGGCGCTCGCGCTCGCCGGCTGCGGAGCGAACGCGCCGACGTACGCAGGGTGCACCGACGAGGCGGACTGCGCAGAGGACGCGGACGCCTGCTACCGCCTGCTCTTCGATCGCACGGACGGCTCGCGGGCGGAGGGGAACCTCTGCTCGCGCGGGTGCGCGACCGACGCCGACTGTCCGCTCGGCGGCGTCTGCCTCGCGCTCGACGGCGACCCGTCCGCGACGCGCTTCTGCGCGGCGCCGTGCGCGCGCTCCGCCGACTGCTACGCGGACTTCGTGTGCACCCCGGTCAGCGGGATGGACCTCGCGCTCTGCCTGCCCTGAGCTCGGAGACCATCCACGAAAACGACCGAGCTCAACAGCCGACGAGCGTCGTCTCGTAGACGATGTCGCCGCGCGAGGTGCCGGTGATCGTCACGCGGTAGGTCTCGCCGACCGCGGGCGTCCAGCCCATCGGCGTGAAGCCGACCGTCGGCGGCGGCCCGCCCCCGCCCGTGAGGTAGGAGCTCACCGGCAGCTCGGCGCCGTCGCTCACGCGCACCACCGTCGCGCTCGCGCTCCCGAGCGAGAAGTGGTTCACGTGGAACGACCACGTGTTCTGCGCGGTCTCGATCGGCGCGAAGCCCTGGTTCGGGTAGGCGGTCCACGCGCGCTCGGAGGTGCCGCCGCCACCGAACACCCCGAGGCACTGTCCGCGACCGGCGAACCCGATCTCCACCGCGGTCAGCCGCTCGCCGAGGATCCAGCGCCGGTGCCCGAGGCTCGGCGTGTTGCGATCTGCCATGTAGCCCTCGATCGCCGAGCCCGGCGTGCGGTAGCCGAGCGCGATGTTGCTGCGCCCCGCCGCCGCCGCGCCGCCCGCCGTGTAGCAGGTCCAGTCGGTGCCCGGGCTGTGCGAGAGGCGGTTGTTCACGCTCATCATGTGCGCGCACTCCATGAGCTCGGAGTGGCGCGAGCTGTCGTGGTTCACCGGGCCGAGCCCCGCGAGCCAGCGATACATCGAGACGCGCCGCAGCGTGTCGTCGATCGCCTCGGGGTCCATCCGGCCCGGATCGCACATCGTCGGGCCCGCGACCCACGGCGTCGCCGCGCGCTCCATGCGCCCCATGTTCCAGGCCGCGCAGACCTCGTCGCGCGTGCGGCCCGCGGGATCGCCCGGAGGCAGCGCCACGCACGTGTCGGCCATGCGCGTGAAGCCGGGCTCGCAGACGCAGCTCCCCGTCGTCGGCTCGCAGCGCGCGTTCGCCATGCAGGTCACGCCGTCGCAAGGCCCGGGCGGCGGGCCCGCGTCGGTCATCGGCGGCGGGCCCGCGTCGGTACCGGGCAGCGTGCCGGCGTCGGTCCCGGGCGGCGGCGTGCCCGCGTCGGTCCCCGGCGGCGTGCCCCCGTCGTCGTCCGGCAAGAGCCAGACGCCCGAGTCGTAGCCGGCGTCGCCGCCGTTCCCGACCGAGAGGGTCCCGGTGCAACCGCCCAAGACGAGGAGGGCCACGACGGCCGCGCGAGCTCGCGCCATGCCGCGACGATAGCGAAGGGCCACCCGGTCGTCACCGGCGGCGATGTACGAATTCGTACATTCGGCGGCGGCGGCCTCAGACGGTCCGCTTGCGCCGCGGCCGAGCTGCGGGCACCTCCTCCTCGAGCGCCGCCATCACGTCGTCGTCGACCCGCAGCCGCACACCGCTCGCGTCGGGGTCCCCGACGAGCTCGGCCGCGATCTCCTCGAGCGCGTCGAACCCGCGCTCGATGCGCTCGAGGTGCAGGTCCGTCTCGCCGTCGAGCGGCCCGGCGGTGGTCGACGGCGAGGGCGGCACGAGCGGGTCGCTCTCCACGTCGGTGAAGGCGAACGGGTCGAGCCGGCGCGCCGCGCCGAGGCGCGCGACCCCGCGCGAGAGCTGGCGGTGGAGGAGCTGCGCTTCTTCGAGCACGGGCTCCCACGCGCGCCCGCGCTCGGTCGGGGTCGCGCGGATGCACGCCTGGAGCTCTGCCGCGATCGCGCTCGAGTCGACGCGCGCGTCCCGGCACGCCTCGAAGTACGCGAGCCGGACACGGAAGCGCTCGATCTCGAGCTGCTCGAGCCGGCGCTCGAGCGTGGAGACGAGGCGGCGCTGCGCGATCTGGAGGCGGCGGTCCTGCTCCACCTCGCGCTCGAGCAGCACGCGCGCGCGCGCGCCCGGCTCCTCGTCGAGCTCCGCACGCGCCGCGGCGAGGCGGCGATCGGTGTCCTCGAGATCGTGATCGAGCTCCTCGAGCCGGCGCTCGACGTCGGTGATGCGCGCGGCGAACGAGCTCGGGTCGCGGAACGCGCGGCGGTAGGCGAGCCACGCGGTCGCCACGACGATCGGCGAGAGCCCGAGCCCGGCGATCGCGCTGGCGTAGTGGCCCTCGAGCAGGAACGCGATGACGAACGCGAGGAGCGGGATGCCACCCGTCGCCGCGAGCCGTTGGCCACGGAAGAGCTCCGCGAAGCCGAGCGCGAACGCGCCACAGCTCGGGCAGCTCTGGCGCTCGCGCGCGAAGCGCGTCCCGCAGCCCCCGCAGCGACGAAAGTCAAGCATCGAGGCGTCCGACGACCACGCCCATGCGATCAGGATAGCGTCGGGCCCAGCCCGATCAACGGCGGCGCCGAAGGTTCAAGGTCTGTCGATGAATCTCCCGTCGCCCCGCGGCCGATGCGGGCCCATCCGCGGCGTTGCCGCTCGTCGCCGTGCTATTCGCACGACTCCTCGCGTCGCCTTGCGGCTGGACCCACCTCGACCCCGGTGCTCGGTCCGATTCATCGACAGACCTTCAGCGCGCGAACAGCAGATACGCGGCGGCGCCACCGAAGCAGAGGCTGCCCAGCAGGAAGACGACGCCGAACGTGACCGCGAAGAGCACGAAGCGGCTCGGCTGGCCCGACGGCGCGGGCGCCGCGACCGGCGCCGGAGGCGACCACGCGGGCCCGGGATGCGCCGCCATCGGCGACGCCGCCGGCGCCGATGGCCACGACCCGGGCGCCGGACGCGCCGGCATCGGCGACGCCGCCGGCGCCGAGGGCCACGACCCGGGCGCCGGCTGCGCCGGCGGCGCGAGGTACGCGAGCGGGCTCTGCGACATGTCGAGCGCCATCGTCTTGGCGAGCGGCGGCTGGCCCTGCGGCGCGTGCGGGGCGGGCGAGGTCAGCGGCGGCGAGGCCGCGGGCGGCGGAAACGCCATCGGCGGCGCGGCGGGCGGCGGCGCGTACGCCGCCTGCGGCCGGCTCGCCTCCGGCCGCGGCGCGACCGGTGGCGGCGCATACGCCGGCGGCGGCTCGCTCGCCGGCAGCTCGCCGCCGCGCTCGCGGACCTGCTCGTCGTAGGACGCGCTGATCGCGGTCGCCGCGTACGCCATGTCGTCGCCCCAGCCGACGCTCGGCGTGAACACCGGGGGCTCCCCGCGCTGCGCCAGGAGCTCGTCGAACGACGCCCCGGCGACGACCGTCGCGGGTGCCTCGTCCTCGTCGCTGGGATCGGAGCTCATCGACCGTCAACCTCGCTTGCGTGGGTCCACCGGGTGGAGCCCGACCTCGCGGGCGCCTGCGAGCAGCGCATCCATGAAGGCGTGCATGTCCTCGTGCCGCGCCTCGGGCGACTTCGCCAGCGCGCGATCGACCGCCTCGACCACGCCGGGCGCGAGCTCGGGCGCCACGCTCGCGAGCGAGGGCGCCGGCTGCGTGAACGCGTTCGCGAGCACGATCGTCGGGTTGGGCCCATCGAACGGGAAGCGACCCGAGAGCATGCGGAACGCGAGCACCCCGCACGACCACACGTCGGCCTTCCCCGTCACCGACGCCGTGGTGATCTGCTCGGGCGCCATGTAGTGCGGCGTCCCGAGGATGGCGCCCGCCTCCGTCAGCGGCGTCTCGCCCTCGGTGTACGCGGTGCGCACCGTGCCGAAGTCGAGGATCTTCGGGACCAGCTCGCCCTCCTCGTCGTGCAGGAACACGTTCTCCGCCTTCACGTCGCGGTGGATCATGCCGCGCGCGTGCGCCGCGTGCAGCGCGTCGAAGACGGGCAGCAGGATGCGCAGCGTCTCGTCGAGCGGGAGCCGGCCCTCGCGGGCGAGGCGCACCGAGAGCTCCTCGCCCACGAGCAGCTCGAGCGCGATGAACGCCGTGCCCTCGGCCTCGCCCATGTCGAGCACGTCGACGACGTTCTTGTGTCGCAGCGCGGCGGCCGCCTTCGCCTCGCGCAGGAAGCGCTTGGCCATCGCGTCGTGCGAGCTCGCGATGTCGAGCCGGAGCAGCTTCACGGCGACCGCCCGCTCCGTCCACGTGTGCGTCGCGTGGAACACCACGCTGAACGAGCCGCGGCCGATGACGTGGTTCAACCGATAGCGCTCGCCGAGCACCTTGCCGAGCAAGCTCTCGGCCCAGATCTCGTACGCGCGCTTCACCATGTCCGCATGCTCGCACGAACCCCTCAGAGGGCCAACGCCGAGAGTCGGCGCTCGAACTCCTCGCGGGCGCGCGTCGCGTCGAGCGCGAGCGCCGCGCCGCCGACACACACCGAGCGCACCGCGCGCGGGCCAGCGCCGAAGACGACCGCGTCGTCGAGCGTCGCGTCACGCGCGCCCGCGAGGGCGTCGTCGCGCGCGTCGAGCGCGACCTCGTCCTCGCGCTCGAGGCCGGCCATCCCGATCGCCGCGTAGCCGCCCGCGCTCGCCGCCTCGAGCAAGACCGGCGCCTCGAGGAGCGCGCGCCGCTCGGTGCGCGAGCGCTCGTCGAGCTCCGCCGCGCGCATCTCCTCGAACGGATCGCTCGACGCGTGGCTGTCCACGCCGAAGCAGAGGCGCGCGCCCGCCCGGACGAGCTCGCGCGTGGGCGGCAGGCCGTCGCCGAGGTCGCGCTCCGTCGTGCGGCAGAGGCACGCGAACGAGCCGCCGAGCGCGCGCACCTCGTCGGCGGCGAGGTGCGTGGCGTGGACCGCGACGAACCGCGGGCCGAGCACGCCCGCGTCGGCGAGCAGGCGCACCGGCCGCGCGCCGTGCTCGGCGAGGCACTCGTGGATCTCGCGGCGCTGCTCGCTCACGTGCATGTGCAAAGGCATCGCGCGCGCCTCGGCGAAGCGCGCGGCCTCGACGATCGATGGGAGCGTCACCGCGCGCACGCTGTGCGGCGCGACGCCGACGCGGACGCGCGGCTCGCCGCTCCAGCGCGCCGCGAGCGCCTCGACGTCGCCGAGCGCGTCGTCGAGCGACGCGTCGACGAAGCGGCGCTGCGCGCCCTCGGGCGCGCGGCCGTGCCCGGGCCGCTCGTAGATCACGCGCAAGAGCGCGATGCGCAGGCCCACCTCGAGCGCGGCGCGGATGACCGCGTCGGCGAGCGCGGTGCGCTCCGCGTACGGCGTTCCGTCGGGCTGGTGGTGCAGGTAGTGGAACTCGCCCACCGCGGTGACGCCGGCGCGCGCGAGCTCGGCGAACGCGAAGCGCGAGAGGGCGTGGACGTCGTCGGGCGAGACGCGGCTCGCGAGCTCGTACATCAGGCCGCGCCAGCTCCAGAACGAGCCGCGCGCGCGCTGGGCCCGGCCGCGGAGCGCGCGCTGGAACGCGTGCGAGTGCGCGGTCGCGAGGCCGGGCAAGAGCAGCCGGTCTCCGTCGCGGCGCGCGACGCTCACCGCCCGCCCCGTCTCGGCAAGAGGCCGCGCTGCTCGAGGATCGCGCGCATCTCGTCCTCTTGGCGCCGCCGATCCTGCCCGTCGGGCGCGTAGCGGTTGGCCTTCACGTACGCGGCGTACGCCTGCTCGACCTCGCCGCGCCGCCGATGATCGCCGCCGACGTTGCGCCAGTAATCCCAGCGGAGCTCCGAGAGCTGGACGCAGAGGGCGAAGCCGAGCGCGGCGAGCAGCGCGCCCACCGCGTAGCCGGTGATCGCGCGCGCGTCCCCGGCGCGGAGGAGCGCCGCGACGACGCCGGCGCCGAGCAGCACCGCGGCGAGCACCGACGCCTCGCGCGCGCCGGGCAGATCCGCGGTCCAGCCGGCCGAGACCAGCGCGAGCGCGGCGACGCCGGCGAGCGCGAGCGGCGCCCAAGGGGGGAGCGCGTCGCGCTCGCGGCGCAGGTCCAGCACGAGCCAGAACATCGCGCGGGCGACGCGCACGAGCAGGCCACCCGGCAGCATCGCGATCAGCGCGTAGCCGACCATGTAGTAGCTGAACCAGCCGATCTCGAGCCCCATCAGCTCCGCGCCGACGTGGAACGAGAGCGCGGTGCCGAGCGCGACGAAGAAGAACGCCTGCGTGACCCGGCTGCGCGCGGCGTCGCGCCACGGCGCGAGGAGGTAGCCGGCACAGACGACGATCTGCACGACGACGACCGAGTGGCCCATCACGAACCAGAAGAGCGCGCCGTGCTCGCCGAGCCCCTCGATGATCCCGTGGAAGGTGCGGATGGCGACGTTCGCGCCGGGGCCGGGCACGACGCCGTCCGCCGGATACTGCATGACCTGGCGGAGCGCGGCGCCGGCGAGCCACTCGGGATCCGCCTTGGAGAACGCGGTGTACGCGTAGACGATCGCGATCGAGGCGCAGAGGAGCGTGTAGCTCCACGCGCGCACGAACGGATGACCGGACGCGCGAGGCGGCGGCGCGTCGGGGGCAGGCTTCTTGCGCTTCTTGCGCTTGGCGGGCTTGGCCGCGGGGGCGGCGGCGGGCGCCTCGGACGCGCGCAGCGCCTCGTCGGCGCGCAGCGGCGGGAAGAAGACCATCGCCGCGAGCACGATGCTCAGGAGGTAGTGGTGCTGGTAGCTGTCGAGCATGCTCATCGCCCAGCTCCACGTGTGGACGAGGCAGGCGAGCGCGAGCAGCCAGCGTGGGGGGCGATCCGCGAACGCGATCGCGAGACAGAGCGCGCTCGTGAGCACGCACGCGCCGACGTAGTACGCGGGCTCGATCGGCGGCTGCGCCGCGTCGAGCCACGCCCAGTGCGCGACGTTGAACCCACCGGCCCCGTAGCGCCCCGCGTGGCTCGCGCGGGTGAGCCACATGTCGACCGCGAGCAGGACGAGGGTGAGCTTGAGCAAGAGGTAGGGCCGCACCGCGGCGACGGGCACCGCGAGCGCACGACGGCTCAGCGCGTCGAGCGCCTCCTTCACTCGATCTCCATCGCGCGCAGGGCGCCGCTCGCGCAGTCGATCTCGCGCACCACGTCGGGCACGCGCTCGCCCTCGGGGGTCGTGCAGCGGTTGGTGACGCGCGCCCCGGTGACCGCGGCGGCCTCGCAGCGCCAGCGCAGGTAGCGGCGGATCACCGACTCGCGGCCGCGGCGCATCGTGGTGATCCAGCCGGCGTGGATCGTCGCGTCGAGGCGCACCGGCGTGCCGCTGCCGCCGTCGAAGTCGAGCGCGGAGAGCTCGCAGCGGTAGACCCGGACGGCGCTGAACATGCGCCAGGCGAAGCGCTCGTCGAAGGGGTCGTCGCCGAGGTAGTAGGTCGCCGGCACCACGATCTGGACGGCGAGGGCGGCCGCGACGCCGAGCGCGACCAGCCCCTGCGCGGTCGGGCCGGACGGACCGAGCGCGCGGAGCGCGACCGGCGCGAGCGCGCGCGACGCCTCCCACACCGCCGCGGCGACGAGGAGCGCCGCGCCGGCGACGACGGGCGCCCACGCGATCGCCGCCCGCTCCTCGCTCAGCGCGGTCACCCCGACCCACCCGAGCCCCAGCGCGAGCGAGCCGCCGCCGAGCGTCGCGAGCGCGAGGCGCGCCTTCGTGGTCCTCTCGTCCTCGCCGCCGCCCTCGGCGGGGCTCGGCTCGGGCGGCGCGAGCTCGCCCTCGACGACGGGCGTCGCGCTGGCGCCGAACGCCGCGAGCGCGAGCCCCGCCATGCCGAGGACGAAGGAGAGGAAGGAGCCCCCGCTCATCGCGGCCAGGACGGCAGCGAGCGCGAGCAGGCCGACCCCGGCCGCGCGCCCCCACCACGCGGGCAGGGGCGCCCGGGCGCGGCGCGCGCCGTCGTCGTCGGGCTCGGGCTCGCTCATCGGGTCGGGCGAACGCTCCTATGGGGCGGCGCGGCCCGTCAACCGGCGGGTTGCGCCGCGCCCGGGGTCGAGCCAGCGGTGGCGCGTGCGGGACGAGATCTCACGCTGTGTTTTCAGTCGTGAACATCGTTCATCTGGCGAATCGTCCCGAAGTCGAGTACACGCGTGCCCGTGACCCAACCCCGCATCACCGGCGTCGGTTCGCACCTGCCGCCCGCGCTCGTCACGAACGAGGAGCTCTGCGGAACGTTCAACCGCTGGGCGCGCGGCGAGGACCCGGACGCGCCCGAGTCGAGCCCCGCCTTCATCGACCAGGTCTCCGGCATCCGCGCCCGGCATTTCTGGGACGCGAGCGGCATCCTCGACCTGTCGCGGATGGCGCCGCGCATCCCGGACCGCGCCGACGAGGAGCTCTCGGTCCAGGCCGAGCTCGGCCTCGCCGCGGCCCGCAAGGCGATCGCGGACGCGGGCGTCGATCCCACCGAGATCGATCTCGTGATCGTGGGCGCCTCGAGCTTACAGCGGCCTTATCCCTCCATCGCGATCGAGATCCAGGCGGCCCTCGGCGCGCGCGGCTTCGCGTTCGACTGCTCGGTCGGGTGCAGCTCCGGCGCCTACGCGATGCAGCTCGCGAACGACGCCATCGCGATGGGGCGGGCGCGCTCGGCGCTCGTGTGCGTGCCGGAGCTGCCGAGCGCGTACGCGAACTTCCGCGACCGCGACAGCCACTTCATCCTCGGCGACGCGGGCGCGGCGGTGGTGATCGAGGCGGCGGACGCCGCGCGCGCGCCGGGCGGCCTCGCCATCCTCGACGCGAGCCTCGTGAGCCGGTACTCGAACAACGTCCGCAACAACTGCGGGTTCCTGAACCGCTGCGACGAGGCGCGCCGCGACGCGGCCGACAAGCTCTTCTACCAGGAGGGCCGGCGCGTCTTCCGCGACATCGTCAAGCTCGTGCCGAGCGTGATCGAGGAGCAGCTCGACCGACACCGCCTCACGCCGAGCGACGTCACGCGGTTCTGGCTCCACCAGGCGAACGCGCGCCTCAACGGCGCGATCGGCGAGCGGCTCGTCGGGCCGCGCGCCGCGGACAAGTTCCCGATGGTGCTCGAGACGACGGCGAACACCGCCGCCGCGGGCGCGCTCCTCGCCCTCGACACGCACCGCGAGCTCGCGCCGGGCCAGATCGGGGTGCTGTGCGCCTTCGGCGCCGGCTACACGGTCGGGTCGTTGTTGCTGCAAGCCCTGTGAGGCCGTTCCGACCCCTCCGAGCTCCGGCGCAGCGTCACGGGCACCAGCCGTCGGCGGCGCGATCGGCGCCCGCGAAGCAGGTGTCCTCGGGGCCTCGGCCGTAGCGCGCGTCGACGAACGCGCGCAGCGACGGCGGATCGAGGCACGTCGCGAGGTAACCGTGCTCCCACGCGAGCGCGACGAGCGCCACGTCGAGGTCGGGCATCGGCGCGACGATGACGCGCCGCGGGAAGTCCTCGCCGCGGCAGCGCGGATCGTCGATGCCCTCGGCGATCGCGACGAGCTCGCTCACCACCTCGGGGCACGGCTCCTCGCAGCGGTAGCCGAGCACCACGGCGCCGTGCTCCATCGAGTGGATCAGGAAGCCCCACGGGATCGGCGCGTCGTAGACGCCGAACGCCGCCCACGTGCCGAAGTGCTCGCCGCCGGTCGGCGGGTGGCTCGCGAGCGGCAGCGAGGAGCAGACGGGGACGTGCGCCGCCGACGTCGCCGGCTCGCGGTACGTGGTCACCACGCACTCGTCGAAGGGCGCGAGCGGCGGGCGCGCGGGCCGCTCGACGCGCTCGTCCTCGCGCGGACCCGCGGGGGAGGTGGTACAAGAGCACGCGAGGAGCGCGGCGAGGGCCCAGCAGCGCATGATGGACGGCAGCATAGCGACAACGACGCCGACGTCACTCGCGCGCGACGCGGCCGCGCGGCTGGGCTGGTCGATCGAGGTCCTCGACGACTGCGGCTACCTGTTCGAGCTGCGACGCCCCGACGGCGCGCGCAAGGTGCTGATCGGCGGCCGCTCCGCGCTCAACGACGCGGTCGCCGCGCGGCTCGCCGAGGACAAGCACTACGCCGGGGTGCTCATGGCGCGCGAGGGCCTCGCCGTGCCGCGCACGGCGCGTTGCATGGCCGAGGCGCACCTGCTCGGGCAGCGCTACCCGACACACGCGGGCTACGCGCCGGCGCACGCGCTCGCCGAGGCGTGCGGCTACCCGCTCGTGGTCAAGCCCAACGCGCTGAGCCACGGGCGCGGCGTGGTGCTCGTCGAGGACGAGACGGAGCTCGAGGCGGCGATCGACGAGTGCTGGGAGCTCGGCCCGATCGCGCTCGCGCAGGAGCGCATCGAGGGCACCGACTTCCGCTTCGACTTCCTCGACGGCGACTACCTCCTCGGCTACGAGCGGCGCCCGATCCGCGTGGTCGGCGACGGAGCGAGCACCATCGGCGCGCTGATCGGCGCGCTCGATCCGCGGTTCGCGACCGAGCAAGCGTTGTTGTCGAGCTGGCGCGTCGCCGAGGTGTTCGCGGCGAACGACTGGCGCTGGGACGGCGTGCTCGCGGCGGGCGAGGTGCTCGACCTCGACAGCCCGATCAGGAACCTCAACGCGGGCTGCACCGCCACGCTCCTGCCGGCGATCGGGGACGCGCTGCGCGCGCACTGCCTGCGCGCGGCGCGCGCGCTCGGGCTGCGGCACTTCGGCGTGGACCTCAAGCTCCCCTCGCTCGCCGCGGACCCGGCCGACGCGGTGTTCATCGAGATCAACGCGTCGCCGCTGCTCGTCTCGATCGCGCGGCTGGGTCACCACGAGGCGGCCGTGGCCGCGGAGGCGCGGGTGCTGCGCGCGACGCTGCCGTGAGGGGCGCGATCGACGACGACGCGCCCTCGGTCCCCGTGGCGCCGCGCGGCGCGCTCGGGCGCGCGCTCGCGCTCACCGTGACGAGCGCGCTCGTCGCCCTCGCGTGCGCCACGACGCCCGCGCCGCGCGTGCGGACCGCGCCGCCGGCGGCCGCGCCGAGCTTCAACGACGCGGAGGGTGCGCCGCCCGCGCCGCGCGCGGACGCTGGAGAGCGCCCCGAGCCCGCGCCGCCCGCCGCGCCGCGCCCTCGCGCCGTCACGATCGGCGCGAGCGGAGACATCCTCTGCCACATCAAGGTCGTGCGCTCCGCGCGCGAGCAGCCGGCGGGCTGGGATCACGTCTTCGGCCGCCTGCGCGCGATCATCGGCGAGGACGAGGTCGCCCTCGCGAACCTCGAGACGCCGCTCTCGGAGCGCATCCCGCCGGAGACCGGCGAGCCGCCCGTGCTCGGCGCGCCCGGCGACGTCGCAGAGGGGCTGCGCAACGCGGGGATCGACGCGGTGAGCGTCGCGAACAACCACTCCTACGATCAGACGGCGGCGGGGCTCGGCGACACGCTCGCGGCGCTCGCCGCCGCGGGCGTCGGCGCGGCGGGCGCGGCGGCGACGCTCGACGAGGCGCCCGGCCCCGTGCTCCTCGAGCGCGACGGCGTGCGCGTCGCGTTCCTCGCGTTCACGGAGCGGGTCAACCGAGGCGCGGCCGGCGCGGAGGGGGGCCGCGTGTGGGTCGCGCGCTACGACGACGCGCTCGCCCGCGCCGCGCTCGCCCGCGCGCGCGCGCAGGCCGACGTGGTGGTCGTCTCGATCCACTGGAGCCACGACTACATCCAGCGCCCGCTCGCGCCGCAGCGGAGCCGCGCGCGCCTGCTCGTCGACGCGGGCGCCGACGTGATCATCGGCCACGGCCCGCACGTGCTCCAGGAGGTCGAGCGGCTCGAGTCGCCGCGCGGCGAGGCCGTCGTCGCGTACTCGCTCGGCAACCTCGTGAGCAACCAGGGTCTGCGCTACTTCGTCGGGCGACGCATCCCGCGCGACCTGCACCCCGCGGTGGTGCTGCCGACGGTCCGCGACGGCGCCTGGCTGCGGACCCGGGTCGCCCTCGACGACGACGGCCGCGTGCGCATCGAGCGCCTCGAGGCGGTGCCGCTCTGGACCCACAACAACTACGTCGACGTGGCCTCCCGCCGCGCGGCGCTGCTCGACGTCCACGTCGGGCCGCTGACCGACGCCGACGAGGCGACCCGCGCGGAGCGCCGCCCCGCGATCGCGGCCGCGCTCGGCAGCGCGGTGACGCTGCTCGACGAGTGATCCGCGCGCGCGCGCTCGTGCAGGGGAGCGAGCAGGCGAAAACGGCGTACAGTAGGCGCATGAGGACCCGTTGGTGGTGGCTCGGAGCGCTCTCCCTCCTGGTCGGCTGCGAAGAGCCCGACGCGGTCGCAGACCCCGAGCCGGTCGCGCCGGTGGCGGTGACCGCGGGCGAGAGCGAAGAGGACGTCGCGGCGCTGCGCGCGCGCGTCGCCGAGCTCGAGGGCCAGCTCGCGGAGTGCCACGGCGCGACCGTGACCGCCGAGCCGGCCGCGGGCGGGACCGAGGTCGCCGCGGTGCCCGAGGACGTGGCGGTGCCGGGCGCCGAGCCCGCGGCGGGCGCGACGACGCCGGCGGCCACCGGCGCGACGGGGACGACCCGCGGCGGGCGCCGCGGCCGGACCGACGACTCGCTCCTGGGCACCCTCCTGGGCCCGGTCGAGCGCGCGGCCACGGGGACGACGCCGGCCACGAGCCGCCGCGGCGGCTCGAGCGGCGAGTCGGGCGAGAGCGGGTCCACCGGCTCGCGCCCCGGCACGCTGCCGAACCCGCTCGAGATCCTCACCGGCCAGTGATCGACGGCGCGAGGCGCCCTCAGCGACCGACGAGCTCGGCGATGCCCTGCGCGACCGCGTTCTGCTCGGCGGGGCTGAAGCCCTCCTGCTCGCGCACGATCCGCCCCGCGCGATCGACCCAGATGCTGAAGGGCGCCGCGCGGCGCGGGTTGAGCTGCGTCGTGACGCGCGTGTCGACGTCGGTCACCACGTCGAACGTGACGTTGAGCCGCCGCGCGTTCGGGCCCGCGCGCATGATCGTCGCCTGCGAGTCCATGCTGATCGCGACGACGCGCAAGCCCTGCTCGCGATAGCGCTGGTAGAGCGACTCGTAGAACGGCAGCTCCTGTTGGCACGGCTGGCACCACGTCGCCCAGAAGAGGATCGCCACCGGGCGCTGCCCGAGGTGGTCACCCATGCGGAAGGGCGCGCTCGTCGGGCCCCCCGCCGCGGCGGGCAGCACGAACGGCGGCGGCCGGCCGCCGACGCGCGCCTCGGCGGGCGCGGGGGCGCCGGCCGGCAGAGCGAGCGCGGCCGCGAGGGCGAGCGCGGCGGGGATGACGAGACGCAGACGACGCATGAGAGCTCCCGGTCCTCAGAGCCTACCGACGAAGGTGAGCTGGAATCCTTCAAACGTGGGGACGTCGCGGCAGACGCCTCCGGAGCAAAGCTGACCGCCCGGCGTCTGCCCGGCGAACAGCGACAGGTACGTCCCGGGCTCGAACGTCCAGCGGACCTCGAGCGAGGGATAGAACTCGCCGCCCAAGAAGTTGTACTCGCGCCGGCCGCGGCTCACCACCACGCCCGGCTGGTAGTCGGTCCAACGCAGCGAGAGCGTCAGCGTGAACGGGATGCCGAACGTGTAGGTGACCGACGCGCCGCCGATCTGGAACTCGGCGACGTCGCCGCGGATCTCGCGCTCGTGCCGGTGGTCGACGATGAAGTCGAACGCGTGATCGCCGCTGCCGACGGTGATGTCGAGGCGCCCGTGGATCATCCAGCGATCGATGTCCCCGCTGCGGAAGCGCGCGTCGTGGTCGTGCAGGAGCGTCTCGAAGCGCGCGCCGCCTTGGAGGTCGAGGCTCCAGTTGAGGTCCCCGCCGTACTCCTGACGCTTGGCGAGCGTCATCCACGAGTGCGAGACGAGCACACCCTCGAACGGGTCGCGGTGCGGCTCCTCGTTGAACGCGTAGAGCGCGCTGTTGACCGAGAAGCTCCACGGCCCGGGCAGGAACGCGTAGTCCATGCGGATCGCGCCGCCGCGCTGGTTGCCGATCCCGCGCAGCCGCTGCGGGCCGTCGTACTCGACGGGCGGCGCGGCGCTGTAGATCCGGCGCGCGTTGGCCTCCGTCGTCTCGGGCGCGACGAGGAAGTTCGTGTAGTCCTTCCACTCGACGAGGATCGTGAGCTCGGTGAGCTGGAGCTGCGCCGAGGCGTACACGCCGCGCCCCGTCTCGGAGCGCGCTTGGTCGACGAGGCGCTGCGTTCGGCGCAGGCCGTTCGCCTCGAAGTAGAGGGCGAGCTGCCCGTCCGCGAGGCCCGCCGCCTCGGCGCTCCAGCCCGCGACGTCGACCGCGCGATCGGTGAAGCGCGAGCGCGTGACGCCGTCGATCGAGTCGACGTCCTCGAAGCCGACGCGCAGCGCGTGGACCCCGAGGGTGACGCCGAGCGGCGCGGGCGCGACGACGGCCATGTTGCCGCCGACGACCACGTCCTGAGGCTCGCGCACGATGCGCAGGTCGATCGGGTCGATGTTCTGCGGGTTGGCGAGGCCCCCGTGCGCACCGAAACGGAAGTTGCTCCCTTGGTAGCGGACGTGGCCGCCGCGCAGCGCGTTGTCGACCGCGAGCAGGTCGACCTTGCGGAAGGCGAGCGCGACGCCGCGGCCGAGCACGAGCTGCGTGTCGCCCGCCTCGACCACCCACTCGCTCGGCTCCCAGCGCAGCGTCAGGCGCTCGGGGCGCAGGTCCCAGTCGAGGTAGCAGGAGGGGTCGTCCACGCCGAGCGGCCGGCCGACGCAGCGCGACTCGACGAGCACGGTGTGCGGCACGAACAGGTCGATGCGCGCCTCGGCGCGCAGCTCGTCGGCCTGCAGGGCCACGTCGAAGCGCTGGTAGAGCGAGCCGAAGTCGTCGTCGAAGCGGTTCGCGTCGTAGTTCTCGCCGCGGTAGCGGAGCGTCGTCGTGCTCGTCAGCGAGAACGTCGTGCGCCCGACGCCCGGGAGCTCGAAGCTCAGGTCGCTCTGCGCGCGCGCGGCGCTCGCCCCGAGCACGACGAGCGCGAGCAACGCCGGCGCGGCGAGCCGTCGCCGAGGCGCGCCTCGCCGCTCGCGCCGCAGATCCATCGCCGGCGGTCAGAGCCCGAGGAGCCGATCGAGCTCGGCGCGGACCGTCTCGAGGTCGTTGCTCACCCCGTACTCGCGGTGGACGATCCGCCCGGTCGCGTCGACGATCAGCGTCGCCGGCAGCGCGTTGCCGGGGAAGTAGACCTGCGTCTCCTGCGTCGGATCGATGGTCACCGGGTTCGTGAGCGCGTACTGCGCCACCCACCCCTCGCAGAACGCGAGCGAGGGCGCCTCGTAGTCGTTGTTCTGCGTGATCGCGACCAGGACACGCACGCGATGCGGGGCGTAGCGCTGCGTGAGGAACGTCTCCATCAGCATCGCCTCGCGCCGGCAGGGGCCGCACCAACCGGCGGCGATCATGACGACGGTCAAGCTCGCGTCGCAGTAGCCCTCGGCGGTCCCGTAGAACTCGTAGCTCGAGCCGTCGCAGCTCGTGAGCGTGATCGGGCTGAAGTTGCGGCCGACGCTCGTGCCGAAGCCGCTCGTCGGGACCGAGCAGCCCGCCGCGCCGGTGTCCGGCAGCATGATGTCCGGCCCCGCGTCGGTGCCCCCGCTCGGGGTGCTCCCGTCGCAGCCCGCGAGCCCGAGCGCGCTCGCCACGGCGAGCGCCACGAGCCGCCCTTGGATGTCCGATCCCATTCGATCCTCCGAACCCGCACCGACCGTGCGGCTCACACAGAGACTCTCGCGCGTGCACGAGAGCAAGCCAAGTGCCGCTACGCGCCGCGGCCGCACACGTTACGCGCGTTCCCCGAGGTGTCCGTCACCGACCGACAGGTGTATCCGTCGGGGCAACCCGAGCTGCGGCAGTCGCCCGGGACGCACAGGCCGTTCGAGTAGCGCGACGTGCCGCCGCTCGCGAGCTGGATCTCGGTCAAGCACGCGTAGCCGGTGCGGCAGTCCGTGTCGACGTTGCACTGGTCGTAGCAACGCCCGAGATCGCCGCGCGCGGTGTTCGCGAAGTCCGCCGGCAGGCAGATCGCGTCGCCGGGGCAGCCGCCGTTCGGGAACGCCTCGCCCGCGAAGAAGTCGTTGCTGTTGTAGCCGGGGGGCAGGATGCAGCTCGAGACGCAGTAGCCTTCGACCCACCCGCTCGGCAGGCCGGACGCGCTCTCCTCGAGGACGCACTGGCCGGAGCGGCACGCGTCGTTCGACGCGCAGCGCTCGCCCGTGATCGCGCCCGTCTCGTTCACGCGCGTCGTGCAGACGGCGGTGTACGGATCGCACACCGAGCCGCCGCCGCAGTCCTCGTCGGTCGTGCACACGCCGATGCAGACGCCGCCCGACGGGGGCAGCTCCCCCGCGCAGGTGTAGGCGGTGCGGCCGCAGTCGATGCCGTTGAGGCAACGCTGCTCGCAGAACGAGCGCGTCTCGCCCGCGCGGCGCGCGCAGTGGTGGTAGACGCCGAAGGTGTCGCACGGCGTGCGGTCCTCGCACGGCACGGTGCAGTAGCCGCCGGGGTAGCCGTCGACCGCGCGCCGGCAGACCGCGCCCTCGCCCGGACACTGCGAGTCCGCCTCGCACGGCCCGAACAGCTCGCTCGGGAGCAGCATCGGGCCGCCGTCCTGGGCGCCCGCGTCCGGTGTGCCGCCGCCCCCGTCGCAGCTCGCGACGAGCACGAGCGCGCCACCGAAGAGCAGCCGCCACGCTTCACGCTGGATCATGATCCTCTCGATGGCCCCTGAGCGCGCCAGCCCTCGGCGCGCGCCGGGTAGTTGCATCGACTCGGGCGCCGAGTCAAACCCCCGTGGCCCGCGGGCGCGAGGGGGGCGCCTCGTGCTAAGGCGGTGCCCTTCTTCTCCGGGCCGCTCGCCCGACGAGGTGCTCATGCTCCCGCGCCGCTCTCTCTGTGTGCTGCTCGCCTCGCTCGCCGGTGCTTGCGACGGCGTCGCGCCCGCCTCGGACGGAGGCCTCCTCGACGCGAGCGTCGGGCTCGACGCGGGCCCGTCCTTCACGTGCAGCGAGGTCACCCCCCTCGACGCGATCCTCGACGCGACGGTGCGCGTGACGTTCGACACCGCGATGACCGAGACGCGCCCGCGCGACCTCGGGCTCGTGTGCGGCAACACCGAGGCGGAGCTGCGCTGGGCGCCGCAGGAGGTGGTCGCGCTCTCCGTCCCCGGCGACCCGGCCTCGACCTACGCCGTCGAGTTCACCACGAACCTGCCGGGCACCGACGCGCGCTTCAACACGGTCGTGCAGGTGCGCGAGACGTGCGAGCGCGCCCCGACGGGCGGCTTCCCCCCGCGCTGCTTCGACGACACGGCGATGGGCGAGTACCGCTCGACCGGCGCGATCACCGTGCGCGGCGGCAGCACGCACTACTTCATCGTGACGGGCTTCAGCCAGCCGCCCGCGAGCCAGATGACGGTCGACCGCGGCACGGTCGAGATCGCGTTCACCGTGCGCCGCGGGGACGCGCCGGCGCTGACCGACGGCTCGCTGCGCCTCGTGCTCGACGACGTGCGCATCCAGGCCACGGGGACGGACGGCGACGCGGACGTTCGCGGCGTCGCGATGAACTTCTACGGACCCGACGGCGACCTGCTCGACATCTTCGGCGACGGGGAGGCCACGGAGGACGGCGACGTGCTCATCGTCCGCTTCGACGACCCGCCGGCGCTCGGCACCACGTGGACCGGCGGCGTGTGGGTGCGCGCCGCCGATCTCAACCTCGGCCCGTACCTGCGCGCGGTGCAGGCGTCGCGCGTCGGGTTGCGCGCGTACGACGCGGCGTGGGCGACCAGCCCGATGCTCATGCGCCCGATCGAGGAGGCGGTGCTCGTCGGCCTCGGCGAGGCGTGCGACGCGGAGACCTACTGCCGGCCGGAGATGGTCTGCAGCGGCGGCGCGTGCATCCCGAGCGCGGCGGTCGCGGGGCTGTGCGACCGCGCGATCGACATCACGGTGCCCGCGACGGCCGAGATGGGCGCGACGGTCACCCGCATGGGCGCGACGGGCGCCGGCCGCGGGCTGATGGAGATCGACCCCTCGTGCGTCGCCGGCGACGCGCAGGCCGGGATCGGCGCCGAGGCGATCTACAAGGTCGACGTCCCGCTCGCGCGCTTCGACCTGCTCGTCACGACGGACCTCCCGGGCACGGGCTCGACGGACACCATCGTGCTCGTGCGCGCCGCGTGCCCCGACTCGGGCAGCGTGCTCGCCTGCAACGACGACGTCGCGATGGGCAACGTCCGTTCCTCGGTCGAGCTGCGCGACCTCGCCCTGGGCAGCTACTACGTGATCGTCGAGCGCTACCGCGGGCTCGCGATGGGCACGATCCCGCACGAGCTCGGGGTGACCGTGCGCCCGGTCGTGGCGCTCGGCGAGCTCTGTGACGCGGCGACCACGCGCTGCGCGAGCGGCGCCTGCACCGACGGCACCTGCCAGTAGCGCATCACCCGAGGCCGAGCGCTTCGAGGTCCTCGTCTTCGAGGCCGTAGAAGTGCGCGGTCTCGTGCAAGAGCGTGATCCAGATCTGCTCCTCGAGCTGCTCGCGGTCGTCGCACATCGCCTCGATGTTGCGCAGGTAGAGCGTCGCGTTGTCGACGTTCGGCGTGCTCCCGGACTCGCCCTTCTCGGGCAACGGCGTGCCGGTGAAGAGCCCGAGCAGGCGCGGATCGATCCCCTCTCGCACGTGCGCCTCGCTCGGCGCGTCCTCGACGAGGATCGGGACGTTGACGAGCCCGTCGCGCACCTCGGCGGGCAGCTCGCGCAAGGTGCGCTCGGCCAGCGCCTCGAGCTCCGCGTGCGTCAGCTTCCACGGCGGGCGGGGCCCGGCGAGATCGAGCGCGCGGGTGCGCAGCCACGCGTCGGTCGCCGCATCGCGTTCGCCGAGCGCGTGGAGCGCGGCGCCGAGCGCGTACCACACGTCGGGGTCCTCGGGGTCGTGCTCGACCGCGTGCGCGAGCGCGTCCGCGGCCTCGCGGGGCCGCTCGAAGTCGAGCGCGAGCTCGCCGAGCTCGAGCCAGCCCTCGGGGTCCCGCGGGTCGAGCGCGTCGCGCGTCGCGACGAGCGCCGCGTACGCGCCATCCGCGTCGCCCGCCTCCCAGTGGAGGAGCGCCGCGTCGACGTGCGGCTGCCACCAGCTCGGGTCCGCCGCGATGGTCTGGGCGATCCAGTCGCGCGCCGCGTCGAGGTCCTGGCCGGCCATCGCGAGGTGCGCCTCGGCCCACAGCCGCTCACGCGACGCTGCGCCCTTGCGGCGCGGCAGCGCCATGAGCGCCTCGGCCCCCGCGAGATCGCCGCGCTCGAGCGCGTCGAACACTTCGTCGATCCGATCCAGGACGCGCGAGGGCGTGGCCATGGAGCGCAGAGTAACCACCCGTCGGGATGTCGACGAGCCCGGCGTCGCCCGTCGGGATGCCGACGCCCCCCGATCTCGCGCTCAAGCGTGCTGAACGGAGGGGCGCGCCGCGCCGCGCGGCTCGCGCGGGGCGAGCGGCGTCCCGCGGCGGGCGCGGAAGTATCCGAGGAGCGCCCGCACGCGGCTCGCGCGCGGGTCGGGCTCGAGGCCCCGGCCCATCCGATCGAGCTGGAGCTGGTACCACGCGCCCTGGAGGAGCGCGTCGAGGCTCGCGATCCCCGTCGCGATACGCACCGGCGCCGCGTGCTCGGCGCGACCGGCCAGGATCGCCGCGGGCAGATCGGGCTGGACGGCCATCGGGCGCGCGAGGCCGATCACGTCGACGCCGGCGGCGAGCGCGCCCTCCATCCCCTCGCGCGTGCGCAGCCCGCCCGTGAGGAGGATCGGCGTCGCGATCCGCGCGCGCGCGCGCTCCACGTAGTCGAGGAAGAACGCCTCGCGCCGCCGGCTGCTCTCGCGCGCGGGCACCGTCTCCTCGAACATCTTGGCGGACTCGTAGGTGCCGCCGGAGACCTCGATCAGGTCGAGGCCCTCGGCGCCAACCGCCTCGAGCACCGCCATCGACTCCTCCTCCGTGAAGCCGCCGCGCTGGAAGTCCGCCGAGTTGAGCTTGAGCCCGACGGCGAAGCCGGGGCGCACCGTCGCGCGCACCGCGCGCACGATCTCGAGCAGGAAGCGCATGCGGCGGGTCGCGTCGCCGCCCCAGTCGTCGTCGCGGAGGTTCGCGAGCGGCGAGAGGAACTGGCTCACGAGGTAACCGTGCGCGCCGTGGATCTGTACGCCGTCGAAGCCGGCGCGCTCGGCGATCCGCGCGGTCGTCGCGAAGCGCGCGACGATCTCCTCGATCTCGCGCCGCTCGAGCGCGCGCGGCGTCGCGAACGCCGGTCCGGCGCCGCGCAGGCGCACCGCCGAGGGCGCGACCGGCGCGGGCGAGAGCGTGCGCGGCGACTGCCGGCCGGGGTGGTTGATCTGCATCCAGATCTTCGCGCCGCCCGCCTTCGCGGCGTCGGCCCACGCGCGCAGGCCCGCGAGGTCACGCTCGTCCTCGACGACGACGTTGCCGCTCTCGCCGAGCGCCCGCGCGTCGACCATGACGTTGCCGGTGACGAGCAGGCCGGCGCCGCTCTCGGCCCAGCGCGCGTAGAGCCGCACGAGCCCCTCGCTGACGCGGCCGCCGGAGGTCGCGACGCGCTCGCTCATCGCGCTCTTGGCGATGCGGTTCGGGAGGCGTTGGCCGCTCGGCAGGACGATCGGCGTGCTCAGGCTGGGGGTGCTCATCGCTTCTTCTTCTCCTTGGCGGGCCTCGCGGCGCGCGGACGCTCGGGCGACAGGCGGCGGGCGAGCCCGCGCGCGGTGGCGATGGCGACGTCTCGGTCGCTCGCGCTGAGCTCGCCCGCGTTCATGCGGCCGCTCGCCGCGAACGACACGATCCCGTGCAGCCCCGCCATCAGGAGGCGGGTGTCCTCGACGGGCTCGGCGGCGCCGGCCTCGCGCAGCAAGCACACGACCTGGGCGAGCAGCGCCGAGCCGGGGGTCGGCCCGGCGAACGCGCCGGCGGCCCGGAGCGCGCCCCAGTCGTAGTGCCGCTCGAGCATCGACGCGTAGAGCACCGGGTGCTCGAGCCCGAACGCGACGAAGACCTCGGCGCAGTCGGCGAGGTCCCTGCTCCGCGTCCAGCTCGCGAGGAGCCGCTCGGCCAGCGCCGCGAAGCCCCGCTGGCTCACCGCGAACAGCACGCCGTCGAGTGAGCCCCAGCGGTGGTAGACGGCGCCCGTCGTCCGGTCGAGGAAGCCCGCGATCCGGCGCGTGGAGAGGTCCTCCTCGCGGAGCTCGCCTCGGGCGATGGCCTCGTAGAGCCGCTCGATCGCGTCATCCATAACAGTGTTACGGGCCAGACCATAACACCGTTATGGAACGTGTCCAGCCCCTCGCTCGATCTTCGCTCGCGCGCGACCTCAGAGACAGCGTGGTCGAGGGGGACGATCCTCGTCATTT
>JAHBWG010000093.1 GCA_019637095.1 Sandaracinaceae bacterium | reverse complement strand
CGCCGGTGCTCGAGCCGGATCGCCGCCGCCGCCACGTCGGCGACGTGCGCGGTCGCGGAGCCGGGCTGCGCGCGCGCGGCCGCGGCGTAGGCGTCCCCGGCCTCGCGCCAGCGGCGCTCGGCGCGGAGGCGGTTGCCGAGCGCGAGGAGATCTTCCGGTCGCGCGGGCGGCCCACGGCGCGCGCGGGCCGCGGGTCGCGCGTCGTCGAGCCGCGGCGCGGTGCCGTCGTCGCTCGCAGTGTCGTCGCTCGCGCCGTCGCTGTTCGCAGTGTCGTGGCTCGCAGTGTCGTGGCTCGCAGTGTCGTCGCTCGCGCCGTCGCCGTCGTCGCTCGCAGTGTCGTCGCTCGCGTCGTCGTCGTTCGCGGTGTCGTCGCTCGCGTCGTCGTCGCCGTCGTCGCTCG
Source organism: Sandaracinaceae bacterium (assembly GCA_019637095.1). Taxonomy (GTDB): domain Bacteria; phylum Myxococcota_A; class Polyangia; order Polyangiales; family Sandaracinaceae; genus JACKEC01. The sequence goes on along the minus strand of JAHBWG010000093.1, from coordinate 33,426 downwards.
CGGTGGGCAGCTCCTCGACGGCGGCCGCCGCGACGTCCGCGGGCGGCGGCGGAGGCGCGGCGCTCGGTGCGTCCCCGAGCGAGAGCACGAGCGCGGTCACCGCCGCGCCGACGAGCCCGCCGACGCCGGCGGCGACGAGCGCGATCTTCGCCCACGGCGCGGCGGCGGCGGCCGGCGGCGAGGGCGCGGCGATCGGCGGCGTCTCCCACGCGTCGAGGGCCCCGCCGATCAGCGCCGCGCTCGCGCTCGGAGCCAGCCGCCGCGCCGGCCCGGGCCCGTCGAGCCGCAAGAGCGCCTCGAGGTCTTCGTCGATCGGATCGCGATCGGTCATGCCTCCCCCTCCGTGTGCAGCTCGCGCAGCCGCTTCATGCCCAGCCGCAGGCGGCTCCGCGTCGTCTCCTGCGGCACGTCGAGCTCGGCCGCGATCTCCGGCACGCTCAGGCCGAGGACGTGGTGGAGCACGAGCGCATCTCGCTGCGCGTCCGGGAGCTGGTCGAGCAGCGCGGCGAGCCGCCGGCGCTCGAGGTACGCGTCGGGCGCCGCGTCGGGGCTCGGCACCGCGTAGAGCTCGGGCGGCACCTGCCGCGGGTCGTGCGCGCGCTCGCGCCGCGCGTGCCGTCGCGCGACGCGCGCGGTGATGCGCAGCGCCCAGCTCTCGAGGCTCGCCTCGCCCCGCCAGCCGGCGAGCCCGCGCAAGATCTCGATGCACGCGAGCTGGGCCACGTCGTCCACCTCGCCGTCGCCGCGCAGGAGGTAGCGCGCGAGGTTGCGCACCCGCGGCAGGAGCCCCTCGAGCAGCGCCTGCGCCGCGCGCCGATCGCCGGCGATCGCGGCGCGCACGCGCGGGTCGGAGGGCTCGACGGTGAGGGGTCGCGGGGGCACGTCCGCCTCTTCCGTGGCGGGCTCGGGCCGATCCGGGTCACGCGGGCTCGTCACGAGGCTCAACCTCCCCGCACCGCGAGCGTGACGCGCGCGAAGGGCTGCACCACGAAGAGCGCGGCGCGCTCGACGATCGCGCCGTCGAGCGCGTACGCGAAGGTGGGCGCGGAGGGCAGGATGTCGGCCCCGGCCGCGACGACGATCCCGACCGATCCGCCGAGGACCGCAGGGAAGAGCTCGAGCGCGAGCTGCGGCGCGACGAGGACGCTCGCGCTCCACGCCGCGTCGGTCGCCGCGAGCTCGGCTTGGCGCACCGAGGTCGCGCGGTGCCACACGACCGCGCCGAGCTCGACGCCGACGCTCAGGGCGACCTCGCCGGGGTCGAGCACGTCGAAGGCGAGCGCGGCGGCTGGGCGCAGTCGCCACAGCGCGAGGACCGCGCGCTCGTCCGCGAGCTCGACCGGCAAGGCGACCTCGATCCGGACGCCGGCGCGCAGGCGCTCGTGCGTGAGCAGTCCGCCGAACGAGGGGGCCTGCACGCCCGTGGGCGCGTGTCCGTCGAGCGCGGCGCTCCAGCCGAGCTCGAGCCGGACCGCGCCCGAGGAGGCTCGCGCCGCGGGTGCCGGCGGCGCGGGCGGCGGCGAGGGCGCGGGCGCGTCGTCGGCGCGCGGCACGAGGACGCCGACTTCGCCGCCTTCCGCGAGGTCGCGGAGCGCGCCGCGCGCGATGAGCGCCGCGGCCTCGAGCGCCGCGGAGCGATCGTCACCGTCGACGGCGCGCGCGAGCATCCGCCGCGCGGCGACCGCCACGACGTGGATGGTCAGGCCGTCCTCGCGCTCGCGCGCGTAGACCACGAAGGGCGCCGCGCGCGCGCGGCCGAGCGCGAGGGCCGCCTCGAAGTCGGCCGGCGGCGACGCCTCCTCGAGCGCGACGGGCAGATCCGCGGTCTGTCCGGCGATCCGCGCCGCGAGCTCGGGGCTCGTCGCGACGAGCACGCGCGGCTGCGCCTCGGCGCGCGCGGCGGCGAGGGCGCCGAGCGAGAGCCCGAGGGCGAGAGCGAGGCGCACCCGGGGAGTCTATCTCTCGCCGGCGCGCGGTCGTGCCACACTCGCGGGGATGCGCTGCGTCGTCCCGCTCTCGCTCTTGCTCGCGCTCTCGCCAACGCTCGCCCGCGCGCAGGCGCCGGGCTGGGCGAGCCTCGATCTGCCGGGCGGGCGCCGCGCGACGCGCTTCGTGCCGTCCGCCGTGCGCGCGTGCGAGCCGGCGCCGCTCGTCGTGTTCCTGCACGGCGCGGGCGGCACGCCGGAGGGCTACCACGCGCACCTCGAGCCCCACGCCGAGGCGCTCGGGGCCGTGCTCCTCTTGCCGCAGGCCGCGGGCGCGGGCTGGGGCGGCGGCGACGTGGCCGCGATCACCGCGGGGATGGACGCGCTCGAGGCCGAGCTCACGATCGACGCGCGGCGTACGTACTTCGCGGGCCACTCCGCGGGCGGCGCCTTCGCGTACCTGCTCGTGTACGACGGCAGCGAGGGGATCGCGGCGGTCTTCTCGATGTCCGCGCCGCACTATCCGATCGCGTCGCGCTCGGACCCGGCGCACGCGGCGCCGATCCGGATGTACTACGGCGCCGACGATCCGAACTACACGGGCGGCTCCGCGGGCGCGCTCGAGGCGCAGTGGGCGCGGCTCGGCGTCCCGTACGAGACAGACGTGCGCGCGGGCTTCGGGCACTCGAGCTGGCCGCCGGACGCGGTGCGCGCGGGCTTGGAGCACCTGCTCGCGGTCCGCTACCCAGGCGCGCCGACGCCGTCGCGTTGCGGCGGCGCGGACGCGGGGCCGGGCGCGATCGACGCCGGCGACGCCGAGGACGCGGGCGCGAGCGATCCCGACGGCGGCGCGAGCGATCCCGACGGCGGGGCGAGCCCACGCGACGCGGGCGCGGCCGACGCCGGCGATCGCAGCCCCGGCGTCAGCGGCGGCTGCGCGACCAGCGCGGTGCGCCGCGCGCCGCCGCTCGCGTGGCTCGCCGTCCTGTTCCTCGCCGCGTGCGCGTGGCGCGCGCGCCGCAGGTAGCGCGCTCACTCCTCGAGGAGCTTGTCGAGGCGGCTCGCGGGCGGGCCGCCGAGGCGCTTCACCGTGTCGAGGTAGTGCAGGAGCAGCGCGCGGTTGTCGCCGACCGCGAGCGTCTGCAGCTCGAGCGCGCCGATGCGGTCCTCCGGCGTGAACGCCGCGTCCACCTTCTCCATCGAGAGCTTGTCGGGGTCGTAGGCCATGTGGCGCGCCTCGGTCGACAGGAGCGTGAAGTCGTCGCCGCGGCGCAGCTCGAGCGTCACGCTGCCGCTGATCGCCGTCGCGACCCAGCGCGTCAGCGCGTCCTTCAGCATGAGCGCCTCGGGGTCGTACCACTTGCCCTCGTAGAGCAGCCGCCCGAGCCGCCGCCCGAGCGTCGCGTAGAGGTCGGTCGTGTCCTCGTTGTGGATCGCGCTCAGGAGCCGCTCGTAGACGATGTGGAGCAGCGCCATGCCGGGCGCCTCGTAGATCCCGCGGCTCTTCGCGTGGATCACGCGGTTCTCGATCTGATCGCTCATCCCGAGCCCGTGCCTGCCGCCGATGCGGTTGCACTCGAGGAAGAGCTCGAACGTCGAGTCGAACCGCTGCCCGTCGATCGCGACGGGCGCGCCCGCCTCGAACGTGATCGTGATCGTCTCGGGCGCGATCGCGACCTCGGGCCGCCAGTGCGCGACGCCCATGATCGGCTCGACGATCGTCATGCCGACGTCGAGCCGCTCGAGGTCCTTGGCCTCGTGCGTCGCGCCGAGCACGTTCGCGTCGGTCGAGTACGCCTTGTCGGCGCTCATCGTGTAGGGGAGGCCGAGCGAGACCAAGAGCTCGCTCATCTCCTTGCGCCCGCCGAGCTCGTCCACGAACGCCGGGTCGAGCCAGGGCTTGTAGATCGAGAGCTGCGGGTCGACGAGGATGCCGTAGCGGAAGAAGCGCTGGATGTCGTTGCCCTTGTGGGTCGAGCCGTCCCCGAAGACGTGGACCTCGTCCGCGCGCATCGCGCGCACGATCGCGGTCGTGGTGACCGCGCGGCCGAGCGGGGTGGTGTTGAAGTACTTCTTGCCGCCGCTCGAGAGGTGGAACGCGCCGCACTGGATGGCGGTGATGCCTTCGCTGACCATCGCCTCGCGGCAGTCGACGAGGCGGGCGACCTTCGCGCCGTGCTCGAGCGCGATCGGCGGGATGTCCCGCGGGTCCTTCTCGTCCGGCTGCGCGAGATCGGCGGTGTAGGCGTAGACCTCGACGCCGCGACGGCTCATCCACGCGACGGCGGCGCGCGTGTCGAGGCCGCCCGAGAAGGCGAGGCCGATGCGGGTGCCCGGGGGCGGGAGCTTCCTGTGGATGCGGCTCATGGCGGCGCGAGGATGCCACGACGGGCCGCTTTGAGCTTGCGGGTCGAGGCGTTATCCTCCGGCCTCGATTCCCTCGAACCTGGAGACCGCTTGGCCGAGTCGACTCCCCCTCCCCCCGCCGGCGGGGGCAACCTCAAGTACGCGATCATCGGTGTCGTCCTGCTCGGGGCGAGCGTGGCGGTGTGGTTCGGGATGCGCGGCTGCGGCGAGCCCGCCGAGACGCCCGTCGTCGAAGGCGCGTCCGACGCGGGCACGACGGAGCGCCCGACCGCGCTCGCCGACGACGATCTCCTCCTGCCCGACGACCTGCCGGACGCGGGCGAGCCCGAGAGCGACGACGCCGGCACGCGCATCCGCTACGTGACGCGCTACGTCGGCGGCGGCGGCGGCGACTGGGCGTGCTCCGGCGACATCGACCAGGCGGCCGCACAGCGCGCGATCCAGGCGAACAACCTGCAGTTCCGCAACTGCTACGAGCGCCGCCTCAAGGTGAACCAGACGCTGAGCGGCCGCGTGCAGCTGCAGGTCCGCGTCGGTCGCGACGGCGCGGTCGCGGGCGTGCGCACGGGCGGCACGCTCCAGGACCCGCAGGTGACCTCCTGCGTGCGCGCGATCGCGCAGCGCATCCGGTTCCCGCGGCCTACCGGCAACTGCGCGGTCGTCGCCGTGCCGTTCGACTTCACGCCGCAGCGCTAGCTCGAGAGAACCTGGCTCGAGAGAACGGAGAAACGAGATGCACTACCTCAGAGGATGGACCGCGCTGCGCAGCGACCCCGAGTGGGTCGGCAAGGTCGGGTGGGCGTCCCTCATCGTCCTCTCCGGGATGTGCATCCCGGTGATCGGGCAGATCGTGCTCATCGGCTGGAACGCGCTGATGCTGCGCCGCGCCGTGTCGGGGCAGGACTCCCCGCTCCCGCGCCTCGACATGGACTTCAACTACCTGATGAAGCTCGTCGAGACGGGCTTCAAGGGCTTCCTCGCGGCGCTGCTCTGGTCGATCCCGTTCGTGGCCGCGATCATGGTCGGCTACTGCTGCATGTACGTCGGCATCGTCGCGATGTTCGGCACCGTCATGGCCGGCGCGAGCGCGGGCGGCGAGGCCGGCGCGGGCGTGGGGGCGATCCTCGGGGTCGTCCTGATGATCGTCTGCTTCGTCCTGCTGTTCGCGTTCATCCTCGTGGCGAACATGGTCATGCAGGTGGCCGTGATGCGCGCCGAGATCGCCGACGACGTCGGCGCCGCGCTGCGCTTCGGCGAGGTCATGAAGATGACCAAGCTGCTCGCGAAGGAGCTCATCGTCGGGATGATCGTGCTCCAGCTCGTGGGGCTGGTCGTCGCGTTCGTCGGGATCCTCTCGCTCTACCTGCTGCTGTTCCCCGGGGTGGTGATCATGCACGTCATCACGACCTACTACCGGGCCGAGCTCTATCGCGTGTACCTCGAGAAGGGCGGCCAGCCGCTGCCGATCGGGCCGCTCGCGGTCGAGGGCGGCGATCCGCCGACGGTCGGGCCGCACGCCGGCGTGTACACGCAGCCGCGCGCCTTCTGAGCCGGGTCAGCGGCGGCTGACGGAGAGGCGCTGGACGCCGGCGCCGCGCCGCGCGCGGACCGCGACGCCGAGGCGACCCAGGCCCGGCGCGAGCGAGCACTCCTGGCTCGCGCCGCCGCTCGCGAGCCGCAGGGTCGCGCCGTCGCGCTCCACGACGAGCGGCCCGTCGAGCGTGACGCCGCAGTCGCCGAGGCGGGCCCGCGCGTCGTCGAGCGCGATCGCGAGGGGCGGCGCGCCGGCGGGGGTCAACAGCAGCTCGAGCGCGCCCGCCGAGGTCAGCTCGACGCGCACCGCCGCGAACCGCGCGGCGGGGAGGTCGAAGCGCGCGCCGTCGACCTCGGAGACGAGCAGGTTGCCGGCGGCGCGCCACCGGTCGGGGCCGTCGAGGCTGAGCTCGTCGCGCTCGTCGACCTGCGCCGGGTTGATGCTCGCCGCCGGGTCGTCGAACTCGCCGCTGAGGTCGAGCCGCAGCAGCGAGACGCCGTTCTCGTCGAGCAGCGCGACCACGCCGTCCGCGAGGCGGACGGTGTGCGAGGGCACGCGACCGAGCACGATCGGCTCGCGCGCCGCCTCGAGGGCGCCGCGGGTCTGGCCCGGATCGACGACCTCGGCCACCGGGGCGCCGCCGAGCGCGCCGGTCACGAGCACCCGCCCGTCCACGAGCCCGACCGCGCGCGGGCGCTCGAGCGCGCGCCCGAGCACCGCACCGAGCGACGCGTGCGTCGCGCCCCGATCGAGGAGCACGGCGGCGGCGCGCGACCAGACCCCGCCCTCGAGCCCGCCGACCCGGACGACGCGCCCTCCGGCGAGCGCGGCGTACGCCGCCTGCGCGCGCGCGGGCCACGGCGCGCCGAGCGCCTCGAACGTCTCCGCCGCCGGCTCGAACCGCTCGACCTCGGCGATCGGCGCCCCCTCGGCGTCCGTGCCGCCCACGACGAGCACGGTCCCGTCGTCGAGCGCCAAGAGCTGCGGCGCGACGCGCGCAACCCCGAGCTCCCCGAGGGTCCGTCGCGCCACGCCGCCCGTCGGGGACAGCTCGATCAGCTCCGCGTCGCGCCGCGCCGCCCCGCTCTCCGAGCGCCCGCCCGCGAGCAGCACGCGGCCGTCGGGCAGGCGCAAGGCGTCGTGCTCGCTGCGCGGCCCGCGGAGCAGCCCCTCGGCGATCACCGCGCCCGCGTCGACGTCGACGATCTCGAACGACTCGCGCCCGCGCCCGCCCGCGAGCAGCACGCGCGCGCCGCCGAGCGGGGTCGCGGTGCCGCCGACGCGAGGCCGCGCGCCGAGATCGATCGTGCGCGCGAGCGGCTCGCCCGGGCGCACGAGCACGAGCCGCAGGTGATCGATCCCGCGCTCACCCCCCGCGATGAGCAGGCGTCCATCGTCGAGCGGGGCGACCGAGGCCGCGGGGGGCAGGCCGGCGCCGGTGTCCGCGAGCGCGCAGCCGCGCCGGAACCGCAGCAGCGGGACGACCAGCGCGTCGCTCGCGTCGAGCAGCGCGACGCCGCCTCCGAGCCACGGCTCCTCGCCGCCGCCGACGCGGGCCACGACGCCCTCCGCGCGCACCGAGACCTCCTCGGTCGCCGCGGGGAACGAGTCGATGCGGCCGACGCGGCGCGGATCGAGCCGCACGGTCGGCCGCGCCTCCGCGGGCGTGTCGCCGAGCGCGCGCAAGAGCACGCCGTCCACGCGGGTCGGGCGACAGCCGATCGCCTCGGCCGGCACGAGCGTGAGATGCACCTCGGTCGGCTCGCGCGCGCAGCCCGCGAGGACGGCGGAGAGCACCGGAGCCAGCACGGAGACGAGCGCGAGCGCGTGGAGCGGGCGCATCCGTTATGATCCTATCAGGCAAGAGCCCGTGACCGCCTCACCCGTCCGCAGCTTCGGCAAGTACCTGCTCGACGAGGAGATCGCGCGCGGTGGGATGTCGCGCGTGTTCCTCGCGCGCCTGCGCGGGCTCGGAGGCTTCGAGAAGCGGCTCGTCGTCAAGCAGGTCCTGCCGGAGCTCGCGTCCGATCCGCGGTTCGTCGAGATGTTCGTGCAGGAGGCCAAGACGCTCGTCCAGATGAGCCACCCGCACATCGCGCCGGTGTTCGAGCTCGGCGTGGTCGACGGCGTGTACTTCCTCGCGATGGAGCACGTCGCGGGGGCGACGCTCTCCGAGATCTTGGCCTCGGGCCCGCTCCCGCCGGAGCTGGTCGCGCACGTCGGCGCGCAGATCGGCGACGCGCTGCACTACGCGCACGAGCGCTTCGGGATCGTCCACCGCGACGTGACGCCCCGCAACGTGATGGTCGACGAGGAGGGGCACGCGCGGCTGCTCGACTTCGGGATCGCGGCGCCGGTCACCGGCGAGGAGGGCGGCGCGCTGTTCGGGACGCCGGGCTACCTCTCGCCCGAGCAGGCGCGCGGCGAGCCGATCGGGCCGGCGAGCGACGTGTTCGCGCTCGGCGCGGTGCTGTTCGAGGCGCTCACCGCGCGCCGCGCGTTCTTCGCGCGCACGGTCGAAGAAGCGCGCGGCGTGCTCGAGCTCGACGGGCCCGACTTCTATCCCGGGGACGGCGTGCCCCCCGAGCTCGCCGCGATCGTCGATCGCGCGCTGTCGCGCGACCGCGCGGGCCGGTACGCGAGCGCGCGCGCGCTCGGCCGGGCGCTGCGCTCGTGGGTCGCCGCGCACGCGCCCGAAGGGGTCGGCCCGGAGCTCGGCGCGCGAGCGCGCGCGGCGAGCGCGCCGGTGCCGCAGGCGCGCGGCGAGGAGCCGGCCGACGAGCCGCGCTCCGGTGAGGTCGAGGTGCGCACGCTCGCGACGAGCCGGGTGCTCGACGCGCTGCTCGACGCGCCGGACGAGCCCGAGGCCGGGACGAGCGAGCTCGATCGGTCGAGCGAGCCGACGACGGATGGCGAGTCGGGCACGGTGAGGCTCTCGCGCGTCAGCGCCCCGCCGGCCGACGACGAGGTCTCGCCCGGGACCGCGAAGCTCGATCGGCCGCGCGCCGCGATCACGCCTCCGTCGGAGCTGGCCGAGGCGCGGGAGCCGGAAGGGGCGGCGGCGACAGAGGCGACACGGGCGACGGAGGCGGAGGCGGAGGCGCCCGAGGCGCCCGAGGAGGCGAGCCGTGAGCGCGCGAGCTCGGTGCCGGCCGCGCCCGTGGCCCCGCGCGTCGCGTTCTGGCGCCGCCCCGAGCTCGTCGCGCTCGCGGCGCTCGCGGCGGGCGCGCTCGCGTGGTGGGCATGGCCCGCGGCGTCGCCGCCACCGCCCCGCCCCGCCGCCGTGCTCGACGCGCCGCCGCCCGAGCCGGTGGACGAGCCGGTTGGCCAGCTCGACGAGCCCGCCGAGCCGCCCGACGCCGTGGGAGTGCCGGCCGACGCGGTGGACGAGCCGCCGCCCGAGGGTGAGGTCGCGCCCTCCGTCGTCGAGACGAGCCCGTCGCCGCGGCCCGCCGCGCGCGGCACCCTCGAGGTGAACTCCGTCCAGCCGGCGCAGGTCTTCGTCGACGGCCGCCTCGTCGGCTGGACGCCCCTGCGCGGCCACGCGCTGCGCGCAGGTCGGCACCGCGTGGCCCTGCGCAGCCCGCACCTCGCCGGCGAGGCGGCGGGCGCGTTCGACCTCGAGGCGGGCGAGACCCTCCGCCTCGTCGGCGACCTCGAGCGCGGTCAGCTCTCGCGCCCGCGCTGACGCGAGCGCCCGGTCGTCGGCGCGGGCAGCTCGTCGGCCTCGGGATCGAGCTCGACTCGCGCCTCGATCGGCGCGCGCGGCTTGGGCGGCGTGACGATCGGGTCGCGGCGGGCGCTCGGCGCGGCGCCCGTCTTCTTCGCCGTCACGAACTCGTCGAACGCGGTCGGCGGCGGCGGCGGCCGGCTCATCTCCTGGTTGGCCTCGCGCAGCTTCTTGGCGGCCATCCCGAGCAAGAGCGTCACGCCCTCCTCGATCACGCGCTCGAGCTCGTCGCCCGTGCCCTTGCGCGCCCGCGCGGCCTCCTCGATGCGCCGCCGCGCCTCCTCGCGCGCGCGCGCCGCCGCGGCGCGTCGCTCCTTGCGGTTCTGACGCTTGCGCTCCTTCGCGTACGCCTGCTCGCTCGGCCCTCGCAGCGTCGAGAACGTGTGGAGCGCGAGGCCCATCCCCCAGACGAACGCCGCCCAGATCGCCACCGGGCCGATCAGCCCGAGCGCGTGCAGGCCGAGCACCCCGCCGATCACGACGACGTAGGTCGCGAGGTGGCGCACCCAGCGCTCGCGCTGCCGGCGCACGACCCGCGCGCGCAGCGCCGTCTCGCCGCGCTGCTCCTCGAGCTCGCCGACCGCGCGCTCGATCTGCGCGTCCGAGAGCCCGACCTCGCGCGCGGCGGCGACCAGCTCGTCGTGCCCGTATCCGTCCGCCTCCCCGGCTTGGCGCTCCAGCGCGCGGCGGAAGATCGCCTCGACCTCCTCGTCGCTGTACTGGCGGGTCACCGGGCGGATCTATGCAACGAGCCGGGTCCGCGCAACACGGGGGTGTAAGCGCGGGCCGCCGGCCGCGTTGGGCGCGCGGAGGTCACGCCCATGCAACGTCTCGCCGCCTGCTTCGCCCTCGCTTCGCTCCTCTTCGCGCCTGCGGCCCGCGCGCAGACCCTCACGATCGAGCTCGAGGCCGAGCTCGAGGCGCCGCCGCCGGCGCGCCCGGATGCGCCGGCCGTCGTGATCGTGCGGCCCGAGCACGACGCGCGCGTCGCGCCGACGCCGGTCGTCTACGACGCGCCGGTCGCGACGCCGGCGCCGGCGAGCACGTCCGGCTCCGACCCCGAGCTCTGGGGTGGGCTCTCCCTGCACCTCGAGGGGATGGACCTCTCGGGCCTCGACCTGCGCTTCGGGCGCCCGCGCGTCGAGGCGCTCGGTGGGTTGGCCCTCGGCGCCGACTGGAGCGGCCGCGAACGGCTCCGCGAGGTGTTCACGGGGGGCGCGTCGCTGCACCTCGGGATGCGCGCCGGTGGGTTCCTGCGGGGCCCGGAGCTGCGCTTCGGCCTCGGCGGGGGCCAGCTCGCGGAGGCGGACGGGCTCGCGGCGCAGGGCGCCGACGGCTTCACGTTCGCGCCCCGCTCCGTCTTCTTCCTGCGCGCGGAGCTCGCGATCGGCCTGCAGCTGCCGCTCGGGCCGGTCACGCCGTACCTCGTCGCCACGGGCTCGGTCGGGGTCGCCTGGGTCGACCTCGAGGTGCGCGAGGCGCGGCTCGGGGGCCTCGGGACCGAGACGATCGAGGCGGGGCTCTTCGGCGCGGGCCTCGAGGCGGGCCTCGACGTCACCGTCGATCGCGGGATGGCGATGGGCTTCGCGCTCCGCGCCACGTTCGCGGGCGCACCGGCCATCGGTGGAGCCTATCGGGTGTCCTGGGGTGGCGAGTGAAGCAGCCACCTCCGGGGCTCGCGCCCCTGGATCGGACGTGCCTCCACCCTGGCACGCGGAGTGCGCTATCGTCGCCGCATGAGGATCTCGACTCGCGCCATCGGCTTCGCCGTCCTGCTCACCCTCGGCGGCTGCGCCGCCGACGTCCCCTCCGTCGACGAGGGCGACGACCCGGTCTCGGACCTCGACGCCCTGCTCGCCGACGCGCCGGCGGACCGCGGCCGCGGCCTGCCCGAGGACGGCAAGGCCGACGAGACGTACCCGCGCCAGTTCGACATGGTCGCGGCGCAGAGCCCCGTGCGCTCGCAAGGCAGCCGCGGCACGTGCTCCATCTTCTCGACGACCGCGCTGATGGAGTCGCTCTACATCCGCGAGGGCAGCCTCACGAACCCCGACTTCTCGGAGCAGTTCCTCCAGTGGTCGAGCAAGGTCGAGCAGCGCGCTTTCCAGAACACCGAGGGCTCGAGCGCGCAGATGAACCTCCAGGCGATCAACCGCTTCGGGATCGTCGAGGAGACCGACTGGCCGTACCAGACGACGCCGTGGAACACGTCGAACGACCCCGAGTGCACGGGCGACGGCCGCCCGGTCCGCTGCTGGACCAACGGCGACCCGCCGCCGGCCGCCCTCGCGGCGATGCGCTGGCGCCTGCCGCGCGGCCAGTGGATCAACCCGAGCGTGCGCTCGCTCCAGGGCCACATGCTCTCGACGCGCACCCCCGTCGTGGTCGGCGGCGACTTCTTCTACCAGTCGTGGAACCACGGCCGCTCGCGGCTGCGCACCAACCCCGAGTACCGGCGTCAAGGTTACGTGCTCGCTCCGAACGCGGCCGACATCGAGGACTCGAGCGGCGATCGCCGCGCCGGCCACAGCTTCCTGATCGTCGGCTGGGACGACGAGCTCGAGGTCGCGCGCGTCGACGGCGAGGGCAACCCGGAGCTCGACGCCTCGGGCAACCCGGTGATGGAGCGCGGGTTCTTCCTCTTCAAGAACTCCTGGGGCACCGGGAGCTGGGGCTCGGCGAACCCGCGCGGCGACGGCTACGGCTGGATCAGCTACCGCTACACGACCGAGCAGCTCACCGCGTACGTGGCCGGCCTGCCTACCGTCATGCTCACCGAGGTCTGCAACGACGGGGTCGACAACGACCGCGACGGCCAGACCGACTGCGACGACTCCGACTGCGCGAGCGACCGCGCCTGCCTCGACCCCGGTGACAGCCTCGTCGACGACACGCGCCGGCCGATCCCGGACAACGACCCGCGCGGGGTCAGCGGCATGATCACGGTCACCGAGGGCGGCAACATCTCCTCGCTCGCCGTCACCGTGGACATCACCCACACCTACCGCGGCGACCTGAGCGTCTACCTCGTGCGCGGCGCGACGCGCGTGACCCTCATCGACCGCCAGGGCGGCAGCGCCGACGACCTCCAGCAGACCTTCACCGTCGCCGACTTCAACGGCACCGACGCGGCCGGGGTCTACGAGCTCGTCGTCGTCGACAACGCGCGCCAGGACACCGGCACGCTGAACGTGTGGAGCCTCGACATCACGCGCTGCACCACCGACTGCGGCGGCGCGATCACCGCGCGCACCTACGAGGGCGAGACCGGCCGCGCGATCCCCGACGCGGGCTCGCTCGAGAGCCGGATCGAGGTGACGGACGCCGGCCAGCTCCAGTCGCTCCACGTCGACGTGGAGATCACCCACTCGTTCCCGTACGAGCTCACCCTGCGCCTGCGCGGGCCGAGCGGCCGCGAGTTCGTGCTGCTGACCGAGGACCCGAGCAGCACCTCGCGCATCGAGCGCAGCTTCGAGGTCCCCGGCTTCGTCGGCGAGGACCTGCGCGGGACCTGGACGCTCACCGTCACGGACGGCGCGTCGGGCGACACGGGCACCCTCGACGCGTGGCGGCTGCGCGCCTCGACGCGCTGAGGGCCTTGCGCCGACCGCTCCTCTGGGCCCATCGCGGGGCCCACCACCGCGAGGTGGAGAACACGATGGCGGCCTTCGAGGCCGCCATCGGCGTTCGAGCCGACGGCGTCGAGCTCGACGTGCGCGCGACGCGGGACGGCGCCGTGGTCGTGTTCCACGATCACGACCTGCGGCGGCTCGCCGGGGACGCGCGGGCGCTCGACGCGCTGCTCCGCCGCGAGCTCCCCGCGGTCGGCGGCGCCCCGATCCCCACCCTCGACGACGCGCTCGACCTCTTGCTCGGCGCGGGGCTGCGGGTGAACGTGGAGGTCAAGGCGGGCGCCGCGGCGTGCGCCGGCGTGCTCGCGCGGCGCCGGCCGGCGGAGCGGGAGCGCGTGGTCGTCTCGAGCTTCGACCCCGCGGCGCTCACCGCCGTCCGCGAGGCGCTCCCGAGCGTCGCGTGCGCCCTCTTGTTCGACCGCGAGGCCGCGCTCGCCCCGTCGGCCTTCGCCGACGTGGCGGGGGTCCACCCGCACCACGAGGCGGTCGACGCGCCCAGCGTGGCGCGCTGGCACGCGCGCGGGTGGTTCGTGAACGTCTGGACGGTGAACGATCCCGCGCGGGCCCGTGACCTCGCGCGGATGGGCGTCGACGGTCTGGTGACCGACGACGTCCCCGCCGCGCGGCGGGCTTGCGAGTCGAGCGGCTGACGCTTATACCCTCCCGGTCTCGGCCCCTCCGGCGCGTCCGGGGGTGCGGGACGAGACACCAGAACGAACGAGGGCCCCGGCGCGGCCGAGGCTCCCCGAGGACCTGATCGAAGAGGACGACGCGTGGCGAAACGAGGCGGAGGCCGACCGGGCGGTAAGCGGAGGAGGTCCTTCGAGGACTTCGAGGACGAGGGCGACGACGAGCGCTCCGATCACGTCAAGCTCGAGGGCACCGTGACGAACGTGTTCGCGGGCGGCCAGTTCGAGGTCGAGACCGACGCGGGCCCGACGGTCCGCGCCAAGCTCTGCGGTCGGATGCGCAAGTATCGCATCCGCGTGATCCTCGGCGATCGCGTGACCGTGGCGCTCTCGCCGTACGATCTGGCGCACGGCATGATCGTCTACCGCACCAAGTAGGCGCGGGCTCAGGTCCCTCGGGCCGCGGCCGCTCACGGAGCGCGCCGCGGCTTCGTCACGTTCGGACCGCCGGCGTGCTCGCCCCCGTCGCCCGGCCGATCGCGCGCAGGAGCTCGTCGCCGCTGAACGGCTTCGACAGCGCGAAGGCGTTCTCCACGCTCGTGACCGCGCCCGCCTGATAGCCCCAGCCCGACAGCACGAGCACCGGCAGGCTCGGCGCGTCCGTGCGCAGGCGCTCCGTCAGCTCGAGCCCCGTCATCTCGGGCATGAGGTAGTCGGTGATGAGCAGCTCGAAGCCTCCCGAGCGCCGCCACGCCGCGATCCCGCTCGAGGGCGTCGTGCACGCCGTCACGTCGTGGCCGTGCCCGCGCAGCATCCGCGCGAGCGAGGTCGCGACGTCGGGCTCGTCCTCCACCAGCAAGATCCGCCGCGGGGCGATCGCCGCCACCGAGGGGGCGGGGCTGACGGCGGGCACGCCGGGTCCGACCGGGAGCAGGACGCGGAAGGTGGTGCCGACCCCGGGCTCCGAGCTCACCTCGATCCCCCCGCCGCTCTGCCGGACGGCGCCGAACACCGTCGCGAGCCCGAGGCCGGTCCCCTTGCCCGGCTCCTTGGTGGTGAAGAACGGCTCGAAGATCCGCTCGAGCACCGCGGGCTCCATCCCGACGCCCGTGTCCGCCACCGTCAGCTCCACGAACGAGCCCGGCGTCACCTCGAGGGCCGCCGCGCGCTCGGGCCCGACCTCGCTCCGCGAGGAGCGGATCGTCAGCGTGCCGCCCCGCGCGCGCATCGCGTCGCGGGCGTTGAGGACGAGGTTGAGCAAGATCTGTTGCAGTTGTCCAGGGTCGGCCCGCACGATCGCGGCGACGTCGCTGGGCTGGTGCTCGATCACGATGTGATCCTCGAACGCGCGGCCCACGATGGCGAGGCACTCCTCGGTCGCGCCGACCACGTCGACGTCGACCGGCTCGACGACCGCCTGGCGACCGAACGCGAGGAGCCGCCGCGTCAGCTGCGCGGCCGACTGCGCCGCGCCCACGATGTAGTCGACCGCCTCCTCGCGCCCCTGCCGCGGGAGCCGCTCGACGTTGCAGAGGATGATCGTCAGGAGGTTGTTGAAGTCGTGCGCGACGCCCGCGGTCACCTGGCCGAGGACCTCCATCTTCTCGGTCTGGCGCAGGCGCCGCTCGAGCTCGACCCGCTCGGTCACGTCGATCACGACGCCGCGCACGCGTACGGGGCCGGACGCGTCCGCCTCGACCTGCGGCACCACCTCGAGGTGGCGCATCCGGCCCCCCGTCCCCGCGACCGACACCTGGAGCGGCGACGACGGCTGACCGGCGCGGAGCTGCTGCCACTTCACGAGCGCTCGCATCCGGTCGGCGGGCAGCAGTCGCCCGGCGACCTCGGCCAGGTCGATCGCGCCACCGTGTGAGATCCCGAGCACCTGCTCGAGCGAGCCGCTGAGCTCCTGGCTCGCGACGTCGTAGCGGAACCAGCCGACGCCGACCGCGCGCGCGACCTCGTCGAGCATCTGCTCGCCGGCGCGCAGCGCCGCGAGCGTGTCGTGCTGGTCCGTGAGGTCGTGGATCGTGCCGACGACGCGGGCGAGCGCGCCGGCCTCGTCGTAGATCATCGCCGCGTCCATGCTGACGTGGCGGACGGTGCCGTCGGGCCAGAGCACGCGGTAGTCCACCTGCTCGGCGACGCTCGCGCCGAGCGCGCGCTCGGAGGCGCTCGAGACGCGCGCGCGATCGTCCGGGTGGACGCGGGCGAAGAACGCCTCGGTGCTCGCGGCGTCGCGCGCCGGGTCGTACCCGAGGATGTGGAAGAGCTCCTCCGACCAGCGCACCTCGTCGGTCTGGAGGTTCCAGAGCCACGTGCCGACGTGCGCGATCCGCTCGGCCTCCTGCCAGAGCGCGATGCGCTCGGCGAACGGGGCGCCGAGCTCCGCCGACGCGTCCTCGACCCGGTTCACCTTCCGCTCGAGCTCGGCGACGCGGCGGCGCAGCCGCGCGTTCTCGCGCTCGAGTCGTGCTCGACCGTCCTCGTCGCCTTCCCCCATGCGAGGAGCCCCTCCGGCTCGTGCGGCCTCCTGCGGGCCGAGCGCAAGCGTACCCGAGCTCGGGGCGCCCGAGAAGCGCCGTCGTCCGTCCGGCTTCTCCGGGGTGGCGCGCGGGAGCCCCGGGACTACCTGCCGGCCATGACCGACCGAACCCAACAGGCCAAGGCCCGCGCGCGAGAGATGCTGGACGAGCTCCAGCGCAGCCGCGACGAGCTGCGCGTGCAGCTCCACCTCGGAGGCATGGACACCAAGGACAAGTTCCGCGACCTCGAGGCGCGCTTCACGAAGTTCGAGGCCCGCGCGCACGCGCTCGGCGACGAGCCGGCGGCCGAGCTCGAGGAGGCGTTCGGTCACCTCCGGACCGCCTACGAGAAGCTGCGCGACAAGCTCCGTGACTGAGCACGACGTGCTCGCCGAGGCGGGGCTCGACGGTCTGCCCGGCGGCGGCCTGAACATCGCGTACGAGGCGCTCGATCGTCACGCGACGGACCGCGTCGCGCTGCGCTGGCTCGCCAAGGCAGGCGGCCGGGAGGACGTGACCTACGCCGAGCTCCGGCGACGGAGCGCGCGCTTCGCGAACGCGATGGCGAGCCTCGGCCTGTCGCCGGGCGACGCCGTGTTCGTGCTCTCGGGGCGCGTGCCCGAGCTCTACGTCACCGCGCTCGGCGCGCTGCGCGCGCAGCTCGTGTTCTGCCCGCTGTTCGCCGCGTTCGGGCCGGAGCCGATCCGCGTCCGCCTCGCAGAGGGCAGAGGGCGCGTCCTCGTGACGACCCAGCGGCAGTACGAGCGCAAGGTCGCGGCGCTCCGTTCGAGCCTGCCCGACCTCGCGCACGTGATCCTGATCGACGGCGAGGCCGAGGGCTGCCTCGGCTGGAGCGCGCTCGTCGGCGCGGCGAGCGACGCGCACACGATCGCGCCGACCGATCCCGAGACGCCCGCGCTCCTGCACTTCACGAGCGGCACCACCGGCGCGCCCAAGGGCGCCCTGCACGTGCACGGCGCCGTCGTCCATCACCACCAGAGCGCCCGGCACGCGCTCGACCTGCGGCCCGGCGACACCTACTGGTGCACCGCCGACCCCGGCTGGGTCACCGGCACCTCGTACGGGATCATCGCCCCGCTCACCGTCGGCGTGACGATGATCGTCGACGAGGCGGAGATGGACGTCGAGCGCTGGTACACCATCCTCGAGGAGGAGCGCGTCGAGGTCTGGTACACGTCGCCGACCGCGATCCGCGTGCTGATCCGCGCGGGCGAGGCGCTCGCGCGGCGCCGCGACCTGTCGCGCCTGCGCTTCGCGGCGAGCGTCGGGGAGCCGCTCGATCCGGAGTCGGTCGTGTGGGGCGAGCGCGCGCTCGGCCGGCCGTTCCACGACAACTGGTGGCAGACGGAGACGGGCGGGATCATGATCGCGAACGTCCCGGGCGCGCCGATCAAGCCCGGCTCGATGGGCAAGCCGCTGCCGGGGGTGGAGGCGGCGATCGTCGAGGAGCGAGGCGGCGCGCTCGTCGAGGTCACGGCGCCCGGCGTCGAGGGCGAGCTCGCGCTGCGCCCCGGCTGGCCGTCGATGATGCGCGCGTACCTGAACGCGCCCGAGCGCTACGCCAAGTGCTTCCGCGACGGCTGGTACCTGAGCGGCGACCGCGCGAAGCGCGACGCCGACGGCTACTTCTGGTTCGTCGGGCGCGCGGACGACATCATCAAGAGCGCGGGCCACCTCATCGGCCCCTTCGAGGTCGAGAGCGCGCTCGTGGAGCACGCCGCGGTCGCCGAGGCCGCGGCGATCGGCAAGCCCGACGCGGTCGCGGGCGAGATCGTCAAGGCGTTCGTCGTGCTGCACCAGGGCGTCGAGCGCTCGGCCGCGCTCGACAGGGACCTCATGGCGCACGCGCGGCGCCGGCTCGGTCCCGCCGTCGCGCCGCGCGAGATCGCGATCGTCGAGGAGCTGCCCAAGACGCGCAGCGGCAAGGTGCTGCGCCGCCTCCTGCGCGCGCGCGAGCTCGGCCTGCCGGAGGGCGACACCTCCACGCTCTTGACCTCGAAAGGAGACGAGCCGTGAGCACGATCGCGCGCGAGCGTGGGCGACACCTCTTGCGCGAGATGCTGCGCATCCGCCGCCTCGAGGAGAGGTCCGCCGAGCTCTACGGGCAGGGCAAGATCCGCGGCTTCCTCCACCTCTACGTCGGCGAGGAGGCGGTCGCCGTCGGCGCGATGCAGGCGCTCGGGCCCGAGGACGTGGTGGTCGCCACGTACCGAGAGCACGGGCAGGCGCTCGCGCGCGGGATGGATCCGGGCGCCGTGATGGCCGAGATGTACGGCAAGGTCACCGGCTGCTCGAAGGGTCGCGGCGGCTCGATGCACCTCTTCTCGCACGCGCTGCGCTTCTACGGCGGCAGCGGCATCGTCGCGGGCGGCCTGCCGCTCGCCGTCGGCCTCGCGCTCGCGGCCAAGATGCTCGGCGAGCGCCGGGTGACCGCGTGCTTCTTCGGCGACGGCGCCACGGACGAGGGCGAGTTCCACGAGTCGCTCAACCTCGCCGCGCTGTGGGCGCTGCCGGTGCTCTTCCTCTGCGAGAACAACCGCTACGCGATGGGCACCGCGCTCCATCGGCACGCCGCCAACCCGGATCTCCGGCAGCTCCCCGCCGCGTACGGCGTCGTCGCCGAGAAGGTCGACGGGATGGACGTGCTCGCGGTCGAGCGCGCCGTGCGCCACGCCGCCGAGGAGGTGCGCGAGCAGGGCACGCCGCGCTTCCTCGAGCTCGAGACCTACCGCTTCCGCGCGCACTCGATGTTCGACGCCGAGCTCTACCGCGACGAGGCCGAGGTGCGCGCCGAGCAGGCGCGCGATCCGATCACCCTCTTCAGCGAGCGGCTGCGCGCGCAGGGCCTGCTCGACGACGACGCGCTCGCCGCGATCGAGCGCGAGGTCGAGGAGGAGCTCGCGCGCGCCGTCGCGTTCGCGGAACAGAGCCCGTGGGAGCCGGTCGAGGAGCTCGCCACCGACGTCGTGACCCGCGAGGTGGGCCGATGAGCACGACCACCTACCGCGAGGCCGCGCGGGCCGCGATGCGGCGCGCCCTGGAGGACGATCCGCGCGTGTTCCTGATGGGCGAGGACGTCGGCCGCTACGGCGGCGCGTTCGCGGTGAGCCGCGGCCTGCTCGAGGTGTTCGGCCCCGAGCGCATCCGCGACACGCCGCTCTCCGAGAGCGCGTTCGTCGGCGCGGGCATCGGCGCGGCGCTCGGCGGCATGCGCCCGATCGTCGAGGTCATGACCGTCAACTTCAGCCTGCTCGCGATGGACCAGATCGTGAACAACGCGGCGACGCTGCGGCACATGTCGGGCGGGCAGCTCTCGGTGCCGGTCCTCATCCGCATGGCGACCGGCGCGGGCAAGCAGATCGCCGCGCAGCACTCTCACAGCTGGGAGAACTGGTACGCGAGCGTGCCCGGCCTCAAGGTGCTCGCCGCCGGCAGCGTGCAGGACGCGCACGACATGGTGCTCGCCGGCCTCGCGGACCCGGATCCCGTCGTCCTGTTCGAGACGATGGCGCTCTACAACCTCGAGGGCGAGCTCGACACGTCGGTCGATCCCGAGGGCGTCTGGCGCGCCGCGGTGCGCCGCGCGGGCCGCGACGTCAGCCTCATCAGCTACGGCAGCTCGATGCCCAAGACGCTCGAGGCGGCCGAGCGCCTCGCCGCAGAGGGCGTCGACGCCGAGGTGCTCGACCTGCGCTGCCTGCGCCCGCTCGACGACGCGGCGATCGTCGCGACGGTCGAGCGAACCCACCGCGCGGTGATCGTCGACGAAGGCTGGCGCACCGGCAGCCTCGCGGGCGAGGTGAGCGCGCGCATCATGGAGGGCGCGTTCTACGCGCTCGACGCGCCGGTCGAGCGCGTGTGCACCGCCGAGGTGCCGATCCCGTACGCGAAGCACCTCGAGGACGCGGCGCTGCCCTCGGTGGACGGCATCGTCGCCGCGGCGCGCCGCGCGCTCGCGCGGGAGCCCTGACGTGGCCGACTTCCTCATGCCCTCGCTCGGGGCCGGGATGGAGGCGGGGACCCTCGCGAAGTGGCGCCGCGCGATCGGGGATCGCGTCGCGCGCGGCGACATCCTCGCCGAGGTCGAGACGGAGAAGGGGCTCATCGAGGTCGAGGTGTTCACGCCCGGCGTGGTGTCCGCGCTGCTCGTCGCAGAGGGCACCAAGGTTCCCGTCGGCGCGCGCCTCGCGGTGATCGAGGAGGCGGCCGTGACGCGGTCGGACGAGCCACCGCCCGCCAGCCGGGACGCTGCCGCTGCCGCTGCCGTGATCGATGCCGTCACCGATGTCGCCGCGCCCACCCCGTCGTGGGCGACCGGAGCCCCCGCCGCGCCCGTGCGCGCCACCCCGAGCGCGCGCCGGCTCGCCCGCGAGGTCGGCCTCGACCCGCGCGCGATCGCCGCCAGCGGCGCGCACGGGACGTTGACGCGTCGCGACGTCCTCTGCGCGACCGAGGCCGAGCCGAGCGCGGCCCCGCCGCGGCCCCGCGTCTCACCGTACGCCCGCCGCCGCGCGGCCGCGCTCGGCGTCGACCTCTCCTGCGTCGCGCCGGGTCCCGACGGGGTGATCCACGCGCGCGACGTCGAGGCCGCGGCGGTCGCGCCGGCCAAGCCCGACCCGGCGCGCGCGATGCGCCGCGCGATCGCCGCCGCGATGAGCCGCAGCAAGCGCGAGATCCCCCACTACTACCTCGCGCACACCATCGACCTCGGCCCCGCGCTCGCGCGGCTCGCCGCCCTGAACGCAGCGCGCAGCCCGACCGAGCGCCTCGTCCCCGGCGTGCTCCTGCTGTCGGCGGCGGCGCGGGCGCTCGCCGCGGCCCCCGAGCTCAACGGCCACTGGACGGGCGAGGGCGCGACCCCGAGCGCGCGGGTGCACCTCGGCGTCGCCATCACCCTGCGCGGCGGCGGCCTCGTCGCGCCGGCGATCCACGACGCGGCGAGCGCGACGCTCGACGAGCTGATGCAGCGCCTGTCCGACCTCGTCGCGCGCGCGCGCCGCGGTCAGCTCCGCGCGTCGGAGCTCGCCGACCCCACGATCACCGTCACCAGCCTGGGCGAGCGCGGCGTCGAGACGGTCTACGGCGTGATCCACCCGCCGCAGGTCGCGATGGTCGGCTTCGGCAAGATCGTCACGCGCCCGTGGGTCGTCGGCGACGCCGTCGTCGCGCGCCCCACCGTCACCGTCACGCTCGCCGCGGACCACCGCGTCAGCGACGGCCACCGCGGGGGCCTCTACCTCGCCGAGATCGAGCGCCTGCTCTCATCGCCGGAGGAGCCATGACCGAAGAGACGATCCGCGCCTTCGTGCGCCGCGCGATCGAGGACATCGCGCCCGACGCGGACCTCGACGCGCTCGACCCGCGCGCCAGCCTGCGCGAGGAGCTCGACCTCGACTCCATGGACTTCCTCGCGCTCGTGCGCGCGATCCACGCCGCGCTCGGCGTCGCGATCCCCGAGACGGACTACGCGAAGATCGACTCGCTCGACGGCTGCGTCGCCTACGTCCTGCGCGCGCTCGCCGCGCCCGCCTGACCCGCCCCCCGCGTCGTTCGAATACGGGTGGACGCCTCGAGCCCGCTTCGCCGAACCTCGATCCCACCTGGGAAGGGTTGGGTGGGCTCATGAAGAAGTGGACGAAGGTACTGAAGTGGCTGGGGATCGGCCTCGGCGTGCTGGTGATGGTGTTGGGCGTCGCGCTCGGCGGCGCTTACGCGATGAGCGGCGCGCGGATGGACGCGCACTACGAGATCGCGGGGCGCTCGTTCGACGTCCCGAGTGACGAGGCGGCGATCACGGAGGGGCGCCGCATCTTTATGTCGCGCGGCTGCGGGGAGTGCCACGGCGAGGACGCGCGCGGCCGCGTCCTGATCGACATCCCGCTCATGCGCATCGCGCCGCCGAACCTGACGACCATGGCGAGCACCTTCAGCGAGCCCGACTGGGACCGCGCGGTGCGGCACGGCGTGAGCCCGACCGGGCGGCCGTACGTGCTGATGCCGGCGCACGAGCTCTGGTACATGAGCGACGCCGACCTCGGCCGCGTCGTCGCGTACCTGCGCTCGCTCCCCGCCTCGCCGAGCGAGCTGCCGGCGAACGAGATCCGCCTCATCGGCCGCGTCCTGCACGTCCTGGGCGCGATGCCGGTGGTGCCGGCCGAGCTCGTCGACCACGACGCGCCGCGGCCGACGCCGCCCGCGGTCGCCGAGACGGTCGCGTACGGCGAGTACCTCCACTGGGCCTGCATCAACTGCCATGGCGAGCACATGTCCGGCGGCCCGATGCCCGGCGCGCCCGAGGACGTGATGGGCATCCCGGCGAACCTGACGTTCCACGAGACCGGCCTGCGCGGCTGGACGCGCGAGGACCTCTACACGTTGATGCAGACCGGCCGCCGGCCCGACGGGACGAGCGTCAACCCGGAGCACATGCCGGTGCGCATCTCGCGGCACTACACCGAGCTCGAGGTCGGCGCGCTCTACCTCTACCTGCGCAGCCTCCCCGAGCGCCCCTTCGGCGAGCGTTGAGCCGGCGACAGGAGGCGACGCGCCGAGCGGTCACGCGCCGGGCGGCGGCGCGACGCGCATCAGCAGCGCGTACACGGTGAGGCTCACGCCGAAGCCGACGAACCACGCGTACGTGTAGATCGCCTCGAGCACCGCGCCGGCGCCGTCGATCGCGCCGGCCTGCGCGAGGAAGCCGGGCACGTTCGGCGCGACCCCGAGCCCGAGCGCGACGAGCGCGCGCCAGTTCCAGCCTCCGTCGAAGCGGTAGCGGCCGCGCGCGCGGAACAGGTCCGGCACGTCGAGCTCCGTCTTGCGCACGAGGAAGTAGTCGCTGACGAGGATCCCCGCGATCGGCCCGAGCAGCGCCGAGTAGCCCACGAGCCACGTGAAGATGTAGCCCTCGGTGCTCTCGAGCAGCTTCCACGGGAACATCACGAGCCCGAGCCCCGCCGTGATGTAGCCGCCCATCCGGAACGAGATCTTGTCCGGCGCGATGTTCGAGAACCCGTTCGACGGCGCCACCACGTTCGCCGCGAGGTTCGTCGTGAGCGTCGCGATCACCAGCGCGAAGAGCGCCACGACCACCGCCCAGCCGCCCATGCGGCCCAAGAGGGCCACCGGGTCCCAGATCGCCTCGCCGAAGATCACGACGGTCGCGCTCGTCACCGCGACGCCGATGAACGCGAAGAGCGCCATCGTCGGCGGCAGCCCCAGCGCCTGCCCGAGCGCCTGGTCGCGCTGGGTCCGGCAGAAGCGCGTGAAGTCCGGGATGTTGAGCGAGAGCGTCGCCCAGAAGCCGACCATCGCGGTGAGGTTCGGGAAGAACACCGACCAGAACTGCCCCTCGCGCGGCTGGCCGACCCCGAACTGCGACGGCGTCGAGAGCATCGCGCCGAAGCCGCCCGCGCGGACGTACGCCCAGACCAACAGCGCGATCCCCATCGCGATCAGGAACGGCGCGGCGAGCGTCTCGAGCCAGCGGATCGACTCGGTCCCGTACGTGATGAAGAAGACGTGCAGGGCCCAGAACGCGACGAAGCAGAGCGCCTGGCCCGGATCGATCCCGAGGACGGGCAGCGCGGCGCCGGCGATCGCGTCGCCCGCGAGCGCGTTGATCATCGTGTAGATCGCCGAGCCGCCGACCCAGGTCTGGATCCCGAACCACCCGCACGCGACCAGCCCGCGCAGGATCGCCGGGACGTTCGCGCCGATCGTCCCGAAGCTCGAGCGCAGGAGCACCGGGAACGGGATCCCGTGCTTGGTCCCCGCGTGGCCGACGAGCATCATCGGCAAGAGCACCACGACGTTGCCGAGCAGCACGGTCAGCGTGGCCTGCCACCAGCTCATCCCCTGCTCGACCATGCCCGCGCTGAGCATGTAGGTCGGCACGCAGACGACCATCCCGACCCAGAGCGCGGCGATGCTCGTCCAACGCCAGGTCTTGTGGCTCTCGGGCGTGGGCGCGAGGTCCGCGTTGTAGAGGCGCGGATCGGCGCCCTCGATCGGGGCGGGTGAGGCGGGCGGGCCGGCCATGGCGATCCGTCCTTCTACCCGGCGCGAGAGACCGCCGGCAAGGCCCGGGACCGAGTAGAATCGGGGGCGTGAGCGAGACGGACGAGCGCGAACGAGAGCTCGAGGAGGCGGGTATCCACGCGGCGCGCGCCGCGCGGAGCCTGCTCGCGGTGGTGATGCACGAGGTCTCGGACGCCCTACAGGAGCGGACCGCGCAGGTCGTGAGCCACCTCTACTCCGCGGAGGTCGGCGGCCTCGACCGCGTGACGCGCGCGCTCACCGCCGCGTGCGCCGAGCTGCAGGAGCTCACCTACGTCGAGGGCACCTCGGCGACCTACGCGCACGCGCTGACGCTGCTCTACCCGATCAGCCGCGAGCTCAGCCGCGCGAGCGGGCCGCCGGTCGCGATCTCGCCCGCGGACCCGATCCTCCTCTTGGCCACGAAGAAGAAGATCACGCTCACCCCCGACGACCGGCGGCGCCTGCCGCGCGTCGAGCTCGAGGTCGACATCGGCGTGCACAGCGAGACGAACTTCTACGCCGGCTTCTCCGGCGACGTCTCCGAGGGCGGGATCTTCGTCGCGACGTACAAGCCGCTCCCGATCGGCACCAAGACCACCGTCTCGTTCGTCATGCCGGGCGGCCACCACGTGGTCACCGAGGGCGAGGTGAAGTGGGTGCGCGAGGCGGCGTGGGACGTGACGCCCGGGATGGGCATCACGTTCACGAAGCTGTCGGACCACGACCGCAAGATGATCCAGTGGTACGCGCAGCAGCGCACGCCGCTGTTCTTCGACGTGTAGCCGCGTCAAGCCAGCTTGCGGGCGACGACGCGCACGCCGTGCTTGGGGCGCAGCGTGACCATCGCCTCGGGCGCGACCGGGTGTCCGGGGACGAGCTCGAGGTGGAAGCGCTGCGCGAGGCTCGCGAGGATGAGCACGCCCTCGAGCATCGCGAAGCCCTGCCCGATGCACATGCGCCGGCCGCCGCCGAACGGGAAGAACGCGAACGGGTCGATCGCCTTCGGGTCGCGGAAGCGCTCGGGGTCGAAGCCCTCGGGGTCGGGCCACACGTCCGGGTGGCGGTGCACGACCCACGGGCTGATGAACATCCGGCTCCCGCCCTCGAGGAGGTAGCCGCCGAGCTCGGTGTCGACGCGCGGCGCGCGCGCGAGGATCCACGCCGGCGGGTAGAGCCGCATCGCCTCGCTGAAGACCATCCGCGTGTACTCGAGCGCGCGGTAGTCGTCAGCGGTCGGCGGGCGCCCGCCGAGCACCGCGCGCAGCTCCTCGCGCAGGCGGCGCGCGACCTCCGGGTGCTTGCCGAGCAGGTAGAACGTCCAGCTCAGCGCGTTGGCCGTCGTCTCGTGCCCGGCGAGGAAGATGGTCATCACCTCGTCGCGCAGCTGGCGGTCGTCCATCGACTCGCCCGTCTCCTCGTCGACCGTCTCGAGCAGCATGCTCAAGAGATCGTCGCCCTCTCCCGGCCGCGCGCGCCGCTGCCGGATGATCGACGCGACGGTCTCGTCGAGCACCTCGCGGTGGCGCGCGAAGCGCAGGTTCGCCGGCGTCGGCCAGCTCTCGGGCGGCGCGATCACGCGGCGGAACCGCTGGTTCATCGCCGCGATCAGGTAGCTGACGGAGTCGAAGATCCGGTCCGAGTCCTGGGTGGGCTCGGCGCCGAGCAACGTCTCTTGCACGATACGAAGGGTCACTCGCATCATGTCGCGCGCGACGTCGAACGGCGCGTCGCGGCTCGCCCACTCGTCGCCGAGCGCCTCGGCGGCGATCACCATGCGCGCGCCGAACGCGTCGATCCGCTTCTTGTGGAACGCGGGCTGCGCGATCCGGCGCTGCCGCAGCCAGAAGTCGCCCTCGGAGACGAGCAGCCCGTTGCCGAGGATCTTCGCGAGGTTCTTGCGGCCGTAGAGCGGCTTGACGAACTCGCGGTGCCGGTCCTTGAGGACCTCGCGCACGAGGTCGGGGTGGCTGACGAGGTGCACGACGGTCGGCCCGAGGCGCATGCGGGCGACGTCGCCGACCTCGGCGCGCCAGCGCAGGAACGCGGTGAGCGGGTCGCCGACGCCCTCGCGCAGGTGGCCGAGGAGCGGGTCGGCGCCGCTCGGCTCGGGCGCGCGGCGCGAGCGCGGGATCGCGGGCTCGCGGTGGATCACGCCGCCGAGCGCGTCCCGCAGCGACTCGACGAGGAAGGGGCGGAAGGCGCCCTCCGCGCCGTCGAGCTCGATCCGGTCGGGGACCGGCGCCTCGCGGCGCCGCGGCGTGGTCGTCGTCGTGTTCATCATCGCTTCGTCCCTCCGGGCGAGGCGAGCACGCCCGCCTCGAGAACCTTCAACATCGCGCGGTACGCCGCGCGGCGGTCGACGCCGGCGAGCAGGTGGTGCGTGCGCACGCCGGTCAGGAGCGCGAGGACGGCGTGGACCGTCCCCTCGACGTCGAGATCCGCGCGCAAGACCCCTTGCTCGATCCCCTCGCGCGCCCACGCGCACCCGAGCGCGTGCGTGCGCGCCTGGAACGCGGCGTAGTGCGGGCGCAGCTCGGGGCTCGACCCGATTGCCTCGGCCATCAGGACCTGGAACACCTGCACGATCCGGGGGTGGCGCTCGGAGAACTCGACCTGGGCCTCGAGGATCGCCGCGAGGTCGCCCAGGCCGTAGTCGCGCGGCCGGTCGCGCAGCGGCGCGAGGACGGACTCGAAGAAGCGCCCGAAGCACTCCTCGACGACGGCGAGCAACAAGCCTTCCTTGCTCCCGAAGTGGAACGGGATGACGCCGTGCGTGATCCCGGCGCGCTCCGCGACAGCCTTGAGGCTGGTGGCGCGATACCCGTGCTCGCCGAAGAGCGCGATCGCGGCCTCGAGCAGCGCCCCCTTCGTCTTCGCCGACTGCTCCGCCTTGCGCACGCCTCAGAGCATGAGGCCATATTTTGAACGGTCAACATACAAAACTCATCGATCTGTATCATATGAAAACCACTTGGTAATCGAGCGGCTCATGGCTCGCGGCGAGCCGCGATCCACGCCTCGACGAAGCGCGCCTCGCGGTCGCGCTCGGCGACGAGGGCCCGGCGGGCGAGGCGCTCGATCAGCCCGCTCAGCACGGGCACGCGGACCTCGAGCGAGCCCTCGAGGGTGAGCGAGGCCCCCTCCGCCGCGGGGCGGATCACCAGCGAGCCCGAGGCGTGTGCGTCCCCGGGGCCCGCGAGCCGCTCGAGCGTCCAGCGCGCGCAGAGCCCGTCCCAGCGCGTCGTGAGGCGCGTCACGTAGACGTGCGGCGGCCAGCCGGTGTCGCGCGTCTCCTCGAGCACCACGTCGTCGCCCTCGACGACGCAGCGCGCCGCGAGCGTCCCGAGGTGTGCGCTGCGCGCCTCTTGGAACGCCGGGTCCCGCCAGATCGCCGCGAGGCGCGCCGGCGCGATCGCGTAGCGCCGCTCGTCGTGGAGCCGGACGGCCACGCCGCATGCTACCCCGGCGTGCGTGCCGCGCCGCCCGCGCCTCGCGTGCCGCGCCGATCGCGAGCTCGAGCCGGCGCGCGCGGACCGCGCACGCGCCGGTGAGCCGAACGGCGCACCGCACGCGCGCGAAGCGCTATCCTCCGCGCCGCTTCCATGCGCGCCCCCGCCGAGCCGAGGATCGCGATCGGGCTCGCCTTCGCCGCGTTCGTCGTGGCGGTGGCCAGCGTCGCGCCGCAGCTCGTCCCGAGCACCTGGATCATCCGCGACTGCCGCTTCCACACGAACGTCAACCAGACGATCGTCGAGTCGTTCAGCCTCGAGCAGCACGCGTTCGCCTCGAGCTGGTACGACCAGGACCTCGGCTGGAACCGCGACCTCGACCCCGCGTGGAGCAACGTCGCGCTCGGCCGCAACGGCGAGTACTGGCCCAAGCACACCTGGTTGCTCCCCGTCCTGTCGACGCCCGCCTACTGGGCGTTCGGCCTGTTCGGCACGCTCCTCTTCAACCTCGCGCTCTTCGGCTGGATCGCCTGGGCCGGCTACCGCTTCGCGGTCGAGTACGCCTCGCCCGCGGGCGCGGCGGTGGCCGTCGCGATCTTCCTCTTCGGCACCGCGATCCTCGAGTCGGCCTACAACTACAGCGCCGATCTGCTGCAGGTCGCGCTCTTCCTCACCGGCCTCGCGTGCGCGCTCACGCGCCGCCCGATCGCGGCCGGCGTCTTCGTCGCGCTCGCGGTCGTGGTGCGCCCGACGGCGCTCATCTTGTCGCTGACGCCCGTGCTCATCTACGTCGAGCGTCGGCACTGGCGCGAGCTCGGCCACGCGCTCGCCGCCGGCGCCGCGACGCTCGCGGCGTTCGGCGCGATCAACACGTACCTCTTCGGGCGGCCGTGGTGGACGGGCTACAACCGCACCGTCGTCACCGCGAACGGCGCGCCCGCGCTCGCGACGCACGTCGACGCGTTCGGCACCCCGCTCGCCGAGGGCCTCCACCGCACCTTCTTCGGCGGCTACCCGCTCGGCCGCGCGTTCGCGGTCTTGCCCCTCGCCGTGCCGGGCCTCTTGCGCCTCTGCGCGCGCGGCCGCTGGACCATGCTCGGGCTCGTCGTCGGCGTGCTCGCGAGCGTCTACGTGTTCTCCGTCTACATCTACGAAGGGCACCGCTTCCACTGGGTCGCGCTCTCGCTCGCGCTCCCCGCGCTCGGCGCGTCCGTCGACTGGCTCGCGGAGCTCCTCTTCCGGCGGGTGCGCGCGCGCGCGGCGGTGATCGCCGCGCTCGCCGCGGTCGCGGTCGCGCTCGCCGCGCTGCCGTTCGAGCCGATCGACGGGCGCCTCGGCGGCGCGTGGCGGCTCGCGGCGGAGGCGCTCGCGTCGGGCAGGCTCGATCTGCGCGAGGTGCTCGGCGAGGGCGCCGTCCTCGTCGGCTACGCGGAGCGCTCGCCCGTCGCCGCCGGCCTCGGCGGCGCGTGGCTCGCGCGCGTCCCGCTGCCCGCGCTGCTCGTCGGCGCGCCGTTCGCGGCGGCGGGGCCGTGGGGCCTCGCGGTCTTGCACCTCGGCCTGCTCGGCGTCGCGATCTTCTTCGCCGCCGCGTTCCTGCGCCGCCTCGTCCCCGCGCCGCTCGCCGCGCTCGTGGCCGCCGCGCCGCTCATGCTCCCGTGGGTGCGCGACGCCGCGCTGCACGGCGGGCCGCTGCTCGTCGCGCTGCCGATGGCGCTCGCCGCGCTCGAGCTCGGCGCGAGCCGCCGCTACAACCTCGCCGGCGCCCTCGCCGCGCTCGCGGGCTGGACCGCGGGCACCCTCTGGCTGGGTCTGCCCGCGCTCCTGCCGCTGCTCGCCGACCGCCGCGCGTGGATCGGCGCCGCCAAGGGCGCGCTCCCGGCGCTCGTGCTCCACGGCGTCGCGACGGGCGCGCTGTACGGCGTCCCCTTCGCCTCGCCCGACGACCTCGTCGTGGTCGGCGACGCGACGGCGCGCGGCACGCAGCGAGGCTTGCTCGAGGCGCTGCGGGAGAGCGCCGCCGACCGCGTGCCGGCGCGCCTGCTCTGGCCGCTCTTGCTCCTCGCGCCGGCCGGGCTCGTCATCGCGTGGTGGCGTGACCGCCGCCTCGCCGCCGCGCTCGGCCTGAGCGCGCTCGCCGCGCTCGCGCCCGGCGTCGGCACGCGCTCACCGGAGGGCTGGTGGGAGCCCCTCTCGACCCTGCTCCTCGCGCCGCCGCTCGCGCTCGTCGCGGACGGCGTCGCGCGCGCGTATGGTCGCATCCCCATGCCGCGCCGCCGCGGCGCGTACGCGCTCGCCGCGGCGCTCGCGCTCTTGTTCGTGATCGGCGCGGCGCGCCGTGTCGCCCTCGCGGCGGAGCCGTTCCGGCTCGAGTCCTTCGAGGGTGTGCGCGGCGCCGTGGTGCGGGTCGGTGAGCGCGTCCCGTGCGACTTCCTCGCGTGGGAGCACCTGAGCTGGGAGTGCAGCCAGCTCGACCGCGGCCTCACCCAGATGGTCGGCCGCGCCACGAGCACCCGTGACCTCCGCGTCGCGGGGGCTCGCCACGATCTCCTCCTCGTCCCGAGCGGCCCTGGCCGCCAGCCGCGCACCGTCACCTGGCCCGACGTGCGCGCGGGGCGCGAGCTCGTCCTGAGCTGGGCCGTCCCCGACCGCGAGCGCGGCGGAGGCACCCTGATCGTCCGCGTCGCCGGCGAGGAGCGCGCCCGCGTCACGATCCCCCTCGAGCCCACCGGCGCCCTCGAGGAGCTGCGCATCCCCACCCCCGCCCTCGCCGGCCGCCCGGCGCGGCTCGAGCTCGAGATGCGCAGCGACTCTCCCGCGCACGCCCTCGTCGCCCTCCGCGGCGAGTGGCGCTGAGCAACTCAAGCACGTTGCGTGATCAGAAAGCAATGAATTCGGATGGTTCGAGACGTTCACATCAGCGCGGCTGACTCGGCGGCGGGCAGTCGAACACGATGGGGGCCACCGGACCGGCGTCGGGGATCTCAACCTGCCGCGTCTCCCAGACGCAGGGTCCGGCGCCGCAAGGACCTGTCGCCTCGAGGGTGATTCGCTGGCCCCGTGGCAGCGCGATCTCCGCGGCAAAGCGGCGCGCACCGGGCGGCACGGGTCCGGCCTCCAAGATGTCACGGCCGGGCAGCGCCGGGGCCGGCCAGACGATCCCGTCCGGGATCAAGAGGCGGGACGCCCACATCTCCTCGGCGCTGTCAGCGGCCGCCCTTCTTCGAGAGCGCCGAGGCCAGATCACGTCGACCCGCGGAAAGCCAACCTGCCGTTCTTCAGAAAGCTCGGTGCAGCGGAGCTCGACCCGCACCTGCTCCACGCGCGGGAGCCGGATCACAGCGGGGAGCCGGCGCCTGCGCCCGATCGTGGGGGCGTGGAGCTCGATGGTGCGGCCCACGTCATCTGTCTCGACGACGAGGCACTCGTGGTCCCAAAGCGGGGCTCCGTGCCCGGGGTGGTACGAGTACGTGCATGGGGACGGAGACGGGGGGCACGGGTAGGCCGGTACGACGAGCCGAAAACGACCCGAACGAGAGGTGCGCGCGACACCCAAGACGAAGGGTCCCGACGCACCGACTCGCGGAGAGAGGGAGACCAGGCGCACGCGAGCGCCACCCACTCCGGCGCCGGTTGCGGACACGACCCGACCGCGAACGACCTCGACGGGCTCGTCCTCGTCGAGGACCTCGGGTGGGTCCGTGAACGGAGGAAGAGCCAGCGCCATCGCGTGGCCTCTGGAAACCGAGAGGGCATCCTGGATCGGTCTCCCGTCCGACGCGGTGATCGCCGGAGCACCGGCGTCTCGTGCTCGGGCACCCGTGTCCACTGTGCGCGCACCCGCGCCCACTGCCCGCGCACCCGCGTCCACCCGCGTCCGAGGCGCCTCCTCGGCGCCGCATCCCAACCCCGCCGACAGCAACACCGCGACGAGCGCGGCCCACGGCCGATCCGCGGACGCGCTACCGCACACGACCGGTCCATGCCGTTCCGCAGAATTGGTGCATTTGCACCCCGTCGACGAAGGAGACGACGACCTCCATGCCGACCCGCGGGATGAAGACGAACCCCGGGGCCCCGGAGCCGGCCCAGGTCTGCGCGACACGAAGCCAGCACGTGTGGTTCCCGGAGACGTCCTCGGGCGCGCGATCCCAAGGGAAGCGGACCTTGATGCGCCCGTGCTGGTCGGTGTGGACGTCCATGCCCATCGGGCCCGTGACCGTCGCGGTCTGAACGCCGTAGATGCGCGGCTTGGGCGCCCGGCGCGCGGGACGCCAGGGTACGGCTCGCGGGATGCAGTCGAACCGGTTCGAGTAGTTCGCGCCCTCGACGGTCGTCGAGCCCCCGGCATGCTCGCTGCCGGACATCGGGGTGCTCGAGTGCGTCACGCGCGTGAGGAGATACTCCCCATCGACGCCCAACGTCGTGTGGCCCACGAGCTCGAAGAGCGTACCGGGCGCGAAGCCGCAGACGAGCCCGACGCCATGGCCGGTCACGGCGTCGCGGTTGACCCGCTGCGCACGGACGCCCGCTTGATGCGAAGCATCGTTCGAGGTGAAGCCGTCGACGACCGCGCCGGGGAGGTCGATGACGCGGAACGGCATCCCCGCGGGGGTTCCGTGCGGCAGGGCGGCGCGTACCAGCGCCGCGACCATCGTGGCGAGGGCCTCGTCGTCCTCTCGGATGGTGCTCGCGCGGGCGAAGCCGTGCTCGTAGGACTCGTGATCGTGTCGGTGGCGCGAGGCGCGCGCATCGACGCCGGCCTCGGCCTCGACGCGCGAGCGCCCGCGCGCCCAGTCGTGGTCGCGCACCGTGACCTTGGAGGCGACGACCGAGACCGACGTCTCGAAGCCCACGATCGGCTCGCTCCCGCTCCACGCGCGGCCGACCGGCTCGAACCGCACGGCCCCGCTGTCGAGGGTCTCGGCGCGCGAGAGGCGAGGCGACTCATCGAACAGGACCAGGGTCTCCGGCCCCGTCTCGTCGTGCTGGAAGTAGTAGCCGATCCCGTCCTCGGCGAGCAGGCGCTGCACGAAGTCGAGCGACGTCTCGCCGTACTGCACGCAGTAGTCCCGGATCAGATAGCGCTCGCGGTGCAGCAGCGTCGCGTCGATGCTCCGGCCGTACGGCGCGAGCCCCTCGCCGAGCACGCGCTCCACGATGTCGAGGGCGCTCAGATCCTGGAAGATGCGGCTGTCGCGCGTCAGGGCGAGGGCCTCGAGCGCCGGGACGAGCTCCACCGTGCTCGCCTCACGGTGCTCGTGGTCGTGCACGGTGACACGGGCGATGACGCCATGGAAGTAGCGCTGGTACGCATCACGCTCGATCACGAGAACGGCGTCGCGGCCGAGGAGCTCGGTCGCGTCCGTCTCCGGCTGCGCCGCCTCGAGGCCGATCGTCATGCGGTAGGGTGTGTCGAGCGCCTCGACGCCCTCGAGCGCGCCGACGACGTACTGGTCGGCCAGCGTCTCACAGAGAAACGAGTAACGTACGCGGTGTGCGTCGGTGCTTTGATGGTTGCTCGCGGCGCCGAGCCGATCGTTCACGACTTCTTCGTCCTCACGACGTCCGAGAGGTGGT
>JAHBWG010000092.1 GCA_019637095.1 Sandaracinaceae bacterium | reverse complement strand
GGCCGGACGCGGCGCCGGCTCGCTCGGCGTGGGCCCGCTGGGCGTGGGCTCGCGAGGCACGTGCGCTTCGCCGGGCTCGCCGGGCTCACCCGGTGGGGTCGGCTCGCCCGGCGCAGGCTCGGCGTGGGCCGCGACCGCGAGCGGATCGATCATCAGCGCCAGCACGAGCGCCGCCGCGTCGGCGAGCGGCGCGCACGCGTCCCCCTCGATCACCCGCTCGCCCGCGACGCCCGCCATCAGCGTCGTCAAGCGCAGCCTCCAGCGCCCGCGGCGCGAGGACGCCACCGCGCCCGCCTCGAGGGCCACGTCGTCGGGGAGCTGGCCGCCGAGGAGCCGCGCCACCTCGGCGTGGACCGCGCTCGCGGGCGGGCACCCGTCGGGCACGTCCCAGCCCAGGACGAGCTGCGCCGCCGCGCGCGAGGGCGCGGCGAGCGCGGCGAGCGCGACCAGGACGACCCCGACCCGCCGCCACGCCGCCCGCATCGTCATCCCGCCACGTCGTCGAAGCGTAGCCCGAAGCGCGCCAGGTACTTGCGCAGCCGGTCGGCGTCGTTGACGGACGTCTTGCGCGCGCGCGACGCCGCGAAGAGCACCCGCCCGGCCTCGCTGATCGAGCGCGCCTCGCTGCAGACCGCGAGGACGTCCTCGAGCTGCACGCGGTCGAACCGATCGAGCTCGGCCGCGGCTTCCGCGCCGAGCACCTCGATCACGCGCTCGGTGTCGCGGGCCGCGCCCGACCACTGGCGCGACAGCCGCGCCATCTCCTCGCGCACGGCGGCCACGTCGATCCTCCCGCCGGGCGCGAGCGTCGCCATCCGCGTGACCGCCGCCTCGAGGTCGCGGAAATTCCCCGGCCACGGCGCCGCGTGGCCGAGCTCGAGGAAGCGCCGCCGCGCCTCGTGGTTCATCGACACCCGCCGCCCGAGCCGCGCCGACGCGCGCTCGAGCTCGTGGTCGAGGTTCGGCTCGAGGTCCTCGGGTCGCTTCGCGAGCCCGGGCAGCTCGAACGTCCACAGATCGATCCGCGCGAGCAGGTCCTCGCGGAACGTCCCCTCGCGCACGGCGGCGTAGAGGTCGCGGTTGGTCCCCGCGAAGAGGGCGAAGTCGCTCTCGACCTCGCGGTCCGAGCCGACGGGGAAGAAGCGCTTGAGCTCGATCGCGCGGAGCAACATGGCTTGCTCGTCGCGGCCGAGCTCGCCGATCTCGTCGAGGAACAGGACGCCGCGGTCGGCCGCGCGGAGCAGCCCCTCACGCGCGCTCGCAGCGCCGGTGAACGCGCCCTTCACGTGGCCGAACAGCGCGCCCATCGCCATGTCGCCGCGCAGCGTCGCGCAGTTCACCGCGACGAACGCGCCGTCGAGCAGCCCGCGTCGCCGCTTCAGGTCGTACACGCGCTCGGCGAGCCGGCTCTTGCCTGCGCCCGTCGGCCCCATGAACAGGATCGGGTCGCGGCTCGCGAGCGCGACGCGCTCGATCCGCTCGATGAGCGCGTTGAACGTCGGGCTGCGCGTCGCGATCCCGTGCTTGAGCAGGTCCTGCCCCTCGAGCAGCTCCTCGCGGAAGCGCCGCGCGAGCGCGTCGTAGCGCGACAGGTCGAGATCGAAGATGCGGTACGTGCCGCGCGGCTCCTCGCGGCCGCGCGGCGGCGGCGAGGTCTGGAGCAGCCGGGCCGGGAAGTAGCGCGCCTCGGTCAGCAGGAAGAGGCAGATCTGCGCGACGTGCGTCCCCGTCGTGATGTGGACGAGGTAGTCCTCGCGCCGCGTGTCGAACGGGTAGCTCCGCGCGAGCTCGTGGAGCGCGGCGTAGACCTCCTCGAGATCCCACGCGTCGCCGAAGGGCACCTCGTGCAGGCGCACCTCGGTCGAGGGCGAGACCTCGCCCAGATCCTCGGCGAGCCCCTCGGCGAGCTTCGCGCTGTGCGCTTGGTGGATCAGCTCGAGCCGATGGATGGGCAGCTCCGGCTGCATCGCGAGCGCGATCGTCGGACGCCACCGCTTCCAGCGCTTGCCCGCCCGGCCCGCGTCGAGGGTCGAGCCCACCAGCCCGAACACGACCGTCCGCTTCGCCATCGCCGGCACGCTATTCCATCGCGCCCTCGGCGCGAAGCCCTCACACCACGCCGGGCGGCAGCGCGGCGTCCGGCGGCTCGACGTCGATTCCGTCGGCGCGCGCGCCCTCGATCAGCGCCTCGCAGAGCTCCTGCATGTCGCGATGGCGCGTGTCGGGCGAGCGCTTGAGCGCGAGGTCGATCGCGGCCGCGACGCTCGGCGGCGCGTCGGGCGCGACGTCGACCAGGCGCGGCGGCTCCGTCGTCAGCATCGTGAGGATCATCGTCGTCGGGTTGGGATCCTGCGCGTACGGCAGCCGGCCGGCGAGCGCGCGGAAGAGGATCACCCCCATGCTCCAGACGTCCGCCGCCGGCGTCAGCGCGCCGACCCCGCGCATCTGCTCGGGCGCCATGTAGCCCGGCGTGCCGAGCATGCTGCCCGTCTGCGTCTGCACCGAGGAGCCCTCGAGGAGCTTCGCGATCCCGAAGTCGAGGAGCTTGGGCACCACGCGCCCGTCGTGCGCGGCGGAGAGGAACACGTTCTCCGGCTTGAGATCGCGGTGGATGATCCCGCGCTCGTGCGCGAGGGCGAGCGCGTCGATCACCGGCAACAGCAGCGCGAGCGCGTCCTCTGCCGAGAGGCGCCCCGCTCGCGCGAGGCGCTCCTCGAGGTTCTCGCCCTCGAGCAGCTCCATCACCAAGAAGGCCGTGCGGTCCTCGTCCTCGCCCATGTCGAGCACGTCGATCACGTTCGGGTGACGCAGCGTCGCGGCGGTGCGCGCCTCCTGGAAGAAGCGGGCGAGCAGCTCCGGGCTGCCCACGCGGTCCGCGCGCAGCACCTTCACCGCGACGGGGCGCTCGGTCCACGTGTGGACGCCCGCGTAGACGACGCCCATCCCGCCGCGACCGAGGATGCGATCGAGCCGGTAGCGGTCGGCGAGGACGCGACCGAGGCGCGCGTCGGGTTTGGCCACGCAGAACAGAGGATACCGCGTCGCCGCGCCGCGCGCGCGGGTTCGAGCCGGAGCGCTCCCATCGCCGTTGCCGGCGCGACCCGTTCCGATCCACGGTCGCGCTCGTGTCCGGGGCCACGAGCGAGCGCGAGGGGACGCCAGCGGCGCCGGGGCAGACGCTCCTGTCCCGGATGCTCGAGCGCCTCTACGCGTCGATGCGCACCGGGCCCGCGATGAGCTGCCGGCCGCACTCGAGCCGCCAGCGGGTCGACCTCGCGGAGCTCGCGCGCCTCGACGGCGTCGCGCCGCACGTCCTGCTCGCGGAGCTGCTCGGGCCCGAGGCCTCGACCAAGCGCGTCGCGAGCGCGTCCGAGCCGGACGAGGGGGCGACCGACGAGGCGCGCCGCGCCTACGAGCACCGCGAGGCCGTGCTCCGCAAGCTCCGCACGATCGCGGAGGACGCGGCGACCTTCGAGCAGGAGCACGGCGTCCACGCGCTCTACGTGGGCTTCCCGCTCCTCTCGGTGGAGCCGCGCGCGCGCGGTCAGGGGCAGCGCGTGCTCGCGCCCATCGCGCTCGTGCCGGTCACGCTCACGCTCAAGCGCGGGCGCCGGCCGAGCGTCGAGCTGGCGTGCGCGGCCGACGGGCGCGAGCGGCTCATCCCGAACCCCACCCTGCTCGCGTGGCTCGAGCAGCAGAGCGGCTCGCGCATCGACGAGCTCTTCGAGGACGAGGAGGGGAACGACCCGTGGCGCGAGGTGGGCGAGCTCGTCGGCGCGGTGTTCCGCGCGCTCGAGCTCGAGCCACCCGAGGCGCCGTGGGAGGGGACGCCGGTCCTGCCGGTGCCGCGCTCGGACGAGCCCGCGCCGCCCGAGCCGCGCCTGCTCGCCTCGGCCGTGCTCGGGCTCTACCCGATGTCGAACCAGGCGCTCGTGCGCGACACGCAAGCGCTGCTCGACGGCGAGCCCACCGAGGGGCCGATCCGCGCGTTCCTCGACGTCGGCGCCGCGCTCGTCGAGGACGTCGCGCGCGCGGCGGCGCCCGCCGCGGTGGTGAGTGGTCGGCGTGCGTTCGGCGAGGAGCGCCTCGTCACGCTCGCCGACCCGTGCCAGGCGCGCGCGGTGCGGCTCGCGCGTACGACGCGCGGGCTCGTCGTCCACGGGCCGCCGGGCACCGGCAAGTCCCAGACGATCACGAACATCCTCGGCGACCACCTCGCGCGCGGGGAGCGCGTGCTGCTCGTCTGCGACAAGCGCACCGCGCTCGACGTCGTGCAGCACCGCCTCTTGCACCTGGGCCTCGCCGATCTGTGCGCGGTGGTCCACGACGCGCAGCGCGATCAGCGCGACCTCTACATGGGGATCCGCACGCAGCTCGACGGGCTCGCCGAGGCCAAGCCGGACCCGCGCGCGCTCGCGACGCTCGAGGCGATCGACGAGGAGCTCACGCGCATCCACGAGGAGCTGAGCGCCCACCACGAGCTCCTCGCGACCCGCCCGGACGAGGGCCGCGGCGAGTCGTTCCACGAGCTCGTCGGCGAGTGGCTCGCGACCGACGCGCCGCCCGCGCTCGTCGCGGCCGTCGGGGAGCTGCCCGCGGCGGCGGCGGTCGAGGCGGCCGCGCACGCCCGCGTGGTCGACGAGGTGCTCGCGCGCGCGCGCAAGATCGACTACGCGCGCCATCCCTTCCGCGACGCGCTCGGGATCGCGCTCGCGGATTGGCTCGCGCAGCCGGTCGAGCGCTGGCGCGCGGCGGTCGCGGAGCTCGTGGCGCGCGGCGCGCGGTGCGACGCGCGGGCCGCGCCGGCGCCGCCGTTCGATCCGGCGCACGACGTGGTCGCGCAGGGGCACGCGCGGGCGGCGCTCGCCGCCACGCTCGAGCGCGCGCTCGATGGGCTCGACGAGGCGGTGGTTGCGCACTGGGCGAGCGCCTCGGATCGCGCGCGGGCGAAGGCCGCCGCCGAGCTCGACGCGATCGCGCCCGCGATCGAGCGCCTCTCGCGGGCGGCGCCCGATCCCGAGCTCGCGGTGGTGGCGCGCGCGCAGCGCGTCGAGCTCGGCGTGGTCGCGGAGTGGCTCGCGGTGCTCGGCAGCTACCTCGCGACCGCGCGCAAATGGTACGCGTTCCTGTTCTTCTTCACGCGGCGGCGACGCGCGGCGGCGGTGCTCGAGCGCCTGGGCCTCCCGCCCGGCGCCGACGCGGCGGAGCGCGCCGAGGGCTTCCTCGCGCCGCTGCGCGCCAAGTCGATCGTGAGCGCCTGGCACGAGGACGCGTTCGGTGACTCGAGCGAGCAAGACGCGTTGCTCGCCCGCGCGCGCGGGAGCCGCGCCTTGCTCGCCGCGCTCGGGGCCCCCGACGACGAGCCGGCGCTCGCGTCGGTCACCGGGTGGATCGCGACCGCGCTCGCCACCGGCCGGCGCGCCGAGGTCCTCGCGGGGCTGTCCGGCTCGGCGGAGCGCGCCCGCGCGATCGCGGATCTCGACGAGGCGCTCGTCGCGGCGGGGCTCTTCCGTGCGCCGTGGCTCGACGCCGTCGGCGCGGACGTCCGTGGCGGCGCCGACGTCGCGCCGCGCCTCGCCGCGCTCGCGGATCGGCTCGACGAGGTGGAAGACGTCTTGCGCATCGGCGGCGCCCTCGCGGAGCTGCCCCAGGCGCTCGCCGCCGCGACCGAGGCGCTCGCCGTCGCCGGCGCCGAGCCCAGGGAGGGAGCGGCGGCGCTCCAGAAGGCCGCGCTCGCCGCGCGGATCCGCGCGCGGCTGCGGACCGACGGCGCGCTCGCGGCGCTCGACGGGGCGCGGCTCGAGGCCTACCACCGGCGCTACCGCGAGCTCGAGCGCGACAAGCAGGCGATCGTCGTGCGCGCCGTGCGCCACGTGTGGACGAGCCGCCAGCGCGAGCGGCTGCTCGCCGCGACCGGCACGCGCCTCAACGCCGCGGGCGCGGCGATCCGCCGCCGCCTCGTCCTGCGCGGCGAGCGCGCGATGAAGGTGCGCCAGGCGATCGCGGCCGGCGCGGACGCGGAGGGCGGCGACCCGCTCTTCGATCTGCGCCCGGTGTGGATGGCGAGCCCCTCGACCGTCGCGCAGATCTTCCCGCGCGCGCCGATCTTCGACGTCGTCGTGTTCGACGAGGCGTCGCAGTGTCGGCTCGAGGAGGCGCTGCCCGTGCTGCTCCGCGCGCGGCGCGTGGTGATCGCCGGCGACCCGAAGCAGCTGCCGCCGACGCGCTTCTTCGAATCGTCGGTCGTCGAGAGCAGCGCGGAGGAGGCGGACGGCGATCAGGCCCTCTTCGAGGAGCAGCAGGCGGAGATCGACGACCTGCTCGGCGCCGCGCTCAACCTCGAGATCGAGCAGGCGTACCTCGACGTGCACTACCGCTCGCGCAACGCCGACCTGATCGGCTTCTCGAACGAGAGCTTCTACGACGCGCGGCTGCAGGCGATCCCCGGCCACCCGAGCCACCGCGCGAAGCACGCGCCGCTCCGGCTCGTGCAGGTGCACGGCACCTACGCCGAGCGTCAGAACGCGCGCGAGGCCGAGAAGGTCGTCGAGATCGTGACCGAGCTGCTCGCCCGCGCGGAGGCCCCCTCGATCGGCGTCGTGAGCTTCAACCTCGCGCAGCGCGACCGGATCGTCGAGGAGCTCGAGCGCGCCGCGCTCGCGTCGCCGCGGTTCGCGGAGCGGCTCGACGCGGCGCGGCGTCGGCGCGGCGCGGACAGCTTCGAGGGGCTGTTCGTGCGCAACCTCGAGAGCGTGCAGGGCGACGAGCGCGATCACATCGTGATCAGCACGACCTACGGCCCCGACGCGCGCGGGCGCTTCTACCGCCGGTTCGGGCCGCTCGGGACCGCGGGGGGAGGGCGCCGCCTCAACGTGCTCGTCACGCGCGCGCGGCACGAGATCCACCTCGTGACGTCGATCCCGCCCGAGGCGTACCGGAACGTCGCGCCGCTCGAGCCGGGGCGGCAGCCGAACGGCGCGTTCCACCTCTTCGCGTACCTGCGCTACGCGGAGGGGCTCGAACGCCTCTACGCCGAGGAGGCCGCGCGGCTCGCGGGCGCGGAGGTCGCGGAGGCGGGCGCGTACGTGCGCGAGACGCGCCTGCCCTCACGCGTCGTCGAGGTGCTCGCGGCGCGGCTCGCCGAGGGGCACCGCGTCGCGAGCGACGTGTACTGGGGCAACGACGGCTTCTCGGTCGACGTCGCGCTCCACCACCCGAGCCGCGCGCACGACGTGACGCTCGGGCTCCTCTGCGATCGCGCGCGGTTCGACAAGACCGACGACCCCGTCGAGTGGGACGTGTTCCGCGCCGCGGTGCTCGAGGCGCAGGGCTGGGACCTCCTGCGCCTCTGGACGCCGGAGCTCTTCCGGGATCCCGCGCGCGTCGAGCGCGCGATCCTCGAGGCGTCGGCCCGGCACGTCGCGGCAGAGGCACCGGAGGAGGTGCGCGCCGTCGACGACGTCGACGATCGCACGCTCCATTGACGCGTCTCAGCGCCGATCGAACCACCGGCCGATGCGGCCGAGCGCGCTCGAGAACGCGCTCGGGTGGTGGCTCGCGACGACCTTGCCGGTGGTGCCGCTGACCGCGGCGAAGAAGATCGACGGCCCGCCGTCGACCGCCTCGCCGCCGTAGCGGTAGCGCACGACGTAGAGCGGGTAGAAGACGAGGCGCGCGTCGGAGACGTGCGTGCGCACGTGCGCGATCAGCGCCGAGCTCGGCTCGCCGCGCCGGCGCAGCGCGAGCTCCGCGGCCTCCGTGGCGTCCTCGCGCGGGAGGTCCGGCAGGACCGTCGCGACCGGATCGAGCTTCGCCTCGGCGGCGAGCACGAGGTCGGCCTCCGGCATCGCGAGCGTGAGGCCCGGATCGATCGGGAACGCGCGGCGCGCGAGGACGCTGAGCGTTCCGTCGTGGTGGGAGAAGCCGCCCACGGGCCGCGTGGTGCGGCGGGTCGTGCGCTCGGTCCGCCGGCGGCTGTCGGGCGGCCGCCGCCCGGGGCCGCCGAGCGCGATCGCGTCGGGCGCGCGCCGGATCGTCTCGAGCGTCGTCACCAGGTCGAGCGAGAACGAGTCCGCGGAGCCCTTCACGCGCCAGAGCGGGATCCAGATCGCCTCGACCGGGCCGACCGCGCTCGGGTCGAGGTCCGCGGGTCGGAGCGCGCGGTCGAGCACCGCGTCGCGCGCGCGCCCTTCGCCGACCATCTGGCCGACGGTGCGCGGCAACGCGAACGTCTCCGCGGGCTCGAGCGCGAGCGGACGCGCGGGGGGCGTGACGAGCGGAGGCAGGCTCACGCCGCCAGCATACGCTCCGGCGAGCCGCGCTTCCCCTGCGGTCCTCAGTGGATCACGCCGAGGAGGGCCGCGATCACGAGGGCGACGACGAGCGCGGCGAGCGCGCCCACCGCGGCGAGGGCGACGCGGTCCCATGGGTCGTGCGCGCGCGCGGCGGCGCCGTGATCGAGCTGCTCGAGCGTGGTCCAGATCCGCCTGCGCCACGCGATGACGAGGGGCGTCGCGACCGCGAGGTCGTAGCCGTGCCACGGGTTGACGAGCCCGATGATCTGCAGGGCGACGAGCGCGAGCAGCGCCAGCGCCACCGGGTCCGTGAGCACGCGCCACCCTCGCAGGCGCCCGAGGTACGCGAGCACGATCCCCGCGACGGGCCCGTACGACCAGGCGATCCCCGACGCGCCGTTGCCGTAGCCGCTGGCGAGGAGCTGCGTCAGCGCGATGCTCGACAGGAACGCGGCGCCCGCCAGCAGCCCCGCAGCACGACTAGGCGGCGGAGCGTACCCACGATCGCGCCGGGGTCGTGCGCCAGTTCGCGTGCCTCATCCGCTCCACGCCCTGTAGAGTGAGCTCCGATGACGACTCGGGAACGCGGCCTCTACGAGGCCCTGGTCACCGAGGCGCTCGAGGACGAGCTCACGCGCCTCGACCCGAGGCTCGGCGTCGAGCGGAGCCCCCTCCATCGCGCGGAGGCCGCGGACCGCATCGCGATCCACGTCGAGCGCGTGGTGGAGCGAGCGCTGGCGGTGCTCCCCGCCAAGCAGCGCGTCGAGATCGGGACCGCCCTCGCGCGCAAGCTCGTCGACGTGGTGGTCGAGGCGGTGCGCGAGGCGTCCAGCGCGGCCTCGCTCGCGGCCGAGCGGCCCGTCGCGCCGGCGGAGGTCCTGCGCGCCGTGGTCGGCAAGCTCCCCGACGGCCGGCCCGAGCGCATCGAGCAGCCGCTGACCCCGCTCCTCGACACGACCCTCCTCACCAACGCTCCCGGTGAGCCCCGGGTGGGGCGCCAGATCCTCGGGGAGATCCCCTCGGCGGATCGCATCGACGTCGTGATGGCCTTCATCCGGCGCAGTGGGATCCGCGATCTCCTCGATGCGCTGCGCGTCCACTGCGAGGCGGGTCGCGCGCTCCGCGTCCTGACGACCGTGTACACCGGATCGACGGAGGTGAAGGCGATCGACGCGCTGCGCGAGATCGGCGCCGACGTCCGCGTCTCGTACGACGAGAGCACCACGCGGCTCCACGCGAAGGCGTGGCTGTTCCATCGCGGCTCCGGCTACTCCACCGCCTACATCGGTTCGTCGAACCTCACGCACTCCGCGCAGGTCACGGGGCTCGAGTGGAACGTCCGCGCGTCGCGCGCGCGGAACGCGCCGGTGGTCGACAAGGTCGCCGCGGTGTTCGAGAGCTACTGGAACAGCGGGGACTTCGTGCCCTACGATCGCACGGAGTTCCTGGACCAGCTCGACGAGCGGCGCGCGGCGCGCGGCGCGGCGTGGCTCAGCCCGATCGAGCTGCGTCCCCAGCCGTTCCAAGCGCGGCTGCTCGAAGAGATCGCCCTCGCCCGCTCCCGCGGGCACCACAAGAACCTCCTCGTCGCGGCGACGGGCACGGGGAAGACCGTGATGGCCGTGCTCGACTACGCGCGCCTCTCTGCGTCGCTCCCGCGCGCCCGTCTCCTGTTCGTCGCGCACCGCAGCGAGATTCTCGGGCAGAGCCTGCGCCTCTTCCGACATGGGCTGCGCAATCCGGCGTTCGGCGAGGAGTGGGTCGGCGGCAAGCGCCCCGATCGCTTCGAGCACGTGTTCGCGTCGATCCAGAGCCTCGCCGCGACGGGGCTCGACGCGCTCGACCCGACGCACTTCGACGTGGTCATCGTCGACGAGTTCCACCACGCGACGGCGCAGACCTACCGCGCGCTCCTCGAGCACGTGAGGCCGCGCGAGCTCCTCGGCCTCACCGCGACCCCCGAGCGCGCCGACGGTCTGCCCGTCCTCGACTACTTCGACGGGCGCATCGCCGCGGAGCTCCGGCTCTGGGACGCGATCGATCAGCACTTCCTCGCTCCGTTCTCGTATTACGGCATCAGCGATGGGCTCGACCGGCACAAGCTTCGAGCGCTCTGGCGCCGCGGGCGCGGCTACGACGTCGAGGGCCTGACCAACCTCCTCACCGCCGACGACGCGTGGGCGCACCTCGTGATCGAGCAGATCCGCAGGCGCGTCGACGACCTCTCGACGATGCGGGCGCTCGGCTTCTGCGTCAGCGTCGAGCACGCGCGCTTCATGGCCCGCGTGTTCGCCTCGAAGGGCGTCCCCGCGGTCGCCGTCTGGGCCGACACGCCGGCCGCCGCCCGCGTCGAGGCGCTGCGCGATCTCGCGGCGGGTCGCGTCAGCGTCGTGTTCTCGGTCGATCTGTTCAACGAGGGCGTCGACGTGCCCGCGGTGGACACGCTCCTGATGCTGCGGCCGACCGACAGCCCGACGCTGTTCCTGCAGCAGCTCGGGCGTGGCCTCCGCAAGTGGGGCGACAAGACGACGTGCACCGTGCTCGACTTCGTCGGGCACCATCACGAGGAGTTCCGCTTCGACAGGCGCTTCGGCGCGCTCTTCCCCGGCACGCGCGCGGAGATCGCGGCGCAGGTGGAGCAGGGCTTCCCGTTCCTGCCCGCCGGCTGCCACATGGAGCTCGACCCGGTCGCGACCCGCGTCGTCCTCGAGAGCATCCGCAACGCCGTCCCGTCCCGGTGGGCTGCCAAGGCACAGGAGCTCGCGCGGTACGCCGCGCGCTGTCCCGAAGTCTCGCTCGCCGGCTTCCTCGCCGAGAGCGGCCTGTCCCTCGAGGACGTCTACGGCGGCAAACGGTCGTGGTCGGACCTCCGGGAGGCGGCGGGGCTCGGCGTCGAGGCGCCCGGACCCCACGAGGTCGCGCTCCGGCGCGCGATCTCGCGCCTGCTCCACGTCGACGACGAGCGGCGCATCGAGGGCTACCGCGCGCTCCTCGAGCGCGATCACGCTCCCGACGTCGACGCGCTGGGCGCGCCCGAGCGCCGGCTCTTGCGCATGATCGT
The DNA here is from genome assembly GCA_019637095.1 of Sandaracinaceae bacterium. Classification (GTDB taxonomy): domain Bacteria; phylum Myxococcota_A; class Polyangia; order Polyangiales; family Sandaracinaceae; genus JACKEC01. The sequence goes on along the minus strand of JAHBWG010000092.1, from coordinate 22,537 downwards.
GGGCTCGCTGCTCGACAAGGTCGTGGCGAAGACGACGTCGCTCGAGGCCGCCTGTCACCTCCTCTGGCGGCACCCTCAGGTGCGGCGCGAGGTCTGTGAGCTGCTCGCGTGCCTCGCGACGCGCGTGACGCACCTGACGACCCCGCTCGCGGACGCGCCCGCCGTCCCGCTCGTCGTGCACGCGCGCTACACGCGCATCGAGATCCTCGCCGCCTTCGGCGTCGGGCGCGCGGCCAAGGTCGCTCCCTGGCAGACGGGCGTCTACTGGGCCGAAGAGGCTGGCGCGGACCTGCTCGCGTTCACGCTCGACAAGACCAGCGGGCGGTTCTCCCCCACGACGCGGTATCGCGACTACGCGATCAGCGCGGAGCTGATCCACTGGGAGAGTCAGTCCGTGACCCGCGCGGACGGCGAGACCGGGCGGCGCTACCGGAGCCACGTCACGCGCGGCACGAAGGTGATGCTCTTCGCGCGGCGGCGCGCCGAGGAGCGAGCGTTCTACTTCCTCGGGCCGGCGACCTACGTGAACCACGAGGGCGAGCTGCCGATGGCGGTCACGTGGCGGCTCGCGCACCGCTTGCCCGGCGACCTGTTCGCGTCGTTCGCGGCGGCCGTCGCGTGACGCGTCGTCGTCTCACCGATCGAGCCGCACGTCGGGCCAGCGCGCGGCGAGGGCTCGGAAGGCCGCTTCGTCCTTGGCGAGCGGCGTCCCGTGCAGGTCCACGCGGGCGAGGGCCGGGCACGCTGCGCGCAGGTCCGGGTCGAGGGCGCGGAGCGGCGTGCTCCCGAGCGTGAGCGTCGTGAGCGCCGGCGCGCCGCGCAGGTCGTCGGCCGAGACCTCGGTCGTGCCCGACGCGTAGAGGCCGAGCTCCGTCAGCTCCGGGAACGACCAGCCCCGCAGGGCGCGCGCTTGGATCGCCGGCTCGTACAAGCTGAGCGAGCGCACCTTCGGGAAGCGCGCGAGCTCGGGGGGCAGCGCGGTCAGCCCGAGGTTCGAGAACGAGACCGAGGTGATCTCCGCCGCGTGGGTGTAGGCCCGGAGCACCGCGGCGAGGTCGTGGGGCCGCGCGTCGGAGATGGCGACGTGCCACGTGTCCTCGCATTCGGCGATCAGCGTGTCGGTCACCTCGCGGCGGAGCGCGTCGGCGAGCGCCGTGTCGCCGGAGGCCGCGACCTCGTCGACGATGCGCGACGACCAGCCCGCGAGCGTGCGGTCCGCGTACCCGAGCGCGGCGAGCCGCGCGGCGATCCTCCGCCAGCCGTCGAGGCGCGCGCCGACCGAGCCCGCCTCCACCTCGACGTCGAGGAGCTCGGTCGCCGCGGGGCCGTCCTCCTCCGGTCCGTACGCCCACTGGAGCGCCGAGGCGCGCAAGACGCATTGCGCCCCGCTCGCCAGGAGGTGCCGCCGCCGGGCGTAGCCGTCGCGCGGGTTGCCGCACCAACCTTCGTCGCGCGCGGTCCACGGGCCGTCCGCCTCGTCCGCGAGGACGTCGCCGATGACCTCGAGGGGTGCGCCCTTCGCGGCGCGAAAGCCGAGGTACCAGGTGGAGCTCGCCATGCACGGCGAGGGTAGCAGCGGTGCGTTCGTGGTCTCAGCGACCCGCGAGCTCGGCGTCGATCGCGCTCTGGAACGCCTCGAAGGGCTGCGCGCCCTGGAGGAGCCGCGTGCCGATCAGGAAGCTCGGCGTGCCGACGCTCATCCCCGCGGCGGCGACCGCGTCGACGTCGGCCTGCACGCGCGCCCGGTGGCGCCGCTCCCGCAGGGCGGCGCGGACGCGGCTCGGGTCGACCCCGGGGATCGCGGCCGCGTGCGCGACGAGGCCCTCGTCGTCGAGCGCGCGCTGGTTCTGGAAGAGCCGGTCGTGGTACGCCCAGAACGCGCGCTCGCCGGCGTGCTCGTAGACCTCGACGCTGGCCTCGGCCGCCGGGAACGCTCGCTCGTGGAACGAGAGCGGGTAGTGGCGGAACACGATGCGCACGCGCCCGCGGTAGCGCTGCTCGATCTGGTCGACGGTCGCGACGGCGCGCGCGCAGAACGGGCACTGGAAGTCGCTGATGACCTGGATCGTGAGCGGCGCGCCGGCAGCGCCGCGCGAGGGCGTCCGCGGCGGGATCGGGAGCGTGTACCGCTGGATCTCGCCGGCGGGCGGGGCGCTCGGCGGCGCGCGCGGCGCAGCGGGCGCGGGCTGCGTGAGCCCTCCGCGCGTCGCCGCCTCGTACACCGCGTGGCGCGGCGTCCCCGCCGCGACGAGGGCGCGGGCGCGCGCGAGCTCCTCGTCGATCACGCGCGCGAACGCCTCGATCGGCTGCGCGCCGCGGAGGTTGCGGCCGTTGATGAAGAACGTCGGCGTCCCGGTCGCGCCGAGCGTACGCGCGAGCTCTTGGTCGCGCGCGACCACCGTCGGCGTCGTCCGCTCGGCGAGCGCGTCGCGCACGCGCCGCATGTCGAGCCCGTTCGCGCGCGCGATCGACTCGAGCGTCGCGTCGTCGAGGCTCTGGAAGTTCTCGAACAGCGCGTCGTGCACCGGCCAGAAGCGGCCCTGGCGGTCGGCCTCGATCGCGAGCCGCGCGGCGGGCATCGCGCGGTCGTGGAACGGCAGCGGGTTGTGCTTGAACACGAAGCGCACGTCGCGCCCGTAGCGCTCGGCGATCGCGTGCAAGGTCGCTTGCGATCGTGCACAAAACGGGCACTGGAACTCGCTGATCTCGACGATGGTGACGAGCGCGTCGGCGGGCCCGCGCGCGGGTGAGCCCTCGATCGGGACGCGGTAGATCGCGCTCGGGTCGGCCTGGGGCCGCGCGGCGGGCGTGTCCTCGCGCGGCGCGGGCTGGGCGATCGCGTCGCGCTGGAACGTCTCGTAGAGGCGGCGGCGCGGGACGCCCCGCGCGAGCAACGCCTCGGCGAGGGCGAGCTCCTCGTCGATCACCTCGGCGAAGCGCTCGTACGGCTGCGCGCCCATCACGACCCGGCCGTTGACGAAGAACGCGGGCGTCCCGCGCGCGGCGGCGGCGGCGGCGGCGTCCATGTCGCGCTGGACGCGCGCGCGGTGCCGCTCCGTGTCGAGCGCGACCCGCAGCCGCGGGACGTCGAGCCCCGCCTGCGCCGCGTGCTGCTCGAGGCTCGCGCGGTCGAGCGCGCGCTGGTTCGCGAACAGGACGTCGTGGAGCGCGAAGAAGCGCGCGTCGCCGCCCTGCTCGTAGGCCTCGTGCGCGGCCTGCGCGGCGGGGAGCGCGTTGGTGTGGAACGGGAGCGGGTTGTGCCGGAAGACGTAGCGGACGCGGTCCCCGTACGTCTCGCGCACGCGCTCCATCGTCGGCGCGACGCGCGCGCAGAAGGGGCACTCGAACTCGCTGAACGTGACGATCGTGACGAGCGGCTCGGCGCCGCCGCGCGCCGGCGCACCGTCGGCGTCGATGCGCACGCGCTCGGCGTCGGCGCCCGCGAGCGGCGCGAGGTCGCGGACCGCGACGCTCACGATCGCCTCCGGCGGCGGCGGAGGCGGCTCGACCTCCGCCGAGGGGGCGGCGACCATGAGCGCGACGACGCCGCCCACCGCGAGGAGCGGGATCGCCACGAAGGCGAGCCCGCAGCCGACGAGCGCGCCGATCCCGAGGCCGGAGGAGCCGCCCGGAGGCGGCACCGGCGCCGCGGTCACCGCCATCGTCGGCACGTGCGGCGGCGCACCGAACGCGCCGCCCTGCGGTGCACCGAAGGCGCCTCCCGGGGACGGCGCGCCGAAGGCGCCGCCCTGCGGGGCAGCGAACGGGCCGGGCGTGTGCGGGGCGCTCGGCGCGCCGAAGGGGTTGCCGGCGAGCGCCGCGCTCAGCGCCCCCGCGTCGAGCGCCATCGTGCGCGGCGCGCCGCTCGACGACGCGAACGCGTCGGGCGCCGGCGCGAGCGCGACCTCGGCGGCGGCCCGATCGAGCGCGTCCGCGACCTCGCGCGCGCTCGCGGGGCGCGCGGCGGGATCGATCGCGAGGCACCGGTCGACGAGCGCGGCGAGCGACGCCGGCACGTGCGGCGCCCGCGTCGCGAGCCGCGTCGGGCCGCTCGTGTACATCTGCCGCACGAGGTCGCCGAGGCTCGTCGCCTCGTACGGCAGCGCGCCGCTGAGCATCTGGTAGAGCACCACGCCGAGCGAGTACAGGTCGGCGGCCGGCCCGACGTCGCGCGCGCTCGAGGCCTGCTCGGGCGCGAGGTAGAACGGCGTGCCGAGCGCGAGCCCGGTCTCCGTCTGTCCGGTCACCTCGCCGACCGCGAGCTTCGCGATCCCGAAGTCGAGGATCTTCACGCGTCCGTCGCGACAGCAAAACACGTTGTCGGGCTTCAGGTCGCGGTGGATGATGCCGGCGGCGTGCACGGCGCCGAGCGCGTCGAGCACGCGCCGCGCGAGCTCGACCGCCTCGCCGACCGGGAGCGGCCCCCGCGCGAGCCGCGCCGCGAGGCTCTCGCCCTCGAGCAGCTCCATCGCGATCCACGGCGTGCCCAGGTGCACGTCCGCGTCGAACACCTCGACCGTGCCCGGGTGATCGACCCGGCTCGCCGCGATCGCCTCCTGGGTGAACCGCTGCACGAGCGCCGGGTCGGCCCGCACGCGCTCGCCGATCACCTTGAGCGCCACGCGCTTGTGGAGCCGCTCGTTCACCGCGATGTAGACGGAACCCATCCCGCCCTCGCCGAGGAGGCGTTCGACGCGGTACTTGCCCGCGAACAGGTCGCCGGGGTCGAGCTTCATCGCCCGCAGTCTACGCCAGCGGCGGCCGCGGCTCTCCCGTCACGCTCGCGTGGGCGGCAGGAGCTTGCCCGGGTTCATGATGCCGCTCGGATCGAGCCGCTCCTTGGCGGCGGTGAGGACGTCGACCCCGAGCGCGCCGAGCTCGGGCCCGATCCACGGCGCGTGGTCGGTGCCGACGCCGTGGTGGTGGCTGATCGTGCCGCCGTGCTCGCTGATCGCGCGCGAGGCGGCATCCTTGGCCGCGCGCCACTGGCCGACCGGATCGTCGAGGTCGCGCGGGAAGACGAACGTGAAGTAGAGGCTCGTGCCCGACAGGTAGGTATGCGAGATGTGCGCGAGCACGACGCCGGGGTGGCCGCCCGCCTCGAGCGCGCCGCGGATCGCGCCGGTCACCGCGCGGTAGAGCCGGTCCACGTTCGACCAGGAGGTCGAGGTCTCGAGCGTGTCGATGCCGACGCCGCGGTCGAGCATCGGGTCGCGCAAGTACGGCATCTCGAAGCGGTGCTCGTACCAGCGGTTGCCCGGGCCGCGGCCGACGTAGAGCCCGCCCGCCCGCGCCGCGAGCGCGAACGCGCTGCGCCACGTCGCGCGCACCGACGCGGCCGAGCCCTCGAAGCCGACCATCAGCACGCACGGCGCGTCGAAGCCGACCGCGCCGAGCGCGTCGAGCGCGACCTCCTGCACCTTCGAGGGCCGCAGCGCCGCGTTGAACGCGCCGTAGAAGCGCGTCTCCTCCGCGTCGCTCAGGCGCAGCGTGGCGATCGGGAGCTCCGCCTGCGTGATGCGCCGCACCGCGTCGGTCCCGCTCTCCCAGCTCCGGAAGAGGAACGAGACGAAGTCGCGCGCCTCGGCGAGCGGGTGGATCTTCACCGTCGCCTCGGTGATCACCCCGAGGCAGCCCTCGGACCCGGCGATGAGGTGGTTGAGGTCGGGCCCCGCCGCGGAGCCGGGGAACGGCTGCGTGCGCCACTCGCCGCGCGGCGTCGCGACGCGCGCGCCGAGCAGCAGCTTGGCCGCGGCGCCGTAGCGGTTCGACTGCTGGCCCGCGCCGCGCGCGGCGATCCAGCCGCCGAGCGTCGAGAACTCGAACGACTGCGGGAAGTGGCCGAGCGTGTAGCCGCGCTCCGCGAGCTTCGCCTCGAGCGCGGGGCCGTAGATGCCGGCCTCGAACGTCGCCGTGTGGCTCGTCTCGTCGAGCTCGAGCAGCCGGTCCATGCGCGTCGTGTCGAGGGTCACGAGGCCGGCGTGCCCGGCGCGCCGCGCCTCGACGCCGCCGACCACGCTCGAGCCGCCGCCGAACGGGACGACGGCGACGTCGGCCTCCGCGCACGCGGCGAGCACCGCGACGACCTCCGCGTGCCCCTCCGGGTAGACGACGGCGTCGGGCGCGTCGGGGAGCTCGCCGGCGCGCGCGCGCACGAGGTCGTAGTAGCTCTTGCCGACCGCGTGCAGGGCGCGCTCGAACGCGCTCGTGAGCACGCGCTCGGGCGCGGTCAGCGCGCGCAGCCGCTCGAGGAAGGCGCCGTCGAGCTGCGGCTCGGCCAGCGCCACCGCGTCGAGCGGGACCGCGGGCGTCGAGGGCAGCGCGCTCATCCCGAGGGCCTCGCGCACGACGGTCCACACCTCCTCGTCGCGGCCGTGCAGATCGAAGGTCTTGTCGGCGAGGCCCCAGCCGTTCCACCGAAGCGCGTCGCGCCGTCGCGTCATGGCGGCGATGCTGGACCGTGCGCACCCCGACGGCAACCGTCACCGACGGCGGGGCCCGCTCGTCTTGACTGGGGTGCGCCGGGCCCTAGAGTGCCCGGAGCCGGATGAGCAGCCCCGTCCAACGCTACGCCGAGGCCACCGTCCCCACCGAGTACGGCCTCTTCGACCTGGTCGTGTTCCGCGACGCGCGCGACGGCGCCGAGCACCTCGCGATCGTGCACGGCGACGTGCGCGACGCCGAGGCGGTGCACGTGCGCGTCCACTCCGAGTGCCTGACCGGGGAGGTGCTGCACTCGCTCAAGTGCGACTGCCGCGAGCAGCTCGACCACGCGCTGCGCCACATCGCGGCACAGGAGCGCGGCGTCGTCCTCTACCTGCGGCAGGAGGGCCGCGGGATCGGCCTCGGCAACAAGATCCGCGCGTACGCGCTGCAGCAGCAGGGCGCCGACACCGTCGACGCGAACCGCATGCTGGGCTTCTCCGACGACCTGCGCTCCTACGACGCGGCGAGCGCCATGCTCGACGATCTCGGCGTGCGCTCGGTCCTCTTGCTGACGAACAACCCCGCGAAGGTCGACGGGCTGCGCGCGGAGGGCGTCGCCGTAGCGGGGCGGCTGCCCGTGCACATCCCGCCCAACGAGCACAACCGCGGCTACCTGCTGACCAAGCGCGCGCGGATGGGGCACCTCCTGTCCGACCTCGGCGAGCTCCTGCTCGACGCCGAGTGACGCGAGGCGCGCACGTTCAGTGGAGCGCGCCGCCGGCGCCGCGCGCGCGCAGCTGCGCGAGCAGCTCGACGAGCGAGTCGCTCACCAGCGCGAGCCGCACCTTCACGTCGGTCGCCTCGAGGATCGCCTGGCGCCGCGCGGGGTCGGCCACGAGCTGATCGGCGAGCCGGTCGGCGAGGGCGGACGCCGACATCGACGCGTCGAGCCCGAGCTCGAACTCCGGGTGCGACTCGCGCACGAGGCTCGCGATCGACGCCGCCGTGGCGAGCACGCCGTGCTCGAGCCGCTCCACCGCGTCGGGGTGCGGGATGCGATCCGCGAGCGGCTCGGCGCGCGCCATGCGGTAGGCGAGCCCCTCGGCGGGCAGCTCGGTCAGCCGCGCGCGCAGCGTCCCCACGAGGATCAGGTCCCAGCGTCCGTCGGAGCGGCGCCGATGCTCCCCGATCCGGCCGACGCCGGCGATCGGGTGGATCGGCGGCCGCCCCTCGTAGTCGTCCTCCCAGCCGGGCGCGAGCATCGCCACCGCCATCGCCACGCGACCCTCGCGCACGCAGTCCTCCATCATCGCGCGATAGCGCGGCTCGAACAGGTGCAGCGGCAGCGTCGCGCCGGGGAAGAGCACCACGCGCGGCAGCGGGAACACCGCCAGCCGCGCCAGCTCCTCTTCCCCGAGCGCGCTCGGGTCAGCCGTCACGGCCCCAGAGGATCCGCATCGCGCGCGGGAGATCGCCGCGGCCCATGACGTCGCAGTCGCCGCACGCGCTCGGGAAGGAGCGCACGTCGCAGTCCTTGCACTCGCCGATGATCGCCACCGTCGCCGCGAGCTCCTCGCGCAGCCGGCGGAGCGTCGCGATCTTGCGCTGCATCTCGGTGATCTGCGCCTCGAGCAGCGAGGCCATCGCGGCGCTCGCGCCCTCGGCGCTCTCGTGCTCGCGCTTGAGCTCGAAGAGGCGGCGGATGTCGTGGAGCGAGAGCCCGGCCTCGCGCAGGTCCATGATGAGCTTGAGCTTCTCGAGATCGGCGCCGCCGAAGAGCCGGTGGCCGCCCTGGCTGCGCGTCTCGGGGCACAGCACGCCGGCCTCCTCGTAGAAGCGGACGGTGCGGACCGTGGTGGCGCACTCGCGCGCGAGATCCCCCGTCGTGAGGGGTCGATCCTCGTCGACCGCCTCGTCGTTCGCCGCCGCGCTCGTCGCTCCGTCGCCGTCGTCCACGGGCCCTCTCGCCCGGAAAAATAGGGCTGAGAGAGGTATAGGGAGGCGGCCATCCCACTGTCAAGCGAGCCCCGAGGAAACCGGCGGCGGCCGCCGCCGATGACTGGGCGTGGCGCGGGTGGTCGTCCTTGCGGGTCGTCCGACGCGTTCAGTATTCTTCGCGGAGGTCTCATGAGCACGCCCATCAAACCCCCTGGCGCTACGCCGGGGACGAGCGACGCCGCCGGCGTCGAGCCCACCGGCGAGGAGTCGGGCGTCGAGCGCGCCGGCGGCTCGTTCCGCGCGGCGCTCGACGACGCGCGGGCGGTGGGCACGCCGGCGGCCTCCGTCGGGCCGCTCGAGGCAGAGCTCCGGGCGGGCCGGATCACGCCGGAGGCGGCGATCGAGCGCCTGGTCGATCGCGCGCTCGCGAGCGCCTCGGGGCTACCCGAGAGCCGGCGCGCCGCGCTCGAGGCCCAGCTCCGCGACGCGCTCGCCGCGGACCCCACCCTGATCGCGCTCCGGAAGGACCTCGAACGTGCGTCTTCGAAGGCTTGAGCTCACCCTCGCTCCTCTCCTCGCGCTGAGCGGCGCGAGCCTCGCCCACGCGCAAGGACAGCCACCCGTCTACATCGTCTCGGTGGCGATGGAGGACGGCCTCGAGGGCGTCGCGATGCGCGCGGGGTCGGCCTCGCGCGCCGCGCTGCGCACGATCGAGGGCGTGGACTGGCGCTCGGCCGATCAGCGCTTCCTCGGCTACGACAACTCCGCGCTCAACGTGCTCGACCGCGCGCGCGAGCAGCTCGAGGCGGGTCGCGGCGCGTACCTGCAGCTCGAGCTCGACCAGGCGATCGAGGCGCTCCAGGGGGCGGTCGACAACTTCGACGCGGCCGCCGCCGCGCTCGAGGACCCGGTCGATCTCGGCGAGGCGCTGCTCTACCTCGGCGCCAGCCACGCGTTCAACGGTCAGGCCCGCGAGGCGACCGCGGTGTTCCGCCGGCTCCACATCCAGATGCCGTTCATCACGCCGGACCCGAACACGTTCCCGCCGGAGGTGGTGACGATGTTCGAGCGCGCGCGACCGCGCGACGCGCGCCGGCCGCGCGGCGTCGTCTCGATGGAGTCGAACCCGCCGGGCGCGATCGCCTACGTCGACTTCCTCGCGCGCGGACGCACGCCGATCCAGGTCGATGGCCTGCTCGAGGGCGAGCACGTGGTGCGCGTCACGCGCCCGGGCGCGACGCCGTTCGTCGAGACGGTGTCCGTGCGGCAGCGGGCGGGGGGCGCGCACTCGAGCGCGTACCTCGTCGACGACAACGATCTCGAGGGCCTCTCCGAGGCGGTCGACTCGCTGCGCGACGCGAACATCGACGCGGTCGGCGACGGCGCGATCCGGACGGTGGCGCAGCTCCTGCGCGTCGAGAAGATCGGGGTGATCCGCGTCTCGAGCGCGGGCGGCGATCGCGTCTCGCTCGAGCTGCTGCTCTTCGACGTGCGCAGCGGCCGCCGGCTCCTGCGCGGCGAGCAGACCTACGGCACGGCGGTCGGGGACTTCGAGCGGCACGTGCAGCAGGCGGTCGGGGCGGCGTTCGGCGCCGCGCTCGGCGGCGGGAGCCAGGCGACGGACACCGAGTCCGCGCCGGCCCTCGCGTCGAGCTTCCAGGACACGGCGCCCTCGACGGACGGCCCGTCGACGCCGGTCACCGAGGAGGCCTGGTTCTGGGTGCTCATCGGCGTGCTCGCGGCGGGCGCGATCGCGGCCGCCATCGCGATCCCCGTCGCGACGTCGCAGGGCGATCCGCTCGGGCAGGACCGGGGCGGCCAGGTCATCATCCGCTTCTGAGCGCCTATGCGATTCGCCACTCTCCGCCTCGCGCTCGTCGCTTCGACGCTGTTCGCCCCGCTCGCCCACGCGCAGGACGGGCGGAGCACGTCGGCGGTGTTCGTGTACGAGGCGGGCGCGACGATCGAGCAGGGCGCGATCGTCACGATGGGCCTGCGCCAGGGCATCGGCGAGGTCGAGGGGCTCCGGTTCGTCCATCCGGCCGACGCGATGACGCGCCTGCCCTACGACCAGGAGGTCGAGGACGGGCTGGCGGAGCTCGACTCGGTCGCCGACATGGTGCGCACCGGCGACGCGGCGTACGCGTTCCAGCGCGCCGACGAGCTGATCGAGCTGTTCGAGCGCAACCTCGTGCGCGTGCGCCGCGAGCAGCTGATCGACGCGTACATGCTGAGCGCGGTCGGCCGCTGCCGCGCGGCGCGCCGGCGCGAGTGCGAGCAGCGCATGGGCGAGGTCATCGCGTGGCGCGAGGGCCTCACCTACGACGACGCGCGCTACGGGGCGGGCTTCCGCGAGGTGTTCGACCGCGCCCGCGTGCGCGCGACGAGCGGCGGGCGCGGGACGCTCTTCGTGGAGACGGTGCCGCCCGGCGCCGAGGTGTACGTCGACGGCCGCAGCTACGGTCCTTCGCCCGCGCGCGTCGACGGCCTGCTCGCGGGCGCGCACTACATCACGATCAAAGAGGTCAACCACCTGCGCCACATGGTGCGCGCGGAGGTGCGCGGCGGCCGCGAGACGCGCGAGCGCGTCGTGCTCGAGCCGAACCCGCAGGCGCAGCTCGTCGCCTCCGAGGCGGTCCAGCAGCGCCTGCGCGGCGAGGTCGGCGAGCCGCGCGCGCAGCGCACCGTGCAGAGCGTCGGGCGCGAGCTGGGCACGACGCAGCTCATCGTCGGCGTCCTGCGCCCGGCGGCGGGCGACCGCGTCCACGTGCAGCTCTACCTCTATCACATGGTGACGCAGCACCTGCAGGCGCAGGCCGAGGCGACCTTGTCGATCGACGAGGCAGGGATCGCGCGCGGCGCCGAGCTCGCCCAGGAGCTCTACCGCGGCGTCGACCTCGAGGGCGGCATCGAGGCGCCGCCCGACGACACGGTGATCGTGGCGCCGACCCCCGAGGTGTACGAGCAGTGGTGGTTCTGGACGGCGATCGGGGGCGTCGCGCTCGCCGTGGTGCTCGGCGTGGTGATCGGGGTCGTCGTCGCGGAGGAGAGCGCGCAGGGTCCGCCCGACGGCTTCTTCCGGTTCGTGGTGGGCCGGATCCCGTGAGGCCATGGGGCTGTGGTGGCCCCTGGCTCGCGGGGTGGGTGGCGCTCGCGACGGCCTGCGCGCCGGACCGGCCGCGTCCGCCGCGACACGAGGGGCCGGCGCCGGAGGACGGCCTCGGCGTCGAGGTCGAGTCCGAGGAGTGGGCGCCCGATCCGAACGACCCGCTCCCCGCGCTCGCGGTGCCCGACCCCTCGGTCCGGATCCACGCGCGCACGCCCGATCCCCACCCGATCGCGGCGGCGAACCACGCCGACCAGGAGTACGCGAGCGACGCGCCGGTGCGCGCGCGCCGCTACGTCTACCGCGTGCGGATGGCCGTCCCGGCCGGCGCGGGCACGGGGCGCGTGCGCGTCACGGTGCCCGCCGCCGAGCTGCACGTGGACGTGTCCGACGATCGCCTGCGCGCGCGCTTCGTGGGCACGGGGTGGCCGATCGCGCCCGGCTCGGAGGTCCGGCTGCGCCGCGACCGGCCCGGCGTGTACCTCTTCGACGACCGCGGCGGCCGGCCGCTCGAGCCCGGCCGCCTCGCGGCGTGGTTCGAGGGCGGGCCGGTCACCCGGCGCGGTCCGCCGCTCTACATCTACGGCACGCACGGCTTCCCGCGCGGCGGCCGCCCCGAGGAGGACGATCGCAAGGGAGAGCTCGTCTGCGCCCTGCTCGCCGAGCTCAACGGCGAGGCGCGAGACTCGGTGGTGCGGCGGTGCGAGCTCGGCGCGCCGAACCTCTGGCGGATGGGCTTCTGGCGCGGTCAGCAGACGGCGGGGGTGCCGCTCGAGCTCCCGCGCTCCGCCCTGCGCGCCGACGAGCGGGGGCCGCCGCGCGACCTCGTGGCGCCGCGCGAGAGCCGCCCGTTCCTCGAGCCCGAGGCGCTGCGCCGGCTCGACGGCGGCGGCGCGCCGGCCGACGCGCCGCCCGAGGGCGCGCCGCCCGAGGGCCTGCGCGTGGACAACGAGACGGCGGACCGCGCGATCGTCGCGGTCGAGGGCGTCGCGATCGGCTGGGTCGACGCGGGCGCGTCGGGGCTCTTCGTCGGGCTCGATCCGGGCACCTACGAGGTCGGCACGATCCGTCCGCTCGGCGCCGTGGTGCAGCGCGGGCGGCCGGTGCGGGTCCCCGGCGTCCACCGCGTCTGCGACGGCCGCTGCCCGCGCCGCTGACCTCAGGTCCGACGCGCGAGCAGCACGACCTCTTCGAGCACCTCGTAGCGCACGGTGAGACGGTAGTAGTCCTCGTCGCGCACGGGCGCGACCTCCGCGAGCACGCGCTCGGCCCGGGCGCGCTGCTCCGCGGGCAGCTCGATGTGGGCGCCCCAGTCGGCGAGCGCCTCGACGTAGAGCGCCTCGAGCGCCGCGCCGATCGGGTTGAACGAGAGCGGCACGTGCGCGCCGGCCAGCCGCCAGCCCGGGTAGTCGTGCGGATCCTCGGGCAGGCGCCACACGAGCTCCTCGGGCAGCGTGCGCCGCACGACCTCGCCGAAGTACGCGCCCGCGCAGGGGCCGACGAGCGCGCTCTCGGCGTCGGCGAGCCCACCCTCGGCGGCGCGCCGGCCGGCGAGGTAGTGGTCGAGCAGCGGCAGCGTCTCGGGGGTGAAGTCGAGCTCGAGGCCGAGCCCCTGCTTGACCAAGCGGAACGCCCCGAGGGCGAGGTCTTCCACGACCGGCGGCGCGGGATCCATCCGCGGTACGCTGCCACGAACCGCGCGGATGTGATACCGATCGCCGGAGCATGGCCATGTCGGAGCCCAGGAGCGCTGCGCCGCGCAGCGAAGAGCGCGAGCCCGCCTACGAAGGCGCGGTCGGCAAGACCCGCCTGCGCTCGATCCACCTCACGTTGCCCACCGGGTTCGTCCGGCTCGTGCAGCTCTACGACGTCGTCGACGTCGCGGCCGATCCGCACCTCAAGGAGCCCGCGCTCGGCGGCGCGCTCCACCGGTTCGAGACGGGCGAGGCGCTCGCGATCCCGTTCGTCTACCACGACCCGGCGGCGCGCAAGCTCGCCCTCGTCGTGCCGTCCGAGCTGCGCCACGAGGTGCTCGCGCTGCGCGCGAAGCTGCTCCGAGAGCTCGACGACGATCGCGACTCGCCCGTGCCGAGCTACGCCGCGGAGGCCACCACGGTCGTCGGCACGGCGGCGCTCCGCGCGTACCTCGAGTCCAAGTCGACGAGCGCCGCGGCGGGCGAGCTCGAGAAAGAGAAGCAAGACGTCTTGCGTCGCGAGGCGGCCCTGCGCGAGCGCGAGGGTGCGCTCGGCGCGCGCGAGGCGGCGCTCGCGCAGCGCGAGCAGGACTTCGCGGTTCGCAACGAGGCGCTGAGCCAGCGCGAGGGGCGGCTCCACGCGCGCGCCGAGACGGTCACGCGCCGCGAGGACGAGCTGCGCACGCTCTCCGAAGAGGTGGAGGCGGCGCGCGCGGACCTGCGGATCCAGGAGCAGGAGCTCGAGGCGCGCTTCGAGATGCTGCACGAGCGCGAGGCGGGCCTGATCCAGCGCGCGGAGTCGGGGACGATCGGGCTCGGCGCGTCGAGCGTCGAGGCCGCGCCGCGCGCGCCGGTCGCGGCGCCGGCGGAGCCCGCGGTGCCGATCGCCGCCGCACGCGCGGGCGACAGCGAGTCGGCGGAGGCCCTCGCGCAGCTCGTCCGCGACGTCGCCGACGACGTCGTCGAGGAGGTCCCGGACGTGCTCGACGAGGTCGAGGAGCTCGAGGAGCTCGACGACCTCGAGCCGCTCGAGACCTCCCCCGCCGCGTCGATGGCGGACCGGGTGCCGTCCGATCTGTCGAGCGCCGTGGAGATGGCCGTCGCGTCGTTGAAGGACGACGTGCAGATGATCGAGGACGACGACGACGCGGAGGACGACGTCGAGGAGCTCGACGACGTCGTCCCGATCGAGGACGTCACGGGCCTGCACGCGAACGTGCTCCCCGCCGAGCCCACGACCACGAGCTCGGGCACGCACGCGACGGCCGCCGAGCCCGAGCCGGCCGGCCCGCAGCCCACCGTCCCGCCGCCTCCGCTGTTCGCGCGCCTGCGGCCCGGCGCCGACGGCTCGGTGGTGCTCGCGCCCGAGGGCGTGCGGATGTACGCGAAGCTGGCGCCCGGTCAGGACGAGCGCTTCCCCGCCGGCGCCACCGCGGAGCTGCTCGTCCAGCTCGCGGTCGTCGACGAGTGCCCCGTCGTGCTGCTCACCGTCGCCGAGCAGACCGACGGTCGCCCCGAGGTCGTGCGCGCCGCCCTCGACCCGCGCGAGGACGCGGGGCGCGAGGTGCTCGAGCACCTGCGGCGCGACTGCGCGGCCCGCGTCTCGCTCCACGCCGCGACGGGCCGGTTCCTGCGCACGATCGAGGCGCGCGGCGAGCGCGAGCGCAACGTCCTGCGCGTGCTCGAGCGCGTCGGGAAGATGCGCACCGCCTCGTCGGTGGAGTTCGCGACGGCGGCCGACCGCGTGCTCGGGACCCCGCCGCCCATCCGCGCCAAGGATCACCCGTTCGTCGCGCCGAGCGAGCTCGCGGCGGCGCCGAACGCCGCGGCGGCGAAGAAGGCGCTGGACACGCTCGAGGCGTGGGCGGGACACGACAAGATGGATCGCGCGCTGCTCGGGCTCAGCATCCCCGCCGACCACGTCGAGGGGACGCTGCGCCACCACCTCGAGCAGGCGATCCGCTTCGGCCTCCCGTTCTCGGCGAGCCTGCGCGAGCAGGCGATCGCCCTCGAGCTCGCGCTCGACCCGGCCGAGCTGGCCGCCGCGCAGGTGCAGGCGTTCGTCGAGACGACCAAGCGGCCCGACCGCGGCGGGCTGAGCCGCGAGGACGCGGCCGCCTCGTTCGAGGCGCTCCTCGCCGCCGCCGCGGAGGCCGAGCTCTCGATCGACACCGACACCTACGACCACGCGTTCGGGATCATCCGCGAGGTCCGCGGCGGCGACACCGCGGCGGTCGAGCCCGCGAGCTTCCCCAAGCTCGGCAACGACGCGCTCCTGCTCCTGCTCGAGCACCCGAAGTACCGGCGCGACGCCGCGATCGAGCTCGCCTCGCGCAAGGACCCGGCGCTCGCGGACCGGCTCTGCAAGGCGGTGCGCAAGATGCCGCGCAACGAGGTCGTCCGGGTGGTGCCCAAGCTGGTGGAGCTCGGCGACGACGCGGGCGACGCGCTCATCGACGGCCTCGGCGCGCGCAAGACGTTCGTGCGCCAGGCGTTCGCCCTCGGGCTCGGACACCTCAAGCTGCGCCGCGCGGTGGTGCCGCTCCTGCACCTGCTCGCCGCCGAGGAGAGCGAGGTCTGGCGCGAGGTGGCGCGCGTGCTCGGCGGCTTCGGCCAGGCCGGCCTGCGCACGATCGCGCGGCAGCTCAAGGACCCGAAGGCGCCACGCGAGCGCTACATCCTGACCCTGGCGCACCTCGCCAACCACGGCTGCGACAAGCAGGTGGACAAGCTCACCAAAGAGGAGCGCGCTTCCGTCGCCGCGATGGCCGTCGAAGCCCTGACGTTGCGTCAGGAAGCGCGGACGGTGGACGACCGCGCCCGGGGCGACAAGAAGCTCCCGAGCCGGGACCCGGTCCTCGAATTCTCCCGGCGTTTCTACGCCGAGGTGGAGGGGCGGGCTCCCGAGGGGGACCTCGAGGAGTAGGCACAGAACCGGACGTAAGGGAAACTCGACCTCCGAGGTTAAAGAATGGACAGCGTCTGCGCTAAGCTCTATACCGAACCCTCGGGTTCCTCGCGCCCATGCGGTTAGGCATTTTCAGCGACGTTCACGCCAACATCGAGGCGCTCTCCGCGGTGATGGATGCCTACCGTTCGGAGGACGTGGACCGGTATTACTGCCTCGGAGACGTCGTCGGTTACGGCGCGAGCCCGAACGAGTGCGCCGACATCGTGCGTCAGAAGGCCGAGATCACCATCCTCGGCAACCACGACGCCGCGGTCGCCGGCCGGATGGACTACTCGTACTACTACGAGGCCGCGCGCCACGCGCTCGACCTGCACGCGCGGCAGCTGACTCGGGAGAACCTCGAGTGGCTCAAGAGCCTGCCGTACCGGCACGACCTCGACGACTGGGGCGTCACGCTCTGCCACGGCTCGCCGGTCCGCCTCGAGGAGTTCGAGTACATCTTCGCGCCCGAGCAGGCGCGCGAGTGCCTGCCGATCCTCCAGCAGCTCGGCGACATCACGCTCATCGGGCACTCCCACCTCTGCAAGGTGTTCGCCCTGCGGCCCGGCGAGGTCGAGGAGCTCCCGGCGCGCAAGTTCGCGCTGCGCGACGGCTACAAGTACGTCGTGAGCGTCGGCTCGGTCGGCCAGCCGCGGGACTACGACAACCGCGCGAGCTACACGATCTTCGACACCGAGACGCGCGAGTTCGAGTTCAAGCGCGTCGAGTACGACATCGAGTCGTCGGCCACGAAGATCTTCGAGGGCGAGCTCGAGCGCAACTTCGGCCACCGCCTCTTCATCGGCGTCTGAGCGTCACTCGACGCTGACGAAGCGGCGCCAGCCCTCCCACGGGGGCAGGCCGTCCGCGTACGCGCCGAGCGGTGGCGTCTGCATCGCGCCGGCGGCGCACACGCGCGGCGCGAGGCCGACGGGCAGCGCCGCGGCGAGCGCCCGCGGATCGCCGCCGGCGACGCCGATCGCCTTGAGGTGCGCGCCGAGCGTGCCCGCCCGCGCCGCGAAGCCCGCGAGGTCCGCGTCGAACACCGTCACGTTGCGCCAGCCCGGGCTCAGGCGCGGCGCGTGATCGCCCGCCGCCTCGTGCGCCACCGCGAACCCGTCGCCTTCGAGGAGCGTCCCGCGCGCGATCGCGACGCCGCGCCACTGCACCTGCGCCGCGCCCACCGCGGTCGGCAGCGGGCCTCGCGGCAGCACGCGCGCCTCGTCGGCGAGCGCCTCGGCGAGCGCCTCGGCGAACGCCGCGCCGTCGCCGTCGACCCCGATCGCGTGGGGCGACATGCACCCGCGCTGATCGTAGGCGGCGACGTCCCGCGCGAGGCCCTTCGCGGCGGCGCGGAGGTCCGCACCCCGCGCGACCCAGCCCAGCCCGAGCCCGTGGCCGTGGCCTACGAACGCCGTCCCCGCGGGCAGCCGCGCGCGGATCGACGCGAGCGTCTCGTCGCGCCCGAACACCGACACGACCCCCGCGCGATGCAGGATCGTCGCCTCGAGCGCGACCGCCCCCCGCGGCGGGCTCA
The DNA here is from genome assembly GCA_019637095.1 of Sandaracinaceae bacterium. Classification (GTDB taxonomy): domain Bacteria; phylum Myxococcota_A; class Polyangia; order Polyangiales; family Sandaracinaceae; genus JACKEC01. The sequence continues at coordinate 4,886 of JAHBWG010000092.1, read as the reverse complement.
CCACGAGGCAGGCCGCGCCGAGCGCCGCGTCGTGCGCGGCGAGCGCGTCTGCGAAGAGCCGCGGCAGGGCGTCGTCCGCGCTCGACGCCTTCACGAGCACGGGCACCCGCGCGAGCAGCGCCACCGAGAGCGGCGCGACCGCCGCGGTGAACACGTTGCCCGCCAGGAAGAGCGCCCCGAGCGCGGGGGGCGCCTCGCGGGTCCCGGGCGGCGGCTCCATGCGCGCGGCGAGCGCGGCGAGCTCCGCGCGCGCGTCGCCGAGCGTCGCGCGCAGCGCCCACGCGACCATCGGCAGCGTCAGCCCGCTCGAGCGCACCAGCCGCTCGCGGGCCTCGCTTCCGCGCGCGCGCTCGGCGTCGGCGAGCTCCTCCCACGCCTCGGCGAGCGCCTCGGCGATCTCCGCGCGCGGCCGTGCACGGAGCGCCGCGCCCGCGTCGGCGAGCGCGTCGAGCGCCTCGCGCAGCGCGCCCTCGGCCGCGGCGACGTTCACGACCGCGCCTCGCGCCGAGCCGGCGCGCGAGCGCGCGCCGTCACCCGAGGGCCTCCTCGACGGCGAGCGAGCAGCCGCGCGGCGTCGCGTCCGGCGCGCGCCCGAGCAGCTCGAGCCCGTCGGCGTGTCGGATCGCCTGATCGGAGGTCTGGATCGCGGCGACGGAGCCCACGTTCGCCGCGTCGTCGATGCGCACCAGCCCGACCGCGCCGTCGGGCACCTCCTCGAGCGTCTCGGGGTCGACCACGCGCACGCGCACCCACGGCGGCGCCCACAGCCGGCGCGGTCCGCGCGCGCCGATGCGCTCGTAGAGCTGCGAGGACAGCTCGGTCATCCCGTACTCGGCGACCACGCGCGGCTCCGGCACCCCGTAGCGCGCCGCGATCGCGGCGCGGAGCGCGTCGGGGGCGACCTCGCGCGAGCGCCCCTTGAAGCCGCCGGTCTGCATCGCGAGGCTGCCGGCGGGCAGTGCGTAGCGCGCGCGCAGCTGATCCTCGGCGTGCACGAACGCGAACGACGTCCCGCAGAGCGCGACCGGCCCATCGCCCGCTTCGTCGAGCGCGGCCTCGAGCCGCGCGTCGATCGGGAAGACCCAGCGCGCTCGCTCCGCGAACCACGCCTCGAAGCGCCCGAGCATGTACGAGAGCGACGAGTCCGGCGCCTCGCGCGGGTGCGGCGCGAGCACGATCAAGAGCGCGACGCGCTCCACGTCCGCGAAGAGCGCCGCGCGCGCGGCGCGCTCGGCCGCGTGATCGTAGAGCGCCAGATCCGCGAGCGGGTGCGCGCCGCGCGCGCCGCTCGTCGTCCCCGACGTGCAGAAGACGCGCACGTCGTCCTCCGGCGGGTGCGCGGCGATGCGCGCGTGGCGGAACACGTCCGTCGGCAGCGCGGGCCAGTCGAGCGGGTCGCGCCCCGCCGCCGCCGCGCGCGCCACGAGCCGACCGTACGGCGCGATGTGCGCCGCCTGCCAGCGCGCGAGGTCGCGGAGCAGCGCGTCGCGCCCCGCGCCATCGGACGCGATCACGGCGTGCGCGCGCCGGGCGAGCTCGTCCCTCACGCCGCCTCGTCCAAGAGGCGCGGCAGCACCTGCGAGAAGGCGTCGAGCAGCGCCTCGTCGATCGTGAGCGGCGGCGTGAGCTGCAGCGTACGCCCCCCCGGCCCCGCGCCGAGGAGGAGCCAGCCGTGCGTCAACGCGGCTTGCACCACTCGCGACGCCTTCGCGCCGTCGTCGAGCTCGACGCCGATCATCAGCCCGCGCCCGCGCACCTCGCGCGCTCTGGACCCGAGCGCTCGCGCGAGGCGCTCGCGCCACTTCTCGCCCACCGCGCGCGCGCGCTCCACGAGCCCCTCGTCCTCGATCGCGTCGAGCGCCGCGCACGCCGCCGCGCACCCGATCGGGTAGCCCGCGAACGTCGCCGTGTGGATCGCCTCGCGGTCCGGATCGCCCCACGCCGCCATCACCTCGGCGGTGCCCGCGCACGCGCTGATCGGCAGGCCCCCGCCGAGCGCCTTGCCGACGCAGACGAGGTCGGGCGTGAGCTGTCCCTCGAACGCGAAGCGCCGCCCGGTGCGCCCGAAGCCCGTGAGGATCTCGTCGACGATCACGACCGCGCCGGCGGCGCGGGCGCGCGCCTCGACCTGCGCGAGCCAGCCCTCGGGCGGGAAGACGAGCCCACCGCGGCCGAGCGCGGGCTCGACGACGACCGCGCCGACCGTCCCGTCGATCGCCTCGAGCGCGGCGGCGTCGCCGTACGGCAGGAACCGCACGTGCGGGTTGAGCTGCGCGGCGAACGGCTCGCGGAAGCCCGGGTGCGAGCCGCAGATCGCGAGCGGCCCGTACATCAGGCCGTGGTAGCCGCCCTCGAAGGCGACGACGCCGGGTCGGCCCGTCGCGAGCACCGCGGTCTTGAGCGCGGCGGCGATCGCGTCGGCGCCGTTGAGGCCGAGCACGATGCGCGCGTCGAACGGCAACCACGCCGCGAGCCGGTCGAGCAGGTCGAGCTTCGCGCTCGACGGATGCACGTCCCCGAGCGCGTGCGGCAGGCGCGCCGCCTGGCGCGCGACCGCGTCGGTGACGCGCGGGTGCGCGTGCCCGACCGCGCAGACGCCGAACGCGCCGATCAGGTCCACGAACACGTTTCCGTCGGCGTCGACGACGTTGGCGCCCCGCGCCTCGACCCACACGATCGGGTCGTGCGCCGCCCCCGAGCGCTCTGCGCGCCGCGCGCGGCGCATGGTCAGCGACGGGCACTCGGTGCGCGCGAGCCGCTCGACGCCGCGCTCGGACGCGGGCCCTGGCACGCGCTCGGTGATGATCGAGGGGAGCTGACGGCCGAGCACGAGGGACCTGCTACCACCGCCCGCGCATCCACGCCACGGGCGCCGCGCCCTCTACTTCTTGCGCCAGGGGTAGAACACCCCGAACGCGCGCGCGCTGCGCATGAGCTCCGCGTCGTCGAGCAGGAGCACGTCGAGCGCGGCCCCTTGCTCCTCGGCGGTGCGCCGCAGGGCGTCGCGGATCTCGTTGAGCCGCTGCCGGTACGACGTGTCGACCCGCAGCCCGATCGTCGGCACCGGCGCGCTCGGGCCGCGCGACGCGGCGCAGAGCGAGGCCCACTCGACCTCGGGGTAGCCGCGCAGCACGTTGGTCAGCGCCTCGTACAGGTCGTCGGGCGGCGCGTGCCCGAGCGCCGAGAGCGTCACGCTCGTCCCGCCGCCGAACGTCGCCGCGCTCGGGTCGAACCCGGACGACACCGTGAGCCCGGGGCTCGAGGGCGGGCGCGTCGAGGGTGACACGACGGCGCCCGGGCTCGACGGAGGGCGCCCGTCGCCGCCCGGGAACGTGGCGGTCGGGATCGAGGGCGGCGCGATCGGATCGACGGCCGGGATCGAGCCGGGCGTGGGCGTCACGCGCTGGCGCAGCGTGGTCGAGATGCGCCCCGCCGCGGCGTAGGGCCCCTGCGAGTCGCGCCGGGCCGCGTCGGACAAGAGCGGCTGGTACTCCTCGCGCAGGAGCTCGAGCGCGTGGTTCGCCGCGATGTCGACCACCACGTACGTCAAGTTCTGTTGCGTCGCGTAGTTCAGCGCGTTGCGCGCGCCGACCTCGGCGGACGGCGCCGACCCGTCGGCGGCCAGCCAACCGTAGCGCCGCGCGGCCTCTTCGAGCTCCTCACGCGTCGTGAAGACGGGGAGCGCCGCGACGCCGTCGCTGTTGACCAGCGTGCGGAACCCCTCGATGCCCGCGGGCCAGGGCACCACGAACACCGTGCGCTGCACGAGCGCCACCATCGCGTCGACCTTGGCCTGACCGCCGGCGTTGGCGTCGGCCAGGAGCCGGTGGAAGGCGGCGATCTGAGAGCTGGTGGGCACCGTGCCTCCATTGTACCGGCGGCGGGGCGCGCGCCCACTTTTCGTGCCGAGGGCCCCCGTTCCATCGCGCGGTCGCGCCTCCGCGCGCGCGTGGCACGCTCCGCGGACGTGCGAGACGGGACGCTGCGCGCCGGGCTCTCGAGGGTGGACCTCACGGTCTTCGAGCCGGGCATGGCCATGCTCGGCTGGGGCCGGCCCGACCACGTGCCCGAGCGCGTCGGGGCCCCGCTCCACGTGCGCGCGCTCGCGCTCTCGGACGGGGAGCGCGCGCTCGTGTACGTCGTCGCCGACCTCTGCTTCGTCGCCGCGTCCCTGCGCGCCGGCGTGCTCGCCGCGCTCGCCGCGCGCCGCGTGTGCGTGGCGCCTTGTGACGTGATGCTCACCGCGACCCACACCCACGCGGGGCCCAACGGCTTCAGCCACGCGTTCTTCTACGAGCTCAGCGCGCTCGGCTTCTCCGCGCGCGTCTATTACGCGCTCGTCGCGCGCATCACCGACGCGATCGAGCAGGCCCTCGCGCGGCTCGAGCCGGCGCGCCTCTCGCTCGGCGCCGCGCGCGTCGAGGGCGACGTCATCGTCAACCGCTCGTTCGCCGCGCACCGTGACAACCCCGACGCGCTGCCCGGCGGCGTCGACCGCACGCTGCGCGTCCTGCGCGTCGACGACGCGCGCGGCCGCGCTCTCGGCGTCGTCAGCTTCTTCGCCCTGCACGCGACCTCGATCCACGGCGACACCCGGATCCTCCACTCGGACCACAAGGGCCTCGCCGCCGACGCGTTCGAAGCGTGGGCGCGCGCCGCCGGCCATGCGCCCGCGTTCGTCGCGCTGTTCGCGCAGGGCGCGGCGGGCGACGTCAGCCCCAACGTCCGCTTCGATCCTGCGCGCGGGGTCCGCGTGGGCGCGGGCGCGAGCGACGAGGTGAGCGCGCGGCTCGTCGCGAGCGCCCAGGTCGCCGCGACGCGGCGCGCGTTCGAGACCGCCGCGCCGCTCGACGCCCTGCCGCTCGACGCCGCCGCGTGGCACGTCG
>JAHBWG010000091.1 GCA_019637095.1 Sandaracinaceae bacterium | reverse complement strand
CGGCGCGGGCGCCGCCTCTTCCGGCGCGGCCGCCTCTTCTGGCGCCGGCTCCTCGTCCGCCGTGTCGTCGCCGAGGATGCCTTCGATGAAGTCGGCGTCGCCGTCGTCCGCGTCGAGGGCCTCCGCGTCCGCCGCGAGCCCGTCGTCCTCTTCGGCGCCGAGGATGTGGCGCACGATGTCCTCGACCTCCTCGCCGCCTGGCTCATCCGTCGTCACGGCAGCGGGCGCCGCCGGCGCCGGCGCCGCTGCGGACGCGGCCGCCGTCGGGTCGACGAGCCCACGCTCGAGCGCCTGGCCCGGGAGCCGGCCCGTGATCCCGCCGGGCGCGCGCTCGCCGGTGATCGGGTCCACGGCGACCCCGTTGAACGCGTCGCCGACGCGACCCCGGTAGAACGTGTCGTTCATCGTGTACGCGATGAACACCCCGACGAACAGCAGCGAGCCGAGGAAGACCAGCGCGTTGAAGCGGTGATCGTCCTTGAGGTGCATGAAGAAGGTGACGACGAGCCCCGCCTTGATCGTCGCGATCACCACGGCGATGCCGAGGTTCCACGGGCCGATGCCCTCGACGGGCCGGCCGAACGCGACGAGCGCGTCGACGTCCACCCGCGACGAGGTCACGGTGATCGCCGTCAAGACCAGGAGCGCGACGAGGATCGCCGCGTACAGCTTCCACGAGTGGACGTGGACGTGGACGCCGCCGTCGTCGGAGGGATCGTGCTGGGGTTCGGCCATGGTGCCCTGATGAGGTGGTGCTGCCCTAGATGAGGTAGAGGAGCGGGAAGAGGTAGATCCAGACGAGGTCGACCAAGTGCCAGTAGAGGGCGACCAGGTCCACGGGCGTCCAGTAGTCCTTGGAGAACTCGCCACGCACGTTGCGGATGAGCACCCACGCGAGCACCCCGATGCCGATGGCGACGTGAATGCCGTGCAGGCCGGTGAGGCAGAAGTAGATCCCGAAGAAGACGTGCGTCTTGACCGGGAGCTCCGTCACCGCCGCCGCCCCCTCGAGCCAGGGGTGGACGTGGGCCATGTCCGGCGCGAAGTGGTTCCCGGGCAGGAGCCCGTGCTCGAACTTCGCGCTGTACTCGACGTACTTCACGCCGAGGAAGACGAAGGCGCAGACGATCGTGATCGCGAGGTGGATCGACGTCTCCTGCCGCCGCCCGAGCTGCGCCGCGCGCACCGCCATCGCGGCGGTGAAGCTGCTGAACAGCAGGACGCAGGTGTTGAAGAACCCGATCTTCCAGTCGAGCTGCGCGGAGCCCGCCGCGAACGCCTCGGGGTACGCGACGCGGTACACGCCGTAGGCGACGAAGAGGCCCGAGAAGAAGAGCACCTCCTGCGCGAGGAAGAGCCACATCCCGAGCTTGGCCGCCTCGAACTGCTGGACGGGCTCCTCGAAGTGGTGCTGGAGCCACGAGCCCCACTTGGCGCGGGACGGATCGTGCGAGCTGGCCATGGGCTACTCCTCCTCCTCGCGGCGCGCCGGGGGCGCGGGCTCGGCCGCCTTCGCGGGCGCCTTCTCCGGATCGGGCGCCGCGGCCGGCGCCGCCGTCTTCGCGGGCGCCGCCGTCTTCTGCGCGGCCGCGGGGAAGCCGTCGAAGAGCTCCTCCTCGGTCGCGAGGTGGTAGTCGTACGGGCCGCGGTGGATCACCGGGGTGTGGTGGAAGTTGTGCGCGATCGGCGGCGAGGCGGTCGCCCACTCGAAGCCGGCGCTGCCCCACGGGTTCGGCGGCGCGGCCTCACCCCGGAAGAGCGAGAGCGCGAACATCACCAGCATGATGAGGAAGCCGACGCCGAGCACGTACGCGCCGACCGAGCTGAAGCCGTGCAGCGGCTGGAACTGGTCGAGGTAGTCGTAGTAGCGCCGCGGCATGCCCTGACTGCCCATCACGAACTGGGTCAGGAACGTCATGTTGAAGCCGACGAAGACGAACGCGAAGGCGACCTTCGCGAGGCGCTCGTCGAACATCTTGCCGGTCATCTTGGGCCACCAGTAGTGGAGGCCGCCGATGAACCCGATGACCGTGCCGCCGACCATGACGTAGTGGAAGTGCGCCACGACGAAGTAGGTGTCGTGCAGGTGCACGTCGACCGACAGCGTCCCGAGGAACAACCCGGTCAGGCCGCCGATGGTGAACAGCACGATGAACGCGAGCGCGTAGAGCATCGGCGACTGGAAGCTCACCGACCCGTTGTAGAGGGTGGCCACCCAGTTGAAGACCTTCACGCCCGAGGGGATCGCGACGAGGAAGGTCAGGCCGCTGAACACCATCGTCGCGTACTCGCTCATGCCGGCGACGAACATGTGGTGACCCCACACGAGGAAGCCGAGCAGCGCGAGGCCCACCGAGCTCATCGCGACGAACATGTACCCGAAGATCTTGCGGCGGCTGAAGGTGGCGATGATCTCGTTCACCACCGCCATGCCCGGCAGGATCATGATGTAGACGGCCGGGTGCGAGTAGAACCAGAAGAAGTGCTGGAACAGCACCGGGTCGCCGCCGAGCCGCGGGTCGAACCAGCCGATGCTCAGCACCTTCTCCATCAGGAGCATCAGCAGCGTGATCGCGAGCACCGGCGTCGCGAGCACCTGGATCACCGCGGTCGCGTAGATGCCCCAGACGAACAGGGGCAGGCGCTTCCAGTGGAGGCCCGGCGCGCGCAGCTTGTGCACGGTCGCCATGAAGTTGACGCCGGTGAGGATCGAGCTGAACCCGAGGATGAACACCGCGAGCGTCATCGAGATGGTCGAGGTGCTCGTGGTCTGGCTGTACGGCGTGTAGAACGTCCAGCCGGTGTCGACCGAGTTCGAGAAGATGCTGAAGAGCGCGAACGCGGCCCCGACGACGTAGACGTAGAAGCTCGCCAGGTTGAGCCGCGGAAAGGCGACGTCCTTCGCGCCGAGCATGATCGGCAAGAAGAAGTTGCCCAGCGCCGCGGGGACGCTCGGGATGATGAACAGGAAGACCATGATCGCGCCATGGAGCGTGAACACCTTGTTGTAGGTGTCCGGGTCCATGATCGTCCGGCCCGGGGTCAACAGCTCCGTCCGGATGAGCAGCGCGTACACCCCGCCCACGAAGAACATCGTGAGGGTCGAGGCGAGGTAGAGGATGCCGAGCCGCTTGTGGTCGAGCGTGACGATCCAGCTCAGCGGGCTGGTGTCCACGCGGAGGTAGTCCGCGTCGTCGTGTCCGTGCCCCGTGTGGCTGGGCGTCGCCGTGGTCGCTTGGGCCGTCATGGCGCTACTCCTGTCGCGAGGCCTCGAGCTGAGCGATCACCTCGGCGCCGCGGTCGCTGCGCGAGGCGAGGTACTGGATGAGCGCGTCGATGTTGGCCTCGGGGAGCGAAGAGAACGACGGCATGGCCGCGCTCTCGAAGCCCGCCACGATGGCCGCGCCCGGCTCGCGGATCGACTCGCGCATGTAGTCGAGATCCGCCATGTGGCTGCCGCCGCCCGCGAGCGGCTGGTCGTAGCCGACGACGTTGGCGAGGTTCGGGCCCACGGTCGCCGGCTGGCCGGCCTCGATCACGTGGCAGGCGGTGCAGTGCTGGCCGAAGATCTCCTCGCCCCAGGCGACGTGGTCGCCGTTGAAGCGCGCCGGGATCCCGACCCGATCGAACTCCACCCACTCCTCGGCGCTCACGACGTGGAGGCGGCTGAGCATCCCCGAGTGGCCGGAGGACGGGAGCGGGCGCCCGTTGGCGTGGAGCTGCGCGTCGGTGAGCTCGCCCCGGATGGGGTCGAGGCCGCAGTACTCGGCGCAGTAGATGTCGTAGGTCCCGAGGCGCGTCGCCTCGAACCAGAGCGAGGTGTACATCCCCGGCACGATGTCGCGCTTGACCCGCAGCGCCGGCACGAAGAACGAGTGGAGCACCGCGGGGCTGCTCGCGCCGCGCGGGTGCGAGCTCATGATGACGCGCACCGGCCGGTGGATCGGCACCGTCATCTCACCCTCGGTGCGGCCGCTCGGGTGGATGAACGTCCAGCTCCACTGCCGCGCCTCCGCGCGGATGTTGAGCGCGTTCTCCGGGGCGATCGACATGCGCATGAAGCCGTCGAAGCCCTGGTGGAACATGTAGCCGAGCAGGAGCAGCGGCGAGAAGGTCCAGAAGAGCTCGAGGGCGGTGTGGTGCCCCGGCGGCTTGGACTTCACGCCCTTCTTGCGCCGGAAGCGGTACGCGAACCACACCATGCAGCCCACGATCGCCACGAAGAAGGCGACGCTGATCCAGTAGATGTCGTAGTAGAGCGAGTCCACGTGCGGTGCCAACGTGGATGCGCCCTCCGGCAACTGGATCGTCGCGTCGTAACCGGTCTGGTCGTTCATCGATCAATCCTGACGAGGGGCCCCCCGGGAGAGGCCGGTACTGCCTCCTGGCGCTTCTTGTCCCGCCAGAAGAGGAATCCCAAGAACGCGAACAGGGCGAGCGCGGTCACCCCCCCGCCCGCGCGCATCACGTTCCACGCGACGAGCGTGTAGCCCTGCGCGTTCGCGTTGTACGCGTAGCAGTAGAGGAGCACGTGCTCGAGGGTCGAGACGCTTCGACCCTCGCTGGCCTCGAGCAGGCCCAGGCGCACGTCCTGCGCCCGGTACTCGAGGCCGTAGAGGTAGCGCGCGACGCGGCCGTCCGGCGTCAGCAGCATGATGACGCCCGGGTGCGCGTACTGCCCCGTGCGCGGCATCCACTCGTAGCCGAAGCCCACGGCCGCCGCGAGCCGCTGCGCCTCGGGGTAGATGCCGTAGGCGAGGAGGTTCTCCCGCTCGTCGAGCGAGCGCTCCGCGACGAGGAAGTGCCAGCCCTCGCGGGCCGCGTCCCGCGCGTAGTGGGCGAGGGTCCGCGCCCGGGCGCGCGCCGCGACCTCGGGCGTGTCGCGCGGATCGATGCTCACCGTCACGACGTCGAACTCGACGCCCGCGGTCCAGCCCTGCTGGTTGAGCGAGGCGGCGACGCCGTCCAGGACGAGGGAGCAGAACGTCGTGCAGTCGTGGTAGACGAGGTTCAAGAGCACGGGGCGATCGCCGGGCAGCACCTCGGACAGGAGCACGCGCCGGCCGGTGTGGTCGCGGAACGCGAGGTCGGCGGGGACGCGCTCGCCGAGGCGCTCCTCCACGGTCACCGCGTCGAGCCCGGGCGGGACCAACGCGGGCGCGTCGTGCGCGGCGCACGGGCGCGCGGGCGCCGTGGCGAGCAGGGCGACGAGCGCGGGACCGACGGTGGCGAGGAGCGCGCGCATGAGCGCTACTCGGCGCCTCCGGAGGGGACGAGCTGGCGCAAGGCCTCTTGCAGTTGCTGCAGCGCCTCGGGGGAGAGGCCGCGGGCGCCGGTCGGCTCCGCGCGCACCGGCTCGGGCTGCGGGACCTCCTGCGGGAGCTGCGTCCAGCCCTCGAGCGGGCCGGTGTTCATCTGCGCGGGGCGCTCCGGGCTGATCGCCGGGTCCGCCGCCCTGCCCTGCGCGCCGAGCTGGCTCATGGCCGCGCGCAGCGGCATGCGGTTGCCCCGCTCGAGCTGGCCCTGCCACCCGGCCTCGCGCTCACGGAGCGGCGCGAGGTCGTCGTAGCGCGTCTGCTGCTCGCCGACGGTCCGCGCGCGCATCCCGTCGTAGTACGCGTCGAAGCCGAACTTCAGCACGAACAAGAGCAGCGCCGAGCCGACCGCGCAGGCCAGGATGACGAGGTTCTGGGGCGGCGTGTTGTCCCACTTGGCTGCCATCGATCCCTCCTACACGACCTCGTGATGGAGACCGCGCGAGAGCCGCGGGTCGCCGACCGGCACGAGGGGGAAGCGCGTCATGTTCCAGAGCACGACCGCCATGTAGACCCCGCCGACGCCCACGAAGGCCGCGAAGTCGAGCCAGTGCAGCCGCAGCTGCGTCTCGACCAGCCCGGTCTGCTCCGCGTAGGGCATGACGAGCCAGTAGAGCTGCACCACCTGCATCACGAGGATCCACGCCGCGGCGAAGCCGAGCCACGGGAGGTTCCGCTTGAAGTTGCGCGACATCAGGAGGAAGAACGGGATCACGAAGCCCGCGACGACGAGGATGACGCTGACGTTCATCCAGCTCCCGCCGCCCCACCAGCGCAGGTGGTAGTAGGTCGCCTCCTCCGGGATGCCCGCGTACCAGATCAGGAGGAACTGCGAGACGCTGACGTACGCCCAGAAGATCACGAAGCCGTGGAGCAGCTTGCCGATGTCGTGGAAGTGCTCGACGCTGATCGCGTCGCCGAAGATCCCCGCGCGCGACATGCCGAGCGTCAAGAGGATGATCGTGGCGTGCGCGATGATCGCTGCGATCGCGAAGTAGATGACGCCGTAGATCGTGGAGTACCACGACGGCTCGAGCGCCATCATCCAGTCGAACGCGGCGAACGTGAGCGAGAAGCCGAAGACGAACGTCGCGAACGGCGCCGCCGTCTCCATGCGCTTGGTGAGCGCGAGCCCCTTCTCCTTGTCCTGGCGCGTCGACCACGTGAAGAAGAAGTACGCGAGGAGGATCCAGGCGATGAAGTAGATCCCGGCGCGGATGAAGAAGAAGCCCTGGTTCAGGTACCACCCCTTCGTGCTCATGATCTCCGCGTGCATCGCGTGCTCGGGCGTGTGCGTGCGCGTCTCGGGCGCGCGCTCGTGCGGGCGCTGATCCCACGGGTCGCGCGGGAGCTCGTCCGCGCGCGCGGCGCTCGCCGCGATCCCGAGCAGGCCGTGCTCGTCGTGCCCACCGTGCGCGCCGCCGTGGCCCTCGTCGTGCCCGCCACCGTGGTCCGCGCCGTGCTCCGCGCCGTGGTGCTCGAGCCACGGGTAGAGCTCGTGCATGTGGATGAAGATCGGCGCCGACAGCACCAGGAACACCGGCAGGCCGCTCATCAACATCTCGGCGGTGCGGCGCAGCGGCACGCCCCAGCCCGCGCCGGTGAGGTGCTGGCCGAGGGTGAAGAAGAGCCCGCCGAGCCCGAGCGCGAGGAAGAACATGAACGCGAACAGCCAGCTGAACGCGAACCGATGCGCGTCGATGAACATCCCCGCCACGGAGGCGGCGACGCCGACCGCGCCGAGGCCCGCCGCCAGTTTCCAGGCGCTGGCCCACGGCGAGTCCGCGGGGATCCGGTAGGTGGGGGCCTTGCCCTCTTTCTTCGCCGGCTTGCTCATCGTCCGTCCATCTGGCTGAGCTGGAGCGCGCGCACGTAGCCGACGATCGCCCAGCGGTCCCGCACGGGGACGTTGTGTCGATACGCCGGCATGTTGCGCAGGCCGTTTCGGATGGTCGCGTACACCTGCCCGTCGGGCATGCGGCGCACGCGGTCGTCGTGGAAGGTCGGCGGGCGGATCGTGCCGACACCGGACACCTCCGGCACCATGCCCGCCCCGTCACCGAGCGCGCCGTGGCACGGCACGCAGTAGATGCCGTACCGGTCCTCGCCGCGCGCGAGCAGCGCGGGCATCCCTCGGAAGCCGTCGATGACGTCCGGCGGGATCGTGTCGACGTAGCGCGCCTGGCCCTCGAGGCCGGTGTCGATGGTGAGATCGACCTCCATCTCGCGCGCGACGGTGTGCTCGACGTGCGGCCGCATCGCGCGACCATCCGGGAAGTAGCCGCCCGGCTCCTGCGCGTCGTAGCGCGGCTGCTCGTGCATCTGGCGGACCGGCACGATCGGGGGCTCCGTCGACGTCTGCCCCTGGCAGGCGGCGAGCGAGAGCGCGAGGGCCGCCGCGGTCAACGCGCGCCTCATTGCTCCACCTCCTCCGAGATGAGCTCGACGTGCGAGGGGTGGGTGCCCTCGAGCAGCGCCTTGGTCTCTTCGAGGTCGAACTTCGGGTCGGCCGCCTCGATCGAGATGAAGAAGCGGTCGTCCGAGCAGCGCTCGAAGCGATCCGAGAAGAACACCGGGTGCCAGTGCTTGGGCAGCTGGTTGATGCCGAGCATCCCGAACACCGCGCCGAACGCGGAGAGCAGGACGGTCAGCTCGAACATCACCGGGATCATCGACGGGAGCGAGAAGCCGGGCTTGCCGCCGATGACCAGCGGGTAGTCGTGGCCGTTCATCCACCACATCATCAGGAACGCGGTGGTGCAGCCCGTCAGGCCCATCACGAGCACGATCCAGGCGACCTTGGAGTCCTTGAGGCCCATCGCCTTGTCCATCCCGTGCACCGGGAACGGGGTGTGGACGTCCCACTTCTCGTAGCCGGCGTCGCGCACGTGCTCGGCGGCGTGGAAGACGTCGCCGGCCGTCTCGTACTCCGCCAGGAACAGGAGCGGGCGGGTCTCGGGGCTCTGCGCGCCCTTCTTCTGCGATTCGGAAGCCATCGCGGTCACTCCTCCGCCATCGCCGGAACGGCGGTCGCGTCGTCGTGGTGGTCTTCGCCGTGCTCCTCGTCGCCGTGGCCGAGGTGCGGGTCCGCCTGCGGCATGACCATCTTGACCTCGGCGATGGCGATCATCGGCAGCCACCGCAGGAACAAGAGGAACGCGGTGAAGAAGAGGCCGAGCGAGCCGACGTAGGTGAGGATGTCGAAGATCGTCGGGCTGAAGTTGCCCCACGCGCTCGGCAGGTAGTCGTGGTGCAGCGACGTCACGATGATGACGAAGCGCTCGAACCACATGCCTACGTTGATGACGATCGAGACGATGAACATCACGGGGATGTTCGTCCGCAGCTTCTTGAACCAGAAGAGCTGCGGGCTGATCACGTTGCACGTGATCATCGACCAGTACGCCCACCAGTAGTCGCCCATCGCGCGGTTGATGAACACGAACCGCTCGTACGGGTTGCCGGAGTACCACGCGATGAAGAACTCCATCGCGTACGCGTACCCGACGAGGCTCCCCGTCGTGAGCATGATCTTGTTCATCAGCTCGAGGTGCCGGATGCGCACGAGGTCGTGGAGGCCGTACACGGTGCGCGCGATGATCAGGAGGGTCATGACCATCGCGAAGCCGCTGAAGACGGCGCCGGCGACGAAGTACGGCGGGAAGATGGTGGTGTGCCACCCGGGCTCGACCGACGTCGCGAAGTCGAACGAGACGACCGAGTGCACGGAGAGCACGAGCGGGGTGCTCAGCGCCGCGAGGATGAGGTACGCGCGCTCGTAGTTGCTCCAGTGCCGGTTGCTACCGCGCCAGCCGAGCGCGACGAACCCGTAGATCCACTTGCGGAACTTGTTCTTCGCGCGATCGCGGAGCGTCGCGAAGTCCGGGACGAGGCCGACGTACCAGAAGAGCAGCGAGACGGTGAAGTAGGTGCTGACCGCGAACACGTCCCAGAGCAGCGGGCTCTTGAAGTTGGGCCACATGTTCATCTGGTTCGGGATCGGCAGCGAGAAGTACAGGAACCACGGCCGGCCCGCGTGGATCGTCGGGAACATCAAGGCGCAGATGACCGCGAAGATCGTCATCGCCTCGGAGAAGCGGTTGATCGCGGTGCGCCAGTACTGCCGGAACAGGTAGAGGACCGCGGAGATCAGCGTCCCCGCGTGGCCGATGCCGATCCACCACACGAAGTTCGTGATGTCCCAGGCCCAGGCGACCGGGCTGTTGTTGCCCCACACGCCGATGCCGGTCCACAGCAGGTAGCCGATGGTGAGCCCGAGGACCCCGGTCACCGAGGTGCTGATCCCGAAGAGGATCCACCACAGGCGCGGGGCCTTCTGCTCGGTGACTCGAGAGACGATCTCCGTCACCTGGGCGAAGGTCGTCCCCTCCGACACCAGGTGCCGCTCGTCGAGCTGCTCGATGGGCTTCTTATACCCCATCAGACCATCTCCGGGTTCGGGTTGCGGATCTTTCCGAGGTAGACCGTCCGCGGCTGCGTACCCACCGACGCGATGAGCGAGTAGCGCCGATCCAGCCGCGACATGCGGTGGACCTCCGACTCGGTGTCGTTGAAGTCACCGAAGTAGATCGCGTTGCTCGGGCAGGCCTGCGAGCAGGCCGACTGGATCTCGTCGGGCCGGATGCGGCGCTCGTTGATGCGCCCGCGCAGTCGCCCGCTGTCCGGGTCGTCGCCGACCTCGACCGTCGTCTCGCGACGGGCGGCGATGCGCGCCGCCTGGATGCGCTGCACGCAGTACGAGCACTTCTCCATCACGCCGCGGATCCGGATGGAGACGTTCGGGTTGAACACCATCCGCTGGATCTCGGGGATGTGCCCGTGCCAGTCGAGGAAGTTGAAGCGGCGGACCTTGTACGGGCAGTTGTTCTGGCAGTACCGGGTGCCGATGCACCGGTTGTACGCCATGTCGTTGAGCCCCTCCGGCGAGTGCGCCGTCGCCGCGACGGGGCAGACGTTCTCGCACGGAGCCTCTTCGCAGTGCTGGCAGCCGACCGGCTGCAGCGCGACGCGCGGCTCGTTGATGTCGTCGCCGACGAAGTAGCGGTCGAGCCGCATCCAGTGCATCTCGCGGCCGAGCGCCACCTGCCGCTTGCCGACGACGGAGATGTTGTTCTCCGCCTGGCACGCGATGATGCACGCGCTGCACCCGGTGCAGGTCGTCAGGTCGAGGACCATCCCCCACTTGTAGCGAGGCGGCGCGTCGGGGCGCGCGCTGCGCGGCGTGGGGAACGGCTGGTAGGTCCGGCCACCCTGCGCCGGTTGCCGCGGCGCGTTGTAGTCCTCCTGCGTCCAGAGCGGGCTCAACGACGGCGACGGCTCGCGCCACTGCGCGAAGTCCGGCGTGGCCTGGTACTGCGCGTAGGTCGCGTCGATCGCGAGCGGGCGATCGCCGGTGATCGTCGTCATCGAGTGGTGGTCCTGGGTCTGGACGACCAGCTCGCGCCCGGTGCCTGGCCGCACCTGCGCGCCCGTCGCGAACCCGAGCGAGTCGCTCGCGCGCACGGCGCGGACGTTCACGCCGACCCCGGTCCCGTGCCGGCCCGCCGCCGTCCGGCCGAAGCCGAGCGGCAGGGTCACCACCTCGTCCGCGTGGCCGGGGACGACGATCGCCGGGATCGAGACCGTGCCCGCGCCCGTGGTGATGTCGAGCATCCAGCCGGACGGGAAGCTCCCCTCGTACTCGTGCCGAGAGAAGTCGCCGTCGTTCAGGAGCCCGAGCTCGGTCGCGCTGTGGGGGCTGATGTACGCCGCGTTGCCCCACACCACCTTGGTCACCGGATCGGGCAGTTCGAGGAGCCACGGGTTGTGGGCCTCGGAGCCATCCCAGGTCTGATAGGACGGGATGAAGACCGCCTCCCAGCCACCCGGCGCCGCCGGCTCGTTCGTGCCGAGCGCGGTCGCGACCTCGGAGTCCTGCAGGGCGGGCGGGCGCGGCCGCTGGAGCGGCAGATCCACGACGCCCGCGTGCAGGCTGCGCCGCCAGCGGCGCTCGAAGCCGACCTCACCGACCCGCTCGCGCAGCGTGTTGCGCACGAGGTTGTACCCGCGGAAGGCGCGGATGCCCGCGATGAACGCGAACAGCTCTTGCGCCGCGACGCCGCGGCGCAACGGCGCGATCAGCGGCTGCTGCAGCGAGTACGTGCCGTCGATGGCGTAGTAGTCACCCCAGCTCTCGAGCTCGTGCGCCATCGGCAGGTGCCAGCTGCACGCGCTCGACGTCTCGTCCGCGCGCATGGAGAGGTGCACGCTGTTCTGGACGCTGCCGAGGGCGGCCGCGAAGTCGAGGTCGCCGGGCGCGTCGTAGACGGGGTTGCCGCCGAGGATCACCAGCGTGTCGAGCCCGCCGCGCATCGCCTCGACGAGCTCGGCGAGGCCCTGACGCTCGGCGGAGTCGGGCTCCGGGTAGTAGTGCACCGTGGCGCCGGAGTTGCCGAGCGCGACGTTGATCGCCGCGGCGAGCGCGTGGACGTGGAACGGCTGACGCCAGCCGACGCAGACGAGGCTGCGCGTCGTGTTCGACGCGAGGTCCCGCGCCATCCTCTCGATCCAGGTCCGGTGCGCCTCGGGCAGCCCCTCGAAGGCGCCCTCGACCGCGCGGCCGACGGCGGGCGGCATCGCCACGCCCGGCAGCGTCGCGAGCTTCGCCGCGAGGCCGCGCAGGGTCCGATCGATCTGCGAGGGCGCGAGGCGCAGCCGGTGATCGGCGTTCATGCCGGTCACCGAGAGCGTGCCCTCGAGCGCGTAGAGCCGGTTCATCGGCTGCTCGGGCGCACGGATGTCGCGCCCGCGCGCGAAGCCGCGCGCGTGGTGGAGGAAGCCGCGCTCGCCCGCGAGGAAGTCGCAGTCGAACGAGGCGATCACCCTCGCGCGCGGGCCGTTGCGCGCGTCGCCGCCGAGGTCGTACACGGGTACGCGCGGCGAGTTGAAGGCGACCGCGGTGCCGCGGCGCGCCGACTCCTCGGGGATCGCCGACCACGTGTGGACGCGCGCGGCGGGGAAGCGCTCGGCGAACGCGCGCCGGACGCGATCCATCGTCGGCGACGGCGTCGGCGGCATCAGCACGCGCAGGCCCGCGCCGGTCCCGAGCGAGGCGGCCTTCTCGCGCCACCACGCGTAGAACTCGGCCCAGGTCGCCGCGTCCTCGCCGCGGCGCGGATCACTGGCGCGCTCGTCGTCGTAGAGGTCGAGGATGCGCGCCTGCAAGTGCGCGTCGGTCTTGCCCCCCGTCATCGCGTGCGACGGGTTGCCCTCGATCTTGGTGGGCCGGCCCTCGTGGCTCTCCACGAGCAGCCCGATGCCCTCCCCCCGGTGGTTCGTCGAGGTCGCGAAGTGCAGCGGGATGCCCGGCTGCGAGTACTCCGGCTGCACCGTGTACGGGAGGATCTGCTCCTCGGGCCGCCGCAGACAGCCGCTCAGCCCGACCGTCGCCGCGCTCGCGCCGGCGATCGAGAGGAACGTGCGGCGGTCGACGAGGGACTTCTCCGGCAGGAGCGAGCCGACCTGGATGCCGGTCTCCTCCGCGGCGAGGCGGTCGCGGCGCCGCGGGTCGACCTTCTCGGCCAGGCTGCGCCAGATCGTCGGGCGTTCGTCGTTGGGATTGCTCATCGGTGACACCCCGAGCAGTTCTCCGGAGGCGTGGCCCGCGCGAGGAGCGCCGCCATCTCGGCGCGCTCCGCGTCGGTCGCTTGCTCACGCGTCCAAGTCATATCCGTCACGCGGCTCACCGGCCGCAGGTGCGGCTCGGGATCGCGGTGGCAGTCCAAGCACCAGCCCATCGAGAGCGGCTCGGCGATCGAGACGACCTCCATCCGATCCACGCGCCCGTGGCACGTGACGCAGCCCACGCCGGCGGAGAGGTGCACGCTGTGATCGAAGAACACGTGGTCGGGCACGTTGTGCACGCGGATCCACGAGACGGGCATGCCGCTCTCCCAGCTCTCGCGCACCGGCGCGAGGCGGGCGGAGTCGGTGCGCACGACCGCGTGGCAGCCCATGCACGTCTGCGTCGGGGGGACCATCGCCTCGAAGGAGCGCTCGACGTTCGCGTGGCAGTAGCGGCAGTCGATCCCGAGCTGGCCCGCGTGCAGGCGGTGGCTGTAGGCGACCGGCTGCTCGGGCTCGTAGCCGACGTACAGGAAGCGCGGCGAGAAGTAGTAGACCACGACGAACGTCGCGATCCCTCCACCGACCGCCACGCCGAGCGCGGTGACGAGCGGCAGGAAGTTGAGCGACTTGGGAAATATCTGCATGTCTCGCTCGTTGGGGGTCGGGGCGAGGCCCGGGGCGGCGCGGTTATACGAGCAAGGGTCCCGAGGGACAAGCTCGATCGCGGAGGTTCATCGGTGCTCTTGGATGCGGCGCCTTACTTCTTCGGCGTGGGTCGGGCAAGCCCGGGCGAGCCAAGTCAGCGCGACGTCCGAGCCCACGCGCTCCCGCGTCAGCACGGAGAGCTCCGTGAGCTCCACCGGCGGGCCCTGCGCCGCGGGCGCAGCGGGGTCCAGCGTGAGCCGCATCGCGACGAGCTGCCCGACGTGGAACTCGTGGCGCGCGGCCCGGACCGGCGATCGCGACGCCTCGGGAGGCGCCCACACGAGGGCGAAGTCCTCGCCCTGCGCCTCGCCGCGAAACGTGCCGCCCGCCGCGGTCCCGAAGCGATCGCGGACCTGCGCCGGCGTCATCCCGAGGCGCACCCCGAGGATCGGGTCTGGCGCCGAGGGCCCGCACCCCAGCGCCAGGGCCAGGGTCAACGAGACCGTCAGCGTCGAGCCGAGCGCACGCATTGCCGGCGAGTGATAGCGAATCGAAAGGCTCCGCGCGCAGTGCATCGTGCATCGGAACGTCCAGGGGGCTGCGCCCGAGGCGGCAGCCGAGGGGGGCGGTAGGGTCCCGGCGGGCCCGCGTCAAGCGCCCGCGTTGCGGAGGATCAACCCTGGCGCTTCACGCCGAGCAGGAGGCCGTCCGGGGTGGCCACGCAGGCGGTCTCGAACCGATCGCGCGCCTCCTCGTGGAAGCGCCGCATCGCGGCGGCGTCGGGATCGTCGTCGAGCAGCCGGCCGAAGAAGTAGACGTTGTCGGCGACGAGGACGCCGCCCTCGCGCAGGTTGGCGTGCGCCCAGCGGCCGTACGCGTCGTAGCGCCCCTTGTCCGCGTCGAGGAACACCAGGTCGAACGGGCCGAGCTCCGCGAGCGTCGGCAACGCGGCGAGCGCGTCCCCCTCGACCACCTCGACGCGGTCCGCGAGCCCCGCCTCGGCGATCCGCGCGCGCGCCTCGGCGGCGTGGGC
Source organism: Sandaracinaceae bacterium (assembly GCA_019637095.1). GTDB lineage: Bacteria > Myxococcota_A > Polyangia > Polyangiales > Sandaracinaceae > JACKEC01. The sequence goes on along the minus strand of JAHBWG010000091.1, from coordinate 19,609 downwards.
CGGCTCGTGCTCGATCGTCCAGAGCAGGCCGCCCGGCGCGAGCCCGCGCGCGAGCCGGATCGCCGAGTAGCCCGTCAGCGTCCCGATCTCGACGACGCGGCGTGCCTGGATCAGCGAGGCGAGCAGCTCGAGGAGCCGGCCCTCGGACGGCGCGAGCTGGATCGCGGGGAAGCCGCGAGCGGCGGGCGCGCCGAACGCCGCCGAGAGCGCGGCGTCGTGCCGCGCGTGCAGCCCGTCGACGAAGCGCACGATCTCGGGCGTCGCGTACCGCAGCCCCGCGCGCGAGTCGGAGTCCGCCATCGCGACGGAGCCTAGCAGCGATCCGAGAACGCGGTTCGCGTATCCTCTAGGCGTGCGCCCCAGCCGCCCGCCCGCGCCCCCCGAGCCGCCGCCGCGCGACACGCCGTTCGGCCCGTACACCCTGCGGGAGCGCGTGGCGGTCGGCGGGATGGCGGAGGTGTTCCTCGCCCTCGAGCCGCGCGCCGCCGGCGAGCCGCGCGCGGTCGTCATCAAGCGCATGCTCCCGCACATCGCGGCCGAGCCGAACGCCGCGCGTATGTTCGAGGAGGAGGCGCGCCTGGGCGCCGTGGTCGCGCACCCGAACGTCGTGCGCCTGCTCTCGACGGGCGAGGCCGACGAGACGCCCTACCTCGTGCTCGAGCACGTGCCCGGCACGGACCTCGCGCATCTGCAAGAGACGTTGTCATCGAGCGGACACCGCCTCCGCCTCGGCCTCGCCGTGTTCGTGGCGCGCGAGCTCCTCGCGGGGCTGCACGCGGTGCACGAGGCGAGCGACGCGGACGGCGCCCCGCTCGGCATCGTCCACGGCGACGTCTCGCCCTCGAACGTCCTCGCGTCGATCCACGGCGACGTGAAGCTCGCCGACTTCGGCATCGCGGAGGCGCGCTTGCGCGAGACGTTCCCGCAAGCGGCGGCCGCCGGGCGGACGCGGGGCAAGCTCGGCTACCTCGCGCCGGAGCAGGTGCGCGGTGACGCCGCGGATCGGCGCGCCGACGTGTTCGCCGCGTCCGTGGTCGCGGCGGAGCTGGTGATGGGCCGCCCGCTCTTCGAGCGCACCAGCGAGCTCGCGATCCTGCTCGCGGTCCGCGAGGCGCGCCTGGATCGCCTCCTCGCGCACGCCCCGGAGGTGCCCGGCGCGCTCCTCGACGCGCTCGCCCGCGGTCTCGCGCGCGATCCCGGGCAGCGGTTCGAGTCGGCGGCGGCGCTTCGGCGCGCGCTCGATCCGTTCGTCGAGGGCCCGCCCGCCGCGCTGCGCGAGGAGCTCGGCCGCATCGTCGAGCGCGCCGCCGGGCTCGCGCGCGAGGCGGGCGATCTGCCCGCGACGAGCGAGGTCATCACGATGGAGCCGCCGCTCGACGACTACGCGATCGTCCGCGCGAACGGCGCGACGATCGGCCCGCTCACCTTCGCGCAGCTCGTCGAGGCCGTCACCACCGGCCGCGTGCGGCCCGAGGATCGCGTCCGCCTCGGGATCGGTCCGGCGCGCCCGCTGCGCGAGATCGGCGAGCTCGCCGGCCACATGCCGCGAGACGCGCGCAGCGGCGGCTCGGATCGTGTGCCGATGGGCGCCGCGTTCGTCGACGCCTTCGCGCGGCGCATCGCCGCGCGCGCCGACGGCGCGTGGATCTGCCGCCGCGGCGCCGTCCGCAAGGACGTCTACCTGATCGCGGGGGCGCCCGAGTTCGTCAGCTCGAACGTCGCGACGGAGCTGCTCGGCGAGTTCCTGGTCTCCCGCGGCGTCCTCGCCCGCGGCGAGCTCGACATGGCGCTCGCCGTGCTCCCGCGCTTCGACGGGCGCCTGGGCGACACCCTCGCCGCGCTCGGGCTCGTCGCGCCGGTCGAGCTCTTCCAGCACATCGCCGCGCAGGTCCGCGAGAAGCTGCTCGAGCTCTTCACCTGGCAGGACGGAGAGGCGCACTTCTCGCCGGACGCGCGCCCGGCGGATCGCTTCTTCCCGCTCGGGCTGGACCCGTGGCGGGTCGTCGGCGACGGGATCGAGCGACGCCTCGCCGGCGGCCTCGAGGCCGCGCCGTGGGCCGATCGACCCGGGGCGCGCCTCGCGCGCACCGCGACGCCCGCGCCGGACGGGCTGCCGGACGAGGTGCTCTACGCGATCCGCCGCGCCGAGCCGGTCGAGGAGATCGCCGCGCGCCTCGCCTCCGCGGGCGATCCGCACCGCCCCGCGCGCGCGATCCGCCTCGCGCTCGCGCTCGACCTGGTCCGCTTCGCTTGACGCGGCGGGGGCGGCCCGATACGGCTCCGCGCGGCGTGACCGAGCCGACCTCCATCCCGCTGGCTCCTCCGGCCGGCATGCGCGACCTGCTGCCGCCCGAGGCCGACGCCCGCGCGTGGCTCGGCTCGCAGCTCGTGCGCTGCTTCGCGCGCTGGGGATACCAGCGCGTCACGACGCCGCCGTTCGAGCACGCCGAGGTGATCGAGCGCGGCCTCGACGCCCTCGATCGCCGCGATCTCTTGCGCTTCGTCGACCCGAGCACGGGCGAGGTCGCGCTCTTGCGGCCGGACATCACGCCGCAGATCGCGCGGATCGTCGCGACGCGCCTCGGCGACCGCCCGCCGCCGCACCGGCTCGCCTACGCGGCCTCCGTCGTGCGCCAGCGCCGCGGCCGCGCCCGGCGGCAGCGGGTCCTCGCGCAGGCGGGCGTCGAGTGCATCGGGCTCGCGCACGTCGAGGCGGACGCCGAGGTGATCCGGCTCGCCGCCGCGGCGCTCGCCGAGGTCGGCCTCGCCGAGTACCGCATCGAGCTCGGCCTGGTCTCGCTGGCGCGCGACGCGCTCACGCGGGTGCGCGACGCCGCGCGGCCCGACGTGGAGGCGGCGCTGCTGCTCAAGGACACCGCCACGCTGAAGAGCGCGCTCGCCGGCGAGGACGCGGCGATCCGTGCCGCGCTCGTCGAGGCGGCGTCGCTCTACGGCGAGCCGCGCGAGGTGCTGCCGCGCGCCCGCAAGGTCTGGGGCGACGCGCCCGCCCTCGCCGAGCTGGCGCGCGTCGTCGCCCGCCTCGACGGCCTGCCGCTCGTCGTCGACCTCGGCGAGATCCGCGGCATGACCTACTACACCGGGGTGAGCTTCACGCTGCTGGCCGAGGGCCCCGGCGAGCCCGTCGGCAGCGGCGGCCGATACGACGGCTTGATGGAGCGCTTCGGCGCGCCCGCGCCGGCGACGGGGTTCGGCATCGACCTCGCCAACCTCGAGTGGGCGCTCCACGCGGCCGGCAGGCCGGTGACGCCGGCGCGCGAGGCGCGCTTCGTGGTCGCCGGCGGGCGCGGCGAGGCGCGCGAGGCGCTCGCGGCGCGGCTCCGCGCGGCGGGGCTCGTCGCCGCGGTGGTCCCGGTGCGCGCCGCCGGCGCGGCGCTCGACTACGCCCGCTCCTGGGGCTACGACGCCGCGGTCGTGTGCGACGCGAGCGGCGCGGAGGTTCATCGCCTGTCGGACGGCGCGCGCGCGCGGCTCGACCGAGATCTCTCGCGGGCGGGCGCGTGGGCGCGATCCTGAGGACGTGAAGGAAGGGACATCGGCATGAGCGCGCTAGTCGTCGTCGGGGCGCAGTGGGGGGACGAGGGCAAGGGCAAGGTGGTCGACCTGCTCACCGCCGACGCCGACCTGGTCGTGCGCTTCGGAGGCGGCGCCAACGCGGGGCACACGCTCGTCGTCGGCGGCGAGAAGGTCGTGTTCCACCTGGTCCCCTCGGCCGCGCTGCACCCTCGGCCGCGGTGCCTGCTCGGGCCGGGGATGGTGATCGATCCGAAGGTGCTCGTGCGCGAGCTCGAGGTCCTGCGCGCGCGCGGTCTGCTCCCCGCGGGCCGGATGGTGGTCTCGGAGAACGCGCACCTCGTGCTGCCGCAGCACTTCCTCGTCGATGGCCTGCGCGAGGCCGGGCCGGGCGCGATCGGCACGACCAAGCGCGGCATCGGGCCGTGCTACCAGGACCGCGCGGCGCGCCGCGGCCTGCGCGCGATCGATCTCGCGCACCCGGCGGAGCTCCGCGAGAAGCTCGCGGCGAACCTCGAGGCGTGGCGGCCGTTCGTCGAGGCGGCGGGCGCCGAGCTCCCCGACGCGGCGGCCGTCGCCGACGAGTACCTCGCGCTCGGCGAGGCGATCGTGCCGTGGATCGGCGACGTCACCGAGGCCGTCTACGCGGCGCATCGCGCCGGGCACCGCATCGTGCTCGAGGGCGCGCAGGGCACGATGCTCGACATCGATCACGGCACCTTCCCGTACGTCACGAGCTCGTCCGTCACCGCGGGCGGCGCGTGCACGGGGAGCGGCCTGGGCCCGACCGCGATCGATCACGTCGTGGGGATCGCCAAGGCCTACACGACGCGCGTCGGCGAGGGCCCCCTCCCCACCGAGCTCCACGGCGACGAGGGCGAGGCGCTGCGCCGCGCCGGCGGCGAGTACGGCGCGACCACCGGCCGGCCGCGCCGCTGCGGCTGGCTCGACCTCCCCGTCCTGCGCCACGCGGTGCGGGTCAACGGGCTGAGCTCGCTCGCGCTCACCAAGCTCGACGTGCTCAGCGGCCGCGAGACGCTCGAGGTGTGCGTGGCCTACGAGCTCGACGGAGCGCGCCGCGACACCCCGCCGGCGCGCGGGCTCGAGCGCGTGACCCCGATCTACGAGCGCGTCCCCGGCTGGACCGAGGACGTCTCGGGCGCGCGCTCGCTCGGCGACCTCCCGCCCGCGGCGCGCGCGTACGTGGCGCGCATCGAGGAGGCGCTCGAGATCCCGGTCTCGATCCTCGGGGTCGGCGCGGACCGCGACGCGACCATCGTCCTGTCCGATCCGTGGGCCTGACCCCCGAGCTCAATCCGCCGCGGCGATCATCGAGATCTCCACGGCGACGTCGCGCGGGAGCCGCGAGACCTCCACGGTCTCGCGCGCCGGCGGCGCGACTCCGTCGAACCATCGCGCGTAAACCTCGTTGACGCGCGCGAACTCGCCCAGGTCGGCGAGGAAGATGCTCACCTTGAGCACGCGCGCCATCGAGCTGCCCGCGGCCTCGAGCACGGCGGCGAGGTTCTGCATCACGCGCTCGGTCTGCGCGGCGGCGTCGCCCGGGACGAGCTCGCCCGTCGCCGGATCGAGCGCGATCTGTCCCGAGAGGAACACGAGCCCCCCGTGGCGAACGGCCTGCGAGTACGGCCCGATCGCGCGCGGCGCGGCGTCGGAGTGGATGGCGTGGCGGTCTCCCATCGCCCGCGTGCTATCAGAGCCGCCGGCGTCATGGAAGCCTGGTCGATCGAGGAGGCCTACGCGGTGCGCCCGCTCGGCTCGCTCGCGCTCGCGGTCGCGCTGCCCTTCCTCACCGACGCCGCGCTCGCGCGCATCGCGGGCGATCCCGGCACGCTGGCCCGCGCGCGCCCGCCGGTGCGCGCGGCGGTGCTCGCGCTGGCGTTCGCGATCGGCGGCACCGCGCTCGGGCCCGCGCTCGCCGAGGCGCCGGGCGGGGTCGCGAGCCTGGCCGCGGCGGCCCTCTGCGCGGCGGTCGCCGGGATCGCCGATCTACGGGCGGCCGGTCCCGCCGACCCGCGCGGGCTCGCCGGCGCCTTCGCGGCCGCCCTCGCCGGCGCGCTCCTCGTACGCGCGCTCGGTGCTTCCGCGACCGTCCTGGGAGGCGCCTGCGCGCTCTTCGCGTGCGGGCTCTACGCCTACCGGCGCCCCGCCGCCGCGCCCCGCACGGGGCACCCGCTCGGCGCCCTCCTCGGCGGCGCGGCGGCGCTGTTCCTCCTCGCGCTCGTCACGGCCCCGGCGGCGCTGACCGCGATCGCGCCGGACGACGCGCCGTACCACGGCGAGGCGACCTGGCGGCTGCGCATCGATCCCTGGGACGCGACGGCGATGCTCGCGAGCGGCTGGGCGGCGCGCTCCCGCGGCGAGCTCGGGCGGGCGCGCGCGCGCGCGATCGAGAGCGTGCGGATGGGCGGCCCCGAGGGCCCGGCCCTCGAGCTCGAGGCGGAGATCCTCGCCGCCCGCGGCGAATGCGCGGCGGCGCGGGCCACGTTCGACCGTGCGATCGAGGCGCGCGCGCGCGCCGCGTTCGCCGACGACTCGCTGCCCGCGCCGCTCGTGCTGGGCGGCTATCGCCTCCCGCCGGCGCTCCTCACCGAGTGCGGCGGGCTCGACGAGCTCGGCGCACCGCGCCCGCTCAGGCTCCGGTGAACCGCGCCGCGCGCTTCTCGAGGAAGGCGCTCATGCCCTCCTTCTGATCGGCCGTCGCGAAGCACGCCGCGAAGCCCTCGACCTCGAGCGCGTTCGCGTCCGCGAGCCGCAGCCCCTCGCCCTCGCGCAGGACCTCCTTGGCCTTCGCGACCGCGCGCGGCCCCATCGACGCGATGGTGCGCGCGAGCTCGGCGACCGCGCGCGCGAGCTCCGCCGCGGGGTGCACCGCGTTGACGAGCCCGATGCGCAGCGCCTCCTCGGCGCCGATCATGGCGCCCGAGTACACGAGCTCCCTCGCCCGCGCGATCCCGACGCGGCGCGCGAGGCGCTGCGTCCCGCCGAAGCCCGGGATGACGCCGAGCTTGACCTCGGGCTGCCCGAAGCGGGCGCGCTCGGAGGCGTGGATGAAGTCGCACGCGAGCGCGAGCTCGCAGCCCCCGCCGAGGGCGAAGCCGTTGACCGCCGCGATGACCGGGATCGGGAGCGCCTCGAGCGCGGCGAGCGTCGCGTGCCCGGCCTGCGCGAACGCGCGCGCCCCCGCGACGTCGAGCGCCTGCATCTCGCCGATGTCCGCGCCCGCGACGAACGCCTTCTCGCCCGCGCCCGTGAGGATCGCGCAAGCGATCGACGGGTCCGCCGCGAGCTCCGCGACGCGCGCGCCGAGCGCCGCGAGCACCTCGCGATCGAGCGCGTTGAGCTTCTCGGGCCGGTTCACCGTGAGCGTCGCGACGGCGCCGTCGCGCGCGAGCGTGACGAGCGCGCTCATCAGCGACGCTCCGAGTAGTCGTGGAACCCGCGCCGCGTCTTGCGGCCGAGCCAACCCGCCGCGACGTAGTTGCGCAGGATCGGGGCCGGCCGGTACTTGTCGTCACCGAGCTGCGAGTGGAGGACCTCGGCGATCGCGAGGCAGGTGTCGAGGCCGATCAGGTCCGCGAGGGCGAGCGGCCCGAGCGGGTGGTTCAGGCCGAGCTTGGCGCCCGCGTCGATCTCCTCGGGCGTCCCGATCCCCTCCTCGAGCACGAAGCAAGCCTCGTTGATGAACGGGATCAGCATCCGGTTCACGATGAAGCCCGGGCGATCGAGGCTCGTGATCACCGTCTTGCCGAGCCGCTCGGCGAGCGCGCGCGTCGCCGCGAACGTCGCCTCCGACGTCTGCAGCGCGCGGATGAGCTCGACCAGCTTCATGACCGGCACCGGGTTCATGAAGTGCATCCCGACCACGAGCTCCGGGCGCGTGGTGCACGCCGCGAGCTTGGTGATGGAGATCGACGACGTGTTGCTCGCGAGGATCGCGCCCTCGGGGGCCGCCTCGTCCATGCGCCGGAAGAGCTCGGCCTTGAGCTCGAAGCGCTCGGTCGCCGCCTCGATCACCATCTGCGCGTCCGCGAACGAGGCGTAGTCGCCCGTCGGTCGGACGCGCGAGAGGATCGCGGTGCGCGCGTCCGCGGACAGCTCGCCCTTCTCCACCCGGCGGCTCAGCGTGCGCGCGACCTGCTCGACCCCGTTCTCCGCCGTGGCCATGTCCACGTCGAGCAGGTGCGCGGTCAGCCCCGCCTCCGCCGCCACCTGCGCGATCCCGCGGCCCATCTGCCCCGCGCCGACGACGCCGATCACCTCGATGCTCATCTCTCGCCTCCGTTCACAGCGAACGGCGGCCTACCAAATGACGCGGCGGGTGACAACCACGCCGGTCGCGCGGGCTACTGCTGCTGCTGTTGCTGCGCCGGCGGCGGGCCGCCCTGCACCGCGGACTCGAACTGCCACTCGAACACCATCTCGCCGGGGCCCGTCTGGTCGACGGAGAGCCCGACGCGGGTGGTCGACGGCGTCACGAACCCGCCGTTCGGGAAGCAGATCTGCGCGGGGTTGTTGGTCACGTTCCAGACGTGGGGGACGTAGATGGTCCGGTAGAGCTGCTGGTCGCGCCACGCGACGCAGACGCCGTTGCGGTACTGCGCGCAGACGCGCTGCACGCCCGCCGGGATGGTCTGCGCGATGTGCCCCTGCATGGGCGTCGTCGTCGGCTGCTCGGGCGCGACCTGCGCGTCGGTGTTCTCGAGGTTGTCCTGGTCGTTGCGGAGCGTGATCCGGTAGTTCTCGTAGAGGCCCCGGCCACCGTCGACCTCGTCGATCGACCAGAGGCTGGTCCGCATGCAGATGCGCTCGGGCGTGACCTCGGTGAGCGTCGCGGAGTCGACGAGGGCGCCGTCGGCGAGCCCGCGCTCGCGCTCGATGCGCCGCGCGTGGAAGGGGACCTCGTTCGGGTCCACCTGTCCGACGTGCAGGGGGTGACGGATGGACACGTAGTGGGTGCTCGAGCAAGCCGCCCCGAGGAGCGCACAGCCGAGCGAGAGAGCGATTCGTGAGTTCATGGGTTCGTCTCGTCCGTGGGATCAGGGAGCGAAGGTCCTGCGCGTCGTCACTCTACGCGCTCTACGCGGTGAGGGTTCGCGGCCTCCCCTGGCGGGGTGGACGCGGCCCCCGCCGCCGTCATTCATCGGCCCCGCGTCGGGGCGGCAGGCGCGTGGGCGGCTCGAACGAGCGCCACCGCGCGTCCTCCTCGCGGCGCAGCCGCACGCGCGCGGTGTACGCGCCGGGCTCGCCGGAGAGCGCGTCCTGGATCTCGGCGACGTAGAGGTAGAGGGCGTCGTCCTCGTCGTCGAGGATGCCGCGCTCGACGAGCCGGCGGCCGACCTCGATCGCCGCGTCGCGCAGCCGGAGGTTCGCGGCCGCGAGGCCCTCGGCGACCTCGCCTTTGGCCACCGCGAGCCGCTCGATCACGAGCGTCAGGGTGCCCGCGAGCGCGGCGCGCCCGCGCCCGAGCGGCCGCGCGCGGGCGGTGGCCATGAGCCGGCGGATCGCGCCCCGCTGCTCGCGCTCCGCGCGCTCGGCGCGCCCGTCGTGGACGGCGCGCATTCCCTCCACGAGCGCGCGATCGCTGGCGCCGTAGGCGAGCGGGCGGACGTCGAGGCCGAGCGGCCGCTGGTCCCGCAGCTCGCGCCGGAGGTCGGCGAAGAACCGCCGCTGTCCGGCGGGCACCGGGTCGACCTCGAGCGGGAGGTCACCGATCTCCTCGAGCGCGCGGGCGAGGCGCTCGTCGAGCCGGCGGCGCGCGCGCGTGCGCCGGATCGCGGCGAGGCCCTCCACGCAGTCGCGCGGCACCGCGCCGAGCGCGGCCTCGAGCGCGCCGAGCACCGCCGCCGTCGCCTGCCGGCCGCGGTCGAGCAGCTCGTACGCCTCGACCACGACGTGCTGCCGCTCGCGCAGCGCGCGCGCGAGCTGCGCCTCGTCCATGCGCGGGAGGTCGTCGCGATCGAACGCGCGCAGCCGATCGTCGAGGGTGCGCGCATACGCGCGCGCCGCGCCGATCGGCGCGGTGACGTCGGCGACGACGCGCGCGACCCGCGCGGTCGCTTGCGCGAACGACTGCCGCCGCTCGCCGTGCCGCCCGCGCCCGGGCTCGACGCGGCGATACGCGCGCGCGAAGAGGCGGAGCACGCGCGGCTCGTCGACCGGGTCGTCCTCTTCGCGCAAGGCCTTGTCGAGCCCGTCGACGGAGAGCGGCGCGATCGGGCCCTCGTCGTGCCACAGCAGCTCCACGACGCGCCAGCCCGCGTCCGTGAAGCGCCACGCGCGCTGGACGGGGCGCACGCGGCAGATCACCGGCCGGCCTCCCGCGAGGACCCAGTCCACCTCCACCGGCCGACCGAGCGCGAGGTGCGCGCGGTCCGCGAGATCGGCGACCCGCTCGAGCGTGCGCAGCGAGAGGCCGCCGCCGCCGTCCTCGAGCACGCGCATCGTCTTGCGATCGAAGCGGTAGGGGCGCTCCCCCGGCAGCCACACCGAGACCTTCGAGGGGTCGCCGTCCGCGACGTCGATGCTCGTGGCCGCGCCGGCCGGCCCGACGTCCGCGTGGATCGCGCGCAGCCGCAGGACGCCGGGGCCCGCGCGCGACGCGCGCGCCTCCGCCAGGAGCGCCTCGAGGCGCTCCGTCAGCGCCGTCGACTCGAGCACGTCCTCGGTCGCCGGGAACCGCGGGCCCTCGCGCGGCGCGTGGGCCGAGCGCCGCACCCACGAGCGGAGCTTGAGGCCGCTGGGCCCGTTCGCCCGCGCGTCGATCGGCTCGCGCAGCCGCTCCGCGAGGAAGGCCGCGGCGTCGGGCGCGTCGACGTCGAGGCCGATCACCCACCCGCGCGCGAGCGGGACACCCGCCGCGGCGAGCGCGGCGAGGTCGCGGGCCTCGTCCCCGAGGCTCTCCACGTCGCCCGCGCCGAGACGGTCGAGCGGACGCGCCCCGATCGGTCGCGCTCGCGTCGCCGTCGCCCCCTCGGTCGCCATCTTCGCGAGCCTATCGCAGCTCGCGTCAGGTGCGCTCGACGATCACGGCGACCGCCTCGCCGCCACCGATGCACAGGGTCGCGAGCCCGCGGGCTGCGCCGCGCGCGTGCATCGCGTGGACGAGCGTCGTGAGGATCCGCGCGCCGGAGGCGCCGATCGGGTGCCCGAGGGCCACCGCGCCGCCGTGGACGTTGACGTTCTGGTGCGGGATGGAGAGGTCCTTCATCGCGACCATGGTCACGACGGAGAACGCCTCGTTGATCTCCCAAAGGTCGATCTGGTCGGCGCGCAGGCCCGTCTTGGCGAGCGCGGCCTCGATGGCGCCGATCGGCGCGGTCGTGAACCACACCGGCTCGCGGGCGTGGCCGCCGTAGCCGACGATCCGCGCGAGCGGGGTGAGCCCTCGCTCTTGCACGACCGCGCCGCGCGCGAGCACGAGCGCCGACGCGCCGTCGTCGATCTTCGACGCGTTGGCCGCGGTGATCGTGCCCTCCTTCGAGAACGCGGGGCGCAGCGACGCCATCTTGTCGGGGCGCGCGCGCGACGGCTCCTCGTCCGCCGAGACGACCACGTCGCCCGCCTTGCCGCGGATCGTGACCGGCACGATCTCCTTCGCGAAGAGCCCCGCCTCCTGCGCGGCGTTCGCGCGGCGGTAGGACTCGATCGCGAAGGCGTCCTGCGCCTCGCGCGTGAAGCCGCGCTCGCGCGCGCACAGCTCGCCGCACATCCCCATGTGCTGGTCGTCGTACGGATCCCACAGGCCATCGACGATCATCGAGTCCTGCACCGCGCCGTGACCCATGCGGTAGCCGCTCCGCGCGTTCGGCAGCAGGTAGGGCGCGTTGCTCATCGACTCCATCCCGCCGGCGACGACGACGCTCGCGTCGCCGAGCTTGATCGCCTTGGCGCCGAGGATCACGGCCTGCAGGCCCGAGCCGCAGACCTTCCCGACGGTCGTCGCGGGGACCGAGTCCGGGATGCCCGCGTAGCGCGCCGCCTGGCGCGCGGGCGCCTGGCCGACGCCCGCGGTCAGCACGTTGCCCATGTACGTCTCGCCGACGTCGGCCGCGACGAGCCCCGAGCGGGCGATCGCCGCCTCGATGGCCGCCGCGCCGAGGCGCGGCGCCGAGACGGGCGCGAGGGCACCCTGGAACGCGCCGATCGGCGTGCGGGCGGCGGAGACGATGTAGACGCTGTCGCGGTCGATCATGCCGCGGTTTCTGGCACCCGAGAAATGGAGCGTCAACCGGCCCGCTCACACCGGCCCCGCCCTCGACGAGCTCAACCCGCGTCGTCTTCGAGGCCCGCGTCGTCCTCGAGGCCCGCGTCGTCCTCGAGGCCCGCGTCCTGCTCGAGGCCCGCGTCCATCGGCGTCCCCGTCGAGAGCGGCGGCAGCCCGGCGTCGTCGCGCTCGACGGCGCCGTCGAGCGGCATGTCGACGTGCATCTGACACTCGCCGGGGAAGAGGTCGCGCGGCGCCTCGTCCCAGTAGAGGACCTCGGCCTCGGCGAGCGCGCGCATCGCGCTCGGGTTGGTGCCGAGCACGTCACGGCCGAACCCGCCGACGACGAGCACGCGGTGGCCGCTGAGCACGGTCGTCGTGTGGCCCCAGCGCTCGAAGCCCATCGCGGGGAGCGGCGTGTAGCGAGCGCCGCGGACGAGCGCCGCCTGCCCCAGCGGCGCGAGGCGGTTGCCCGCGCCGACCAGCGCGTCCGGGGGCTCGACGCCGGCGCCGCCCGCCAGGAGCACGCCGAGCTCGGGGATGGAGGTCGCCGTGTGGTAGATGGTCGGCCGGTAGCCGGGCGCCTCGACGATGCGCGCGCCGAGCACCCCGCCCATCCCGACCTCGAGGTAGTAGATGGGCTGCGGCGGCTGCTCGTTGAAGATCGTGAGGCGGCCCTCGTCGCCGAGATCCGGCGTCAGCAGGAACCCGCCGGCGACGAGGAACTGGTCCTCGCCGGTGCGCGTCGAGGTGTGGAACGAGGTCGGCGCCGGGATCGCGCCGGGCGAGGCGACGAGGGTCGACGGCCGGTCGCGGGCGGGGAAGAGCTCGCCCGCGCTCGCGCGGCCGTTCTGTGCGCCGACGTTGCCGCCCCACACGAGGAAGCCGTCGCGGACGGTGAGCAGCGCCGGCCCGATCCGCACGTTCTGGAGCACCCGCATGTTGTCCGTGGCGTCGCCCTCGCGCGTGTACGAGAAGACGCTCGGCGTCGGCGCGAACCGGCCCGCGTCGGGCGCGAGGCTCAGCACCACGAGGGCCGGATCCGTGGCCCCGGCCGTGCCGAAGAAGTCGGCGACGTGGATGGGCCCGCCGCGCGCCGTCGTCACGCTGAACGGCGCCTCCTCGACCCTCACGGAGGGGCCGCTCGGGTCGTACACGAGGTCGACGGGCAACCCGGGCTGGGCGCCGCGCGCCGGCACGAACGGCGCGCCGCGCGGACCGCGGGTCCCGAGGTTGTCGAAGTGCAGGGCGGGGCCGTCGATCGTGTAGCCGCCGAGCACGCGCACGCGCGTCACCCCCGGCGGATCGCCCGCTCGCTCCGCCACGAGCGAGTGGAAGAGCACGCGGCGGAAGCGTGCGGCGTTCCCGCTCGCGTCGACGACGTCGACGTTCCGGAACGCGTGGCTGCGCGCGTCGTACACCTCCACCGTGTCGACGAGCGTCGGGCCGCCGAGCGCCTCGGGATCGCGCAGCGACAGCGCGTCGAGATCGATGCCCTGCACGCCACCGAAGACGAGGACCTGATCCTCGCCGACGCGCGCCGCGCCGTGGAGCGCGCGCCGCACGCCGGGCCGGTTGCCGGGGCACGCCCAGCGCTGAAACGGGTAGAGCCGGATGCTCACCGGACCGCTCGCCGGGTCGACCCGCTCCACGAACGCCCCGTACCGCGCCGCGCCGTCCGTCTCGTAGACGACCACGCGCACGTCGACCCGCCGCCCGGGCTCGATCGCGACGTCGAAGCGCGGCCCGAGGTTGCCCTCGAACTGGAGCTTGAAGCTGGTCTTGCGCTCGGAGTCGGCGACGTCGACCACCGGGAGCTGCGCCCCGGTCGCGGAGTCGAACACCTGCACCGTGAGGCACGGGTTGGCGATGGTGTTCGCCACGTTGCAGTCGGCCGACTCCGCGGGCGCCGCGACGGTGAACGTGACCGTCGAGGTGCGCTCGCTCTCGCACGCGGCGAGGGCGAGGAGGCAGCCGAGCAGGACGAGACCGCGCGACACGGAGTTCCCGTTCACGCTCGACAAGCTACCACACGCGCGGTCAGCGGACCGTCACCTGGGCATCGGCGACGCAGCCGACCGCGCAGCCGCGCTGCCCCGGGTCCGGCTGCTCCTCGTAGCGGTACGCGAGCGCCCCGGTGGCGAGCGAGCCGTGGATGCGCTGCTTCGTGCGCCACGTGCAGCCGTCGCTGAACTCGAACACCGTCTCGGTGGCGACGTCGAGCTCGCGCGCGCGGACCGTCCCCTCGAACACCGCGTCGGCGAACGCCACGCTCGCCAGCCCGTCGCCGCACGCGTGCTGGAGCATCGCCGTCTGTCCGCTCACGCGCTCGTCGATCTGGCAGCCCGCGCGGACCTGCACCACGCCCACCGACAGCGCGCTCTGACAGCCGCTGCTCACCTCGGTGACCGCCACCGAGCCCCGGCTCGTGGCGGGGCCCGCGGGCGAGGGCCCGCCGCACGCGTTCGCGCAGATCGCGATCGCTGCGAGCCGCAGGACGAGGGCCGCGTGGGATCGACGGTCGCTCACGCGCGCGAGTATGCGCGCGCCCCGCCCCGAGGGCGACCCGACGCGCGCGCGTCGACGCGGAGGTCCGGTCTCGGCTACGGTGACCGCGTGCGCGGCACGCAGGAGCCTCTCGACGAGCTGGCGGCGCGGATCGCCGCGCTCGAGGCGGAGCACGCCGCGCTCGTCGAGCAGACGAGCGCGCTGCGCGAGGCGCTGGAGAAGGTGCCCGAGCAGCAGCCCGCGCTCGTCGCGCGCTACGAGCGGCGGCGGCGCGTGCGCGGCGCGCTGATGGCGTTCGCCACCGTCGCGCTCGGCTGCGCCGCGGTCGGGGCCTACGCGGTCGCGCGCGCCGGGCCGGACGCCGCCTACGCCGGGACCGTGCGCGCCGTCGAGGGGCCCGCGCCCGCCGACGTCGGCGACGCGTGCACGGTTACGGTCACGCCCCGCTACACCGACTCCAACTGCCGCGTCGTCGTCTCGTGCGGCGGCCGCGACCTCTTCGGCGCCGCGACCGACGTGGCCCTCGGGCTCGGCGTCGGGGCGCAGCCGCGGCACCCGACCCCGACGCTCGCGACGACGTGCACGAGCGCGGCGGGCTCGCTCGAGCGCGCCGTGTCCGAGCCGGGCACGCCCTCCTACCCTCGCCTCTCGCTCGAGCCCGCGCGCCGCACCGCGACGCTGACGTCGAGCGCGCCCGCGTGGCGCATCGAGATCGCGCTCGCGCCGGAGGCCGACTGAGGTGGCCTTCCGGCAACAGCGCGCGGCGCTCCTCGCCCGCGCCGATCTGCTCCGCCGCGAGGTGAGCCGCGCGCGCGAGGAGCGCGACCTCGCGCAGCAGGCGCTCGATCGAGCCGAACGAGCGCTCGACGCCCAGGCTCGGGCCGCGATCGGCAGCGGCGCCTATGCCCTCTGGATCCTGGGCGCCCTCGTCGCCACGGGCGCGCTCGTCGGCTCCTTCTACTTCGACCCGCCGCCCGACGAGCAGCACTACGGAGTGGTGCGGAGCGCGCGCGGGGCGCCGCTCACCGCGGGCGACCGCTGCACGCTCACGTGGAGCTCGATCTGCGGGGACTACGACGCGAACCTCGTGATCGTGTGCGCGGGGCACGCGATCTACGGGGGCCCGAGCCGCGGGTGCCTGGACTGCGCCGACGAGGCGCGCACCCGCTGCACCGACCCGACCGACGACTGGGCCTCCGGGGGCGATCCGATCCTGCGCTTCGATCGCGCGCTCGGCGAGGTCGTGATCGAGGGCGGCGGCGGCCGCCTCGAGGTGGTGCTCGACCTCCACCCGCCCCCGAGCGCGGCCGGCGCACGCGCCCCCTGACTCGTTCACGCGTCGTCGAGCACGCAGCGCACCCCGCCGCGATCCATCTCGACGACGCACTCGTTGCACGCGTCGCACCGCGTCCGCTCGAGCTCCCCGCGCGCCATCCGCGCCACGAGCTCCGGGTCGGCGATCAGCGCGCGCCCGAGGACCACGAAGTCGAAGCCCTCGCGCCGCGCCTCGGCGAGGCCTTCGCGCGAGACGAGGCCGCCGAGGAGCGCGACCGGCATCTGCACCGACGCGCGGAGCCGGCGCGCGAGCGGGAGGAAGAAGCTCTCCTCGAACGGGTACGCGCGCACGATCGCGCGCCCGAGCACGCGCATGCCGATCCGCGCTAGCGCGTCCGGCTGCGCGTCCGCCATCCGCGCGAGCGGCAGCCCGCCGCGCAAGAGGAAGAACGGCGTGCGGCTCGTGAAGCCCCCGCTCGGGACCAGGAGATCGACGTCGCCGCGCGCGTCGATCGCCTGGGCGATTCGGATCGCGTCGTCGATCCCGAGCCCATCGGGGAAGCCGTCGTCGAGGTTCGTCTTGGCGATCACCGCGCGCTCGGCGCCGACCGCGGCGCGCACCCGCGCGAGCACCGCGAGCGGGAGCGCGAGCCGGCGCTCGAGCGAGCCGCCCCAGCGATCGCGGCGCCGGTTGGTCGCCGGCGAGAGGAACTGGCTCAAGAGGTACCCGTGCCCGAGGTGGACCTCGACCGCGTCGAACCCGAGCGCGACGGCCTGCTCGGCCGCCGCGCCGAACGCGTCGATCACGCGGGCGACGTCGCCCTCCGTCATCGGCCGCGTGATCGGGAGCCCGGCGGACGCGCCGTACGCGTTGAGCGCCCAGGACGGCCCCCGCGGGCCGCGGCCGTCGGGGCCGCGCAGCTTGCTGAAGAACCCGGCGTGCGCGAGCTGGAGCGACGCCGCGCCGCCGGCGTCGTGGACGCGCGCGGTGAGCTCGCGGAGCGTCGGCTCCGAGCCGGCGAGCTGGAGCTGATCCGGGAACGTCCGCCCGCTCGGGTCGACCGCGCAGTACGCGACGGTGGTCAGGCCGACGCCGCCCTTCGCGAGCCGCTCGTGCAAGCCGACGAGCGCGGGCGACGCGACGCCCCCCGGGCTCATCCCCTCGAAGGTCGCCGCCTTGAGGACGCGGTTGCGCAGGCCGATCGGGCCGAGGCGCGCGGGCTCGAGGGCGTCCACGGCGCCTCAGCGAGCTCCGGAGGTGCGCGCCGCGCCGCGCCGAGACGCGACGGTTGGCGCAGGCGGGCTCGAGGAGTGGGCGATACTGGAGTCGAACCAGTGACTTCCACCGTGTGAAGGTGGCACTCTAGCCTCTGAGTTAATCGCCCGAAGGAGACCGCTTCTAGCAAGCGGCCCGGCGACGCGCAAGAGCACGCCGCCCACACTCGGTCGCTCAGCTCTGGTCGATGCCGAGCTTGCTGCGCAGGATGTCTCCGAAGGTGCCCAGCCCCTGCTTGGAGGCCTCCTTGCGGTACTCCTTCACCGCCCGGCGCTCCTCGTCCTGGAGGAAGCGCTTGCGGCTGCAGCGGAGCCCGCCGTCGCGGTCGGTGCCGATCACCTTGACGTCGATCTCGGTGCCCGGCGGCCACTTCCTGCGGTGATCGGTGCCGCGCGGCGTGCCCATCTCGCTGTTGGGGATGAAGCCGCGACCGCGCTTGCCGATCACGTTGTCGATGCGCACGTGGAGCCCCGCCGCGCCGACCTGGGTGACGACCACCTTCAGGTCCGCGCCCTGCTTGAGCCTGGGCGCGCGGGAGGCGGGCTCGAGCTCGCCCTTCTCGTACGCCTCGATCTCGCCGGCGGTGAGCCTCGAGAGGCTGATGCGGCGCGTCTTCTTGTCGATGCGCTCGATGACGACGTGGAGCTCGTCACCCTCCGAGACCGCCTCGCTCGCGTGCTTCAGATCCTTGCCGAGCTCGGTGATGTGCAGGAGCCCGTCGATCCCCGGCGCGAGCTGGACGAACGCGCCGAACTCCGCGGTCCGCACGACCACCCCCTTGCGCGGGATGCCTTCGGCGAGCGCGTCGCCGTGCTGATCGAAGGGATCCGGCAGCAGCGCCTTGATCGAGAGCGAGACGCGATCGAACCGCTCCTTCTTCTTGCGGTCCGCGCCCTTGACCTCGAGGACCTGCACCTCGATCTCGTCACCCGGCTTGGCCACGTCGGCCGGCCGCGCGGCGCGGTCGAAGCTGATCTCGCTCTGGTGGACGAGGCCCTCGGCGCCGTGGCCGATGTCGACGAAGATGCCGAAGTCGCGCACCGACGTGACCTTGCCGACCACGCGCGTGCCGGGCGTCAGGCTCTTGAGGAAGACGCGCGCGTTCTTGCGCGCTTCGCGCTCGAGGATGGAGCGGCGGCTGACCACGAGGCCCTGGCTGCCGCTGCGCACGGTCTGGACGTGGAACTCGTACCAGTGGCCGAGCGCGATCGCCGGATCCTCGACGGAGTCGAGGCTCATCCCGTTCACGGGGCAGAAGGCGCGCACGCCCGCGACGAGCACGTCGAAGCCGCCGCGGTTGAAGCCGAACACGAGACCGTGGACCCGGTCGCGCTCGTCTCGCACCCGCGCGAGCCAGCGACGCGTCGCCTTGCGGTCGACGACCTCGTTGACGATCGCGAGGTGTCCGCTCTCCGCGACGGCCGCGATGCGGCCGCGGAACACGGAGCCCTCCGCGATGGGCTCGACGCCCTCGGGGCGCGCGACGTAGTGGATGACGGGCATCGGCTCGTCCGGCGCGGCGGGCGCCTCGTCCGTCCCGCCGTCGTCCGCGTGCCCGCTCGCCTCGCCCTCGCTGGCGTCGGCGTCCTCGGGCGCGGCCTCGGCCGGCACGTCGGCCCCGTCGAGCGCGCTCGGCGCCTCGACCGAGGAGGCGTCGGTCCCGCTCGCTTCGTGCGCGACCGTGTCGCTCGCGACCTCGCCCGCGAGCCCAGCCGCCTCGGGGGAGTCGCCCTCGACGGAGGGCGACTCGACGGTGCCCGCCGAGCTGTCGTCGAGCGGGATCTCGACCACCGGGATCTCGCGCGGCTCGTGCCGGCGCGCGAACGCGGTCGCCTTGCCGAACACGTCGATGACCGCGACGTCGTCGTCCACGCGCGTCACGACGCCGGCGATGGCCTCGCCGACCGCGAAGAGGTGGCGCCGCAGGCTCGAGTCGAAGAACCGATGGAACGGGAGCGGCGGCGGGCGCTTGTCCGCCTTCTCGCCCCGCTCGGTCTTCTCGGCGCGCTCGCCGACGTCGGCGTCGGCGGCGACGCCCTCGGCCGCCTCGTCGCCCTCGCCCTCGCCACCCTTGCGGCGCTTGCGGCGGCGGCGGCGGCGCTTGCGCGTCCCCTCCTCGGCACCGGCGGCGTCGTCGCCCGCGGCGTCGTCGCCCGCGGCGTCGTCGCCCGCGGCGTCGTCGCCTTCGGCGTCGTCGCCCGCGGCGTCGTCGCCCTGCGCGCGCGCCTCGGTGGCGGTCACATCGTGGCTCGCAGCAGACGCCTCGGAGGCGTCGGCCGGAGCCGCTTCGTCGACCGGCGGATCACCGGCCGGAGGAGTAGCCTCGAGAGGCTCGCGATCGGCTTGGTCAGACATGAGACACGATGCGCCGGGAGCCCGGCGGCGAAGGGGGCGGGAGCCTATGGTGGGCCACCGGATCAGTCAAGGAGCGCTCCGCGCTTCGGCGCGCGCGCGCAGTCGTCGCGCGTAGCTCGCGTCGCCGGCACGATCCGCGTGCGCGGCGGCGCGCTCGAGCGCGCGGACCGCGGCGACCGGATCGCCCAGGACGCCGTGCGCGTGGGCGGCGAGCTCGAGCGCGAGCGCCGCCGGCTCCCCCCCTCCGAGCTCCCCGAGCCGCTCGATCGCGCCGTTCAGCGCACCGAGCGGGTCTCTGTCGCTCGGACCACGGGTCGCGAGCGCGCACCGCAGCGCGCTCGCCACGAGGCCCCACGGCTCGACGCGGGCGCGCGCGGCCCAGCGCTCGGCGTCGTCCGCCCCGCGGGCCGCCTCCGCGAGCTCGCCCGCCTCGAGCG
>JAHBWG010000090.1 GCA_019637095.1 Sandaracinaceae bacterium | reverse complement strand
GCGTCGCGCTCGGCGCCCCGAGCTCCAGCTCGAGCTCTGGCGCAGGGGACGGAGGAGGAGGAGGAGGCGGCGGCGCCGACGCGACCGCCTCGCCCGCGCGCGCGCCGGGAGGGGGCGGCGGCGGCGCGCTGATGCGGCCGGCGGGCGCGGCGGGCATCCCGAACAGCGTCTTGGCGATCCGCGGCGCGCGCGCGAGGACCTCCTCGGCCTTGTCGAGGTCGAGCGCAGACAGCTCCTCCGTCGAGTCCGGCCGCGCCGGCTTCGTCGGGACGCCCGGGATGAAGTCGGGCGAGAGGGCCTGCTCCGCCGCGTCGAGGTCGAGCGCGAGGAGCTCCTCGGTGCCCTCCGCGCTCGGCGCCTTGCCCGGCGGCGGGGGGGGCGGCGCGCTCGGCTTCGCGGCGACGGGCGGCGAGAGATCCTTGCCGTTGGACTGGGGTGCGGGAATGCCCATCATGGTTCCTTCTGGTCCTCGCTTCTCCGGGGGACGCAGCGTCCCCGACCCGGCGGCCGGCGTGCGGCGCCGGTCGGTGAGCTTCTCGAACGTCTGGGTCGCGTCCCGCCGCGTCTCCGGCAGGAAGGGCTCGAGCGCGCGGCGCACCTGCTGCGCCGAGAACGGCCGATCGCGCGGCTCCTTCGCGAGCAGCTTGGTGATCAGCGTCGCGAGGTCGGCCGGCAGGTGGGCGACCGACGGGGACGGCGGGTCCTGCTTGGCGTGCGCCTCGAGCAGCTCGCTCGCCGTGCCAGCGAAGGGCGGCGCGCCGGTGAGCATCTCGTAGAGCAGGCAGCCGAGCGCGTAGAGGTCGCTCCGGAAGCTCACGAGCTTGCCCCGCGCCTGCTCGGGCGAGAGGTACTCGGGTGTGCCGACGACGTCGAACACCGTGCCGACGTCCACGCGGCTCGCGACGCCCGCGTCGATGAGCGCCACGTCGGGCAGGCCCGACGGCTGCGGGTTGAGGATGACGTGGCCCGCCTTGAGGTCGCGGTGGAGCAGCCCCGCGCGGTGCAGCTCGTCGAGCGCGGACGCGAGGTGCGCGCCGACCGCGAGCGCCTCCGTCACCGGCATCGCGCCGTTGCGCGCGAGGCGCACGCGGAGTGAGACGCCCTCGTACCACTCGCGGAAGATCCACGGCGCCTCGTCGACGGCGCCCGTCGCGAGCGGCACCGCGAGCACGCTGCCGTCGAGGGTCGCCTGCTTGGTCAGCTCGCGCTTGAGGCGCGTGCGCTCCGCCGGCGTGACCTTGTCGGGCAGCCGCAGCACCTTCAGGATGCCGCGCCGGCCCGTCTCCCGGTCGTCCGCGAGGTAGAGATCGCCCGCGGTGCCCGACGCGTACGGCGCGACGACGGCGAACCGTGCGGAGAGCTCGCCCGCGAGCGGGCGCTCCTCCGACGGAGCCGGCGCGTGCCCGTCACGCGGGCAGGTGGGCTCCTCCTCGCCGAGGACGAGGCGACAGAACGGACAGACGCGCATGACCAAAACTTAGCGGAGAATCGAGGAAGTCACCTTCGCATGCAGGTCGCGACCTTTCAACGAGGGGGCGGCCTTACACCTCACGGCATGTAGAACTCGGCGATCGCCTGCCGCTCCCCGGGGTGGAGCGCGAGGCTGTACGCGCCGATCGTCTGCCCGCCGACGGCGATGGCGAGCGTCGCCTGCGTGAGGTTCGACACGTTGCAGCCGCTGTAGTTGTGGACCTCGATCCGGTAGCTCCCCCGCGGCGGGTTGGGGGTGTTCCAGTACACGTTCTCGATCGTCGCGCCGGCCTGCGAGCGCACGCACGCGCCGCGCGCGTCGTGGTCGAGGTGCCCGCCGCTCGGCGAGCGGGTGCGCGAGTAGCTGATCGTGAAGCCCGTCGGATCGGTGACGTAGAGGTCGAGGTCCGCGCCCGTCCCCCAGGCGAGCGTGATCTGGATATTGCCGCCGCTGTAGCCGCAGCCCTCGTCGATCACGCCGTTGCAGTTGTCGTCGAGGCCGTTGCAGACCTCGGCCGCGCCCGGGTTGCACGCGTGCGTGACCGCCTGGACGCCGACGCCCCCGAGGCTCACGCGGACCCCCGCGCTCACCCCGGCGCTCGGCGCCGGCTGCGCGGCGACGACCACCTGGCGCGCGGTGCGGACGCGACGGCGCCCGCACGACGTCAGCCCCACGACGATCAGCGCACCAACCAACAGATGCAGCAGCACCTTCTTCATGGCGACAACCCCTCCCGGTAGTGGAGGACTCCAGTAGACCACATCTACGCCAGCGCGCCCGTGGCCTTCCTCAATCGGCGAGCGGGCGGCGACTCGCAGAGCAGACCCCCCATGCGGCTCTGCCGCGTGGGAGGAGGGGTTGGGGCAACGCCGCCGCCGACTCAAGCGGCGTGGGGCAGCGAGGGTCGAGACGTCCGCGCGCCCAGCAGATGCCGGATCGCGCCCGGGTCCTCGAGGTCGAAGAGGACCGGCTGCACCGCGTCGCGCGACGGGGCGATGACCGACAGCGCGCCGGAGTCCGCGAGCGCTCGCGCGTCCGGCCCGTCGAGCACGAGGTAGAGGTTCGTCAGCCCGCGCCAGCCGCGGGTCTCGGCCACGTCGACGACGCGCTTTCGCGCGAGCGAGAGCTCGGTCGTGCCGCGCCGGATGAGGATCCGATCGTCCGTCACGACGTACTCGGTGTCGCGCCCCATCGCCCGGGCGCGGAGGATCCCGGCCCACGTCAGGCCGATGCCCACCGCGAGGAGCAGCGTCGCGGTGAGCGCCATCGCGCCGAAGAGCAGGAGCCACGTGCCCGACTGCATGGGGAGCCCCGCCTGCTCGAGGTCGGCCAGGACGGCCGCCGAGCGCACGCCGACCGGGAGGCCGACGAACAGCACGCCGAGGCCGAACAGCGTCGTCAGCACGTCGCGCCAGTCGATGCCCGCCGCGTCGGGCGAGGCACCCCACACGACCTCCTCGCCCGGATCGAGCCGGTCGGTGAGCGGCGTGGTGCAGTCGCCCGCGTGAGGGCTCGGCTCGACGCCGCGGATGATCGCGAGCACCGCGTCGGGCGCCTCCACGTCGTGCAGCACCACGCGCTGCTGCCGCGCGAGCGGCCCGAACGGCACCGCGCGCACGAGCTCGAGGTCGCCGACCGTCGGCAAGGCGGGGTTCCAGCGGATCCGCGCGAACGTGATGCCGTGGCGCTCGATCGCACGCCGGATCTTGCCGCGCTTCCACATCACGCGCCGATCGGTGACGACGTAGCGGCTCGAGCCGTAGAGCACGCTCGGGGCGATGGCGACGGCCGTCGCCGTGAGCACCAGGTAGCCGCTGACGAGCCCGACCTGCGTCGCGCCCGGCAGCTCGGCCACGGCGAGGAGCGCGGCGAAGAGCGCCGCGATCACCGCGACGGTGACGAGGAGCGCGGGGACGAGCCGCCAGGCCTGCCCACGCGGCGCGCCGCGGCGAGGCCCACCCTCCCAGAGCACTCGCTCGGAGGGCAGGAGCCGGAACGCTCGCTCGACCGGCTCCGTCACGCCGAGCAGGGTACCACCAACCATCGTTCGTGGCTCGTCGGACACCCTCGGTCGGACCCCGTTCCATGGTTCTGGACGTGGGCGCGGCTCATCGCCCACCATGCACGCATGCACGAAGGCGCACTCGAGGTCCCGCGCATCGCGGAGGCGGCGGCCGACGTCCGCGCGCGCACCGAGCGGCGAGCCCGCGCCGCGCTCGTCCTGGGCTCCGGCCTCGGCGGGTACGCCGACACCCTCGCCGACCGCGAGGTGGTCCCGTACGAGGCCATCCGCCACATGCCCGCGTCGAAGATCGTCGGGCACGCGGGCAACCTCGTCTTCGGACGCGTCGGCGCGCTCGACGTCGTCGCGATGCAGGGCCGCGTCCACCTCTACGAAGGCCACTCCCCCGCCGACGTCGTCTTCGGCGTGCGGCTCATGCACCACCTCGGCGCCGACACGCTCGTGATCACGAACGCGGCGGGCGGCTGCGCGGACGGAATGGTCGCGGGCGACCTGATGCTGATCGAGGACCACCTGAACCTCACCGGACGGAGCTGCCTCGAGGGGCCGAACGAGGACGCGCTCGGGCCACGGTTCCCCGACATGTCGCGCGCGTACGATCCGGCGCTCGGCGCGATCGCCGGCGAGGTCGCGGCGGCGGCGGGCTTCTCGCTCCGCCGCGGGGTGTACGCGGGGCTCCTCGGCCCCTCCTACGAGACGCCGGCGGAGATCCGCATGCTGCGCACGCTCGGCGCCGACGCGGTCGGGATGAGCACGGTGCTCGAGGTCATCGCGGCGCGGCACGTGGGCATGCGCGTGCTCGGCGTCTCGTGCATCACCAACCTCGCCGCCGGCATCTCGCCGCACGCGCTGAGCCACGACGAGGTCACGGAGACCGCGACGCGCGTGCGCGATCGGTTCTCTGGCCTGCTCACCGGCGTGCTGACGCGGCTGGGGCGGTCTTGATCGACTGGGACGCGCTCGAGGCGGCGGCCCTCGAGGTGCGCGAGCGCGCGTACGCGCCCTACTCCCGCTATCGGGTCGGCGCGGCCCTCTTGGCCGAGGACGGGACGATCTTCCGCGGCGCGAACGTCGAGAACGCGAGCTACGGGCTGTGCCTGTGCGCGGAGCGCGCGGCCGTCGCCGCCGCCGTCGCCGCCGGCGCGACGCGCTTCTCGGCGATCGTGGTCGCGACGGCGGGCCCCGCCCCCGCCGCCCCGTGCGGGATGTGCCGCCAGGTGCTCGTGGAGTTCGCGCCGAGCTTCCCCGTCCGGTGCGTGGCCGCGAGCGGCGGCGCCCGGCTCGAGACGGACGTCGCCTCGCTCCAGCCGCACGCCTTCGACGGGAGCTACCTCGGTGCCGATGATTGAGCGCTCCGTGCTGATCCGCGGCGGCGCCGTGGTCACGATGGACGCGAGCCGGCGCGTGCTCGGCACCGGCGACGTCCTGATCGAGGACGACCGCGTCGTGGCGGTCGGGCCGCGCGTGCGCCCGAGGGGCGCCGCGCACCTGATCGACGCGCGCGGCTGCGCGGTCCTGCCGGGGCTCGTCCAGGCGCACGTCCACCTCTGCCAGGCGCTGCTCCGCGGCATGGCCGACGAGCTCCCGCTGATGCGCTGGCTGCGGGAGCGGATCTGGCCGCTCGAGGCCGCGCACGACGCACGGAGCCTGCGGGTGAGCGCGGAGCTGGGCCTGGCGGAGCTCCTGCTCGGCGGCACGACCACGATCCTCGACCTCGGCACCGTACACCACCAGGACGCGGTGTTCGCGGCGATGGCGCGCTCGGGCATCCGGGGGATCTCGGGCAAGGCGATGATGGACGTCGGCGCCGGCGTGCCCCGCGGCCTGCGCGAGTCGCGGCGGGCGAGCCTCGAAGAGAGCCTGCGCCTCGCCGCGCGCTGGGACGGCGCCGCGGGCGGACGGCTCGGCTACGCGTTCGGGCCGCGCTTCATCCTCTCGTGCTCCGAGGGGCTCCTGCGCGACGTCGCGCGCGAGGCGACGCAGCGCGGCTTGCGGATCCACAGCCACGTCGCCGAGCACGCCGGCGAGAAGGCCGAGGTGCGCGCGCAGCTCGGGATGGACGACGTCGACGCGCTCGCCGCCTACGGGATCGCCGGCCCGCACGTCGTGCTCGCGCACGGCGTACAGCTCACGCGCGCGCAGATGAAGAGGGTCGCGGCGGCCGGGACGCGCATCGTGCATTGTCCGAGCGCGAACCTGAAGCTCGCGAGCGGGATCGCCGACGTGCCGGCGATGCGGGACGCGGGGATCGTGGTGGGCATCGGCGCGGACGGCGCGCCCTGCAACAACCGCCTCGACGCGTTCACCGAGCTGCGTCAGGCCGCGCTCCTCGCGAAGGTGAAGCACCTCGACGCGGCGGCGCTCTCCGCGATGGACGCGCTCGCGCTCGCGACGATCGACGGCGCGCGGGCGCTCGGGCTCGACGGCTCGATCGGCTCGCTCGAGGCGGGCAAGAAGGCGGACGTGATCGTCGTCGACCTCGAGCGGCTGCACGCGCTCCCGGGCGGCGACCCGGTGAGCCGGCTCGTCTACGCGGCGACCGCCGCCGACGTGCGGCACACGTTCGTCGACGGCCGCTGGATCGTGCGCGACGGGCAGCTCACCACGCTCGACCCCGCGAAGGTCGCGGGCGCGGCGCGCCGCGAGGGCGGGCGGATCCTCGCGCGCGCGGGCCTCGCGCCGCCGAAGGCGAAGCCCCGGGCCAGCCGAGACCCGCGCCGCGCGCCGTGAGCGGAAGGAACCGAGCGCGGATCACTCGGGGACGACGCCGAGGTCCATGAGCCGCTGGCGCACCTCTCGCCGATCGATCGCGCCCGCGGGGGCGAGCTCCAGGTAGCGGCGGAAGTGCGGGATCGCCTCGCGCGAGCTCCCTCCGCGCATCAGCGCCTCGCCGCGCACGCGGTGCGCGTCGGCGAGCCAGCCCGGCGTGGGGTCGGTCGCGTCGCCGAGCAGCGTCGCGCGCTGGAGCGCCCGGGTCGCGTCGGCCGCGCGCCCGCGATCGAGCAGCAGGCGGCCGAGCCGGTAGAACCATTGCCCGTTGTCGTCGACGTGCGTGGTCGCCGTCGTGTAGGCCTCGATCGCCTGGTCGACGCGGCGGAGCTGATCGTACGCGTCGCCCATCACCGCGTACGCCTCGTAGCGACCCGGCCGCAGCTCGAGCGCGCGCCGCAGATCCGTCAGCGCGTCGGCTGGCCGACCCGACCGGAGCTTGATCGTGCCGCGGATCCAGTACGCGTCGCCGAGGCTCGGGTCGCGCTCGATCGCGTCGTCGACCGCGACGAGCGCCTCGCCGAGCTGCCGGTTCTCGAGCGCGGCCCAGCCGACGTAGAGGTGGAACTCCCCGCGCGCCGGATCGAGCTGCACGGCGCGGCGGAAGTGCGACAACGCCTCGGCGTAGTGCCCTCGCGCGAACGCGACGCGCCCGACGAAGTGGTTCGCCTCGGCCGAGCTCGGTCGCGTCTGACGCACGCGCTCGAGGGTCTCCTCGGCCGCGTCGATCTGACCGGCGGAGACCTGCGCCGCGCCGAGGCGCAGCAAGAGATCCATGTCGTCGGGGCTCGCGTCGAGCGCGGCGCGATAGGCGGCGACGGCGCGGGCCGACTCGCCACGCGCCTCGTAGAGCAGCCCGCGCTCGAGCGAGAGGCCGGGGTAGCCGTTGTCGATCTCGGCGAGCCGATCGAAGCTCGCCGCGGCCTGCGCGAGCCGGCCCGAGCGCCGCTGCGCGACGCCGAGGGAGAAGAGCGCCGGCGGCAGCGAGTCGTCGAGCTCGAGCGCGCGCGTGAGCTCGCGGACGGCGTGGTCGTGTCGGTTGCGGCGCAGCTCGAAGAGGCCGAGCTGGTAGCGCATCTCCGCCGTCTCCGGGACGCGCGCGACCGCCTGCTGGAGCACGAGGTCTCCGTCGGCGCCGCGCTCGGTCGCGCGGAACAGCTCTGCGAGGGCGAGGTAAGCCTCGAAGCGCTCGGGGCCGACCTGGATCGAGCTGCGGAAGTGCTCCTCGGCGGACGCGTACGCGGGCGACGACAGGGCGAGCTCGGCGCGACCGAGCCACAAGAGGACCTCACCGTCCTCGTCACGCTCGGCCGCGAGCGCCTCTAGCGTCGCCTTCGCCTCCTGCACGCGCGTCAACGAGAGCATCGCGCGCGCCGCGCCGAGCTGCGCCTCCTGGCGCGCGTTGCGGCCGTTCGGCAGCACCGCCTCGGCGGCCACCTGCGACTGGAGCACCGACTCGAAGCGCGGGAGCGCGTCGGACGGGCGATCGGTGAGCAGCACGCGGCCCGCGCCGAGCAGCGCGGGGACGTGCGCGTCGAGCGCCCCGAGCGCCGCCTCGTACGCGGCGAGCGCGGCCGTCTGGCGCCCGCGCCGCTCCTGGATCTCGCCGATCATCGCCCAGGCGGTCGCGCGCGCAAGCGGCGACGCGCTCACCGGCTCCGCGCCCTCTGCCTCGCCGACCGCGCGGCGGGCCTCGGCGAGCGCGCCGTCCTCGTCGCCGCCCTGGCGCAGCAGCTCGGCGCGCGCGACGACCGCCTCGCCGTGGGCCGGGCTCGCCGCGAGCGTCGCGTCGACCGCCTCGCGCGCACGCGCGCGGTCCTCGCCGGCGAGCCGCGCGCGCGCGACGCCCCAGAGCCCGCGCGCGCCCGCGCCCGCCTCGGCCGCCGCGGCGAAGGCCGCCTCGGCTTCGGCGAGGTTGCCCGTCGCGAGCTCGAGCTCACCCGAGACGAGGTGCACGTAAGGGTCGCTCGACGCGCGCGAGAGCGCGCCGCCGAGCTGGTTGCGCGCGCCCGCCGGGTTGTTACCGGCCAAGAGGTCCGCCGCCATCGCGAGCGAGATCTCGGGACCCGACATCTCGCGCTCCGTGATGCGCGCGCGGATCGCGGACGCCTGCTGCGAGCTCGCGCTCGCGCCGAAGCGGATGCGGAAGAGACCCTCGTGCAGGAGGCTCCGCGCGAGCATCTCGCGGTTGATCCCGGCGTCGCGGCGCGCGTTGCCGAGCGTCACGCGGGCCGCGTGGATGTCGGCCCACGTGTCGCTCGTCGCGCGCTGCTCCGCGGTGCGGATCGCGGCCTGCACCGCCGCCGGGTCGCCGGCGCCCGGGAGGTACGGATCGAGGAGGTTGATGCCGAAGAGCCCGTAGGGCGTGAGCCCGAGCGCGGCGCCGCCGCCGAGGAGCGCCACGAGCACGACGACCGCGATCACGGCCGCGCGGCTCTTCTTCGGCGCCGCGACCGCCCCCGGTGACTTCTTCCCGACCGCGCCGGCCACGCGCATCGGCGGCATCGAGTCGCGCGCGTCCGCGTCCGCCTGCGGCAGGTCCGCGAACTCCATGTCGTCGCCGCCGCCGCCTCCGGGGCCGAGGTCGAGCTCGCCGTACGCGGTCCCCCCCGGCGGCCCGGCGCGCGCCGGCTCCGGCTCCGGCGCGCGCGCCGGCGCGGCGTGCGCGCGCGGCTCGGGCAGCGCGAGATCGTCGTCGAAGCCCGCGAAGCCGCCGCGGGGCGCCGGCAGGTCCATCGCACCTGCCGCAGCGGGCAAGTCGAGTTGCTCGGCCGGCGCCGGCAGGTCCGCGAGGTCGCGCGGCGTCGGGAGATCGAGCTCGCCGAAGTCCACCTCGTCGGAGCCGGAGCTCGCCTGCTCGAACCCGCGCGGCGCGGGCAGGTCGGCGTGCGACTTCGGGATCGGCAGGTCGAGATCGCCGAAGCCGTCGTCGGCGCGGCTCTTCGGCATCGGCAGATCGAGATCGCCGAACGCCTCGTCCGCCTGCTCGAGCACGGACGCCTTCGGTCGCGGCAGGTCGACGTCGTCGAACCCCTTGAGCACCGGCAGGTCCGCGGCGCTCTTGGCGGCCGGCAGGTCGAGGTCGTCGAACGGGGTGTAGCCCTCCTCCGCGAGCGCGGCCTTCTTCGGATCGCGAGGCGCCGGCAGATCGAGATCGAACGCGCCCGCGCTAGCCGCGAGCGCCGCCGCGCCGCGCCGCGGTGCCGGCAGATCGAGCTCGAGGTCGTCCGCCGCGGGCGTCGCGCCCGACTTGGGCGCCGGCAGGTCGAGGTCGAAGTCCTCCACGGGCGGCGCGACGGCGGCGCGCGCGGCCTTCGGCGCGGGCAGATCGAGCGAGTCGAGCGCCGGCGCGATCGGCCGCTTGGGCTTGGCCGCGGGCGGCGCCATGACGGGGGGCGCGATCGGCGCCTTCTTCGCCGCGCGCGGCGCCGGCAAGTCCTCGAGCCCGTCGAACGCGGGCGGCGCGATCGGCGCCTTCTTCGCCGCGCGCGGCGCCGGCAGGTCCTCGAGCCCGTCGGCGAACGCGGGCGGCGCCGCGACGGGCGGCGCCGCGCCGCGCGGCGCTGGCAGATCGAGGTCGAGGTCGTCCGCGTCGCCGAACGCGCCGGCGGGCGGGCCGGGCGGCTTGGCACCGCGCGGCGGCGGCGGCGGCGGCTTGGGGATCGCCCCCGGCTTCGGGATCGCGGGCGGCGGCTTGGCGGCCGCCGGCGCGGGGCCGTCGGCGACCGGCGAGACGCCGCCGTCGGCCTGGACGTGGAAGCGCGCGCCGCATTTCGGACAACGCATCTTGAGCCCGCTCGCCGGCAGACGGCGCTCGTCGACGGGGTACTCGGCGGAGCAGGACGGACAGGCGACTTGCATGAGATGACCGGGCGAGGTCGCGCCTCGACGAGCTCGTACGAAGGACGTCGGAGGGTATCATGGCGTCGCGCTTGACGTGTCGTGATCGGCGCACTTACAGTCGCGACGGATCGAGGTCAGGTGGGCGACAAGCGAACCGTCACGTTGGAGATCGCGGGCTCGAAGTACCGCATGACGTCGGACGCCGACGAGGAGCACTTGCACTCGCTCGCGCGGATGATCAACGACCGGATCGACGATCTCGGGCCCAAGGCGCAGCGCACGGCGACGCCGGCGCAGCTGCTCGCGGTCGTCGCGCTCGGGCTCGCGGACGACCTCGTCACGGCGGAGCGGCGCCGCCAAGACGTCGAGCGCATGACCCGCGAGACCGTCGAGCGCGCCATCGCGCGGATCGACGAGCGCCTCGACGCGTGAGCGCCTTGCGCGAGCCCGACGAGGACTCGGTCCGCGCGCAGCTCAAGGCGGAGATCCGCACGCGGCGGCTCGCGACGCGCCGCGCGCTGCCCGCCGAGGCGCGCGACGCGCGCTCGGCGGCGATCGCCGCGCGCGTCCGCGCGCTGCCCGAGTGGGAGGCGGCGCGCGCGGTGCTCGCGTTCGTGTCGATGGCGCGCGAGGTCCAGACCGACGCGCTCGTCGAGGCGGCGTGGCGCGACGGCAAGACCGTCGCGACCACGCGCATGAGCCCCGCGCGCGACGAGCTCGAGCTCTTCGCCTGGCGCGAGGGCGACGCGCTCGAGGAGAGCGGGATGATGTTCCGCCAGCCGCTCGCGAGCGCCCCGCGCGTCGACGACGCGGCGATCGACCTCGTGCTCGTGCCCGCGCTCGCCGTCGACGAGCGCGGCCACCGCATCGGCTACGGCAAGGGCTTCTACGATCGGCTGCTCCCGCGCCTCGACGCGACGCGCGTCGCGCTCGTGTTCGACTTCGAGCGCATCGTCGAGGTCCCGAACCGCCCGGGCGACGAGCCCGTCGACGTCGTCGTCACGGACGAGCGCGTGATCCGGACCGCGGCCCGCTGAGTCTTCGGAGGGGCTGTTCCAGCCCCTCCCCCCGTGGCGGGGCGATGGGGCGATGGGGCGAGCGTCGCGAACCTCGGCGCGGCGGCGCGTTTCGAGGCATCATCGCCGCCGATGGGCGAGGCGGGCGCGGCGCGGCGAGGGCGGCGGGGGCGAGCGGCGGTCGGGCTCACGGTGCTCGCTTCGATCGCGCTCGCCGCGTACTTCGTCACGCGCCCGCGCGACGTCACGTTGCGCATCGCCACCGCAGGCCGGGGCGGCACCTACTACCCCATCGGCGAAGGGATCGCCGCGGCGATCGAGCGCGACGTCCCCGGCGTGCGCGTGACCGTTCTCGAGACCTCGGGGACGGTCGAGAACCACGAGCTGCTCGCCCGCGGTGGCTGCGAGCTCGCGCTCGTGCAGAACGACACGCCGGCCACGAGCCCGGCGCGCGCGGTCGCGCCGATCTACCCGGAGGTGCTGCACGTGGTGGCGCGCGCGGGGATCGACGACCTCGACGCGCTGCGCGGCCGGCGGATCGCCGGAGGCGCAGAAGGGAGCGGGACGGCGCGGCTCGTCGCGAGCGTCCTCGGGCACTTCGGCCTCGCCGGACGCGTCGCGGTCGTGCACCCGACGACGGCCGACGCGGTGGCCGCCTTCCGTCGCGGCGAGCTCGACGCGGTCGCGCTCGTCGCGGCGCTGCGCGCCGACGCGGTCGACGAGCTGCTCGCGGTCGACGGCGCGCACCTGTTGAGCCTCGGTCCGCCCGGCGTCCCCGGCTCGACGCTCGACGGCTTCGAGGTCAACTTTCCTTTCGTCGTTCCGGCGCTCGTGCCGCAGGGCGCCTACGGCCGGCACCCCGCCACGGCGGTGGGCACGGTGGGGCTGCGCGCGGTCCTC
Organism: Sandaracinaceae bacterium; assembly: GCA_019637095.1. Classification (GTDB taxonomy): domain Bacteria; phylum Myxococcota_A; class Polyangia; order Polyangiales; family Sandaracinaceae; genus JACKEC01. Next base: position 23,005 of record JAHBWG010000090.1, on the reverse strand, counting down.
GTCGCGCGCCCGGATCTCGACGCCGAGCTGGTCCACGACGTGACCCGCGCGATCTACGAGAACCGCGTCGAGATGATGCGCCACCACCGCGCCGCGCGTCACATCACGGAGCGCTACGATCCGGCCGAGCTCCGCTTCGCGCTCCACCCCGGCGCGGAGGCGTACCTCCGGCGTGACCAGCCCTCGTTCCTGCAGCGCAACGCCCCCGCGCTCAGCTTCGCGTTCGCGACGTTCATGGCGACGCTCTCCGCCCTGCTCGGGCTGCGGCAGCACCTGGTGCGCCGCCGGCGCCGCCGGATCGACGAGTACTACCGGCGCGTCGAGGCGTCGGTCGCCGAGGCCGACCCCTCCCAGGGGGCGCGCGCGCTGCGCGAGCTGCAGCGCGAGGCCCTGCGCGAGCTGATCGCGGACCGGCTCGAGGCGAACCAGGCGTTCACGATCTTCCAGGACTACCTCCGGAGCGAGCTCGCCGCGCTCGAGCGCCGCCTCGAAGAGCGAGACGGACAGGCCAGCGCGTGAGCGCGGCGCGGATGGCGCGAGCCGGGGCGTCGTTCTACAGCTGACTCGCGTCGTGGCCTCGGTCGAAGAGAAGCTCAAGGCCCTCCCCGCCGCGCCCGGCGTCTACCTCTTCCGGGACCGCGCGGGCGCGGTCCTCTACGTCGGCAAGGCCCGGAGCCTGAAGAGCCGCGTGCGCAGCTACTTCTCCGCGGGCAGCCGCGACGAGCGCGCGTTCATCCCGTTCCTCGCCTCCGAGGTCGCAGACCTCACGACCCACGTCGTTGGAAACGAGAAGGAGGCGGCGCTGCTCGAGAACGAGCTCATCAAGGAGCACCAGCCCCGCTACAACGTCAAGCTCAAGGACGACAAGGACTTTCTCTCGATACGGATCGACCCGAGCGAGCCTTGGCCGCGGCTGACGGTGGTGCGCCGCCCCAAGCCCGACGGCGCGCGCTACTACGGGCCGGTCGACTCCGCGACGAGCGCACGCCAGACGCTGCGGCAGATCAACCGCTTCTTCCGCCTGCGCACTTGCCGCGACAGCGAGCTGCGCTCGCGCGTGCGCCCGTGCCTCCAGTACCAGATCAAGCGCTGCCCCGCGCCGTGCGTGATGGAGGTCGATCGCGAGGCGTACATGGCGCAGGTCGAGCTCGTCGGGCTCTTCCTCGAGGGGCGCCACGACACGCTCGTCGAGGACCTCGAGCGCCGCATGCGCGAGGCGTCCACCGGCCTGCGCTTCGAGGAGGCGGCGGGCTTTCGCGATCAGCTCCGCGCCGTCGACCGCGTCCGCGCGCGCCAGCGCATCGCGACCGTCGAGACGATCGACCAGGACGTGCTCGGCCTCCACCGCGCAGGCGATCAGGTCGAGGTCGCGGTGCTGTCCGTGCGCGGCGGGCACCTCAACTCCGTCCGCACGTACGCGCTCTCGGGCGCCTCGCTCCCCGACGACGAGCTGCTCTCGAGCTTCGTCGGCGAGTACTACCGGCGCGGCGGGCACGTGCCCGACGAGGTGCTCTTGCCGCTCGAGGTCGAGGCGCAAGCGGGGCTCGAGGCGTGGCTCGCCGACGAGCGGGCGCGCCGCGTGCGCGTCCTCGTGCCTCGACGCGGCGCGAAGCGGCGCCTGATCGAGATGGCGACGGAGAACGCCGCGCACGCGTTCCGCGAGAAGGCGCGCGCGAAGGAGGACATCGAGGCGCGGCTCGGCGAGCTGGAGCGGCTCCTGCGGCTCCGCCGGCCGCCGCGTCGGATCGAGTGCGCGGACGTCTCGCACCTCGGCGGCGCCGACACCGTCGCCGCGGTGACGGCGGTGACCGACGGCGAGCTCGACAAGAAGCGGTATCGATCGTTTCGCATCGCGCGGGCGAGCGGCGGGGACGACTACGGCGCGATGTACGAGGTGCTGTCGCGCCGCTTCGCGCGCGGCCGCGACGGCGACGAGGGCTGGGACCTGCCGGATCTGTTCGTCGTCGACGGCGGCCGCGGCCAGCTCGAGGTCGCGCTCGCCGCGCTGCGCGATCTCGGCGTGAGCGAGCTCGACGTGGTCGGGCTCGCGAAGGAGCGGCGCGCCGGCGGCGAGACGACGGCGGTCGAGCGCGTGTTCGTGCCCGGCCAGAAGAACCCGATCGTGCTGCCGCCGCGGAGCGCCGCGACGTACCTGCTGACCCTCGCGCGCGACGAGGCGCACCGCCGCTCGAACGCGCTGCGCAAGAGCGTCGGCAAGCGGCGGCGCCTCGGCAGCCGGCTCGACGACGTCCCCGGCATCGGCAAGCGGACGAAGGCGCGCCTGCTCTCGCGGCTCGGCTCGCTCGAGGCGATCCGCGCCGCGCCGCTCGACGCGCTCGTGGCAGCAGGCGCGAACCGCAGGCAGGCCGAGGCGATCGTGCGGACCTTCGCAGAGAACGCGCTCGAGCCCGACGCCGACCCCGCCGCCGCCGAGCGCGCCGCGCTCGACAGCGCGTTCGAGGACGTCGAGTGACGCGGCCGCCGCGTCAGGCGTCCCAGCCCGCCGTGGGCTCGTAGCCGCGCACCCCGAGCGCGACCAGGAGAGACGCGGTGCCGCGCACCATGGCGCCGACGAGCCCCGGCGCGCCGATCGCGCCTCGGTGGAACTGCACGACCGTCTGCCGCAGCATCTCGCCGAGCCGGAGCGGGCGCCCCACCCGTCGCGCGTGCTCCGCGAGCCCGACGAGGCTCGCCTCCTGCAGGCCTCCGTCGAGCGAGACGTCGACGATCACGGGCTCGTCGCCGGGGTTGAAGAAGCGATGCATCACGCCGCGCGGCGCCGTCACCTCGTCGCCGGGGCCGCAGTCGTGGCGCACCCCGTCGAGCCAGATCTGGAGCTTCCCCGAGACCACGCGGAACGTCTCCGCCTCGTGCGGATGGAGATGCGGCGGAGGACCCTTCTTCTTCGGGCCGAGGGTCCAGCGGAAGCGGAACGTGCCCTCGGGGCCGTGGGCCGACTGCACGAAGACGAACTCCTCGCCGGCCGCCTCGATCGCGAGGCGGAGCGGTCCAGCGGAGGACCTCGCGCTCCGCGCTCCCTCGTCCGCCACCGTCGCCGTATCCTTCAGCGCCTGTACGCTCGGCATACCGTCACCTCCCAACCTATGTTAGAGACGCTAACATGAAGTCGGACGCCAAGCAAGCGGCGCGAGCTCGACGCAAGCCGCGCGCGCGCTTCCACCACGGTGACCTGCGCGCGGCGACGCTCGAGGTCGCGACGCGCGTCGTCGACGGCGGCGGCGCCGAGGCCGTCTCCGTCCGGGAGATCGCGCGGGCGCTCGGCGTGAGCGACCCCGCGATCTACCGCCACTTCGACAGCCGCGAGGCGCTGCTGCGAGAGGTCGGGCTCGAGGGGCTCGGGCGCGCGATGGCCGAGGTCACGGCCGCGCTCGCGGCGGCCGACTCGCCGGAGGCGCGCCTCTGCGCCGCGGGCTGCGGCTACCTGCGCTACGCGGTCGCGCACCCGCACTGGTTCCGGCTGTTCGCGTCGCGCGGCTTCCAGGACGAGGTCTGGCCTCGGCCGAGCGCGGGACCGAACGCGAAGGTCGATCCCGACGACGTGCCCGAACCGTTCCGCACCGCCGTGCATGCCGAGCACGCGATGAAGGACGCGCTGGGCGTGCTCGTGCCAGAGGACGAGGTGGACGATCAGTACCGGATCCTCTGGGCGCTCGCGCATGGCCTCGCGGGCCTGGTGGTCGAGCGGCTGTTCCGACGGGTCGAGACGGACGCCGAGCGCCTCACCGTCGCCGAGCGCGCGATCGCGCTGCAGGTCGAGACGCTGCGGCGCGCCGCGCGCGCGCGCTGAGGCTCACGAGCCGGTGCGCTGGCAGGCGGGCGCGTAGCCGCCCTCGCACGCCTGCACGAACAGCTCGCGCGCGCGCGCCGCGTTCGCCGGGACGCCGTTGCCCTGCTCGTGGAGCAGGCCGAGGTTGAAGCAGCCCTGCGCGGCGCCCATCGAGCACGAGCGCTCGAAGAGCGGCGCCGCCTGGGACGGATCGGCGGCGACGCCCGAGCCCGACAGGAACAGGCTCCCGAGGTTCGAACAGCCGAGCGCGTTGCGCCCGTCGCACGCGCGGCGGAAGAGCTCGACCGCCCGGCCCGGCTGGCTGGTCACCCCGAGCCCGCGCAGGTAGAGGAACCCGAGGTTGTTGCAGCCGCGCAGCTCGCCGCCGTCGCACGCGCGCGTATAGAGCGCGCGCGCCGCGGTGTAGTCCTGCCGCACGCCCCGCCCGCGCTCGTGCAAGAACCCGAGCCCGATGCACCCCCGCAAGTCGTCGTGCTCGCAACCGCGGCGGAACATCTCGAGCGCGCGCGCGTCGTTCTGCGCGACGCCCTCGCCGCTCTGCAGCAGCAGGCCGAAGCGCGTGCAGCCGCTCCACTCCTCCGCCTCGCACGCGTGCTCGTAGAGCCGCGCCGCACCCGCGACGTCTCGGGCGAGGCCGCGGCCTTCCTCGTAGAAGATGCCGAGCTGGACGCACGCGTAGTGATCGCGGCGGTCGCACGCGCTCGCGTAGAGCCGCGCCGCCATCGCGAGGTCTTGCCGCGTGCCGCGCCCGCCCGCGTACATCGCGCCGAGCGCCGTGCACCCGAGCGCGACGCCGCCTTCGCACGCGCGCCGGTGCAGCTCGAGCGCGGCCGCGGGGCGGCGCGCCACGCCGCGCCCGTCTTCCGTCAGCAGGCCGAGGTGATAGCAGCCCAGGCGCGTCCCGCCGTCGCACGCGCGCTGGTAGAGCTGCGCCGCGCGCGCGAGGTCCACGGGCACGCCGACGCCCTCCTCGTAGACGAGCCCGAGGTTGTTGCAGCCCATCAGCGCGCCCGCCTCGCAGGCCGCCTCGTAGAGGGCGCGCGCCCGCGCGATGTCCTGCGCGACGCCGCGCCCCGTCTCGAGCATCCGGCCGTAGTTGCTGCACGCGAGCTGGAAGCCTGCGTCACACGCGCGTTGGAAGAGCTGCGCCGCGCGCACGAGGTCGCGGCGCACCCCGACGCCGTCCTCGTAGGCGACGCCGACGTGGTTGCAGGCCGCGTGCTCTCCGCCCGCGCACGCGCGCGCGAACCACGACACCGCGCCCGCGGGATCCGCCGCGATCCCGCGCCCGTCGCGCACCAGCACGCCGAGCCGCAGACACGCGTTCGCGTCCTGCCGGCGCTCGCACGCGGCGCGGTACTCGGCGAGCGCCTCGGCGGGATCGCGCTCCTCCGCCTCGCTCGCGCTGCCGCCGCACGAGCCGGGATCGTTCGTGCACTCGCGCTGCCGCAGCGCCGCGGCGCGCGCGGGATCCGCCGCGACCCCGACGCCGTCCGCGTAGCAGGTCGCGAGGTGCCCGCACGCGCCGCGCGCCCCGGCCTCGCACGCGCCTTGGATGAGCCGCACGCCGGCCGCGCGATCCTCGCGCACGCCGTGCCCGTGGAGGCGCATGAGCCCGAGGTGCAGGCACGCCGCCTGGTTGCCGTTGTCACAGGCGAGCTCGAACATCGTCGCGGCGCGCGGGAGCTCGCGGGGCACGCCGCGGCCGATCGCGTAGAGCGCGCCGAGGCGCCGGCAGCCCTCCCACTGCCCTCGGTTGCACGCGACGCGCAGCAGGCCGACGACGCGGTCGAGCTGCTCGTCGCGCGAGAGCAGGGCGTCGGCCTCCGCGACGCAGCCGTCGAGGTCCGAGCGGCACGCCTCCTCGGGCGACTGCGCGAGCGCCGCCATGGGAGCGCCGAGGAGCGCGAGCGTGACCACCCACCGCACGATTCGACACTGATAACCGAAGTGCGCGCGCGCGCAAGATCTCTGGGGTTGCGCGGCGCCAGGGCCTCACGAGCTCGCGGCGGGGAGGCGCACCGTGAAGCGCGCGCCGCCCTCGGGCGGGTTCTCTGCGCGCAGCGTCCCGCCGAGCTGCTCGACGAGCGTGTGGCAGACGGCGAGCCCGAGCCCGGTCCCCTCGCCAGCGGGCTTGGTCGTCACGAACGGCTCGAAGAGGTGGTCGAGGATCTCCTCGGGGATGCCCGGCCCGCTGTCGTGGACCACGAGCGTCACCCAGCCGTCCTCGCCGCCGACCTCGAGGCGGATGGCGCCCTCGCCGTCGATCGCGTCGGCCGCGTTGAGCAGGAGGTTGAGCACCACCTGCGCGAGCCGCGCGGGGGAGCCGACCGCGCGCGGCACGTCCGGATCGAAGCGCCGCTCGAGCGTGATCTGTCGCAAATCGGCTTGCGGTCCTACGAGGCGCACCGCGTCCTCGACGACCTCGGCGAGGTCGCACGTCGCGCCCACCTCGTGCGCGGTCGGCTCGCTCCGCGCGAAGTCGAGCAGGTCGCGGATGATGCGGTGGATCCGCTCCGTCTCCTTGCGCACGCGGGCGAGGAACTCGCGCTCGGTCTGCGCGTCGAGGTCGCCGCCCTCGACGAGCTCGAGCAGGCCCTGGATGGCGCTGAGCGGGTTGCCGATCTCGTGCGCGATGCCCGCCGCGAGGCGGCCGACCGACGCGAGCTTCTCGCTGCGCACGAGCGAGCGCTGGGTCGCGCGCAGCTCGGTGGTGGTCGCCTCGAGGTCCTCGAGCCGCGCGCGCAGCTCCTCGCGGTCGCGTAGGAGCTGCTTCTGCATGTCGTTGAAGGACACGGCGAGCCGCGCGAGCTCCGCGGTCCCTTCGATCGGCACCTGCGTCTCCTTGCCGGCCGCGACGCGCTCCGACGCCCGCGTCAGCGCCGCGAGCGGCCGCACGATCAGCCGCGTCAGCAGCACGTACGTGAGCAGCAGGATCACCGCCGCGGTGAGGCCGACGTAGAGGAAGAGCAGTCCCGGGAGGGCGCCCGCGGTGCTGACCTCCGCCGAGTCGAGGTGCACCCGGACGAGGCGCGCGCCGTCGCGGCGTTCGATGGCGGCGTGTCCGACCTCGCCGGCGACCGCGACCACGGCGTCACCGTCGAAGACCTCGACCCCGACGACGCCACCCGCGCCGACGAGCTGCTCGAGGTGCTCGGCCTCGACCGCGTCGAGCGCGAGGAAGGCGCGCGCCATCCCCGCCGCCGCCTCCCTCCGCTCGCGATCGATCGCGCGCGCCCCGAGGCGCGTCGTCGCGAAGCCGAGCAAGAGGACCGACAGCGCGAACCCGAGGCCGAGCACGACCATCAGCTGCACGCGCACGCCCAGGCCGTGACGGCGAGGCGCGGGCGCGGGCGGAAGAGGCGCAGCCATGGTGGCTCAGCGGCCTCGCGGGCGGGCTGGAGCGAAGCGAGGCGACTTGCGCTCGCGCGCGCGAGGCGGGTGCGTCATCCCCCGAACGCGATGTCGTAGGTGACGGCGCCCTGGCGAGGGCGCGAGAAGCGGCGGCCGACGAGCGCGCCGCTGATGCACCGGCCGGTCTCGTCGTTGCCGGTGCCGTTCGAGATCACGCGCGAGGTCTGCACGCGCCCGTCGGGCCCGACGGTGACGCGCACCGTGACGCGGCCGCGCGCGCCGAGCCGGCCGTAGCACGTGCGCGAGGCCTGATGGACCGCTTGCTCGACCGCCGAGCGCGGGTCGCCGGCGCGGGGCTCGCGCGCGTCGGGCGCGGCCGGCTCCTCGGGCGAAGCCGCCTCGGGCGGCACCTCGACGCGCTCTACCGCGACGACCGGCGCCGGCTCCGGCGCCGGCTCCGCGGGCGGCGCGGGCGGCGCGGGCGGCGGCGCGCTGCCGAGCGCCGCGAGGGTGATCGCGCGCGGGCGGTTGCTGCGCGAGCTGACCAGCCCGCCGAGCGTGCCCTCCCCGAGCACGGAGCTGCGACCCCAGCACTGGAGCTGCCCGTTCTCGTGCACCGTACAGCAGTGGTGCCAGCCGCAGGAGAGCTGCGCGATCGGGCCGAGCGGCGCCTCCGGCGCGGCGACCGCGACCGGGCTCGCGACGATCGCGGGGGTGCGCTCGCTGCGCTCCTGCCCGGTGCCGAGCTGGTCCGCGTCGTTCGCGCCCCAGCAGCGCAGCGAGTGATCGGCGAAGCGCGCGCACGCGTGGTGCACGCCCGCCGCGACCTCCACGGCGCCGCGCACGCCGCGCACCGCGACGGGGCGGTTCTCGTACGCGCCCTCGCCGCTGCGGCCGTTGCCGAGCTGGCCCTTCTCGTTCGAGCCCCAGCACGAGATCGCGCCGCCGCGCCGGAGCGCGCACGTGTAAGAGAACGAGGCCGAGAGCTGCTCGGCGTCGGTCAGCCCCGCGACCTCGACCGGCGTGCGCGAGGACTGATCCGCGCCGTTGCCGAGCTGGCCGCGGTTCCCGGAGCCCCAGCAGCGCACGCCGCCGCCTTCGAGCCGCGCACACGCGGACGTACCGCCCGCGACGATCTCGACCGCGCCCGTGAGGCCCTCGACCGGCTCGAGCGCGGTCGCGGCGGCGCAGCTCACCGTGCCCGCGCGGTGCAGGACGCATGGACCGCTCGTGCTCAACGCGATCCCGATCGCGTCGGTCACGCCGGGCAGCGGGATCGGCCGGCTCGTGCGCACGTGGTCGGGCGAGCCGTCGACGCGGCCGAGGTAACCCCAGCAGGCGACCTCGCCGCTCTGGCGCCGCGCGCACGCCGCCGATTGGCTCGTGCGCACCTCGACGGCGTCGGTGATGCCGGCCACCTCGACGGCGCCGCTCGTCGCGGGGCGCGCGCCGCCGTTGCCGAGCTGACCGCTCGAGGCCGCGCCGCCCCAACAGAGCACGCGCCCGTCGCTGCGCACGCCGCACGCGTACCCGTCGGAGGTCGAGACCATGGGCGCCGTCGGCGGCGGCGCCGCCGCGGGCGCGAACGTGTGCACGGGCGGCGCGTCCGCGGTGAGCTCCGCGAGCGACGCGATCCGGTCGATCGCGTGGTAGGCGTCCTGGATCTCGTGCGCGCCGAGCTGGCCATCGCCGCTCTTGCCCCAGCACGCGATCGCCCCCGACGCGCGGCGCACGCACACGTGGTAGGCGCCGACGGCGAGGTGCGTCGCGTCGCTCAGGCCCGAGACCTCCGCGGGCGTGACCTGATGCCCGCGCTCGGCGGCGCCGAGGTTGCCGTAGCCGTCGTTGCCCCAGCAGCGCACCGTCCCGTCGCCGAGCCGCGCGCACGCCTGGTAGACGCCGACGTCGACGTCCGCGACCTCGGCGAGCCCCGCGACGAGCGCGGGCGTCTGGCCGTCGGCGGCGCCCGAGCCGCTCTGGCCGTTGCCGAGCAGCCCGTAGTACGCGTCGCCCCAGCAAGAGAGGTTGCCCCCGTGGACCGCGCAGGTGGCGAGGTGACCCGCCGCGACCGCCGTCACCCCCTCGAGCCCCGGCACGGGCTGCGGCGAGAGCTGCTCGCGCGGCGCGTCGCCGGGGAGCCCGAGCTGGCCGTTGTCGTCGGCGCCCCAGCACCACAGCCGACCGCCCTCGACGAGCGCGCACGCGTGCCAGCCGCCGACGGCGATGCGCGTCGCGCCGGTCACGCCCTCGACGGGGACCGGCGTCGGGCTGCTCTGGGTCGAGCCGCGCCCGAGCCGGCCGGACTGCCCGTTGCCCCAGCACGTGACCGTGCCGGCGCGCAGCAGCGCGCAGGAGAGCTCGTGCCCCGCGCCGACCTGCACCGCGTCGGCGATCCCAGCGACCTGCACGGGCGCCGCGCGGTTCTCGGTCGAGCCGTCGCCGAGCTGGCCGTGATCGTTCCGTCCCCAGCAAAACACATTGCCGTCGCGGCGGAGCGCGCACGTGTGGTAGCGCCCCGCCGACACCTGGTGGACCTGCGCGAGGTCGCGGACGGGCACCGGCACGCGGCGGTTGCGGCTCGTCCCGTCGCCCAGCTCTCCGTCGAGGTTGCGGCCCCAGCAGAAGAGCTCGCCGGTCGGCCTCACCGCGCACGTGTGGTCCTCGCCCGCGGAGATCGGCGGCGCGTCCGGGAGCGGCGGCGGCGCGGCCTCCGCCGGCGGCGCGCCCTGTCCCTCGCCCTCTCCCTCGCTCGGCTCGTCACCGCCGAGCATCCCGCACCCCGCGAGCACGAGCACGAGCCCAGCGGGCAGCCACCGTCGCGCCATCACGCCTCCTCCACGTCCGACGGCCCGACTATACCGGTCTGGCGCCTGAACGGGCGGACGCGACGCGCGCCCCCGACCGGGGACTTGTCGCGGCCCCCGCGGGCGACGACCCTGCTCGCCGTGTCACCCATCGAGGTCGACTCCTCACGGCTCCCGCTCGTCGTGGTCCGCTTCCGCGGCGCCGCGACGGACGCGCAGTTCGGAGAGTACCTCGCCGCGATGAGCGCCCTGCGGAGCAGCCATGGCAAGACCGTCGTCGTCCTCGACGCGCGCGAGGCAGGGGACACGCCGGCGCGGCAGCGCAAGATGCAGGCGGAGTGGCTCGACGCGCACCGGACGCTGCTCGAGCGCGACTCGCTCGGGACGGCCTTCGTCATCACCCGCGGGCTCATCCGCGGGGTGCTCACCGCGATCCTCTGGATGAGCCCGATCCCCGGCGGCCACCGCGTCTTCGCGACCTACGAAGAAGCAGAGAGATGGGCGGTCGATCAGCTCCGCGCCGCCGGTCTCGAGCCCGGCTCGCGTTCGCCGTAGGGCGGGGCGCCCCCGACACCAGCGAGGTCAGTAGTCGAGGTCCTTCTCGACCTCGAGGTACACCTCGGCCTCGACGAAGAGCGCCACGAGATCCCGATCGATGTTCCCGTCCTTCACCTCGTAGCCGAGGATCGCGAGCGCGCGATCGCGCGGCACCGCCTTCTTGTACGGGCGGTCGCGGGCGGTGAGCGCGTCGTAGATGTCCGCGATCGTCATGATCTTCGAGGGCAGCGGGATCTGCTCGGCGGTGAGGCCCGCCGGGTAGCCCGTGCCGTTGAGCTTCTCGTGGTGCGCGCCCGCGATCTCGGGGACGCGCAGGAAGTTCTTCCCCCAGGGGATCTTCGAGAGGAAGTTGAACGTGTGCACGACGTGCGAGCGGATCTCGTCGATCTCGCGCGCGTTGAGCGAGCCGCGGGTGATCTGGAGCGACTCGACGTCGTGCGGCGACAAGAGCGGCGCCTGCCCGTCGACGGCAGGGAACGCGCGCACGCCGAGCTCGGCGATGCGCGTGAAGTCGCCTTCGCTCAGCACCGTCGGCTCGTTGGCCTCGCTGATCACGCGCCAGGCATCCTCGAGCTCGGCGCTCTTGGCGGCGAGCTCCTCGTCGAGCGCGGCGAGGTCCGAGCCGCCCGCGCCGTGCGCCATCGCCGCGACGCGGCGCCGGAGGTACTCGGCCTCGGTCGCGCGCAGCGCGTAGTCGAGCCGCGCGCGCACGCGCTCGAGCTGGTGCGGGTAGAGCTTCTTGGCCTTCACGAGCACCTGCTCGCGCACGCCGATCTTCCCGAAGTCGTGGAGGAGCGCGGCGTACTCGAGCTCCTGGAGGTCGCGGCGCGTGAAGCGCTCCGCCGCGTAGGGCCCGTGGTCGACGCGATCGACGACCTGCGCGAGCCGCGTGCACAACACGCTGACGCGCAGCGAGTGACCGCTCGTCGTCGGGTCGCGCTGCTCGATCGCCTGCACGCTCGCGCGCACGAAGCCCTCGAAGATCTCGCGGATCTCCGCGTAGAGGAGCGCGTTCTCGAGCGCGATGCCCGCCTGCGACGCGAGCGTGGCGAGCAGGTCCTGGCTTCGCGGGTCGAACGCGACCACCTCCTGGTGGACCTCCTGCGTGTTCGTGAGGCGGCGCTCGGGGATCGTCTTCTTGTTGATGAGCTGGATGACCCCGATGACCTCGTCCTCGGCCGAGATCATCGGCATCGTGATCATCGACTTGGTGCGGTAGCCGACGCGCTCGTCGAAGCTGCGGTCGAAGCTGAACGGCTCCCCGGGCCCGATCTCGTAGACGTCCGGGATGTTGATCGGGCGGCGCGTCACCACCGCGGCGCCGGCGATCGAGCGGGTCGAGACCGGGATCGTGAACTCGCTCGACTCGAACTCGCACGACTCGTTCTGGCTGAGCTTGAAGTGCAGCCTCGGCGTGCCGTCCTCCGCGTGCTCGACGACGTAGATGCTCCCGGCGTCCGCTCCGGTGATGAACCGGCTCTTCTCGAGGATGAGATCGAGCAGCCGATCGATGTCGCGCTCCTGCGTGATCGCCCGGGCGATCTCGACGAGCTCGCCGAGCTCGTAGCGGTAGCGGCGGATCGAGCGGGAGCGGCTCTCCGCCTTGATGCGGAGCTGGACGCGCTCGAGCGTGCCGTCGAGCGTGAGCTTGAGCGCGTTCGTCGCGCTCGCGTCGGCGAGGGTCGCGACCACGACGCGGTCGGGCAGGCGCGCGAGCACGTCCTCCGGCGGCGGGCCGACGAGCACCACGCCGACGAGGCCCATCGAGAAGCGCTCGGTGTAGGGCGTGAGCGCGCCCCGCGGCAGCGAGTCGACGCCGACGATCACCGCGAGCGCCTCGTCGCGGCGCACCTCGACGACCTGTCCCTGCACGACGACCTCGGTGCGACCGAGCGCGAGCCCCGCGAGCTGCGCCACGACCACGTCCGGGTCGACGTGGGCGCTACCCATCCTCGCCCCCGCGCTCACGCGCCGCCGCGTCGCGGCGGTCGTAGGCCCGGATGATCCGCGCCACGAGCGGGTGGCGCACGACGTCCTCGTCCTGGAAGCGACAGAACGCGATGCCGTCGACGCCGTCGAGCACGCGCGTCGCGTCGGCGAGCCCGCTCGTGCGGCCGACCGGCAGGTCGGTCTGGGTGATGTCCCCGGTGATCACCGCCTTGGATCCGAAGCCCAGGCGCGTCAGGAACATCTTCATCTGCTCGGTGGTGCTGTTCTGCGCCTCGTCGAAGATCGCGAAGCAGTCGTTGAGCGTACGGCCGCGCATGAACGCGAGCGGCGCGACCTCGATCGCTCCGCGCGCGATGAGCTGCTGGGCGCGGTCGAAGTCCATCATGTCGTGGAGCGCGTCGTAGAGCGGGCGCAGGTACGGGTTCACCTTCTCCGCGAGGTCGCCCGGCAAGAAGCCGAGCTTCTCGCCGGCCTCGACCGCGGGGCGCGTCAGGATGATCCGCTCGACGCGCCGCTCCGAGAGCGCCCGCACGGCCATCGCCATCGCGAGGTAGGTCTTGCCCGTGCCGGCGGGGCCGATCCCGAAGACCACGTCGTGGTCGTGGATCGCGCGCACGTACGTGCTCTGCGCGCGGCCCTTGGGGACGATCGTGCGCCGCCGCGCGACGAGCACGGGCTCGTCCATGATGTCGCCGAGGCGCAGGCCGGGGTCGTCGCGCAGCGCTCGCATCGCGCTCGCGATCCCCGGGCCGGAGACGCGCCCCTTGGCCATCTGCTCGAGCACCTGCGTGAGCCCCCGCTGCGCGGCCGCGACGGCGGCGGCCGGGCCGCGCAGCATCAGGCGATTGCCGCGCACGCCGGCGCTCACGCCGTACTCGCGCTGGATCAGCTCGAGGTGCTCGCCCGCCGGACCGCACAGGTCGATCAAGAGGTCGCTGTCCTCGACCTCGAGGTCTGCGTGAACGCTGGAAGCGGGATCGGGGCTGGCCGTGCGCGCCATGGTCGTCGTCGGTGCGAGAACACTACCACCCTCACCTCGCGGTCTCCACGCGGTTACGCGCGGCGTGCCCGCCTCGATCCGGCGTGTCACGATCGGCCACCGTTCATGGCGGAGCCCCCGCGACCCGGCCCCAAGCCCGACACGCTCCGCCCCCCTGCGCCGGGGCGTGAGGACCGCGTCGCGTTGCCGGGCGCGCGCCGGCCGCGGTCGAGCCCGCCGCCACGCGCCGCGAGCCCCGCGCCGGCCGAGGGCGCGGCGAAGCGACCGACGTCCTCGTACCCGCCGCCGAGTCGCAGCTCGTACCCGCCGCCCGCCTCGGAGGCACCGCGGCGACGGCCGAGCAGCCGTCCGCCCAAGGGCGATCCGCGCGGCGACGGCGGCGGCGTATTCGCCGAGCTCGTCCGCGGCGCAGCGCTCGACGCGCGCGAGAGCGCGGCGCCCGACCCGCTGCCGCCGGACCGCAGCGAGCGCATCGGCCGCTTGGTCACGCAGCTCGCGCGCTCGGGCCCCGACGACGCGGGCCCGCTGGTGCGGCAGCTGGTCGCGTTCGGTAACGACGCGCTCCCCGCCGTCGCGGCCGCGTTCCCCGGCGTGCTGTGGGTCGACCTCGCGCGGCCGCATCGCCCGCTCGAGAGCGGCCGCCTGGTCAGCGGGCTCGCGAACACGCTCATCGCGTTCGAGGCGCGCGCGGCGCCCTACCTGACCTCGCTGTTGCGCGCGAAGCGCCCCGAGACGCGGCTCGCCGCGGCGCTCGTCGCGACCGACCTCCGGCTCGGCGCGCTCGTGCAGCCGCTCGCCGCGCGGCTCCTCGACGACGTCCCCGTCATCCGCCACACCGCCTCGCGCGCGCTGCACGCGGTGCGGGATCTGCCCGAGACCGCGGCGGTGCGCGAGGAGCTCTTGCGCGTCGTCGAGAGCCGCTCGGTCGAGCCGAAGTGGCGCGCGCGCGCCGCGGCGATGATCGCGCAGCTGCGCGACGAGCGCGCGGTCGAGCGGCTGATCGATCTGCTCGGCGACGCGGAGCTCGAGGCGGCGTGCCGCGAGGCCCTCGTGCTCCTGGTCGGGCGCGACGTCGGCCGCTTCCGGCTGCAGTGGCACGCGTGGCACGCCGTGCACGGCCGGCGCGGCCGCGCGAGCTGGCTGATCGACGCGCTCGATCAACCCGACCCCGAGCGCCGCGCCGCCGTCGTGAACGAGCTCGTCCTGCTCACCGGCGAGGGCTTCGAGCGCCGCCACGCGATCGCCACGCGCGAGCAGGCGCGCGAGCTCGGCGAGCACTACCGCCGCTGGCTCGAAGCACACCCGCCCGCGTGAAGGCGCGCGAGCGTCGACGGGCTCAACGCGCCCAGCGGGGCCCGCGCTCGACCGCGGTGCCGCTCCACCGGTCGATCACCATCGGCTGACCGCGCCACGTCACGTGCAGCAGGAACGTCTGCCCGCGGTCGCCGCGATCCATCGGCGGCTGCTCCGCACGCACGATCAGGTTGCCGTTGCGCAGCTGCGTCACCGTCACCGTCGGATCGCGCAGCGTCGGCGGCAGCGACTCGAGGCGCGTGCTGTTCGCCATCACGTGCACGCCCTGCAGCTGCACCTGGACCGGCGGCCCACCGCGCGGCGCCCACGTCGCGATCACCGGGTCGGTCATCGCCGGCCCGAGGAGCGTCGCCGGGATCCCGGCGGTGAGCTGGACGACCTGCGCCTGCACCGTCGGCTGCGTCGGCTGCACCACCACCGGACCCGGGCCGGGGCCCGGGCGACCGCCGCCCGCGGGCGGGATGTTCGAGGTGGTGACGTGGCCGAGCTCGGTGAAGCCGATGTTGTACGCGCCCGCCGCGCTCTGGCTGTAGCCGCCGACCCACACGCGGATCGGGCCCGGGGACGAGGACGCCGCGACGAGCGGGTTGAGCCCCTCGCCGCCGTCGTCGTCGCAGAGCACCTGTCCGTCGGGGAGCATCACGAGCAGCGTGGTGTCGACGCCCGCGTTCACGAGGAACCGGATCTGGCGGAAGCCCGTCGGCGTCATCAAGACGTGGCTCGGCTGCGAGGTGTAGTAGCCCCGACAGTTGCCGCTGACGTCGCTGCCGCGGATCGGACCGCCCCCCACGGAGCCCGACAGCACGTGCGGATCGGGCATGAAGCCGGAGCGCAAGCTCACCGAGCCGAAGATCGGCGGCGCCTGCGCCTGGAGGCCGGACACCGGCTGCGTCGGTTGCACGACCACGGGCCCCGGCCCGCCTCCGCTGGCGAGGCTCGACGCGGTGACGTGACCGAGCTCGGTGAGCCCGATCGTGTACGGCACGCCGACGGCGGCCTGCGAGTAGGCGCCGACCCAGATCGCGATGCGGCCCGCGCCGGTCGCGAGCGCGATGAGCGGGTTGAGCCCCTCGCCGCCGTCGTCGTCGCACACGACCTGCCCGTTCGGCATCATGACCATGAGCGTCGAGTCCTGCCCCGCGTTGACCACGAAGCGGAGCTGACGGAAGGAGCCCGTCGTGTAGACGACGTGGCTCGGCGGGCCGCTGACGAAGCCGCGGCAGCTCGGGTCGATCTGCGACGCCGGCACCGGGCCGCCGAGCTGCCCGTTCATCACGTGCGGGTCCGGCATGAACCCGGGGCGGAGCCTCGCCTCGCCGTAGAGCCCGCGCGCCCGCGGCGCGAACTGCGCCGACGCTTCGCCGGCTCCGACCATCAAGAGGACGCCGACCGCGGCGACCGACCAGACCTTCATGCGCATCGTGGCTCCCGGCTCTCGCTCGACTCGCGGAGGCATCGACGATCGACCCACGCCGATCATTCACGCCCACCTCGCGCGGATTACAACGCCGCACGCCCTCCGGCGCAAGCCCTCGCTTCGGGCGACCGCTTGCGCGAGGCCGAGGGCTGCGCTCGAATGCGCGCCCATGAAGCGAGCACACTCTCTCGCCGGCCCGCTGCTCGGCGCGCTCCTCGCGCTCGGCTGCGGCGGCCCGAGCGACGGCGACGGCACCGATCACGGCGGCAGCGCCGGCGGCGAGGCGACCGGCTGGGGAGGCGCCGACCTCGTCGCGGTGGTCCGCGACGGCGCGATCGCGCGCATCCGCGAGGTCGAGCCGAGCCTCGACGTGGACCAGCTCGCGGCGTGGGCGGCCGACCCGAGCGCCGCGCCGGCCCTCGGCGATCGCGTCTCGGAGCAGGTGATCAACCTCGCGGTCGCGGCGGCGGCCGCCGGCGAGCCCGATCTCGCGCAGGGTCTCGTGCGCCTCGTGCGCGAGCGCGCGCGCAACCGGAACAACGCCTACGTCGGCACGACGCTGCTCTCGGAGCTCGCGCGCCGCCGCGCCGGGAGCGACGACGAGGCGCGCGCCGCGATCCGCGCCGTGTTCGAAGCGCTGCCGCGCAACCGCTTCGGCGGCGCCACCGTGGTGTTCCAGCTCTTCCAGAACGAGGGGCAGATCGACGCGCGCGTCGATCGCGTGCGCTCGCAGCTGCTGTCGCTCGACACCGCGACGAGCGCCCTCTTCTACGACGCGATCCTGCGCCCGATCGTGGCGAACCGGCCGATGTTCCTCGCGGTGATCGACGAGGTGCGCGCCGCGCACGACGCGCAGCCGGAGCCCGCCGCGTACGCGTTCTCGACCGTCGATCTCACGGGCGCGGCGGACGCGCGGCCGCTCGTCGTCGCGGTCTGGGACACGGGCGTCGCGGAGGATCTCTTCGCGGCGCAGCTCTTCACCGCGCCCGATGGATCGCACGGCGTCGTCTCCGATCCGACGGAGGGACAGCGCGGCCTGACCTACGAGCCGGGCGAGGCGGTGGTCACCGAGTACGCGCCGTTCCTGCGCGGGATCATGGACCTGCGCGCCGGGCTCGCCTCCACGGAGGCGGCGCAGCGCGTGCTCGGGCTGATGGGCGCGGCGCAGGACGCGGCGGCCCTCGAGGCGCTCGAGCAGAACCTCGACGCGGTCGGCGAGTGGGCGCACGGCACGCACGTCGCCGGGATTATGCTCGCCGGCGTCCCCTTGGCGCGCGTCGCGGTGTTCCGCAGCGCGTGGGCCGGCGAGGCGCGCCTCTACCATCAGCGCGGCCCGACCGACGCCGAGCTCGCCGCCGAGCGCGAGAACGTCCGCGCCATCGCGCGCTTCGTGCGCGAGCACCGCGTCCGCGTCGTCAACGCCTCGCTCGGCTTCGGGCGCGACTACGTCGAGAACCAGCTCCGCTACGAGCAGGACGCCTACCCGACCGACGCGGCGGTGCGCGCGCGCGCCGAGCTCGTCCACCAGCACCGCACCGAGAGCTGGCGCGAGGTGATCGCGAGCTGCCCGGACACGCTCTTCGTGGTGGCCGCGGGCAACTCCAACCGCGACATCGTCGAGTACGGGGACGTCCCCGCCGCGCTGTCGCTGCCGAACCTGATCACCATCGGCGCCGTCGATCGCTTCGGCGAGTGGGCGACGTTCACGAACAGCAACCCGGAGCTCGTGCAGGTCTTCGACTGGGGCGTCGAGGTGCCGAGCCTCATCCCGAACGGGCAGACCGTCCCGCTGAGCGGCACCTCGATGGCCGCGCCCAACCTCGCCAACCTCGCGACGAAGATCCTCGCGGTGCGCCCGCGCCTCACGCCCTCCGAGGTGATCACGATCGTGCGCGAGACCGGCGAGCCGATCGGCGCGCCGTTCTACGGCCGGATCGCGCACGAGGAGCGGGCCCTCGCGCGGGCGCGCGCGCTGCCCGAGTGAGCCCGCGCTCCGACAAGAAGAGGAAGAAGAAGGCGACGCCGGCGGAGCGCGGGCTGGCGTACCGGTTCGCGCTCTCGGACGACGAGTACGCGCGCGCGTGGCTGCGCGAGTACTACCGGCGGCCGGGCTGGCGCGTGTGGCGCGTGGTCGGCGGCCCGTGCTTCATCCTGCTCGGCCTCGGGCTGACCCGCAGCGAGGAGCTCGTGAGCCGGATCGTCGGCGGCGCCGCGATCGTGATGGGGCTCTGGTACGCGCTCAAGCCGCTGCTCGGGGCGCGCATGCTCCGCGATCGGCGCGCCAAGAGCGGCCGAGCGAAGGTCGAGCTCGAGGTGCGCGTCGGCCCGAGCGGCATCCGCATCGACGACGGCACCGTGAAGCAGGAGATCGCGTGGCCGGACGTCGTGCGCGCGGGCGCGTCGAAGGAGTACGTCTGGTACGAGCTGCGGGGCGGGAGCCGCGCGACGATCCCGCTCCGGGTCGTCGAGGATCCCATCGCCCTGCGCGAGCTGCTCCGCGCCCACACGCGCTGGGAGGAGTGAGCGCGGCGGGCTACTCGGACGCGCCCTCGCCCCCCTCCTCCGCCACGACCGACGAGTCGCTCCCGTCGCGGTAGAGCGCGCTCAGATCGGCGAGCGATTTGTGGAGGATCACCTTGTCGCCGACGCCGCTGACGTGACCCGTCTGCACGCGGATCGTCTGCGAGCCGAACATCGGCTTCTTCATCGCGAACAGCTCGAGGAGCTCGCGCTCGAGCTTCACGACGATCGCCGGGACGCCCCACGAGCCGTGGTCGAGGACGACGTCGGTGATCTCGCCACAGATGCGCCCGTCCTGTGTGAGGACGCCCTTGCCCTTCAGGTCCGAGAACCGGATCTCGCTCATGGGGCGACTCATACCACGTTCGTCTTCGCGCGAGGCGTGTGGTAACGAGCCCCCATATGACTGGCCATCGCATCGAGGCTCGCCAGCTGGTGCCCGGCCGCGGCGAGGTCCTCCACGACGCGTGCGTGATCCTGTCCGAGGGGCGCATCGACTGGGTGGGCCCGCGCGCGAGCGCCCCCGACACGAGCGGGCGCCTGCCCACGCACCGCGTCGACACGGTGCTGCCGGGGCTCTGGGACTGCCACGTCCACCTCACCGGCCTCACGCGCACCAGCCTCGACGACGTGATGCGCGTGCCGGTGCCCGTCGCCGCCGCGCGCTCGGTGATCGACGCGGCCCGCGCGCTCGACGCGGGCTTCACCAGCGTGCGCGAGGTCGGCGGCTACGGCGTGCACGTCGCGCGCGTGATCGACGAGGGCACCGCGCGCGGCCCGCACATCTACGCGGCGGGCGACCTGATCTCGCAGACGGGCGGGCACGCGGACCTGCACACCTACTCGACGGGCTGCGTGACCGATCTCGCGGAGCGCGCGGGCTGGCTGCGCACCTGCGACGGCGAGGCGGAGTGCCTGCGCGCGGTGCGCCTCCAGCTCCGTCGCAACGCCAAGGTCGTGAAGATCTGCGCGTCGGGCGGCGTGCTCACCGAGTACGACGACCCGATGCACCAGCAGTTCACCGATCACGAGCTGCGGGTGATCGTGGAGGAGGCGGCGCGCGCCGAGCGCGTGGTCGCCGCGCACTGCCACGGCAAGGCGGGGATCATGGCCGCGCTGCGCGCCGGCGTGCGGACGATCGAGCACGGCACGTACCTCGACGAGGAGGCGGCCGACGCGATGAAGGCCGCGGGCGCGGTGCTCGTCACGACGCGCTTCGTGAAGGTGCGGATGCTCGAGCACGGCCAGCGCACGGGGCTGCCCGACTACGCCTACCAGAAGCTCGTCGCGACCGGCGACATCCACAAGCGCGCGATCGAGCTCGCGGTCCGCCGCGGCGTGACGATCGCGCTCGGGACCGACAGCATCACGTGCGGCGCGGACACCGCGCTGCCGTGGGGCCTGCACGGGCTCGAGCTCGTCCTGCTCGTCGAGGCGGGGATGACGCCGCTCGCCGCGATCGAGGCCGCGACCGCCAACGGCCCGCTCACCGTCGGCCCGCAGGCGCGCAAGGCCGGTCAGCTCCTCGCGGGCTGGGACGCGGACGTGATCGGCGTGCGCGCCGACCCCCTCGCGGACATCGCCGTGCTCTCCGACCCCGCGAACGTGACCCACGTCTGGAAGAGCGGCGCCCTCGAGAAGTCGCCAGGATGAAGGCGGGCGCTGGCCCCGCGCGTACTGCGCGGTCCCGAGCGGCGCGCGAGCGACCGACGCGGGCCGCTGCGCGCTGAACGCGACCTACCTCGCCCGCGCCGTGGCTCGCCTCGAAACCGGCGCG
This sequence comes from Sandaracinaceae bacterium, assembly GCA_019637095.1. Lineage (GTDB taxonomy): Bacteria > Myxococcota_A > Polyangia > Polyangiales > Sandaracinaceae > JACKEC01. The sequence goes on along the minus strand of JAHBWG010000090.1, from coordinate 2,503 downwards.
CTGGGTTCACTCCACCGCGCTCGGCGGATACAGTGCCCGCGTGAGCAAGCCAGCGAAGGAGTGGCACGTGCGCCGGCAGCGGGCGAACGCGCGCACATCGATCTTCTGGTTCATCGACTCGATGGCCGATCGCATGAGCGTCGGGCAGGTGATCGACGACCTCGTGGCCGAGCCGAGCCTGCGCGCCCAGTTCATCTCTCTGATCGCCGAGACCGACGCGCGCGCGTTCGTCCTCGAGACGCCCTGCTGCAACCGCGCGGGCGACTTCGAGTGCGCGCTCACCGAGGTGTCCGTCCCGAAGAAGGTCAAGATCGACCCGGCCACGTACGCGGCGCACTTCGACGACGGCGCGAGCGTCGCGGTCTTCGACAGCCCCGACGGGAACGGGACGCTCGTCGCGCCGGCCCCGAGGCAGGTCGAGGGGTGGTACAGCGACCTGTCCACGTTTCTGCGGCGCATCCACGTCGCGCAGCAGGACGCGCTCCTGCTCGCGGTCGCGCAGACGGCCCAGAAGGCGCTCGCCACCCAGGCGGTGTGCCTGAGCTCGTCCGCGCCCGGCGCGTCGTGGTTCTCCATCCGCGTCGGGACGAGCGCGAAGGGCTTCCACTACGCCCGCTACGCTCGCTGATGAAGGCCTGTCGAGCCGATCCGGGCGTTGCCGCGGCTCGCCCTCGCGCCGCTCACGCGGGCGCGACGAGCGTGGCGAGGACCGCGTGATCGGCGATGCGCCGCACCGTACCGTCGTTGCTCGCGACGTGCCCGCCGTCGAGGAAGACGAGCTCGCTGCCGCGGATCTCGCGGTCGCTTCGCACCGCCCCGCTCGGATCCAACACGATCAGGCGCGCCGGCGCGGCGCGGCCCGTGGCGATCGACGCGACGCCGCCGTCGACCTCGCACATCGCGACGATGCGCTCGCCGGGCCCCGGGTCGAACCACCATCGGCGCGCGCCCGTGTCGAGGTCGAACGCGTCGAGCCGCTCGCCCGCGAAGAGGGCGAGGCCGTGCGCGCCGAGGCACGCCAGCGCGGGGTCGGCGGTGGCGCGCTCGAACCGGCGAAGGACCCGCCCCGTGTCGCGCTCGACCCGAAGCGGCGGGCCTGCGTCGCCGGCGACGAGCAGGCTAGATCCAGGGCCGTCGAGATCCGCCGCGCAGGTGACGTTCGGGACGCGCACGCGCCACCGACCGGTCGTCGGGTCCACGAGGTGGAGACCCGTGGAGCGGCCCTGAGTGCGGACGAAGGCGATGCGTTCTGCACGCGGGAGCCAGCGCACGACGCCGTGCCGCAGATCCGGCCAGGCCCACCGCGGCGCGCCGCCGGGCATCGCCAGCGCGACCAGGCCCTCGCGCCAGCCGGCGAGCACGAAGAGGTCCGCGCCGCGCACGAGCGCCCCCGCATGCGGCGAGGTCTCCAGGGGGAGCTCGACGCGGGCGAGATGGGTTCCGTCACGCCACGCGAAGAGCTCGAGCGTGCGCGGAGCCTCGTACGGAACGGCGGCCAGCCAGTCGCCACCGGCATGGAGCGAGCGGTACGTCAGCACCGACGCGAGCATACGCCTTTGGGGCGCTCGGCAGCCGCCGGCGGTACGGCGAGGGGATCGCGCGTGCGCCGGTGTGCCTCGCGTAGCCACACCATGTCGACGGCGAGGTGCAGCGACTCGAGGACACGGTCGGGATGCGCCACGCGAGCTCCCGGGGCGCCTCCGGGTGCGTGCCCTGCCCTCGAGGTCTGTCGATGAGCTCCCGTCGGGCGCCGCGGCGCGTCGCGAGGCTCATCAGGAACTCGGCGCGCGCGGCGGCGTCTGAGCGTGCGTGCCGAGCGTCGAGAGCGAGCTCGCGTGGGGCGACGAGCGCCTCGCCGCGGGCGTGCACCCGCTCGGCGCGCGGTTCGATCCGGGCGGGCCGTTCGGCGCGCTCGCGCCGCTCGAGCCCGAGGGCGACGACGTGCTGTTGTTCGTGCCGCCGCGGGCGCGCGCGTGGGTGCACACGGCGAACGGCTGGCGCGACCTCGCCACCCTGCGCGTGCTCGGCTGCGTCACGCCCGACCCGTGCGCGCGCGGCGCGGCGCGCGTGCGCCTGCGGCCGATCGCGCGCGCGCGCGGGCTCGTGCCGGGCGCCGCCATCTGCGCGCGCGTCGAGGCGTGGCTCGCGCTCGACGGCTTCTGGCTGCGCGTCGCGCTGACCGAGGACGCGCCGCCCACGCCGCGCTGGGATCGACGCGCGCTGCGCTCGACGCTCGCGCTCGGCGCGCTCACCGTCACGCTCCTCGCGGGCGCGCTCGGAGCGATGGCCGCCGTGCCGCCGCGGCGCGCGACGCTCTCGACGGATCGGCTCGGGCCCACGGCGACGCCGCGCTGGATCGTCGCGCGCGCCGACGCGCCGGAGCGGCCGCCCCGCTGGGTCGAGACGAAGCAGGAGGTGGTGCCCGCGCCGCCTGGCGGTCCGGTGCTCGCCGACGTGCTCGCGCGCGAGGCGGGCACGCCGCGCGCCGATGAGCCGGCGCCGC
>JAHBWG010000009.1 GCA_019637095.1 Sandaracinaceae bacterium | reverse complement strand
GCAGCTCACGGCGCGGGGACGTAGACGTGGACGCCGTCGGCGAGCGCGCAGAATCCCCAGAAGCAGGTGAGCTCCGGCGGCGGCGACAGGAGGGCCGGGCAGTCGATGGCCGCGGCCCAGCGCTCGGTGGCGTCCCGCTCTCTGCTGCGGTTCACCGCGGTCCACTCGCCGCAGCGGCGCGGGACGGCGACGCAGTCGCGCGCGCGGCGGCAGCTCCGCCACGCCGGCTCGTCGAGCGGCTCGACGCGGCAGCCGCCGTCCTCGCAGCGTGCCTCCGACGGCGCGATCTCGGGGACGCGGGCGCACTCCGCGACGGAGGCCATCCGGTAGTGCCGCTGCGCGCGCTCCGGGGCGTCGGCGCGTCGCACCGCCTGCGGGCCGCCGCACACGCCCCCGATGAGCACGCAGTCTCGATCCGCCGCGCACCCTGAAGAGGTCGCCGCGTCGAGGGGGAACACGTCGGGGCTGAGCGCGACCGGCCCGACCGGCGTCACGCGCTCCTCGTGCTCCACGAGCGCGAGCGCGAACGCGTGCAGGCGCCCGCCGCGTGGCGTCTCCTCGAGTCCGTCGCAGCCACGCAAGAGAACTTGCCTGCCTCGATCCTCCGCGGGGAGCGCAGCGCGCATCGCCTCCACCTGGGCGGGCGCCGCGATCGCCACCCAGCCGCGCGCGTTCGCCGGCAGATCGACCCGCACGCTCGCGCACCCCGCGGTCGGGTGGAGCGCCGCGCGCTCGACCGGGTGCGCGTGGGCGCTCCGCTCGAGCTCCGGCCGCGCCGTGCTCCTCCCCGCGCGCGTCGCGGCGGGGACCGTCACCGTGCGCCGCGGCGACGCGACCGTCTCGAGGAAGAGCATCACGTCGTAGGTCGCGGCCTCGGCGGGCAGCCCGAGCACCGCGCGCAGGTCCGCGCGCCGCGCACCCGCGGTGGACACGAGCCCGTCCCGAGGGAAGTCCTCGTCGAAGCGCGCCGTGAAGGGCGGCTGGTCCGGCGAGCGCGGATCGATCGGCCCGGCGTACGCGCGGCCGCTCTCGCGGTCGACGGCGAGCGCGTAGACCGCCTCGGTGACCGCGCCGTAGCGGCGCTCGAGCGTCGCGCGCGCGACGTACGCCCAGTCGATGACGGCGGTCGGCCCCGTGGGCGCGATCGCCTGGCTCGCGCCGAAGTCCAGCCAGTCGACGTCGATCGCCGCGGGCCGGGCCGGCGTCGCCGGGCCCTCACCGCTCGCCGTCGTCCAGTCGATCTGCGCGAGCCCGGGCTCGGATCGCGGCTCGCCGCCGCAGCCCGCGATCGCGAGCCACGCGAGCGAGGCGGCGATGCGGCGCGTCTGCACGCGCCCTCACCGTACCACGCACGATCAGCGCGCGTGCGGCGCGACCGGCTCCGCGTCGAGCGGGGCGCGGCGCGCCAGCGCCCACAGCGCGCGCAGGCGCGGCGCGTCCTCGCTCTCGGCTGCGTTCTTGCCGATGCTGCGCTCGAGATCGCGCACCGGGCGCGTGAGGAGCTTGCGGCGCTCGCGCGGCGGGGCCTCGTCGGCGGCGAGGCGCGCCTCGCTCACCGCGGGCTGCCACGCGTCGAGCGCGACCTCCTGCGAGAGCCGCGCGATCCGCCCCGGCCCCGCGCGTCGCAGCGCGCGGAGCAAGATCTCACCGACGAGCTCCTCACCCCACGCGAGCGCCTGCTCCATGTCGGCGTACGTGCGCGCCGGGTCCTTGCGCTCGAGCAGCGCGAGGTGCAGGTCGCTCAACGTCGTGGCGGGCTGCGGCAGCCCGACCTGCTCGACCACGGGCTCGTGCGTCGACACCTCGGCCCACGCGCGCAGGACTCGCTGCGCGTGCTCGTTCAGGCGCCGCCACCGCATCAGCATGTCCGAGAAGCGGCGGTGCTCGGCGACCGGCAGGCGGTAGATGCCCTCGAAGAAGTAAGGGCACATCATCGCCCAGTAGTAGTAGTAGTCCCAATAGAGCTTGGCCGAGAGCACCTCGGGGCACTGGAACACCATCGAGCCGCCCGCGAGCGTGCGCGCCAGCATGCGAGCCCACGACAGCAAGAAGGCGTCGAGCTCGCGGACGCGCTCGGCGTCCAGTCGACCCTCGCGCAGGTCCTCGACGATCAGCTCGGTGGTCAGGGTGTTGCCCATCCCGATCACGTCGGAGCCGGGCGAGTAGAGGGGATCGACGAAGAAGCCCGCCTCTCCGACGCACGCCCAGCGATCGGCGCTCAGCACCTGCCTCGCGTGGTAGCGGTAGTCGCGCATCGTCAGGAAGTCCGTCATCGGGACGCCCGCGAGCCGCCGCGACACCTCGGGCTCGTGCTCGGCGATCCACGCGAGCGCCGCCTCGGGCGTGGAGATCGTGGTGTACGGGTGCTCCTCCGCCTCCGCGACGATGCCGACGCTCGTGTGCTCGCTCGAGAGCGGGATGAGCCAGAGCCAGTAGCCGCGCCCACAGAAGTGGTTGGTGGACAGCCACCGGGTCCGGTCGACGTCTCGCTCGTGCCAGGCGCGCTGCTCTTTGCCGACGAGCTCCGCGAGATCGATGCGCTGCGGCACACGAAACCACGTCGCGTGGGCGTTGGGCGTCAGCGGCTGGCCGAGGCCGAGCTTCTTGCCGAGCAAGCGGCGCCGCCCGGTGGCGTCGACGACCCAGCGCGCGCGCAGCTGGCTCGCGGAGGCGGAGGCGCGGGTCTCGATGATCGTGAGCGTGTGCCCCTCGGGGTCGAGCGCGACGTCGCGGACCCCGACGCCCTCGCGCAGGTCCACGCCCGCGTCGACGCACATCGCGCGCAGCTCGTTCTCGAAGCGGCCGCGATCGATCTGGTAGGCGGGCAGGTTCGGCGGCTCGGGCGGTCCCATCTCGGCGCGGCGCTCGAGGGGCGCGCGAGGCGGACCCGAGAAGAAGCGCAGGCCGTTCTTGCGCAGGTGGCGCGCCATCATGTGGTCGTGGAGCCCGAGCACGTGGCCGAAGTAGTGGGCGCCGACCTCGACGCTCGACTCCCCGACCTTGAGCGCCGCCTCCGGCAGAGGCCGCCGGGTGGGCTCGAGCACCGTCACGCGCGCCTCCGGGAGGCGGCGCCGCAGCTGGAGGGCGAGGGTGAGGCCGGCGAGCCCGCCCCCACAGACGGCGATGTCGGTCGATTCGGAGGACGGCACGGGGACCAAGGATCGCGCACGGGCGCGGCGACGCAAGCACCCGCGCGACCGAACCGAGACGTGCCTCACGGAGCGCCTGTCGATTCGTGACGACTCGTCGACAGACCTTCATCAGCGGGTTCGGCGGCGGAACTGCGGCGCCGGGTCGCGCGCCCACCCGCGCTGCCGCCACTCGAAGTGCAGGTGCGGCGCGGGCGCGAAGCCGGTGTGCCCGACCTCGGCGATCGGTTGCCCGCGCTCCACGCGCTGGCCGGCGAAGACGAGCACGCGGCGGCAGTGCGCGTAGAAGGTGGTGAAGCCGCCCTGGTGCAGCAGCATCACCACGTTGCCGTACCCGGTGAGCTCGTTGTCGGCGTACGCGACGAGGCCGCCGCGCGCCGCGACGATCGGCGCGCCCTCCGGGGCGCCGATGTCCACGCCCCAGTGGCGGCGATCGGCGAGGGCGCCGCGGCGCGTGCGGCCGAAGCCGCGGCCGAGGTGTCCGTCGGGGACGGGGAAGGTGAGGCTCGGGTCGGGGTCGAGCCCCGCCACCGCGTCGAGCCACTCGGCGAACGGCCGCGCGTGCATGAGCTGGAGCACGGTCGCGCGGTGCCCGAGCCCGAGCCGGCGCGCGCGCTCCGCCGCCGCGCCGTGGGGCCGCGGGACGAGCCGCGCGCCCTGGCAGTGCTCGCGGTAGCCGCCGCGCGTGCGGCACTGGGGTGGCATCCGCCGGCGCCAGCGCTCGGGCGTGAGCGGCCAGTCGACGGTCGTGTCCTCTCGCCAATGCGCCGGGACGCGCTCGGCGAGGTCCACGATCACCGCCCCGTCGCGAGGGTCCGCCGCGGCCGTCGTGGTGAGCGCGGCGAGGGTGACGGCGAGGAGCGCCGGTGCGACGAAGGCCCTCCGCACGCGCCGAGGGTAGACGACGCGCCCGCCCGCGTCAGCACGAAGCGGAGGGTGCGCGATCCGACGGCGACCGGCTCGCGCGGCGGTCGCCGTCGCGTCACGCTCCGTGCCGTGCCGAACGACTTCGACCGGATCGGGGGCGAGCCCGCCCTGCGCGCGCTCATCGCCGAGTTCGTCGACCGCGTGTTCGACGACCCGATGATCGGTTTCATGTTCCGCCGCACGAGCCGCGAGCGGCTGCGCGAGATGGAGTACCAACACGCCGCCGAGCACCTCGGCGGCCCGGTCGTCTACGGCGGCCGCCCGCTGCGCGAGGCCCACGCCCCGCACCGCATCATGGGAGGTCAGTTCGCGCGAAGGAAAAAGATCTTGTCGGACGTGCTCGTCGCGCGCGGCGTCGACGAAGAGGTCGCGGCGCGCTGGCTCGCCCACGTCGAGGCGCTCCGGCACCTCGTGACCTACGACCCCGGCTCCGAGTGCCGCTGACCTTCACTTCGGGAGCTGGATGACCGGCTCGTCCGGGTTGCGCCGATACAGGATCGCGACGCGGCCCGCGACGCCGGCCACCTCGGCGCCCGTCTTGCGCTCGAGCGCGAGGATCAGCTCGGCGCGCTCGGCGCGCTCGATCTGCGGGAGCTTCACCTTGATGAGCTCGTGATCGGTGAGCGCGCGGTCCGTGGCGGCGACGAGCGCGTCGGTGACGCCCGCCTTGCCGACGAGGACGACCGGCTCGAGGTGGTGCGCGAGACCGCGCAGGTGTCGCTTCTGTGCGCCGCGGAGGGCCATGGTGGGTCGGCACCCATAGCGCGTGCGCTGGAAGGCTGCCACGGGGCCCCGTACGATCGACGGATGCTCCGGCGTCTCGCGTCGCTCCTCCTCGCGCTCGCGCTGTGCGCCTGCGACGGCCGCGCGCCGGGTCCGGCGACGTGGCGCGACCGCGACGCCTCGCCGCCCGACGGCTCGTTCGGCATCGTCGGGATGGGCGGCGGCCTCGCGGGCGGCGGCGGAGGTGGCGCGCCGCGTCCCGCGCCCGGGGACTGCGGCGGGCGCGTGCTCGTGGTCTTCGACCGGTCGGGCAGCATGAACGAGCCGTGGACGGTCGACGGCGCGTCGCGCCCGCGCTGGCGCGTCGCGGCCGACGCGGTGAGCGCGGCGCTCGAGCCGCTCGCCGCGCGGCTCGAGGTGGGCGCGATCCTCTTCCCGACCGGCGGCGCGCACGACCTCGACCTCTGCGCGGAGGTGGCGCCGATCGAAGCGCAGCTGCCTTTCGGGCCCGGCGCGAGCTTCCTCGCCGCGTGGGACGCGCGCTGGGCGAGCGGCGTCGCGAGCGGCTCGACACCGCTCGACCCTGCGTTCGCGCGCGCCGACGAGGCCCTGCGCGACGCCCCGGCGCGCGGTGTCGCGGTCGTGCTCCTCACCGACGGAATGCCCACCTGCAGCGAGGCGCCGCACGCGTGGGACCGCGCGGCGTCGTGGTCGGCGCGCGGCATCGCGACCTGGGTCGTCGGGCTGCCCGGCGCGCACGGCCTCGCGACGCTCGACCGCGTGGCGGCGGCCGGCGGCACCGGCGCCTCGCTCTCGGTCGACGAGCCCGCGGCGCTCGGCGCGCGGCTCGCCGAGATCGCCGGCGAGGCCGCCGAGCAGGGCTGTCGCTGAGCCCCCTCCCGTGCGCTGAATCTAGTTCGTTTGAAGCCGCCGGAAGTCGCGGGCCCGGGAGGTCGAGCGTCGAGGCGTCTGCGCCGAGATCCCTTCCCCCCGGCGCCGGAGGCGCGCTCTCCTCGGCTCCGGGTCTCCTCGTCTCCCGCTCTCGCGAGAGAAGCGGAGAGGGAGGAGACGAGGAGCCTTGGAACGTTGGAGCGTGCTCCCCGCGAGCTCAGCGCGGCGAGGAGCTCGCGGCGGCGGGAACGCTCTCGCCGCGGAGCAGGCGCCCGATCACGTCGACGAGCGTGGGGCGCACCTCCGCGTAGGTCGGCAGCTGCGTGAACGCGATGGAGGTCGTCGAGTGCGTCGTGCCCTGCTGATAGCCGATCAGCGCGGCGGTGCCGAGCTCGCGCGCGACCGCGCTGGTCTCGAGCTGGACCTGCTGCACGGGCGGCGAGCCTTCCTCGACGTAGGCGCGCGCGACGTAGAGGTAGCGCAGGTCCGGCTCGGCGTCGGGCGGCGCCGTCTCGCTGATCATCACGAGGTGGCCCTCGACGCGGAGCTGATCGATCACCGCCTCGCTCATGCGCGCGAACCGCGGGTGCGCGCTCTCGCGGCGGATCCGCCACATCTCGTGGCGCGCGGCGAGCGCCTCCTCGAAGCGGCCCAGCGCGTGGAGCGCCTGCGCGACCTTCTTCGTCTCGTCGAACGGCTCCGGCGTCTGCGCGCGCGCGCAGAGGAACGCGTCGAGGGCGCGCGCGTGCCGGCCGAGGTTGTACGACGCCTGGCCGAGGTTGTACTGCGCGTCCGTGTGGCCGGGCGCGACGAGGACCGCGCGCTCGAACCACTGCGCGGCGCCCTCGTCGTCCCCGACCGCGCCCCGGACCGCGCCCGCGTTGTAGGCGGCCTCGGCGTCGGTCGTGTCGAGCGTGAACGCCCGCTCGTAGGCGGCGAACCGCGCGGCGGCCGGCTCGTCGAGCGCGCCGAGCAAGACACCGCGAACGTAGTGGGCGCTCGCGTCGCTCGGGCTCGCCGCGATCAACGCGTCGACGCGGGCGAGGGCGGCGCGGAGCTGCTCCGGCGTCGAGCCCGAGTCGAGCCCGTCGAGCACGCGCGAGGCCTCGGTCGGTGGCCGCGCCGCGGGCGGCTGGGCGTTCGCGCAGCTCTCCGGCGTGGGCGGCATCGCCGCGCCCGCCGTCGGGGCAGGTGCGGGCACCGGCGCGGGCGCCGGCGCGGGAGTCGCTGGCGGCGCGGGCGCGTCGTCCGAACCACCGCACGCGACGACCGCGAGACCGAACAGACCGAGGACCCCGAACCGCGACTGTGCCACCAGACCTCCTCTCGTCAGGGCCCGAGCCTACCGATCGAGCCAGCCGCGCGCGACGTAGTCGTCGAACGCCTCGCGGGCGCCGCGCGCGAAGTCGCGGCTCGGGCGCCAGCCGAGCGCTCCGAACGCGGGCCGCGGATCGTCCGCCTGGTGGGGCTGGACGACGTCGCGACACTTGTCGAGCCCGAAGCGCGGCGGCGTGCCCCCGAGCTTGCCGGCGAGCTCGGCGGCGCTCGCGGCGAGCCAGAGCGCCGGCGGCGGGATCGCCACGACGCGCGCCCGCCGGCCGACGGCGGCGGCGATGAGCGAGGCCATCTCGCGGCGGGAGTACTCCCGCTCCTCCGCGACGAACCACACGCCGCCGGCGTCGGTCTCGAGCGCGCGCGCGACCGCCTCGGCGCAGTCCGCGCCGTGCAGCATCGACAACTTTCCTTGCGGATGCACCGTCGGCACGAGCCCGCGCTGCGCCGCGCGGAACAGCGGCACCATGCGGTGCTCGCCCGGCCCGTAGAGCGCGGGCGGCCGCAGGACGGTCACGCGCGGCCCGCCCGTGCCGGAGAGCGCGATCCGCTCGGCCTCGCGCTTGCTCTTGCCGTAGTGTGAGCGCGCGTCGCGCGCCGCGAGCGAGGAGACCAGGACGAAGCGCGCCGCGCCCGCCTCGCGCGCCGCGTCGAGGAGCGCCCGCGTCGAGCCCGCGTTGTCCGCGTAGACCTCCGCGACGCGCCGCGAGACGCCGCCGCCCGCGGCGTGGACCACCGCCTCGACGCCCGCGCAGGCCCGCGCGAGCGACGCGGGGTCGTCGAAGCGCCCGCGCGCCACCTCGGCGCCGAGCGCCTCGATCGGGGCGACGCGGCTCGACGCGCGCGCGAGCGCGCGCACCGCGTGGCCGCGCGCGGCGAGCGCCCGCACGATCCACTCGCCGAGGAACCCGGTCGCCCCCGTGACGAGGACCCTCACGGCGCCCCGCGCGCCGGCTCGCGCTTGAGCGGCGAGAGCACGTGCTCCCAGATGAACGCGTGGATCGGCGCGAGGTCCGCCCCGAGCATCACGCGCTGGATGATCAGTCCGTCGTTGAAGCTGCGCACGACCGAGATCAGCGCGTCCACGTCGTGCGGGGCGACGGTCCCTGCCGCGATCCCGGCGCGCAGCCGCGCGGCCATGAGCTGCCGGCGCGCCTCGAAGGCCATGTTGCCGACGTGCATCAGCGCGGCGGCGCGCTCGGTGCCTCCCGTGGCGATCAGCTGCGAGAGGAACAGCACCCGCGACTCCTTGCCGTGGTGGAACTCGTGCGTCGCGACGATCTGCGCGAAGAGCTGATCGATCGGGTGCGCGTGCTCTTCCTGCCGCGCGATCACGAAGCGCGCCTGCTCCGCGAGCAGGTCCGCGAGCGCCTGCTCCACGATCGCGCTCTTCGAGGGGAAGTGATAGAGCAGCGTCGGCCGCTTGAGCCCGAGCGCCTGCGCGAGGTCGGTCATCGACGCCTCGATGCCGAGCCGCTCGAGCGCCTCGACCGCCCGCTGCGCGAGCTCGCGCCGCTTCTCGTGTTCTACCGGCCTCGCCACGACCCGACGCCTCGTCAGGTACCATTATTTGACGAAGCGTCAAGCAATTACCCTCGACGTCAGCGCAGGTCGACCAGCACATAGCCGTCGACCGGCTGGCCGTCGTCGGGGGCGTCGCGCGGGACGTCGCCGCAGCCGTCGCGCCTCCAGCGCGCCTCGAAGTCGAGCCGGAGCTGCTCCTTGCCCTCGAACGCGTCGACGAAGAACTCCTGCGGCGCGCAGTCGAACGCCCACTCCCCGTCCTCGGGACCTGCGCAGCCAAGGATCGCGACGCGCTCGGTCTGCCACACGGTGCGGCCGTCGAGCTCGGCGCGCGGCACGGTGATCCCGACCATCGCCGCGCCGCTCGCGCCCTCGATCCGCAGGTCCACGTAGAGCTCGCGCGGCGTCAGCCGCACCTCGCGGACCTCCGGGACGCCGCGGAACGAGACCGCGCCGAGGCTCCCCTCGACGCGCGCGACGTCCGACGTCCCGAGCGCACCGACACACCCGCTCGCGAGCACGGCGGCGCACGCCGCGGCTCGGAGCACGAACGAGTCCTTCATCGCGTCCTCCGCCGCCGGAGCTCCGCAAGGCGCGGACCACGCGCGCCGCCAGGCGGGACCGCGGGCGCGTGGAGCGCGCCGTGCTCCACGGCTCACGCGAAGATCGAGGCGTCGACGTCCTCGGCGTCCGGGTCCGCGATCGGGAGCTCGAAGAAGAAGGTCGCCCCGACGTCGGACGGCGCGACGCCGATGTCGCCGCCGTGCTGCCGGACGATCGCCTTGGCGATCGCGAGCCCGAGCCCGCTGCCTTGCACCGCGCGCGCGTCGGACTGGTCGAGCTGCCGGAAGCGCGAGAACAGCCGCTCCTGCGCGCCCTCGGGGAGCCCGGGGCCTTGATCGGCGACGGTGAACCGGACGAAGCCGTCGCGCTCCGCCAGGGTCACGGTGACGGTGGTGCCGCCCGGCGAGAACTTGATCGCGTTGGAGACGAGGTTCGTGAGCACCTGCGCGACGCGGTCCGGGTCGGCCCACACGGCGGCCTCGACCGCGCCCTGCCGCGCGAGCGTGACGCCGGCGTCGCTCGCGAGGACGGCGAGGCCGTCGAACGCGGCGTGCACCGCCTCGGTCGGAGGCACGGCGCGGCGCCGCAGCCGCATGCGTCCGGCCTCGATGCGCTTGAGGTCGAGCAGGTCGTTCACCAGGCGCAGCAGCCGGTCCGTGTTGCGCCGGCCGAGCCCGACGAGGTCCCGGGCGCGCGGGCTGATCTCGCCCGCGGCGCCGCCCTCGATGAGGCCGAGCGCGCCGTTGATCGAGGCGAGCGGGGTGCGCAGCTCGTGGCTCACGGTGGAGAGGAACTCGTCCTTGGTGCGCTCGGCGCGCGCGCGGTCGGAGCGGTCCTGAACCAGCACGAGCGTGAGCGCGTCGAGCGGCGCCATGCTGAAGGTCGCGTCGAACAGCGTGCCGTCGTCGCGCCGCGCCTGCGCGTCGAGCGGCGCCGGGCCGCCCGCGGCGAGCCACGCCTCGACGCGCGCGCGGTCGCTCGGCGCGACGACGTGCAGCACGGGCAGCCCGACGAGGCCCTCGGGCGGCTGGCGGGTCAGCGCGCCCATCGCCGGGTTCGCGCGCGCGACGCGGCCGCGCTCGACAAGCAAGACGCCCATCGGGAGGCTCGCGAAGAGCGCGCGGCCGAGCGGGCTCGAGCCGCCCGCGTTGCTGCGCGCCATCGACCAGAGCACCGCGAGCACACCGCCGAAGACGGAGGCGCCGATCGGGATCGCCCACGCCGCGTCGAGCCCGGCGACGAGCCCGACCGCGAGGGCGAGCCCCGCGCAGGCGAGCCCCTGCGCCGCGGCGGGGACCGGGCGCGCGATCAACCCGGCGGCGAGCGCGGGGAGCACGAGGGTCCCGCACGCGGTCGGCGAGCGCGCGGCGTGCGCCCACGCGGCGATGGCGATCGCGAGGGGCAGCGCGAGCGTGTGCGACGCGACGGTGAGCCCGCGGCCGCGCGCGAGGAGCAGCGCCGCGGCGAGGTAGGCGATCGTGGCGAGCGCCGCCGCGATCGTGGCCGCGAGCGTCGGGCCGCCGCGCGCGCCGAGCGCCGCCGCGGCGGCGACGAGCCCGCTCGCCACCGCGAGCAACACCGCCGCCCGGAGCGCGAGCTCGCGCACCTCGCTCACGGCGTGACCGCGTACTCCGCGACGAAGCCGGTCGCGTCGGACCGGATCGTCCACACCTCGATCGGCGCCGTCGTCTCCTCGCGCGAGGGGTCGTAGTCGAGCCCGCCCGACGCGCCGTCGACGTCGATCGGCTCGCTGCGCCCGAAGCGCTCCCGCGCGACCCCGAGCGCGCCGACGCCGAAGCGCACCTCGGGGCCGCTCGAGAGCCGGCGCAGGCCGCGGGCGAGCGAGCGCCCGCCGAGGTCGGTCTCGCGCAGCGTGGCCCACGTCGCGCCCAACAGCGTCAGCCACGCCGCGTCGTAGGCGTTCGCGGTGAACGAGAAGGAGCGCGCGTCCACGCCGAACTCCGCGCGGTAAGAGGCGAGGAACGCCTCGTACGTGACGCCGGCCGGCGGCGCCGGCGCGCTCCCGCGCACGCGCGGGAAGAGCGCCGAGGCGGCGGCGCCCGCGGTGAGCAGGTCGAGGTTCTTCGCCGCGTCCGTCAGGAAGATGCGCTTGTCCGCGAAGCCCGCGAACGACTCGGCGAAGAGCAGGAACGCCGAGGCGTCCATGGTCTGCGACGAGATGAACACGACCTCCTGGAAGTCGCCCGCGCCCGCGCTCGTCGCGGCTGCGTTGCGCTCGCTCGCGTTGGAGAAGGCGAAGCGCGAGAGCGCGCCGCCGAAGTTGGCGGTGATGACGTCGGCGAGCCCGTTGCCGTAGGAGGAGTCCTGCACGACGAGGGCGACGCGCTCGACGTCCCTCATCGTGAGGTCGCTCGCGATCACGCGCCCCTGCAGCGAGTCGGGCGGGACGGTGCGCCAGAGCAGGCCCGGCGCCTCGTCGCTCGCGGGCGGCTCGAGATCGGTGAGCGCGGGGCTCGACGCGGACGGAGACACGACGAGCGCGTCTCGCGTCGAGGCGATCTCGAACGCGGCCCGCGCGGCGTCCGACGAGGGCGGGCCGACGATCGCGCGCACCGCGAGCTCGTCGAGGAGGTAGCGCGTCACCGCCTCCGTCGCCGCGCGTTGATCGAGCTCGTCGAGGCTCGGGTCGACCTGGTTCGTGCAGAACACGATCCCGACCGCGCGGCCCTCGACGCCGCCCTGATCGCGCGCCTCGCCGAAGGCGAGCTGGACGGCCTGCTGCCGCGCGCGGTGCGTCTCGAGCGACTCGTCGGCGATCGCCCCGATCACGAAGGCGTCGCGGTGCTCGAGCCCGTCGCGCAGGAGGTGGGTCGGGAAGGTGCGCGTGCAGCGGGGCGTCGCGGCGGCCGGGCGGCAGAAGCCGTCCTCGCCACAGGCCGACCCGAGCCCGAAGGCCGCGCGACAGTCCGCCGCCGCCTCGCAGCGATCCGCGCTCGACGTCGTCAGCGAGCAGCCGCCGAGCGCGAGCGCGAGCGCCACGAGCTCAGAAGCGCGTGAGCGCGACCGCCGCGACACCGTCCGGACCGATCGCGGCGCCGACCGCGACGGCCTCCCCCCCATTGCCACCGGCGAGCGCATCGGCGAGCAAGTATACCCCCAGCGCCGCCGCGACGGCGGTGAGCCCGAACGCGACGTCGGTCGACGCCGCCAGGATCGCGTCGCGCTCGAGGAGCGGCTCGACGGTCGAGGGACAGAGGCGCCGCCCGTCGGCAGCGCGCGCGCACTGCGCGTCGACCTGGCCGCGCACGTCGAGCGCCGCGGCGCCGAGCGCGATGCCCGTCACGAGCAGCGCGCCCGCGGCGCCGAGCACGACGGCCGCGGCCGTGAGGTCGGGGCCCGCGGGCTCCACGGGCGCCGGTCGCGTCGCGGCCGCGGTCGCGCTCGGCTCGGGCAGCGGCTCGGGCTCGGGCGGCTCGGGCTCGGGCGTCGCGGACCCGCTCGCGATCCGCTCGCGCATCGCGGCGATGCGGTTCGCGATGGCCGTGCGCTCCGCCTCGGGCGCGTGGTCGATATAGCCGGTGAGGTTCTCGACGGCCTCGGCGAGGTAGCCCGCGCGCTCCTGCGCGTTCGCGAGGTTGAACAGCATCAGCGGCCGCCGGCTCAGGCGGTACGCCTCCTGGAACGCGTCGATCGCCGCGTCGTACTGGCCGTGCTGGTAGAGCCGGTCGCCGAGCTGGAACAGCTCCCTCGCGCGCGCGTCCTCCTCCGCGCTCGGCGTGGTGCCCTCCGCGGGCGCGTCCTGCGCGCGCGCGTGCGGCGCGAGGACGAGCGCGAGGAGGAGCGCTATGGCGAGTCGGCCCACGGATCGCGATTGTCGCTCCGCGGCGGCCGGCTCGTCGAGCCCTCGCTGGTTGGGCTGCTCGCCGCCGGCTCGCTCGCGCGTCGCCGGCCGCGCCGCTCGAGCTGCACGCGCACTTCTCGCTGCGCGCCCGTGAGCGTGATCGTGCGCGAGGCGTAGCCCGCCGCGCGGACCTCGATCTCCCAGCGCTCGCCGGCGGGGACTTGGAGGGTCAGCGGGCTGTTGCCGAGATCGTCGCCGCCGCGGTGGAGCGTCGCGCTCGGCGGCTCGACGGTGACCGTCACCGGCTCCGCGGTCGCGCGCCCGGCGGGCGCCGCCGGCTCGGCCTGCGCCGGGGCCGCGGGCGAGGACTCGGCCGGGACCGACTCGACGCGCGGGTGGGCCGGCTCCGGCCGCGGCGCGCGGCTCGGATCGAGCGCGCCGCCGGCGAGGGCGACCGCGGCGAGCGCCGCCGCGAGCGCCAGCGCGCCGAGCGCTCCCCACACCCACGGCCGCGTCGCCGGGGTGGCTGGCTCGGAGACGGTCTCGGCGAGCGCGTCGATCTCCGACGTCGCGGCTGGCCGCACCGCGCGCACGCCCGGGAGGCTCGCGCGCATCGTCGTCGGCCCACCCTCGCCGAGCGCCTCGGCGAGCGCGTCGGCCAGCTCGTGCATCGACGCGAAGCGCTCCTCGGGCTCTTTGCGCAGGCAGCGCATCACGACCGACTCGAGCGCCTCCGGGATCTCGAGCCCGGTGCCGGCGACGACCTCCCGCATCCCCTTCGGCGCCGTCGTGACGTGCGCGGCCATGAGCACGAACCGCGAGTCCGACTCGAACGGAGGTCGACCGGTGAGCGCGTGGTAGAGGGTCGCCCCGAGCCCGTACACGTCGGTCGCCGGGCTCACGCGGTCGTTGACGACCTGCTCGGGCGCCATGTAGCGGGGCGTCCCGACGAGCGCGCCCGACTCGTCGACGGCGGCGTCCTTCGGATCCTTCTTCACGAGCCCGAAGTCGACGACCTTCACGAAGCACGGGTCCGCCCCGCGCCGGGTGAGCATCACGTTGGCCGGCTTCAGATCGCGGTGGATCATCCCGGCGTCGTGCGCCTCGGCGAGGCTGCCCGCCATCTGCAGGCCCACGTGCACGGCGTCGTGCGGCGAGAGCGGTCCGTCCTCTGCGATCCGGTCCTGGAGCGAGACGCCCTCGAGCCGCTCCATCGCGATGAAGCAGCGGCCGTCGTCGAGGTGGCCGTAGTCGTGGATGACGATCGTGTTCGGGTGGCTGAGCTTCGCCGCGGCGGCGGCCTCGTTGAGCAGGCGGCGGGTGAGCTCTTTCGCGGCGGCCTCGTCGTCCTCCGCGTGCATCACCTTGAGCGCGACGTCGCGCCCGAGGCCGACCTGTACCGCGTGGTAGATGTAGCTCATCCCGCCGCGGGCGATCCGCGCCTTGATCTCGTAGCGGCCGGCCACCGTCGTCCCGACGAGCGCGTCGTCGTCCGTCTTCGGTGCCGTCCCCGCCATTGGCACGAAGCGTACACGTACACTTCGGGTCACGCGAACGCGG
Organism: Sandaracinaceae bacterium; assembly: GCA_019637095.1. Classification (GTDB taxonomy): domain Bacteria; phylum Myxococcota_A; class Polyangia; order Polyangiales; family Sandaracinaceae; genus JACKEC01. Next base: position 149,295 of record JAHBWG010000009.1, on the reverse strand, counting down.
ATCGCGTGTCATGCTGCGCCGCATGGGCATCCGGGGGACGAGCACGAGGGCGAAGACGGCGAGGAAGACCGCGCGGCGCGCGAAGGCCCCTCCTTCGCGCAACGGGACCGCGTCCAGCGCCGATGTGGCCCGGTCGGATCTCGCCCCCGTGCGCGCGCGCCCGACGCGCCTGCAGCGCAACGACGAGCGGGGGCGCCTCGCCGAGATCGATCAGACCTGCAACGCCTGGGCGGACATCGTCGCGGAGCGCATGAGCGCGGACCAGACCTTCGCCGACCTGGTCGAGCAGTATCACATGCAGCCCCCCCGCGACCTGCGCGGGCTCATCCTCTGGGACGCGCTGCAGGCGGCCGAGGCGCACGTCGCGCTCATCACCGACGTGCTCGCACGCCACCTCGACGGCCGCCGCGGCGACCCGGTGGAGATCCTCGTCGAGCTGCGCGCGCGCCAGAAGCGGATCGCGGCGGTCTACGCCGTCAACGCCTTCCTCGCGGTGCTCAACCAGATGAGCCACGAGAAGCCCCGGTGGCTGTCGATGGACTTCCTCGACCCGCGCTTCGCGGTCCTCGCGCTCGCGCACCAGACGCTCGGTTACGCGATCGAGGCCGCGCGCATCAGCGCTCCGCCGGACCTCACCGAGCAGATCATCGAGGCGACGCAGGACCCGGCGGTGTGGGTGTGGCGCAGGATGCCGGAGCCCGGCACCGACACCCTCGCGGCGTGCGCGGCGGCGGCGGCGTTCTTCCGCTCGCTCGAGGCGGAGGTGATGACGAGCACCGACGAGGTCGCCGGCCTCTACGCCGAGCACAACCGCGCCGTCGGCGGCGCCTGATCGCCCAGGCCGCTCAGGGCGCCACGCCCAGCCCGAGCTCCGCGAGGGCGGCGCAGCGGCCCCCGGCGATCGCGTCGGCCTGCGCGGGCGGCTCGTCGAAGATCGCGAGGCTCGGCGCGGCGGGGTCGTAGCGGCTGAGCCCCGGCGCGAAGACCGGCACGCCGCTCGTCGCGTAGCCGACCCACGCGCGCTGCATCGTCTCGACGAGCGCCCAGTCGTCGTCGTTCGGGACGTACGCGGCGGAGATCCCCGGCTGCCCGAACACGAACGCGAGCTCGAGGCCGTGGAACGCGCCGAGCGTGCCCGCGACGCCCGGCAGCACGCGCGTGAAGTGGTACGCGTAGACCGGCTCCCCTCCGGCGCCCGCGGCGGCGAACGCCAGCGCGGGGCACACGAACCCGACCTCCCCGAAGAACTTGTCGAAGGCCGCCTTCGCCGTGCCGAACCGGTCCGCGTCGTAGATCGCGACCACGGCGTCGGCCGTCGCCTCGTCGTAGACCGAGCCGAGGATCGCCCGGAACGCCGCCATCGTCGGGACCGGGATGGTGCGCGTGAAGACCGTCGCCTCGTCGGCGTTGCTGCCGACGAAGAAGGGGACGTCGGCGGTTCCGTCGGCGACGAGCGCGTACGGCGTCGACGGAAGGAACGCGCCGTCGACGTGCGGGCCCACGTTGGGCAGGCCGAGCGCGGAGGTCCCTGCCGCGTCCATCGCGCGCGTGATCGCCTCGACGTCGTCCGCGGCCCGCAGGCACGCGACGACGTCCGGCGCGCCCTCGCACCCGAGGGCGGTGAGCACCGGCGCGTAGCGCGCGATCGCCGCGTCCTGCGCGTCGTAGCCCCAACCGCCACCGCCGCTCTGCACGATCACCCGCTGGAACAGGCCGCGCGAGCCCGGCGAGACCATCTGCATCATCACGCTGACCGCGCCCGCGCTCTCCCCGAAGATCGTGATGTTCGCGGGATCGCCGCCGAACGCCGCGGCGTTGTCGCGCACCCACGCGAGCGCGAGGCGCTGGTCGTAGAGGCCGAGCATCCCGGCGCCGCCGTCGTCCTCGACGAGCGCGTCGAGCGCGAGGAACCCGAGCACGCCGAGCCGGTAGTTGAGCGTGACCACCACCACCCCGCGGGCCGCGAGCGAGCGCCCGTCGTAGAGCGGCTCGTTGCCCGAGCCGCCGGTGAAGCCGCCGCCGTGGATGAACACCATCACGGGTGCGCCCGCCGCGCGCGCCGGCGCGAACACGCTGAGCACGAGGCAGTCCTCCTCGCCGCGGAACCCACCCGTCATGCGATCCACCTGCGGGCACGCGAGCGTCGCGTCGGTCGCCGTCGTGTCGAGCACGTCGGACCAGCCCGGGTGCGGCGCGGGGCGCGCGAAGCGGCGCGTGCCCACGGGCGGCGCCGCGTACGGGATCGAGCGGAACACGGCCACGCCGTCGCGCTCGACGCCGAGCACGTCGCCCGCCGTCGTCGTGACCGTCACCGGCGCCGCGATCCCGGCGTCGAGCCCGGCGTCGGTCGCGGCGTCGACGCCGGGCTCGGGCCCTGCGTCGTGAGGTGTCGCGCCGTCGCAGGCGATCGACGTCGAGGCGAGGGCGGTGGCGAGGGTGACGCTGGCGAGGGTTCGCACCCAGCGAGCATGCCCTCACCCCTTCACGCAGACCACCTGCCGCAGCTCGTGCACGACTTCGACGAGCTCGGCCTGCGCGGCCATCACCGCGTCGATGTCCTTGTACGCGCCGGGCGTCTCGTCGATCACGCCGGCGTCCTTCCGGCACTCCACGCCCTCGGTGGCCGCGACGTGGTCCGCGAGCGTGAAGCGGCGCTTGGCCGCGGTGCGGCTCATGCGGCGACCCGCGCCGTGGCTGCACGAGCAGAGCGACTCGGGGTTGCCCTTGCCGCGCACGATGAACGAGCGCGCGCCCATGCTGCCCGGGATGATCCCGAGCTCACCGGCGCCCGCGCGCACCGCGCCCTTGCGCGTCACGATGAGGTCGAGCTCGAAGTGGCGCTCGAACGCGACGTAGTTGTGGTGGCACTCGACCGCGGTCAGGTGCGCCGTGAACTGCGGCAGCTCGCCCCCGCGGCGCAGCGCCTCGATCACCGCGGCCATCATCAGGCGGCGGTTCTCGGCCGCGAAGCGCTGCGCCCAGCCCACGGCCTCGACGTACTCGTCGAAGTGCTGCGTGCCCTCGCGGAAGTACGCGAGGTCCTGGTGCGGGAGGCGCGCGTCGAGCCGCTCCATGTCGCGGCGCGCGAGCGCGATGAAGAAGCTCCCGATGCGATTGCCGACGCCGCGCGAGCCCGAGTGCAGCATCACCCAGACGTCGTCCGACTCGTCGAGGCACAGCTCGATGAAGTGGTTGCCCGTCCCGAGCGTGCCGAGGTGGTTCTCCGTGTTGCCGCGGGCGAGCGAGGGGTGCGCCTCACACACGCGCGCGAAGCCGGGCGCGAGCTCGGCCCACGCCTCGGCGCGCGCGCCGCGCAGCGATCCGAACGCGCCGCGGTCGCCCTTGCCTCCGCCGTTCGTGCGGCCTACCGGGACCGCGCGCTCGATCGAGGTGCGCAGACCCGCGAGCGAGTCCGGCAGGTCGCTCGCGCGGAGCGACGTGCGGACGGCCATCATGCCGCAGCCGATGTCGACGCCGACCGCCGCCGGCACGATCGCGCCGCGCGTCGGCACGACGCTGCCGACCGTCGCGCCGATCCCGACGTGGACGTCGGGCATCACGGCGACGTGCGGCTCGACGAACGGAAGGAGCGCGAGGCGGCGGAGCTGCTCGTAGGCCTCGGTCTCGACCGGGACGCCGTTCGTCCATGCCTTGATCGGGACACGGCCTCCGTGGATCTCGTGATGGCTCGGCTCGACGTGCGTGCTCATGGCATCTCCTTCGCGCTCGTTCGCGCCGCCCACCGAGCACCGCGCGTGCCGTCCGGCCGCGGGCAGCTGCGCCCCGCGCCGGGCACGACGCAGGGCGCGCCGTGTGGATACGGAGCTATCCGCTCCGCGCGATCGCGCGCGCGGCGGCTACTCGACGCCGCGGGCGCGCAGCCGCTCGAGGCCCCGCTGCGCGGGGCCGAAGTTGGGCTCGACCTCGAGCGCGGCCCGGTAGGCTCCCGCCGCAGACATGAAGCGACCCATGCGCATGTACACGTCGCCGCGCAGCGCGCTCGCGCGCGGATCCGCCGGGTCCCACTCGTCGGCGCGCTCGGTCCAGCTGAGCGCCTCCTCGTAGCGGCGCTGGCGGTGGAGCGAGAGGGCGAGGCGGTAGGCCGCCCCCGCGTGCGCCGGCGCGATCGCGAGCGCCTGCCGCGCGTAGGTCTCGGCGGCCGTGAAGTGCGCGCGGCGTTGCGCGGCGGCCGCCTGCGCGAGCAGCTCGTCGACCGTCGCGTCCTCGGGCGGCAGCCGGATCGCGCCCGGCTCGACCTCGTGGTCCTCCTGGGCGTCCTCCCCCGCGGGCTCGGGGGGCTCCGCGCCGAGCGCGTCGTCGTCGACCGGCTCGGGGCTCGTCGTGCCTTCCGAGGGTCGATCGTCTTCGGGCGCGGGTCGCGCTTCTCCGGGCGGGCGCGCAGGCGCGGGTGTGGCGGTGGGTGCGCCGAGCGCGGGCGCCGTCGGCTCGGCCGAGAGTCGCCACGCCGCGTAGCCACCCGCGAGCAAGGCCACCGCGACCCCCGCGGCGAACCAGGGCGCGTTGCGCCGAGCGCTCGGCGCCGCGTCCGGCGCGGGCCCTCCCGCGAGGGGCGGGGGCAGCGGCCGCACCGAGGCGGGCGCGCGAGCTGGCGGATCCGAGCGCGCCGCCGGCGGCGCGGAGGAGGTGGGGCGCGGCGGCGTCGGATCGAAGAGGCTCTCCTCGGCCCGCGGCGCGGGCGCGGGCGGGCGCGGCGTCAACGGGGCAGGCGGCTCGCTGGGCACGCGCCGCCTCGGCGGCTCGGGCGCCCTCTCCGAGAGCTTGGCCGCGCTGCGCAGCTCGGCCTGCAGCTCGGCCATCGCGTCGGCGGTGTAGTTGCGGGTCGGCAGGTCGAAGTCGTCGTCGTCGTCGCCGAGCCCGTCGATCGGGACCCCGGGCGGTGGGTGCGTGGTCGGCTCGCGCCGCGCGCGCTCGGGCGCGAAGCTGTCGGCCGGCTTCCCCGTGCGATCCGGCGCGTGCAGGAAGACCTCCTCCGCGACGAGCCCTTTGCCGGTGCGGGGCCTCGCCACGCGCTCGGCGGGCGTCTCGCCGATCTCGCCGATGATGCTCGTTCTGCGCGCGCTGCGGACGCCCTCGAGCCGCCCGATCCCCTCGGCCGAGCCCGCGAGCACGCGCCCGAACGGCAGCGCCATGAGCGCGTCGATCGCGGCGCGGCCGTCGATCCCCGCCATGCGGCCGTCGGATGGCCGGAACGCCGCGCCGCGCACTCGCCCGCCGGAGAGATCGACGCGCCCGCGCCCGGCGGCGGCGTAGACGCGGAGCGTCACGTCGCCCGGGATCTTGCCGAGCACCTTGAGCCAGCGGGCGGTCCCGAGCGTCTCGAGGCGCTCCGCGAGCGACTCCCCCTTCGCGAGCCGCGCGCGCAGGGCGACCTCCACCGCGCAGCGCTCCGCGATGCAGGGGAGGAGCTGCGCCGCGGGCAGCGACAGGGCGCGCTCCGAGGCGACGAGGAGCGCGGCGTCGGCGAGGCGCGGCTCGCTCCAGAGCGGCTCGCACGCGGCGCGCGCGAGGCCGTGCGCGCTCACGACGATCGCGGTCGGGTCGAGCGAGCGGGCGGCCGCGATGGCGCCGCGGTCGAGCTCCACCGCACGGGCCTGGGCGCCGGCGGCCTCGATGCGCTGCGCGAGGCGGCCGGCGCGCCCGAGATCCGCGTCGATGACGACGACGCGGGTGCCCGCGAGCGGCGGCGCGGTCTGGTCCTCGGGCGGCACCTCGTCGAGCAGCCGGACGCGCCCGGGCGGGCGCTCGTGGAGCGTGAGGTGCTCGAGCTCGCGTGACGCGAGCGCGGTGAGCAGGACCTCGGGCGGCGGCGCGACGCCGGCCTCGTGATCGAACGCGATGGCCCCCGCGCCCGGCGCGACGAGCAGGCCCGAGCGCGCGTTCTTCGTGAACCGCTCCGTGACCGCCGCGAGGTCGGCGCGCCCCGCCTTGATGCGCCACTTCGCGGGGCGCCGAGAGAGCCCCCGGAGCAGAGCGACGATCTGCTTGGCGAGCGTGTCGGGCTCGGTGTCGCGGTCGAGCGAGGCGACGAGGCCGTAGTGGCTCCTGGGCTTGGGGCGCGCGCGCTCCGGGGCCCCGATCGCGATCACCGGGATCGCGCCCGCGGGGTGCTTGGCGGCCAGGCGCGCGACGATGTCCCGCGGGGCGTCCGCGGCGGCGCCCGTCAGGACGACGAGGTCCGGCGCACGCCCGCACGCGCGCTCGACGAGCACGTCGAGGCCGACGCCCTCGACGCGCACGCCCGCCGCGCCGAGGCGGCCGTGCACGCGCGGCTCCCACGCACCCGGACCGCCGAGCCAGAGGACCAAGAACCCCTCGCCGGGCGCTCGATCCTCCTCATGCACCGCCGCGAGCATCTCTGCGCTCGTGTGTACCACCAACCGGCGGTGCGGCACGAAGGGAACCGCGCGCCGAGTCTGCCGAGGTGCTTCGCATGCTTCGCACACCCCCCGCTGCGGCAGAGCCGCAGCGGGGCCGCTCCCCAGCAGTCCGAGCGCGGCGGGGGCCGCGAGCGCCCGTCATCGCGGGGCGTTGGGGCGTTCCAAACCTCCCACCCGTCCGCGCCGCGGTGACCCGACCTCGACGGGTCCTCGACAGCGCGGGCGCTCGATCCAACCCGAGTCTTCGATCGCGACCCGCAACTTCCCTTGCGTAACGACAGTCTGGCCTCACCCGGCACGCCTGCTCTACGCTGAGCGCTGGGAGGTGCATGATCTGTCCTCTGTGCGACGTGGCGCACGACCCGGTCGCGGGCTGCCCGCTCGCGGACCCGGCGCTCTACGACGACGAGCCGACCGATCTGATGGACCGGGCGTCGCTCGACGAGCTCGGCTCGCTCGTGGGCGTGGTGCTCGACGGGAAGTACGAGGTCCTCGAGCTGCTCGGCTTCGGCGCGGTCGGCCGCGTCTACCGCGCGCGCCAGGAGTCGCTGCGCCGCCACGTCGCGATCAAGGTGCTGCGGCAGAGCTTCGCGGACGCGCCCCGCGTCCAGGAGCGGTTCCTGCAGGAGGCGCGCGCCGTCGGCCGCGTCGAGCACGACAACGTCGTGCAGATCTACGACGCGGGCCTCACCGAGACGGAGCTGCCGTACCTGGTGATGGAGCTGGTCGAGGGCGAGCCGCTGACCGCGCGCATCGCGCGCGAGGGGCGGCTGCGCCTCTACGAGGTGCTTCACCTCGGCGCGCAGGTGCTCGCCGGGCTCGAGCAGGCGCACCGCGCGGGCGTCGTGCACCGCGACGTGAAGCCGGACAACGTGCTCGTCGCGAGCGACGACGTCGCGAAGATCGTCGACTTCGGCGTCGCGCGGCTCGAGGCGACCGACGCGCAGCTGACGCAGCGCGGCGAGGTGCTCGGCACGCCGGCCTACCTCTCGCCCGAGCAGGCGGTCGGCACGCGCGTCGACGCGAAGGCCGACGCGTGGGCCGCCTCCGTCCTGCTCTACGAGATGGCGACGGGCCGGCGCCCGTTCGAGGGCAAGCAGTTCATGGAGATCCTCACCTCGGTGATGACCGCCGAGCCGCTGCCGCCGAGCGCGCACGCGCCGGACCTGCCGGCGGCGTTCGACCGGCTCGTGCTCTCCGGCCTCGAGAAGGACCCGGACCTGCGCGCGGACGTCTCGGCGCTCGCGATCCAGGTGCACCAGCTGCTCGGCCGCGTGGCGCGCCTCGAGATGCGCGACACGCGGCTCGCGACGGCGCGGCGGGGCTCGCTCGCGGAGACCGTGGCCGAGGCGAGCGAGCCCGAGCCGGAGTGAGCGCCCGAGCTCGTCGCGTCAGGGGACGCCGCAGCCGCGCACCGTGCCGCCCGCGCCGCGCGCCGGGTAGTCGACGCAGGCGTAGCCGTCGTCGGTGCGGCACTCGTTGCAGTCCACGACGCAGATCCCGCCGTCCGACTCGACGCAGACCGATCCGTCCGGGCAGTCCGCCGTGCTGTCGCACGACCACGCGCAGTGGCCGCCGGGCCAGCGCGGCCCGGTCAGGCAGCGCGAGAGCACCGTGCAGTCGCTGCTGACCACGCAGCTGCCGCCGACCTCCGCGCCGTCGTTGCCGACGCCGCTGCTGCACCCGGCGGCGAGCGCGACGACGAGCCCCATGAGCATGTTCCGAAGCATCCGTTCTCCTCCTACCGGGCTCCCGCCCGAGCACCGGCGCGGGACCATAACGGATGGCCGGCGCGCGGTCGACCGCTCTCGGAGCCCGCGCTCAGGGCCCGACGGCGCGGCCGAGGTAGCCGAGCCGCAGGCCGGCGGTCACGCTGACCGCGGCGCCCACCTCCTGCGCGCTCTGGTGCTCGAGGTAGACGTTGGCCTGCAGCGTGAGCGCGAGCGGCCCCGCGAGGTCGAACGACGTGTCGAGCGTCCCGCGCAGCACGCCGTGCGCGAGCGCGTCGTTGAAGGTGAGGAAGTAGTCGAACGTGAACGCGAGCCGCGCGAACTGCTGATCGAAGGCGATCATGTCCCACGGCGCGAGCGTCATCGTCGCGCCGAGCCCGCCCTCGACCTGCGCGTCCGGCTGCAGCGCCTGCACCTGCATGCCGCCGTTGATCTGGAGCTGGAGCTTGTCGACGAGCTGGAAGCGGAAGCCGAGCGTCGGGCGCGTGAGGAACCAGTGGTAGCCGCGTCCGTCCGGCTCGGTGAACTCCGTCTCGATGAACAGGTCCGCGGTCGGGTCGGGCAGGTACCACTCGGCGGCGCCGCCCTGCCGCAGGCCGCGCCACGAGAGCGTCGAGCGCGCGCGGATCTGATCGACCGCCTCGACGAACGAGCCCGCCCGCTCCGTCCACGCCGTGCGGTAGAGGAAGCTCGCCGTGTTCTGCCAGGTCCAGTCGGGCGCGGCCGCGTTGGCGGCCAGGTTCACGTTGAACCCGAACGTGATCACGTCGGCGAGCGAGAGCTGCGTCGCGTCGTACGCGTTCACGCGCATCCCGTCGGTGAGCAGGAAGCCGTCCGCGTCGCAGCGCGCGGGGTCCATCCTGCGCATCTCCTCGGTGCAGCGGCGGCGCGGGTTGCCGATGCTCGAGCCGGTGAAGGTCAGGTCGGCGTCCGCGCGGAACTGCCACTCGAGCGTCCCCTCCGCGTCGGCCAGGCTCTGCCGCGGATCGCGCTCGCGCGGCGTCTCGAGGAAGGCGAGCGTCGTCGAGCGCAGCGACGCCTCGCCGAGCGTCTCCCAGTGCCCGAGCCGGCCGAGCGGCGGCACGAGGTCCTCGTCGCCGCCTGCCGCGAGGAACCGGATCGTCACGACGCGATAGCGCGCGCGCGCCTCCACCGGGTGCCCGCCCACCTTCACCGCGATCGCCGCGCCCGTGCCCGTCCAGGTGAGGCCCGGCGTGACGAGCCGGCCGCGCTCCTGCGCGTTGCGTGCGAGGCTCTTGAGCCAGCGCTCGTCGACCTCCGCGACCTGCAACGGGTCGTCGTACTCGAGCGCGATGTTCACGTCGCTCGCGGTGAGCGAGCCCTCCTGCGAAGGGGACCAGCGACCGTCGAGGGCTTGGCGATTGAGGATCGCGACGTCCGCGCCGGCCGCCTCGCGGATCACCTCCGCCACGAGCCGCAGCATGTCGGTGGGTCCGAACGCTTCACCGAGCGTGCCTCCGGCGAGCGGGCGCCCCCACTCGGCGCAGTAGTCCGCGCCGATCGCGTCGATCCACTCGCGCACCGGCGCCGCCACCGACACGCCGCGATCGCCGAGCGGCTGCGCGAGGAACTCGTAGCCCTCCCGCATCTCGAGGCTGTCGCGGATCAGGATCTCGACGCCGTCGCCCTCCGGCGGGCCGACGATGACCGGCTGCACGGTGCGCGGGCGCGCGAAGAGGAGCTGCTCCTGCCCGCTCACCAGGATGAGATCGGGCCGCGCGTCCGCGGGCAGGCCGCTCGCGAGCCCGAGCGCGCCGCCCTCGACGTGATCGTCGACGACCGCCAGCACGAGCTCGGCGCCGCGCTCGCGGGCCATGCGCGTGAAGCGCACGATCGTCTCGGCCGGGTCCTCGAGCACGATGCCGCGCGCCCGCGCCGGCGAGACGAAGCGCCGCGCGGCCGGCCGCAGCACGGCGATCACCGCCATGAGCCGGCCGTTCACCCGGTGCATCGAGACGCCGTCGCTCGCGTCGACGAGCTCCTCGCACAGCGCGCGCGCCTCGGGGGCGCAACGAAGATTGCTGGCGATGGTGGGGATCCCATGCGCGCGCAGCTCGCGCGCGACGGCGATCGTCGGCCGGCGCGGCGCGGCGAGGTCGTTGAGGCCGAAGGCGAGCGCGCGGTAGCCGAGGTCGCGCACCATGCGCGCGAGCGCGTCCGGGCTGCGCTGCGCGCTGAAGCGCGCGACGCCGTGCGGCGCGAGCAACCCGCCGGTGTCGATGACCATCGGGTGGTCCGGGTCGTTCGCGTTGCGCTGGAGCGCGTACGTGTAGAGCGCGTGGTTCGAGGGCGCGAGCGTGTCGACGCGGTCGCAGACGGGCCGGGCGAAGCGCCCCTCGACGTCGCCCGACGCGATCACGCGCGCGATCGTCTGGACGGGCGCCTCCCGCGCCTGCGCCCACGCTCGAGCCGGCGCGCAGGCGAGCGCGCAGGCGAGCGCGATCCGACCGAAGCGCCGCGTCACCGAGGGCTCAGTTGGAGCGCTTCACCGGGCGGTACGGGAGGATGAAGCTCGCGAGCGACGACGGATTGCGCGTCGAGATCCAGAGCCGACCCTGGCCCTGGAAGTTGCAGACGAGGCCCTCGCCGCTGAAGAACAGGCTTTTGAGGCCGCCGATCTTCTGGACGGTGTAGGTGAGCCCGCTCGTGAACGCGACGACGTGGCTCGTGTCGCAGATGTAGCCGCCGGGGCCGACGTCGACCGCGTGCAGCCCCCCGTAGCAGGAGAAGAAGACCGGGCCTTGGCCGTCGGCCTTGAGCAGGAACAGGCCCGTGCCGCTGAAGAACCCGCGCGCGCCACCCCACTTCGTGTCGAGCGTGACCGTCGGTGCGCTGCCGAGGAACGCGCCCGAGCTCATCATCACCGAGTAGCTGCCGTCGAGCTCGAGCACCTCGACGTCGCCCTCGGGGGCCGGCGCGAAGTACAGCGTCTCGCCGGGCGCCGACGCCGTGAACGTGTTCTGGAAGATGCTCTCGCCGCCGAGCAGCTTGCGCTTGGCCGCGGCCATGAGCCCGCCGCGCATATTCGTCTCCATGCTCATCTCCGCGCTGCGCGCGACCATCGCCGCCGACTCGACCACCATCTTCTCGCCCGGCGCGTCGAAGGTGACCTTCACCATCGAGAAGTCGGGCTTGTCCACCAGCTCGTAGCGCATGGGATCAACCGTTCCTCGGCGGGAGCATCGCCCCGACCGTCTGGCCGTACTCGACGGGATTACGCGACTGGATCCAGATCCTCCCCTGCCCCTGGAAGTCGCAGACGAGGCCCTCGCCGGAGAGGATCGAGGCGATCCAGCCGGCGCCGCTCTTGCCGATCTTGTAGGTGAGCGTCGCGTCCCACGCGACGAGGTGGCCGGTGTCGATCACCATGTTGCCGTCGCAGACGAGCTCCTCGATCCCGCCGAACGCGCCGATGAGGACCTTGCCCGGCTGCTGCGACGTCGCCTTGAGGATGAACACGCCGGCGCCGCTGAAGAAGCCGCGGAAGCCGCCGGTCTGCGTCTCGATGTTCACGTCGGGCGTCGACGCGATGTAGGCCGAGTTCTGGATGAAGTAGCCGGCCGGCGTCAGCTCGAGCACGGTCATGTCGCCGCAGAGGGCGTGCGCGAGCAGGACCTCGCCCGGCCCGTTCTGCGCGGTGAAGGTGTTGCGGAAGAAGGACTCGCCGCCGAACATCCGCTTGAGCCCGCCCATCAAGCCGCCGCTCGACTGCGTCTGCATGTGCACGTTGGTGCTCATGCCGACCATCGCGCCGGACTCGGCGACCAGCGACTCGTTGGGCTGGAGCTGGACCTTGGCGAGCGAGTGCGCCGGCCGGTACCCGATCTCGAAGTGAGGCATCTCGGCAGTACTCCCTTCAGCCGCCCATGAGCTTGGTGAGCCAGTCCACCAGCGTCGCGGTGTTCCGGGATTGGATGTAGACGCGGCCCTGGCCCTGGAACTCGCAGACGAGCCCCTCACCGGACGCCATGAACCCCATCATGCCGCCGCCGGCCGTCTTGATGTCGAAGGTGAGGTTGCCCTCGAAGCCGACGAGGTGGCCGTTGTCGACGATGTAGCGGCCGTTGACGTCGATCGGCGTGATGCCGCCGTAGCTGTTGAACCAGAGGTCGCCGTGCCCCGAGAGCTGGAGGAAGAACGCGCCCTCCTTGGCGAGCAGCGACCTGAGCCCGCCGAACTTCATCTTCATCTCGAGCGGCCCCGACGACGCCACGTAGGCGCCGGTGGAGAGCGTGAGCGTCTCGCCGGCGAGCCGCCGGTACTGCACCGAGCCGCTCATCGTCGGCGCGACCCACACGCTGCCCGGCTGTTGCGCGGAAAAGTGGTTGACGAAGAACGTCTCGCCGCCGACCACCTTGCGGATCATCGCGATGAAGAACGCCTTGAGCTTGGCGAAGAACCCCGGGTTCGACCCGGCGTTCATCTTCACCTCCATGCCCACGTGCTTGTGGCGCGCGACCATCGAGCCGGCCTCGGCGACGAGCACCTGACCGGGCTGCAGGTCGACGCGCAGCATCGCGAACGACGGCCCGTGGGTGATCGCGTGTTGGAGACCGCCGCCGGCGGGCGCCACGGGCGCGTGCGGCGCAGCGTGCGGCTGCGGTGCGTGCATCTCAGGTTGCATTGGACTCCCCTCGACCGGGCCCCGCCCGTCGGAACGGCCTTGTACCGCGAACCGCGATCGCGGCGCAACCGAGGCCTCCCGTCACACGTTCGTCACGTTCGCGACCCCTCCAGAGCCGGTTCGACGGGCTTCGGCGAGGTGCGAAGCGCGCGACGCACTTCGCGATAACATCGTGGTTTCAGCGGCTTGCGAGGCGATCGTGCGACGGATCCGTCACGACCGGGCATCGCAACGGATCCCGTTTGATGCCGGGACCGTTTCGCGGTCGAGTCGACCCCTGAACAGGCGCATCGCCACTAGATCTGCCAATTTTTTGGAGACATCCACAATGGATTGTAGTGTTCACGACATGACCTTACGTGACCTCGAATGCCCTTCGCTTCGCACCTGATACGAGCGCCAGACGGCCCCCGACGGGCCGGTTGATACTGGCCACAAACCATTGATTTCATGACGGAAAAAGAAAAAGCGATCGGGGCCCGAACGAGAGCCTTGACCCGGACTTCGCCGCCCGGTAACCCGACCCTTCTCAGCACTATGGGTTGGGGGTGCCGCCCGGAGGCATCCCCAGCGCTCGTAGGTTCGGCTGCGCGCGGGGCGCGCCGAGGGGTAGGGGTCCACCCGCGCTTCGACGGAGCGGGGGCCGGACGGGGTGCGTGCGCGGCGAGCGCGGTGACAGCGGGAGGACGGACGTGGCGATGGATTTCCGAGCGGTGAAGGACACGAGGATGGAAGCCGGCAACGGTCGGGTCGAGGCGGAGCGGACGCGGGGCGGCATGCGCTTCGGCCGCCGTCACACGCGAGCGGGCACGGACCCGCTGGGCGCGATCGAGTACGAGCTGCGCGACAGCGTGATCACCAACCCGGACGGGTCGGTGGTGTTCGAGCTGCGCGGCGCGGAGGTCCCGCGGGCTTGGTCGCAGCTCGCGACCGACATCGCGGTGAGCAAGTACTTCCGCAAGGCGGGCATCCACGGCGACGCGAAGCGCGGCGAGACCAGCGCGCGGCAGCTCGTGCACCGGCTGGCGCACAGCGTCCGCGAGGCCGGTGAGCAGCTCGGCGGCTACTTCGCCACCAAGGAGGACGCGGACGCGTTCGAGGACGAGCTGTCCTACCTCCTCATCACGCAGCGCGCGGCGTTCAACTCGCCCGTCTGGTTCAACCTCGGCCTCTACCAGCGGTACGGCATCGAGGGGCAGGGCGGCAGCTGGTACTGGGATCCGGCGCGCGACGAGATCGCCGAGACCACGAACGCGTACGAGCACCCGCAGTGCTCGGCGTGCTTCATCCAGGCGGTCGACGACGACCTGATGAGCATCTACGACCTCGTGAAGACCGAGGCGCGGCTCTTCAAGTACGGCTCGGGCACGGGCACGAACTTCAGCGCGCTGCGCGGCCGCCAGGAGAAGCTGAGCGGCGGCGGCACCTCGAGCGGGTTGATGAGCTTCCTCGAGGTGTTCGACCGCGCCGCGGGCGCGACCAAGAGCGGCGGCACCACGCGCCGCGCCGCGAAGATGGTGTGCCTCGACCTCGACCACCCCGAGATCGTCGACTTCATCGAGTGGAAGGTCCGCGAGGAGAAGAAGGCGCGCGCGCTGATCGCCGAGGGCTACGAGTCCGACTTCAACGGCGAGGCCTACCACACGATCAGCGGCCAGAACTCGAACAACTCGATCCGCGTGAACGACGAGTTCATGCGCGCGGTCGAGGAGGGCGGGCAGTGGGCGACGCGCATGCGCACGACCGGCGAGGTCTGCGACACGCTCGACGCGCGCGCGCTCTGGCGCCGGATCGCCGAGTGCGCGTGGTCCTGCGCGGACCCGGGCGTGCAGTACGACACGACGATCAACGACTGGCACACGTGCCCGGGGACGGACCGCATCAACGCGTCGAACCCGTGCTCGGAGTACATGTTCCTCGACGACAGCGCCTGCAACCTCGCGTCGATCAACCTCGTGAAGTACCTCGACGAGCGCGGCGACTTCGACGTCGAGGCCTACCGCCACGCGGTGCGCACGGTCTTCACCGCGCAGGAGATCCTCGTCGACCACTCGGCCTACCCGACCAAGCGGATCGCGAAGAACAGCCACGACTACCGGCCGCTCGGCCTCGGCTACGCGAACCTCGGCACGGTGCTGATGCGGCTCGGGATCCCGTACGACAGTGACGAGGGCCGGAGCTGGTGCGCGGCGCTCACCGCCATCCTCTGCGGCCACGCGTACCGGGCGAGCGCGGAGGTCGCGGCGAGCAAGGGCCCGTTCAACGGGTTCATCAAGAACCGTCAGCCGATGCTGCGCGTCATGCGCAAGCACCGCGACGCGGCGTACGCGATCGATCGCCGCGGCGGCCCCGGCGTCGCCGGTGACGGCGGCACCGGCCTGCCCGCGGCGCTCGCGCAAGCGGCGCGCGAAGACTGGGACCAGGCCGTCGAGCTCGGCGAGGCCTACGGCTACCGCAACGCGCAGGCGACGGTGCTCGCGCCGACCGGCACGATCGGCCTGTTGATGGACTGCGACACCACCGGCATCGAGCCCGACTTCGCGCTCGTGAAGTTCAAGAAGCTCGCGGGCGGCGGCTACTTCAAGATCGTGAACCAGAGCGTGCCCGCCGCCCTCGAGAAGCTCGGCTACGGGCCGGCGCAGGTCGCGGACATCATCGCGTACGTCTCGGGAACGAACACGTTCACCGGCGCGCCGCACCTGAGCCGCAAGGACCTGCTCGCGCGCGGCCTCACGCCGGAGGACCTCGACAAGGTCGACCGCGCGCTGCCCGGCGTGTTCGATGTATCACAGGCGCTCAGCCCGTGGGTGCTCGGCCCGGACGCGATGGAGCGTCTCGGTATCGATCGTGCCAAGTACGAGAAGCCCGGCTTCAACCTCCTCGCGCACTTCGGGCTGACCCGCGCGCAGCTCGACGAGCTCAACGACGTCGTGATCGGCCGCATGACGATCGAGGGAGCGCCCTACCTCAAGGCCGAGCACCTGCCGATCTTCGACTGCGCCAACCGCTGCGGCAAGCACGGCGAGCGGTTCCTCGCGCCGATGTCCCACCTGCGGATGATGGCGGCGGCGCAGCCCTTCCTCAGCGGCGCCATCAGCAAGACGGTGAACCTGCCGAACGAGGCGACCGTCGAGGACGTCGAGAAGATCTACCACGAGGGCTGGCGCCTCGGGCTCAAGGCGGTCGCGCTCTACCGCGACGGGTGCAAGGCCAGCCAGCCGCTCAACAGCGGCGGCAGCAAGGACGAGGAGAAGAAGGACGCCGCCGAGGCCAAGCCCGCCGCGGCCGTGGCCGTCGCGCCCGCCCCCGCGCCCAAGCATGGGCTCACCCCGCCCAAGACCGTGCGTCACCGCCTGCCGCGCAAGCGCAAGGGCTTCACCCAGGAGGCCCGCATCGGCGGCCACAAGGTGTTCCTGCGCACCGGTGAGTACGACGACGGCAGCCTCGGTGAGATCTTCGTCGACATGCACAAGGAGGGCGCCGCCTTCCGCTCGCTGATGAACTGCTTCGCGATCAGCGTATCGATGGGGCTCCAGCACGGCGTCCCGCTCTCGAGCTACGTGGACCAGTTCACCTTCACCCGGTTCGAGCCCGGCGGGATGGTGCAGGGTCACCCGAACATCAAGTTCGCTACCTCGATCATCGACTACGTCTTCCGCGTCCTCGGCGTCGAGTATCTCCAGAGGTACGACTTCGCCCAGGTCCCGCCGGAGGAGGTGCAGCTCGAGCTCCAGAACCCGACGGATCTCGAGGCGGCGCACAAGGTGGCGGGGGCGCAGCCCTCGATCCCGCCCGAGGCGTCGCACATCACGCCGGCGGAGCAGGTCGTGTTCGGCTTCGAAGCCGGGGGCAGCGCGCTCGACCAGCAGCTCGGCGAGATGATGGGGGACGCGCCGATGTGCGACCAATGCGGGCACATCACGGTGCGCAACGGCGCCTGCTACAAGTGCCTGAACTGCGGCAACTCGATGGGTTGCAGCTGAGTCCTCGGAGGGGCTGTTCCAGCGTTCCAGCCCCTCCCCCCATCGCGGCAAAGGCGCGATGGGGCCCCCACCCACCCACGACCCATCGCGGGGCGATGGCCCCCTCGGCCAACGGCCATCGCTGCGCGATGGCCTGGCCTCGAACGGCGCCGTCGGCCGCGTGCACTCTACCCTGAACGCGGGAGGCACGACGAGGCAGGGCGAACGGAGAACCGACGAGGAAAGCGCCTGGCCACCTCGACGCCGGGGGCACTCCGCGTCTAATGTCCTCGGATGCTCCGGCTCTTCTCCTCGGCTCGCTCGATCGGCGTCGCCCTCTTCGCTTGCTCCTTCCTCTCCGTCGCTGGCTGCGAGACGCGGCAGAGCATCGAAGGCGATGGGGGCCTGCTCGACTCCGACAACGACACGATCCCGGACGTGGTCGAGGGCCGCGCCGACCGGCGCGACACCGACGGCGACGGCGTCCCGGACTACCTCGACCAGGACTCCGACGGAGACGGCATCTCGGACCGCGACGAGGCGGGCCCCGACGGCACGATGCCGCGCGACTCCGACGGCGACGGCGTGCCCGACTACATCGACACCGACTCGGACGGCAACGGCTACACCGACACCGAGGACGGCACCGCGGACCTCGACTTCGACGGCATCCCCGACTACGCGGACCTCGACGACGACGGCGACTTCGTGCGCGACCGCGACGAGCTCGGCGGCATCCTGCGGCCGCCCGCGGACACCGACGGGGACGGCCGGCCGAACTACCGCGACACCGACTCGGACGACGACCTCATCCTCGACGGGGACGAGTTCGGCGCGGACACCGACGGCGACGGCCTCTTCGACCACGAAGACCTCGACAGCGACAACGACGGCATCCCGGACCGTGTCGAGGCGGGCGACGACGACCTCTTCACGCCGCCCGTCGACAGCGACGCGGACACCATCCCCGACTTCCGTGACCTCGACAGCGACAACGACGGGCTCTCGGATCGGTGGGAGAACGAGCGCGGGACGGACCCGACGCGCGCCGACAGCGACGGCGACGGCGTCAACGACCTCGTCGAGGTCGCCGCGGGCACGGACCCGCTCGACCGCACCGACAGCCCGCGCACGCGCGGCGACTTCGTGTTCGTCGTCGACTACGAAGCGCCGCCCGACCCGACGCGCGACACGCTCGACTTCGCGACGCGCATCCAGAACGCCGACGTCTACTTCCTGATGGACGAGACCGGCTCGATGGGCGGCTCGATCACCTCGCTCGCCTCGGGCATCGCCGACCTGATCACGCGCGTGCGCGCGGTCATCCCGAACAGCTGGTTCGGCCTCGGCGGCTTCCGCGACTACCCGGTGAGCCCGTACGGCGGCCCCGGCGACCTCCCGTACGAGCACTACCTCGACGTGACCGACGACACCACGACCGCGCGCGGCGCGGCCGGCTCCGTCTACGAGCCGGCGGGCGGCGCGGACGGAGCGGAGAGCCACGGCCAGGCGATCTGGGCGGCGATCACCGGGCGCGAGCTCTTCTCGTACCCGGGACGCGCCGAGAACCCGCGCTTCTCCGCGTGCCCGTCGGGCCGCTTCGGCTACGCGTGCTTCCGCGAAGACGCGGTGCCGATCATCGTGCTCATCGCCGACGTGTACATGCACAACGGGCCGGGTGGCTCCGAGCCCTACGTGGGCATCGTGCCGGAGCCGATCAGCTACGAGGAGATGGTGCGCGTCGCGGTCGAGAACCGCGTGCGCGTCACCGGGATCATCCAGGGGACGGGCTTCGGCTCGACGCGTTCGGAGTTCGAGCAGCTCGCGCGCGACACGCGCGCCGTCGACGACTCGGGGACGCCGCTCGTCGAGAACTTCACCGGCGGGACGATCAGCGACGCGGTCGTGCGCAACATCCAGACGCTCGCCGAGCAGAGCCGCCTCGACGTCACCGCGGAGTTCCGCGACGACCCGAGCGACGCGGTCGACACGCGCGCCGCGTTCTTCGGCTACCTCGAGGCCAACCGCATGGGCAACCGCGTGCGGGGCTGCCAGGCGCGCGTGGCCGAGGACCGCGACGGCGACGGGATCCTCGACACGTTCCCCAACGTGCGGACGGACGACCGCGTCTGCTTCGACATCTATCCGCGGATGAACACGACGGTCGAGCGCACGGACGAGCCGCAGCTCTTCCGCGCGACGGTCGCGGTCATCGGCGACGGCTTCACCGAGCTCGACAGCCGCAACGTGTTCTTCGTCGTCCCGCCGCGGCCGCCCGAGCTGATCCCGCTCGAGTAGCGCGCGCTCAGAAGACGCCGCCCGCGCCGCCCGACAGGTGCGCGAGCGAGGCCCCGTCGAAGGCGAGCGAGTAGCCGCCTTCGACCGAGAGCTGAAGGACGCGATCCACGATCAGCCGCAGCGTCAGGATCGCGTCGAGGTCGAAGCGCGCGCCGAAGAACCCCGCGAGGAAGCCCGGCTGGACGAACGCCGCCCCGTCGCACACGAGGCTGCCCGTGCTGCAGAGCGGCACGCCGAGGCCGACCCGCACGCCGCCGCCGACGATGTAGCCCTGGTCGCTGAACATCTGCGTCGCCGCGGCGCCGATCCGGAACGCGGGCAGCTCGGGGATCATCGCCTCGAAGCGCTCCTCGAGGCGCACGAAGTCGACCGCCAAGCCCGCGATCAATCGGCCCCAGCCGATCGCCGCGCCGAGCACGAACGGGGGCATCGGCTCCTCGGGCTCGGCCCCCCGCAGGCGCGCGCCCTGCGGCGCGTCGATCGTCGTGCGCAAGTCGCCTGGCGTCTGGAACGCGATGTCGTCCGCGACCGGCTCGTGGTCGAGATCCTCTTGCCAGCTCCGCCCGCCGGGGCCGATGCGCATGAGGATCTGCGGCGGCTCCTCCTCCTCGGGCGGCGCGGGCAGCGGCTCGGCGGGCGCGACCGGCTCCGCCTCCTCGAGGGTCGGCGGCGGCAGCGCCGCGGGCGGCTCCTCGGCGTCCTGCGCGAGCGCGCCCGCGTGGCCGAGCCACACGGCGAGCGAGAGCGCAGAGGCGATTCGTCCGACGCGCACGCTCCACGGTTACCACGAACCGCGAGGCCGTCCACGCCCGCTCACCGCGTGCGTTCGTCGAGGACGGCCAGGTTCTCGGCGAGCTTGGCGTCGAAGCGCGCGAGCATCGCGGCGATCTCGGGCGTGTCGAGCACGGCGCGCAGCCGGCTCGTGCCCTCGTCGACCGCGCGCTGCTGGGCCCCCGAGAGCTCCGCGCCGGGGTCGGCCACGTCGTCCCGGCGGCGCAGGCGCTGGACCGCGGCGATCGCCGCGCGCGGCAGGCCCGCCACCGAGCGCAGCGAGCGGCGCAGGACGCTGCCGAGCAGCGCGACGTCGATCCCGGCGAGCGCGTTCTCGAACGCGCGCCGGACCAGGTCGGCCTCCGCGCGGAGCGCGCTCGGCTCCGCGCCCTCGGGCAACCGTCCCGCGGCGAGCGCGGCGTCGAGCGCGCGGCCGAGCAGGAGGCTCTCCGCGAAGTCGCGCGCGAGGTGCTTCACCGCCATCACCCACGCCAGGAACTTCCGCACGGGGAACAGCAGCAGCCGGATCGGCAACAGCACGACGAACACCGCGCACCCCTCGACGAGGCCGCGCGTGTCGCCGTAGAGCGGGGCGACCTTCGCGCTGCCGTAGGTGCGGCCATGGGCCCGCAGCGTGCGCGACACGAGCAGTTGCAACGCGCGGGCGCGCAGCACGTCGTCGAGGAACGGGACGGGGACCATCCTCGCCGCCGAGGCGGCGAGCCCACACACGAGCCGAAGCGCCAACGTCCGATCGTCGTCCGCCATGACCACCCCTCGAAGCGCCGCCTCCGCGGCCGAGTGACTCGCGCGCGGATCCGTACCATCTTCGGCGGCGCGATGGACATCGGCGTCTTCGGCGCGGGCGCGATCGGCGGCTACCTCGGGGTCCGGCTCGGCGCCGTGGGTGAGCGCGTGCGCCTGCTCGCGCGGCACGATCTGATCGAGCTCGCCGGCCGGCTCGAGGCGATCGACCACGCGGGGCAGCGCGCCGTCGCGCCGGAGCTCATCGTGAGCGCCGACCCCGACATCCTGCGCGGCGTCGCGATCTGCCTCGTGACCGTGAAGTCGCAGGACACGGCGCGCGCGATCGAGGTGCTCGCGCCGCGGCTCGATCCGGGCGCGCTCGTCGTCTCCTTCCAGAACGGGCTCGACAACGCGCGGCGGCTCGACGAAGGGCTCGCGGCGAGCGCGGTGCAAGGCGTGGTGACCTACAACGTGCTGCGCGCCGGCGCCGTGATGCGCCAGGCGACCAAGGGCAAGCTCGTGATCGCGCGCGCGCCCGCGGGGCTCGCGGGGCTTCACGCGCGGCTCGTCGAGGCGCTGCGGCGCGCGGGCGAGCGTGTCGAGGTCGCGGCCGACATCGACGCCGAGGTCGCGGGCAAGCTGCTCGTCAACCTGAACAACGGGGTCTGCGCCGCGACGGGCCTGCCGATCGCGGCCGCGCTCGCCGACCCGGACGCCCGCGCCGTCTTCGCCGCCTGCGTCGAGGAGGGGCAACGAGTCTTTCGCGCGAGCGGGGTGACGCCCGCGAGCCCGTTCGCGCTCCCCCTCGCCGTCGTGCCGCTCGCCCTGCGCTTGCCCGACGCGGTCGTGCGGCAGCTCGCCGGCCGGCTGGTCGCCGCGCGCCCGGACGCGAAGTCGAGCACGCTGCAAGACCTCGAGCGCGGCCGCGCCACGGAGATCGGCGACCTCAACGGCGCGATCGTCGAGCGCGCGCGGCGGCTCGGGATCGAGTGCCCGGCGAACGCGGCGGTGCTCGCGGCGGTCCGCGCGCACGAGGCCGCGGTCCGGGCGGGGGAGCGCCCCCGCTACCTCACGCCGCGCGAGCTGCGCGACAGGCTTTGAGTCCTCGACGGGTCGTTCCAACGGCGCTCAATCGCACCCGATCGGCGCGACGTCGAAGACGACGTCGTCGACGAACACCTCGATCGGCGATTGGGCGATGCCGCTGTAGGGCAGGCCCACGGTGAACTGCCGGTAGCCGCCGGTCGGGATCGTGTCGAGGTCCGTCGCGCGTCCCTGTCGCGTCCCGTCCATGAAGTACTCGATCACGCCGCCGCTCGAGGAGACGGTGACGTGGAGCTCGAGGCACACCCAGCGATTGCGCGGGAAGGTGCTGCCCTCGCGGTACGCGGTGCCGGCACCGATGCGCATGAACATGGACGAGCGCTCGCCGATGTCGACGCTGAGCCCGACGTGGTGGTAGGGCGCGTCGTCCTGGCCGAGCTGCATGAGCGAGATGCCCCCGTCGATCACCTGCGCGGACGGGACGTAGTAGTACGCGCGCAGGTACAGCTCGCCGCTCGCGAGCCCGCCCGGGCTGTTGGAGAACGCGCCGGTGTACCCGCCCGCGCGCGTCGACGCGGCCCGCAGGGCGCCGGCGCCGAGCCGACTGCGCGTGCCCGTGCGCGCGCTCGCGCCGCCGTCGCCGAACACGCCGGACCACGCCGCCAAGGGGAGGTCCTCGAAGCCGTCGCAGAAGAGGGCGCCCGCGTGCCGCCCGGCGCACTCGGACGCAGGCGGACCAGCGTCCGTCCCGCCGTCGGCGACGCCCGCGTCTGCGCCGGCGTCCGTCGCCGCGTCGAGCATCGCCGCGTCGGGCATCGCCGCGTCGAGCATCGCCGCGTCGGGCATCGCCGCGTCGGGCATCGCCGCGTCGGGCATCGCCGCGTCGGGCATCGCCGCGTCGAGGCCGCCGTCGGGCGCGGCGCCCTCGACGCAAGTCCGCGTGGACTCGTCGCACCACCACCCCTCGACGCAGGGGCACGCCCGGCCGCCGAGGTCGAGGGGGGCCGGGACGCACGCGCCGAGGAGCAACGCCACCGTCGCGGCGGTGGCCGAGGGAGGCCGCACATCGCGATCCTATCGCCCGCGGTTCGTCGAGGCGAGGGGCCATCGCGCGCTCGGGTTGCTGCGCGGTGTCGCGGCGCGCCGACGACATGGCGCGCCGGACGCGCGCAGCCCACCATGCGGCTCCATGAAAGCGAAGACGAACGTGCGCGCCGGCCGCCTCCCGACCCGGCACTACGCCAAGTGGGACGTGGACGGCCTGTCCGCGGCGAAGTGATCCGGAGCCGACGATGAAGACGAAGACGAACGTGCGCGCCGGTCAGACGAGGTCCGCGGCCAGAGGCCACGCCGGGATGTTCCGGCTGCCGACGCGCCACTACGGCTGAACGCGGCTCGCCCCGCGGGGCGTCGTGGCGGAGAGCGTCGCGGCGAGCGACTCGGCGTCCGCGTGGCGCAGCCGCTCGACGCGCACCCGCTCGTCCGTCTCCGGCCGCCGCAGGTGCGCGAGCAGCGTGAGCATGCGCCGCACGTTCGCGTCCGTGTCCGTGACGAGCAGCGTGTTGGTGCGCGCGTCGACGACGATCGCGCCGCCGGGGGAGGAGAAGTTGCGGAGCAGCGCGGCGGTGTCCTCGGCCGCCTCGCCCCGCACGCGCAGCGCGTGGAGCCGGAACCGCTCGCTCGGGGGCGCGGTCGTCTCGTCGGTCTCGACGGGGACGGGCCGGCCCTCGACGCCCTCGGCCGGCACGACGTGGTCGTACGCGCCGGAGCGGACGATCGTCAGCCCGTGCGCCGCGAGCGCGGCGATGAGCCCGTCGTAGAGCTGCGCCGGCGTGACCGGTCGCCCCGACACGATCGTGACGCGCACGTCGCGCACCGCGCCCGTCAGCACGAAGCGGCGGCCCGTGACGCGCGCGACGTAGCGCACCACCTCGACGAGCGGGGTGTCGTCGAAGGACACGTCCACGCGCCCGGGCGAGCGCGACGGCTGCGCGGCGGCGGGCGCGCCGATCGCGAGCGCCGCGAGCGCCGCGAGCACGCTGAGCGCGCCGACGAGCGGGGCGGCGCGTCCGGTGAGCCACGAGGGCATACGGAGAAGAAGATACTGCGCTCCGTGGCGCGCGTCAGGGCCGCGCGAGGCCGACGGCCGCCGCGACGTCGTCGCGGTAGGCGAGCCACGCCGCGAGCGTCTCCTCCATCGCCGCCACGACGAGCTCGCGCGAGGCGGCGGGGACGTGCTCGAGCATCACGCGCCACGCGGCGGCGCGGTGCTCTCCTTCGACGCGGCGGTGCGCCTTGGTGAGCGCGAGGTGCTCGAGCGGCAGGCCGTAGTGGACGACGAGCGGGTGCTCCTCGAGAGGCGGCTCCGGCCGCGGCGGGGCGCTCGGGTCGAGCACGCTGCGCTCGTGCGCCGTGCCCTCGACGAACAGGGTCGTGACGGCCGCCGCCACCGACCAGCCGCGCGCCTGCGTCGCGTCGTCCAGCAAGGCGCGATAGGCGGCGGCGCCAGGTAACAGCTCCACCGCGTCGAAGCGCGCGAGATCCATCCCCAGCCCGCGCGGGTACTCGAGGAACAGCTCCGGGTGCGGACGGCCGGCGACCAGCCCGCCCGTCTCCTCCTCGTAGATGTTCTCCGCGAGCTCGCGCCGCACCGCCGCGATCGGGCACTGCACGTAGGCTCGCGCGACGAGGACCGGGAAGTCACGCACGTAGACCGCGTACTCCTGCTCGAGGTGCACGTGCAGCCGGTCGGCGGCGACCTCGCCCGCCGTGAAGCGCGGCCAGGCCCAGTGCTGCTTCTGCTCCATCACGCCGAGGAGCGCCTCTTCGAACGCGTCGCGATCCACGAGCGAAGCGTATCGACTCGCGCCCGCGCGCACGAACAACTGCGCACGCGCCGCCCCCAGGAGAGCGGGGCGGAAGGCTCAAAGCTCGCCGGCCAGCCGGAAGCTCGGCGAGGCGCCGTCGAGCCCGCGCGCCTCCACGGTGAACGGCCCCTGGCGCTCGACCGTGAAGATGACCGCGACGCCCGCCCGCGCGCTCGCGCGGCCCCGCAGCGTGACCTCCGCTGGTGCGGCCTCCCCGGTCACCCCCGTGAGCGCGAGCTGCCCGACGCCCATCGGCCCCGCGGCGAACCGCGCGCTCGCGAGCGAGAGGCCGAGCCCTCCGTCGCGCGGCGTCAGCGCGAGCTGCTCCGCGTGCCCGAGCGACGTCCCGCCGCGCACGACCTCCACGCGCGCGATCCGCGTGTCCGGCACGTCCATCGACGCCAGCTCGCTCAGGCTCTTGAGCACCGCGGCCATCTCCTGCTCGAGCCGCACGCGCGACAGCGCGCTCGCCCAGCCCTCGCCGCCGCGCACGTTCGCGGGTCGCAGCACGAGGCGCAGCGAGTCACCGCGCACCGAGGCGGGCTCCGTCCCGTCGAGCTCGACCGTGAAGTCCGACAGCAGCTCGATCGCCTCGACCACGCCGCTCGCGCGCGTGCAGCGCACCGGGCCCACCGTCGCGCGCGACAGCGTCGCGTTCGGCGACACCGACAGCCGCGAGTCGCACGTCAGCCCGCGCGCCTCGAGCTCGCCGCGCGCCATCGCGGTCGCGATCGCGCCGCGCGCGAGCCACGCGCCGATCGGCGCGCCCACGAGCAAGCCGACGATCACCACCACCGCCACCGCGATCGGTGCCTTGCTCCGCCCTGCCACCGCGCGAGGATACCCGCTCGGGCCCCGATCCATTCCAGTTCCGCGCCCGCCCGGCCGCGCCCGGCGTTCGAACGCACTCGCCGAGTTGACACGCTCGGGTGCGGGTTCGTAAGTAAGCGGCGGCGCATGTCCCCCCCCGTGAGCCAACGCAAGCCCGAGTGGCTGAAGGTCCGCCTCCCCGGCGGCGAGCGGTACGGCCGCATCAAGAGCACCCTGCGTCAGCTCGACTTGCACACCGTGTGCGAGGAGGCGCGCTGTCCGAACATCGGCGAGTGCTGGGGCGAGGGCACCGCCACGATCATGATCCTCGGCGAGACGTGCACGCGCGGCTGCCGGTTCTGCGCCGTCAACACGGGTGATCCGGGCGGGCTCGTCGACCCGCGCGAGCCCGAGAACGTGGCGCGCGCGCTCGCGGAGCTCGACCTCGCGTACGTGGTCTTGACGATGGTGGACCGCGACGACCTGCTCGACGGCGGCGCCGCCCACGTCGCCGCGACCGTCCGCCGGATCAAGCACCACCGCCCGGACATGCTCGTCGAGACGCTCGTCGGCGACTTCGCGGGGGTCGGCAAGGACGTCGCGACGGTGGTGCGCGATGGCGCGCCGGACGTGTTCGCGCACAACGTCGAGGTCGTCCCGCGCCTCCAGCGCCACATGCGCGACGCACGCTGCTCGTGGGATCGATCGGTGGGCGTGCTGCGTGCCGCTCGTGACGCGGGCGCGAGCGTGCTCAAGACCTCGCTGATGGTCGGCTGCGGCGAGACCGAGGAGGAGGTCTTCGACGCGATGGCGCGGCTGCGCGAGGTCGAGCTCGACGTGCTCACCATCGGGCAGTACCTGCGCCCCTCGCCCAAGCACGCGGAGGTCGCCCGCTTCGTCGAGCCGGCGGAGTTCGAGCGCTACCGCGAGCGCGGGCTCGAGCTCGGCTTCCGCTACGTCGCGTCGGGCCCCCTCGTGCGCTCGAGCTACCGCGCCGCGGAAGCCTTCTTGCAGGGGATCTTGCGCGGCGAGCCGGCGGCGCCCTTCGAGGATCGCTACGGCAAGCGCACGCACCTGAGAGTGATCGAATGACGGACATGGACGTAGGGGCGAGCACGAGCGCGGGCACGCGCGAGGCGGCCTCGGCGCACGCCGAGGCGATCGTGCGGCTGCGCGTGATCGACGAGCGGCTCGCCGCGCTCGGGGACGCGGGCACGATCGGCTTCTTGCCGCGCGCGACCGGACGTGAGGCCGCGCTCGTCGGGGTGATCGCCGCGCTCTCGCCGACCGACTGGGTGTTCCCCGGCGCGAGCGACTGGCCGGTGGCGGCGCTGCGCGGCATGCGCCTCGACACGTTCGTGCACCGCGTCTTCGCCGACGCGAACGACCCGCTGCGCGGGCGCGAGGCGCCGGCGGGCGTGTCGGCGCGCGCGCTGCGCATCGCGTCCTCGAGCGCCCCCGCCGCGACGCACCTGCCGCACGCGGTCGGCGTCGCGTGGGCGGCGCGCACCCGCGGTGAGGAGCTCGCGTGCGTGGCGCTCCTCGACGCGCCCGAGGTGGACGCGGCGGACTTCCACACCGCGCTCAACTTCGCGGGCGTGATGAAGGCGCCGGTGGTGTTCGCGTGCCGCGTACGCGCCGGCCAGGCGGGCGCGGCCGAGCACGCGATCGCGTACGGTCTGTTCGAGGCGCGCTGCGACGGGAGCGACGCCGACGCGGTCGAGGCGGCGCTGCGCGAGGCGCTCGAGCGCGCCCTGCGCGGGGAGGGCGCCACGGTGCTCGACCTCGAGCTCGGCGCCGACGACGAGGCGCACGCGCGCGCCGTCGCGGCGCTCGGCGCGGAGCGCGCGGCGAGCCTCGGGGCGCGGTTCGAGAACGAGCTCGCGAGCGCGCTCGCCGCGGCGGACCGAGCGGGGCGTCCGGACCTCTCCACGCTGTTCGAGGACGTGTACGGCGAGCTCCCGGAGCACCTCCGGGCGCAGCTCGCCGAGGCTCGCGGCTAAGCCCAAGGACGGAAGAAGAAGCGATGGCTCAGCTCACCATGGTCCAGGCGATCAACCAGGCGCTCGCCGGCGAGATGCGGCGCGACGATCGCGTCGTCGTGCTCGGCGAGGACGTCGGCAAGGTCGGCGGCGTGTTCCGCGTCACCGAGGGCCTCTACGACGAGTTCGGCGAGGACCGCGTGATCGACACGCCGCTCGCCGAGGGCGGCATCATCGGCACCGCGATCGGCATGGCCCTCTACGGCCTGCGCCCGGTGCCCGAGATCCAGTTCGCGGACTTCATCTTCCCCGCGTTCGACCAGATCGTCAGCGAGGCGGCCAAGATGCGCTGGCGCTCGGGCGGCGAGTACGCCTGCCCGATCGTCATCCGCACCCCGGTCGGCGGCGGCATCCGCGGCGGCCTCTATCACTCGCAGTCGCCGGAGTCGCTCTTCATCCACACGGCGGGCCTCAAGGTGGTGTGCCCGAGCAACCCCTACGACGCGAAGGGCCTCTTGCTCGCCTCGATCCGCGACGACGATCCGGTCCTCTTCATGGAGCCCAAGCGCGTCTACCGGGCGGTGAAGATGGACGTGCCCGAGGGCGACTACGAGGTGCCGCTCGGGCGCGCCAAGGTGGTGCGCGAGGGCCGGGCGGTGACCGTCGTGAGCTGGGGCGCCATGGTCTACGAGTCGCTCGCGGCGGCCGAGCACGTCAGCGGCGAGGGCGTCGACGCGGAGGTCATCGACCTGCGCACGCTCTGGCCGCTCGACGTCGACACGATCGTAGAGAGCGTGAAGAAGACCGGCCGGCTCGTCGTCGTGCACGAGGCCCCGAAGACCTGCGGGTTCGGCGCCGAGATCGTGCAGCGCGTGATGGAGCAAGCGTTCTTGCACCTCGAGGCCCCGCCCGCGCGCGTGACCGGCTGGGACACGCCGTTCCCGTACACGCTCGAGAACGAGTATCTCCCGCTCGCGCACCGGATCGCGCCCGCGCTCGCGAGCACCGCGGCCTTCTAGAGAGACGAGGCGTCCATGTCGCTGTTCGAGTTCAAGCTGCCCGACATCGGCGAAGGCGTGATGGAGGGCGAGATCGTGAGCTGGTTGGTCAGCCCCGGCCAGGAGGTCCGCGAGGACGATCCGATGGTCGAGGTGATGACCGACAAGGCCACCGTCACCATCGGCGCGCCCAAGACCGGCCGCATCGAGGAGGTGCGCGCGGGCGTCGGCGACGTCGTCCCCGTCGGCAGCGTGATCGTGACGCTCGCCGTCAACGGCGCGAGCGGGCCGGCCACCGTGAAGCACGCGGCGCCGCCGCCTCCGCCGCCGGTCGCCGCGCCGCCGGCGCCGGCGAAGACGGCGCCGACGGTGAAGGTCGACGGCCCCGCCGCGACCGCCGTCGGCGACATCAAGGAGACGCTGCCGGGCACGGGCTTCCTCACGCGCACCGAGCCGGGCACGCCGGCGGTCGCGGCGATCGCGGCCGACGCCGCGGACCACTTCGACCCGAAGCCGCTCGCTACGCCCGCGACGCGCAAGCTCGCGCGGGACCTCGGGGTCGACCTGCGCCACGTCCCGGGCACCGGGCCGCGCGGCCGCGTGACCAAGGAGGACGTGGGCGCGTACTCCGATCGCGGCGGCGCTCCGGCCCCCGCCCCGGCGCCCGCCGCTGCCGCGCGCGCGCCCGCCGCCGCGCGCGCCCCGATCGCGATCGAGGCGCCCTCGCCCGAGCAGCGCGCGCTCGAGGACCGCAAGCCCTTCGTCGGCGTGCGCCGCAAGATCGCCGAGCGCATGCAGCTCGTGAAGAACACGGCGGCGCACTTCACCTTCGTCGAGGAGTGCGACGTCGGCGCGCTCAAGGCGCTGCGCGCGCGCCTGACGCCCGCCGCCGAGAAGGCCGGCGTCAAGCTCACGTTCTTGCCGTTCATCGTCAAGGCGGTCGTCGCCGCGCTCAAGCGCGCGCCGGTCCTCAACTCCGCGCTCGACGAGTCGACCAACGAGCTCGTCTATCGCCGCTACTACAACGTCGGCATCGCCGCCTCGACCGACATGGGCCTCATGGTCCCCGTCGTGAAGGACGCGGACCGCAAGAGCATCCTCGAGATCGCCGCCGAGATCGCGCGGCTCGGCCAGGCCGCGAAGGACGGCACGATCGCCACCGAGGACCTGCGCGGCTCGACCTTCACCATCACGAGCCTCGGCAAGGACGGCGGCCTGTTCGCGACCCCGATCCTCAACCACCCCGAGGTCGGCATCCTCGGCGTCCACCAGATCAAGCAGAAGCCCGTCGTGAGGAACGGCGAGATCGTCGTCGGCGACGTGATGCTCCTGAGCCTCTCGTTCGATCACCGCATCGTCGACGGCCACGTCGGCGCCGCGTTCGCCTACGACATCATCGGCTACGTCGAGGACCCGGATCGGCTGTTCCTCGAGATGGCATGAGCGACGACGACGATCCGGTGGAGGCCGCGCCGGAGGGCTCCACCTGCGGCGAGCACCCGGACAGGTCCGCGCTCGTGACCTGCCCCCGGTGCGGCACCTACGTATGCCTCGCTTGCTGGCACGGTGCGGTGCAGCGGTGCCACGCGTGCCTCCTGCGCGACCCGATGCCGCCCGTCCCATGGGCGGATGAAGCAAAGGACGTTGCGGCGCGTCTCTTCGGTACGCTCGCGGACGCCTTCTCGCCCACGCGCACCGCGGTGAAGTTCACGCGCGGCGAGTGGCGCCGCGGCGTCACCTTCGCGCTCGTCACCGTGCTGCCGATCGCCGCGCTCGCCGGCGTCGTCCCGTTCACGCACCTCTTGCGGTTCGGCCCGCTCGGCGAGGTGCACCCGATCGGCACACCGAGCGCCTTGGAGCACGCGCTCGACGTCGCGCAGGCGCTCGGCCTCGGCCTCTTGATCGGCGCGGCGAAGCTGCTCGTGATGGCCGCGCCGTACCTCAGCCTGACCAAGGCGTACGGCCAGCCGAGCGACGCGCAGCCGACGCGCCAGGTGCTGCTCTACCGCGGCTGGCTCCTCGTCCTGGGCGGCCGCACCGGCCTGCTGTTGCAGCTCATCGTCTGGTTGCTGCCGCTCGAGCCGGGCGACTCGCTCCGCCTCGGCGCGGAGGTGTTGTCGATCCTGCCGCTGATGGCCTTGCTCTGGGCGATGACCGCGACCGCGCGCATGGCCCGCGTCGGCCCGCTCGCCGCCGTCGTGGTCGTGCTCGTGCCGTTCATCGTGCTCTTCCTCGCCGAGCCGCTCCTCATCCACTCGCTGCGCCCGCTCCTGCCCGTCCTGAGCGAGTGAGGTGCTCGGCGAGCACGGCTCCAAACCCCCGACGGGTGCTCGATGCGTTGTCGACGGTCTTCGAGCGGATCAGGGCAGCGCGAAGGGCTCGCCCTCGATCGTGTGCGCGCGATCGCAGCTCTGGACCACGAAGCGGTACTCGCCCCCCGGGGCCGCCGTGCATCGCTCGCACGCGCACTGCGCGTCGCCGATCATGCCGAGCCAGCGAGGCGGCAGGTACGACGCGCCCGGCGCGAGCGTCACGCACTCGGGCGCGCGGTCCTCGCACGAGTAGCGCAGGTCGAGCGACACGCTCGCGAGCGGCGCCCAGCGCCCGCCGTCGCGGTGCTGGAGCGCGAGGCGTCCGGCGAGCCGCGCCTCGGCGTCGCCGCGGTTCTCGATCCGGATCGCGACGCCGCCCGCGCGCTCGCGCTCGCCGCTGACGCGCAGGACCGGCGGCGGGCCCACGTCGGCGGCGGGCGCCGGACGGTGCGGGGTCCCCGGCGGCGCGCTCGCCTCGTCGCCCGCGACCGAGTCGCTCGACGCCTCGCCGCCGCTCGCCGGCTCGACGTTCGGGCCGCCGCAGCCGCCGCCGCACCCGGCGATCCAGACGAACAGCGCGAGCCAGGACGTGCTCCTCTTGGTCATCACGCCGCCAAGGATAGCCGCATCCGCCGCGGGCGCCGCGTTACCCTCCGACCGCCATGAGCGATCCCCGCTTCCGCCCCGTCCCCTACCGACCTGCGCGCGTCCCGCCCGACGAATCGGCGCGCAGGCTCCGCGAGGACTACGAGCTCGCCTGCGCGCGCCGCACGGTCCGCCACTTCGCGCCGGACCCCGTGCCTCGCGAGGCGATCGAGGACGCGATCCGGATCGCGGGCACCGCGCCGAGCGGCGCGCACCGACAGCCGTGGTTCTTCGTCGCCATCTCCGAGCCCGAGACCAAGGCGCGCCTGCGCGAGGCCGCCGAGCGCGAGGAGCGCGAGTTCTACGAGCGGCGCGCCACCCCGGAGTGGCTCGAGGCGCTCGCTCCGCTCGGCACCGACTTCGTCAAGTCGCACCTCACCGACGCCCCCTGGGTCATCGTCGTCTTCCGTCGCGACTTCGAGGAGCTGCCGGACGGCACGCGCCTCAAGGGGTACTACCTGAGCGAGTCGGTCGGCATCGCGGTCGGCTTCCTGATCGCCGCGCTCCACCGCGCGGGCCTCGCCACGCTCACCCACACCCCCGCCCCGATGACCTTCTTGCGCCAGCTCTGTGGTCGGCCTGCGAACGAGAAGCCGTTCCTCATCCTCCCCGTCGGCTACCCGAGCGAGGACTGCGTCGTGCCCGACCTGGCGCGCAAGCGCCTCGACGAAATCGCCGTGCTGCGCTGAGGACCGGCGCTTGATATACCCACGCGGGTGTCCGCCGCCGCCGAGCCCATGATGCTGGGGCCATATCGGCTGCTCGAGAAGCTCGGGCAAGGCGGCATGGCCATGGTCTACCGGGCCGAGCGCACGGGCGAGGCGGGCTTCAAGAAGACCGTCGCGATCAAGCGCATGATCCCGCAGTACCGCCGGAGCGGCTCGCTGCTCGAGCGCTTCGCCGCGGAGGCGCGGACCAACGCGCGCCTCGATCACCCGAACCTCGTCGCGGTCGTCGACTTCGGCATCGAGCCCGAGCCGTTCCTCGTGATGGAGATGGTCGAGGGCGTCACGCTCGCGAGCCTGCTCTCGCGGCTCGTCAAGCAGGCGCAGCCGCTCGAGCTCTCCGCGGCGTGCTTCATCGCCGCCGAGGCCGCGCAGGGGCTCGATCACGCGCACCGCAAGCGCGACGAGGCGGGCAACCCGCTCGGCATCGTGCACCGCGACGTATCCCCGCAAAACATCTTGCTCTCGAACGAGGGCGCGGTGAAGGTCTCCGACTTCGGGCTGGTCAAGGCCGCCGACAACGTCGTGCAGACGGGCAGCGGCGTGCCGATCGGCAAGCTCTGTTACATGGCGCCCGAGCAAGCGGACCACCGCGAGGTCGACGCGCGGGCGGACGTGTTCAGCCTCGGCGTCGTGCTCTGGGAGATGCTCGCGATGCGGGTGCTGCTGCCGCCGAACGATCCGGCGCGCGCGACGCTGATGCTGCAGGCGTGCGAGTTCCACCCGCCCTCGCGTTACCGCCCCGAGGTGCCGCCGCAGCTCGACGCGATCGTGATGGCCTGCCTCACGCGCGCGCCCGAGGCGCGCACGCCCTCCGCGCAGGCGCTCGGGATGTCGCTGCGCGAGGTGCTCCACGACATCGCGCCCGGCTATGGCCGCGACCAGCTCGCGCGCCTGCTCGGCTGGGCCTTCCCCGAGCGCGGCTGGCGGATCGACGAGCCGCACGCGCCGGCCAAGCAACCGTCGCCGGAGGAGCGCCTCTCGATCCCGCCGGCGCCCGCCGTGCGGCCCTCGAGCCCGGACCACGTCAACGCGCCGGCCACGCGCCCCGACGTGCGCCCGGCGAGCCCGGTCGTCATCACCGGCCGCCACCCGCCGGTGCACGCGCCGCAGATGCCGGCGCCCGCCCCGCCTGCGCCGAGCCGCTCGCTCGGCCTGTGGATCGTCGTGGGCCTGCTCGGGCTCGGCGCCGCCGCCATCGTCGGCGTCGCCGCGCTGTTCTTGCTCTTCTTCGTGACGGCCGAGCGCACGGGCACCGACGAGCCGCCGCCGCCCGCGCCGGCGAGCGCTGCGCCGAGCGGCCTGCGCCTCGAGTCGAACGCGCCGGGCGCCGCGCTCTATCGCGGCGACGTGCTCGTCGGCGTGCTCCCGTGCGTGCTCGCCGCCGACATGGTGGAGCCCGGTCCGCTGGTCATCGTCGCGCCGCGCCACCAGCCGGTCGTGCTCGACGCCGCGCAGCTGCGCCGCCGCCTCGAGAACGGCCGCACCGTGATGAACGTCCCGCTCACGCCGGCGGCGCACCCGGAGCGCGCGGTGCTCGTGCGCCACCCGCGCGCCGCCGAGGCCCGCGTCGCGCACACGCGCGAGCCGCTCGGCCCGGTCCCGGGCGTCGTGCGCGTACCGCCGACGCCGATGGGCGGCGCCCCCGAGATCGAGATCATCGAGCACGACCGGGTCGTCGCGCGCCACGCGACCTCGCGCTGCGACCCGTCGACGGTGTGCTCCGTCGGCACCGCCTCGTTCTGAGCGATGCGCGACGCCCTGCTCGGCTGGTACGACGCGCACCGCCGCGCGCTCCCGTGGCGCGCGACGCGCGACCCGTACGCGGTGTGGGTCTCCGAGATCATGCTCCAGCAGACGCGCGTCGAGACGGTGGTGCCGTACTACGAGCGCTTCCTCGCGCGCTTCCCCGACCCGCACGCGCTCGCGCGCGCGAGCGAGGACGAGGTGCTCGGGCTCTGGAGCGGCCTGGGCTACTACCGGCGCGCGCGGCTGCTGCACGCCGGCGCGCGCGAGGTCGTCGCGCGCTACGGCGGCGAGGTCCCCGAGGACCCGGCGGCGCGGCGCGCGCTGCCCGGCGTCGGCCGCTACACCGCGGGCGCGATCGGCTCGATCGCGTTCGACCGGCGCGAACCCGTCGTCGACGGCAACGTCGCGCGCGTGCTGTCTCGGGTGCACGGGATCGACACGCCGCTCGGCCGCGCCGACACCGAGCGCGCGCTCTGGGCGCACGCGCAGGCGCTCGTCGACGCAGAGCGCCCCGGCGACCTGAACCAGGCGCTCATGGAGCTCGGCGCGCGCGTGTGCACGCCACGCGGCCCGCGCTGCGCCGAGTGCCCGATCGCGCGCGAGTGCGTGGCGCGTCGCGACGGGCGCACCGCCGAGCTGCCGGTCGCCAAGGCGAAGAAGCCGCCGCGCGAGGTCGCGTGTGTCGCCGTCGTCGCGACCCGCGGCGACGCGGTCGCCCTCGTCAAGCGCGAGGGAGAGCTCTTCGGCGGGCTGTGGGAGCTGCCCTCGGCCGAGGGTCGTGGTCGTGCGGCGGCGCGTGGCGCGTTGCGCACCGCGGGCATCGGCGGGCGCCTCGGCGCCGCGCCGGTCGGTGTGCTCGAGCACGTCCTCACGCACCGTCGTCTGTGCGTCGAGGTCTGGCGCGCGAGCGCCGCGTCGGTCGCGGGCGCGGGGGGACGCCTCGTCGAGCGCGCCGCCCTCCACGAGGTGGGCACGTCCACCCTCACGCGCCGCTGCCTCGCCGTAGCGCGCTGAGCGGAGCCGACGTTCACCGCCGCGTGCAACCTCATCATCGTGCCCGCTGCGACGCTCCCGCCGTTGAAGGGACCGTGGTCAGCCGAGCCGAGCGAGCAGCGTCAGCAGGCCGAGGATGAGGAGCACCGGGATCAGCACCCACAGCGCAGCGTTGGGCAGCTTGGGCTCCGCGCCGCTGCCGCCGCCCGCGCGCAGCGACGCCGCCTGCCCGAGCTCGAGCTGCAGCTGCTTCACCCGCTCGCGCAGGCCCGCGTTGGCCGCGCGCAGCCCCTCGGCCGTCTTCACGAACGGCTCGAGCTCGGCGATCCGCGCCTCGCGCTCCGCGATCTGTCCGTCGCGCTCCGCGATCTGGTCCTCGAGCTCCTGCGTCGCGGCGAGCAGCGCCGCGTTCTCCGCGCGCAGCTGCTCGGCTTGCTGCACGATCGGCTCGAGCTCGGCGAGTCGCGCCTCGAGCGCAGTCAGCGCAGCGGCCTTGGCGACGGGGTCGTCGCCCTCGAGCTCGGCGAGCCGCGCGCGCACCCGATCCAGCTCGGCCTCCGAGAGGCGGAGCTTGGCAGTGAGGGCCTCGAGATCGCCGCGGAACGCCATGTCGGTACCCCCCTTCGAGCGCGCGCTCAGCGCAGGATGTCGATGACCGCCGCCGATGTCACCACGCCCGGCTCGGCGATCGCATCATGTTCGCCAAGCTTCATCATCGCGTCGACGGCGGCGTATCGTGGGTGCATTCATGACCGAGCTCGGTGACGACGACGGCCCGCGCGGCCGAGGCAACGATCCGAGCGCCTCGCGCCGTGGGCCGTGTGCGCCACGGCCAGCCGCTGCCGTCGCGTGGCTCGCGGCACGTCGAGGACGTTCGAGCACGGCCAGGAGGTGGCGTCAGCGCGCGGGCTCCCAGCCGCCGCCCCGCTGGCGGCGCCGGTGCTCGGGTCGCAGCTCGCTGCGCGCGTCGGCGGCGAGCAGCTCGCACGGGTCGAACCAGTGGTGCGTGCGCGCGCGCCCGCGCACCGCGGGCAAGGGGACCGGCGCGAACTCTCCGTCGGGGCAGCGCGCGTGCCAGAGCGCGTCCGGCTCTGGGACGTCCTCGAGACAGAGAACCTCCTTGACGCCGCCGTTGCAGTTCGTGCTCACGACGAGCACCGGCCCGGGCAGCCCGCGCGGCTCGGTGAGGCGCAGCACGACGTCGTGGTGGAACTCGCCCTGCGTGTGGTGCGCGACGAGCTCGTAGCTGCGGCAGAGCGCGCGCAGCGCCTCGAGCAGCTCGCCCAGGCTCATCCGCTCGGCGAGGTGGGTCAGCGCGTCCATGCCCTCCATGATGACAGCATCGGGCCCAGCTGCTACGAGCCGCGCCATGAGCCTCCTCGAGCCGCTGCGGGCCCGGCCCGGCGCGTCGTTCACCTGCCACCGCGACGGACTCTGCTGCACGGACCTGCACGCGTGGGGTCCGCTCGACGAGGTCGAGGCCGCGACGCTCGGCTCCATCGACGAGCGCGTCGTGCTCCTCCACGACGGCTCGTGGGTCATCGGCAAGAACGCGGAGGGCCGCTGCCTCTTCTCGAGCCCCGAGGGCTGCCGCCTCCACGCGATGCTCGGCCCCAAGGGCAAGCCCAAGACCTGCCAGCAGTTCCCGTTCATCCTCGTCGCCACCCCGACGGGCGGTCGCCTCGCGACCGAGCACCGCTGCCCGTGCCGCACGATGGGCGAGCGCGAGCCCGTCACCCCCGAGCGCGGCCGCGCCTCGTGCGACACCGCGTTCGTCGACCGGCTGATCGCGTCGACGGTCGCGCTCGACGACGACGAGGAGGTCGACATGGCGACCTGGGAGACGATCGAGGCGCCCTACCTCCGCGGCGAGGCGACCATCGACGAGCCCCCGCTCTCGGGCGGCGACTGGGCCGCGCTCGGACGCACGCTGCTCGAGGAGCCCCCGACGACCGCGTACGAGCGTTGCTTGCGCGCGTTCGGCGCGGCGCTCCTGGGCGAGCCCATCCCGCCGCTCGGCGAGACGTGGACGGAAGCGTTCGACCGCGCCGAGGCGCGCAGCGCCCCGCAGGATCCCGAGGCGATGCTGACCGACTACCTCCTCGACCAGATCTGGTCGCTCGACTGGGCGTTCCACGGCTCGTGGCGCCAAGCGCGGCTCGAGCTCTCGACGCGCCGCGAGGTCGCGCGCCGGCTCGCGCGCGCGCTCGGCGGCCGCCCCGACCGCGCGATGGCCGAGGCGATCTCGATCGTCGAGATGGGCTCGCTGTCGGACGACTACACCGCGTTCGTGGCGACCCTCTGAAGGTCCGTCGGTGAATCGAGTCTGCCGCGCGCCCCGCGCGCGTTGCCGCTCGTCGCCGTGCTTTCGCACGACTGCTCGCGTCGCCTCGCGGCTGGACCACTCGACTACGGTGCTCGGTCCGATTCATCGACAGACCTCGAGTGCTCAACCGCCTACCAGCGTGAAGCACCCGAACACCGCGAAGTCGCGTGCGTTGCCCGTCAGGATCGAGTCGATCTCGTTCGTCGCGTAGGTCGCGGCGAGGAGCGTGTCGAGGAGCCGCTTGCGGCCGAGGTCGTGCTCGGTCAGCCACGCGAGGAACTGGGGCACGGTGTGCTCGTTCGGGAGCGTCTGGACGACCTCGCTCGCCTGCCACCACGCCTCCGCGCGTCGGCGCGCCTGGGCCTGCGAGAGCGGCCGCTCGAACCTGCGCGGATCGGTGACCACGTGGATCAGCTCGGCCAGCACCTGCGGCGCGAGGGCGAAGGAGTCGCCGCGATCGAGCCGCTCGTCCAGCTGCCCGCGGGCGGTCTCGTGGCCAGGGTGCTGTGCGATCTCGACCTGGACGAGGAAGCTCGTGTCGAGGCCGTGGATCACCGGAGCATCTCGTCGAGCAAGTCGTCGTCGGCGCCGAGGGGCGCGAGCACCCGGCCTACGTCGACCGGCGCGAGGTCACGGAGGCTCCCAGCACCCATCGACCATCTCTGGCGGTACGCATCCATCGCCTCGCGGATCAGCTCCGCCGTCGTCCGGTCATGACGCCGCGCGTACTCCTGGAACTCGCGGTAGACCGGCTCGGATACATTGACCGTAATAGTCTTCATACATCGTTGGTAATGTATCGAGTATCCAGGCGCAAACCGAGCCTTCAGCCGGGGCGGCGATCGCCGACCGGGGCGGGCGCGCCGCAGTGCGGGCAGGTGAGCAGCTCCATCGCGTACGGGCCGCGGCAGTACTCGCAGAAGATCCGGCCCGCGATCGAGCGCTCGTCGATCTTCTTGAGGTCCGGGTAGTTCTGCTCGAGCTCCGCGGTGCTCATCCGGTCGTTCTCCGCCGCGGGCGACCAGACGACCTCCATCGCGCAGAGCGTGTGCGGGTTGGCGACCGCGACCATGTCGTCGAGCAGGCGCTTGAGGTGGTCCGCGTGGTCGACGGCGTGGACGTCGACGATCTCGCGCCGCGCCGCGACGATCAGCGTCACGACCACCACACCCTCGCCCTCGTGCCGGTGCGCGCGCATCTCCGGCGCGTCGCGCCGCGTGACCGAGCCGTCGGCGTTGCGCACCAGCTCCTCGCGGAACTGCGCGCGCGCCTGCAAGCCGAGCTGTCGGAAGATCCCCTCCGCCTGCGCCGCGCTCATCGGGTGGTAGTTGGACACGCTCGCGTAGAGCCACGAGAGCTCCGCGCGCCGCAGCATCAAGACCGTCTCGCGCAGGAGGTTGGCGAGCCCCGCCTGCGAGCTCGTCTGCCCGCTCTGCGCGAGCTGCTCGAGCCGCGCCTGCACGTCGCGCCGCGCGCGCCAGTCGATCCCGAGCCGGATGGCCGAGACGTCGACCTGGTTCCAGCCGCGCGCCCCGTGGTGCACCTGATAGGCGCCGCCGCCGCCCTTCTGCTTCGCCGCCTGCCCGATGACCCAGAACACCACGAACAGGATGATGATCGGCACGCTGCACACGAGCGGCATGCCGCCGCCGCCGCCGCCGCCCGAGTAGCTGTAGCCGCCGCCCGAGTAGCTGCTGCCGCCGCCCCAGCTCCCGCCGCCGCCGCCGAAGCTCCCGCCGCCGCCGCCGCCCCCGAAGCTGCCGCCGCCGAAGCTGCTGCCGGTCGACTGCGCGATCACCGGCACCGCGGCGGTCGACAAGAACAGCGCCGCCACGAGACCCAAGAACCAACGGACCCAGCGCCTTCGCATGGGGCGACCGTACCACCATGCTATAGCGCTGCGCATGCTGGACCTGCGCACGGTCACCGACGACTTCGACACCGTCCGCGCGCGGCTCGCGACCCGCGGGCCGGGCGCGACCGAGCCGCTCGAGCGTATCGACGCGCTCGCCGCCGAGCGCCGCGCGCTCATCACGCGCACCGAGCGCATGCGCGCCGAGAAGAACGCGGCGAGCGAGGCGATGGCCTCGACCGAAAAGAAGAGCCCGCAGTTCGCCGCCAAGCGCGACGCGCTCAAGGCGCTCGGCGCCGAGATCAAGGAGCTCGAGGCCGCGCTCACGAAGGTGCTCGCCGATCTCGAGGCGCGGATCCTCCACCTGCCGAACCTCCCGGATCCGAGCGTGCCCGTCGGCGCGGGCGAGCACGACAACGTCGTGCTCACGACGTGGGGCGAGCGGCCCGCGTTCGACTTCGCGCCCAAGGACCACGCGGAGCTCGGCACCGCGCTCGGCATCCTCGACTTCGAGCGCGGCGCGAAGATCGCGGGCGCGCGCTTCACGGTGCTGCGCGGCGCCGGCGCGCGGCTCGAGCGCGCGCTGATGGCGTTCATGCTCGATCTGCACACGAGCGAGCACGGCTACGAGGAGGTCTGGCCGCCCGCGATCGTCAACGAGCGGGCGCTCCACGGCACGGGGCAGCTCCCGAAGTTCGAGGCGGACGTGTTCCAGGTCGGCCGCCTCGAGGACGCGCCGGAGGGCGAGCGCGTGCGCCAGTTCCTCTCGCCGACCGCCGAGGTGCAGCTCACGAACCTGCACGCGGGCGAGATCCTCGAGCCGGGCGCGCTGCCGCGCCGCTACACCGCCTACACGCCGTGCTTCCGCAGCGAGGCGGGCGCCTACGGCAAGGACACGCGCGGCCTCATCCGGCAGCACCAGTTCGACAAGGTCGAGCTCGTCTGCCTGTGCGCGCCCGAGGACGGCCTCGCCCAGCTCGAGGCCCTCACCGGGCACGCCGAGGTGGTGCTCCAGCGCCTGGGCCTGCACTACCGCAAGGTCGCGCTGTGCACCGCGGACCTCGGGTTCGGCTCGCACAAGACCTACGACCTCGAGGT
Source organism: Sandaracinaceae bacterium (assembly GCA_019637095.1). Lineage (GTDB taxonomy): Bacteria > Myxococcota_A > Polyangia > Polyangiales > Sandaracinaceae > JACKEC01. The sequence goes on along the minus strand of JAHBWG010000009.1, from coordinate 109,343 downwards.
CTGGCTGCCCGGGCAAGACAAGTTCCGCGAGATCTCGAGCTGCTCCTGGTTCGGCGACTTCCAGGCGCGCCGCGCGGAGCTGCGCTTCCGGCCGGCCGCCGGCGACAAGCCGCGGTTCGTGCACACGCTGAACGGCTCGGGCCTCGCGATCGGCCGCACGCTCGTCGCGATCCTCGAGCAGTACCAGCGCGCCGACGGCTCGGTGCGCGTGCCGGACGCGCTGCGCCCCTACCTCGGCGGGCTCGAGCGCGTCGGCCCGGCGTGATCCTCCTCGAGCACGTCCCGCTCGCGCCGCGCACGAGCCTCGAGCTCGGCGGTGAGGCGCGCTTCTTCGTCGAGGCGACCGACGAGCGGACGGTGCTCGAGGCGCTCGCGTGGGCGGCGGCGCGCGGCCTCGACGCGCGGCTGCTCGGCGGCGGCAGCAACCTCGTCGTCGCCGACGCCGGCTTCGACGGCCTGGTGATCGAGATGGCGCAACGAGGCTTGCGGTTCGACGGGGGCGTCGTCACCGCCGCCGCCGGCGAGCCGTGGGACGCGCTCGTCGCCGCGACGGTCGCGCGCGGGCTCGCCGGCCTCGAGTGCCTGAGCGGCATCCCCGGCCGCGCGGGCGCGACCCCGATCCAGAACGTCGGCGCTTACGGCCAAGAGGTCGCCGAGACGATCACCACCGTGCGCGTCCTCGATCGCGCCCTGCAGGAGGAGCGGACGCTGCCGGCCGCCGAGTGCGCGTTCGGCTACCGCGACTCGCGCTTCAAGCGCGAGCCCGAGCGGTGGGTCGTGCTCGAGGTCACCTTCGCGCTCCGGCCGGGCGGCGCGCCCGCGCTGCGCTACGCCGAGCTCACGAGCGCGCTCGAGGGGCACGCCGCGCCGGACCTCGCTACCGTGCGCGACGTGGTGATCGCGCTCCGGCGCAAGAAGAGCATGGTGATCGACGCCGGCGATCCGAACCGCCGCAGCGCCGGCTCCTTCTTCACGAACCCGGTCGTCGCGCCCGAGCTCGCCGACGCGGTCGCGGCGGCATCGTCGCGCCCCATGCCGCGCTGGCCGACCCCGGACGGCCGCGTGAAGCTCGCCGCCGGCTGGCTGGTCGAGGAGGCCGGCTTCGCCAAGGGCACCCGTCGCGGCGCGGTCGGCCTGAGCACCGCGCACGCGCTCGCCCTCGTGCACCACGGCGGCGGCAGCACCGCCGCGCTCCTCGCCCTCGCCGACGAGATCTGCGCGACCGTCCACGCCCGCTTCGGCGTGACCCTCGAGCGCGAGCCCGTCCTCTGGGAGTGATCCTCGTCGCCACTTTTTCTCGTACGATGGCGCGCGACCTGTCGATCGGCGCCTCGCTCGTTCGACCGGGGGGCGAAGGAGGCGAGAAGCCATGAACTATCTGCTGATGATCTACGAGAACGAGCGCCTGATGAACGACATGTCGCCCGAGGAGCAGGGCCGCGTGTTCGCCGAGTACCACGCCTTCACCGAGGGCATCGTCAAGAGCGGCCACTTCAAGGCCGGCGACGCGCTCCAGCCGGTCGCGACCGCGACGAGCGTGCGCGTGAAGGACGGCAAGGTCGTCACGACGGACGGGCCGTTCGCCGAGACCAAGGAGCAGCTCGGCGGCTACTACCTGATCGACGCCAAGGATCTCGACGAGGCGATCGCGATCGCCGCGCGCATCCCCGCCGCGCGCATCGGGACCGTCGAGGTCCGCCCCGTCATGGTCTTCGACCAGGGCGGCATGTAGCGCGCCGAGGTGAGCGTCACGCCGGACGTCGGCGCGCGGATCGAGCGGCTCTATCGCGAAGAGCACGGTCGCATCATCGCGCCCCTGATCCGCCTCCTCGGCGACTTCGCGCGCGCCGAGGAGGTGGTGCAGGACGCGTTCGAGGCGGCGCTCGCCCAGTGGCCGGAGGAGGGCGTCCCCGCCGAGCCGCGCGCGTGGATCCTGCGCGCGGCGCGCAACAAGGCGATCGACCGCATCCGGCGGAGCGCTCGCTATCGCGACAAGCAAGCGGAGCTGACGGCGGTCGCCGCGGTCGAGGGCGCCTTCGCGCCGAGCCCGGACGCGCTCCTCAAGGACGCGCTGCGCGACGATCTCCTGCGCCTCGTCTTCACCTGCTGCCACCCGGCGCTCGCGCCCGACGCGCAGATCGCGCTCACCCTGCGCACCGTCTGCGGCCTCACCACGGAGGAGATCGCGCGCGCGTTCCTCCTCGACCCGCGCACGATGGCGCAACGCATCGTGCGCGTGCAGAAGAAGATCGCCGCCGCGAAGATCCCCTATCGCGTGCCCGAGGCGGACGAGCTCGGCGCGCGGCTCGAGGCGGTGCTGCACACGCTCTACCTCGTCTTCAACGAGGGCTACGCGGCGAGCGCAGGCGACGCGCTCGTGCGCCACGAGCTCTGCGCCGAGGGCTTGCGCCTCGCCGAGCTCGTCGCGCAGCTCCTGCCCGACGAGACGGAGCCCAAGGGCCTGTTGGCGTTGATGCTCCTCACCGACGCGCGCCGCGACGCGCGGGTCGGCCCGGACGGCGAGCTCGTGGTGCTCGAGGAGCAAGACCGCACGCGCTGGGACCACGCCGCGATCGCGCGCGCGCTGCCGCTCGTCGACGCGTCGCTGGCGGCGCGACCCCCGCGCGCGTACGCGCTCCAGGCCGCGGTCGCGGCGCTCCACGCGCGCGCCGCGCGGGCCGCGGACACGGACTGGCGTCAGATCGCCGCGCTCTACGCGATCCACGCGCGCGTCGCGCCCTCGCCGGTCGTCGAGCTCAACCACGCGGTCGCGGTCGCGATGGCGGGCGATCTCGCGGAGGGCCTGCGGCGCATCGAGGCGCTCGACGCGCGCGGCGCGCTCGCGCGCTATCACCTCTTGCCGGCCGCGCGCGCCGACCTGCTGCGCCGCGCCGGGCGCTTCGCGGACGCGCGGCGCGCGTACGACGACGCCCTCGCGCTCGCGACCAACGAGGTCGAGCGCCGCTACCTCGCGCGGCGCCGCGAGGCGCTGCCGCCGTGATGTCGAGCCCACGCTCGCGTTACCCTGGAGGCGATGCGGCGGCTCACCCTCGCGTACGCGCTCGCGCTGACGAGCTGCACGGTCGACCCGGCGGCGGACGCGGGCGCGGTGCGCCGCGACGCGGGCCCCCCGCCGCCCCGCGCCGACGACGTCGACCTCCTGTTCGTGATCGACGACGCGGGGTCGATGGCGGAGAAGCAGGCGTCGTTCGCGGCGGCGCTGCCCGGGCTGACCCGGGCGCTCCTGACGGGCGATCTCGACGGCGACGGAACGCCAGACGCGCGCCCGCTCCACAGCCTCCAGATCGGCGTCGTCACGACGGACATGGGGGTCGGCGGGCACACGGTCCCGACCTGCGGGCACGGCGACTTCGGCCGAGATGGGATCCTCCAGACGCGCGGGCGCACCGAGCTCCCGGGCTGCCGCGCGAGCTATCCCGCGGTGCTCGCGTTCGATCCGGCCAACTCGCCGGAGGCGTCCGGCGTGGAGCTCGCGTGCGTCACCAACGTCGGGACGAGCGGCTGCGGCTTGGAGCAGCAGCTCGAGGCCGCGCTCAAGGCGCTCACTCCGGCGCGGCCGACGGAGTGGACGGCCGACGGGTACGCGCCGCCGCGCTTCTTCCGCGACACGCCTGGGCACGCCGACGGCGCGAACGACGGGCTCGTGCGCCGCGACTCCCTGCTCGGCGTCGTGATCCTCTCGGACGAGGACGACTGCGCGCTCCTCGACCCGGACCTCATGATGCTCGACCACCCGCGCTACGGCGCGACCGACCTCAACTTGCGTTGCTTCGTCCACCGCGAGGCCGTGCACCCCGTCGCGCGGTACGTCGATGGGCTCGCCGGGCTGCGGCGCCAGCCGTCGCGGTTGCTCTACGCCGTCCTCGCCGGCGTGCCCGTCGACCTCGAGCCCTCGCCCGTCGGGCCCGTCGACTGGGATCGCCTCGTCGGCCCCGAGGACGTCCGGGACCCGCGCATGGTCGAGCGCCTCGACCCCGCCTTGCCCTCTCGCCTCGTCCCGTCGTGCAACGTCCCGGGCCGCGGCATCGCGTTCCCGCCCGTCCGCCTCGTCGAGGTCGCGCGCGACCTCGAGGCGCGCGGCGCGCGCGTGGTCGTCGGCTCGGTCTGCCAGGACTCGTACGCGGCGCCGATGGAGGCCATCGCGCGCCGCATCCTCGAGTGAGCCCGCGCCGGCGCGCGGCGCGCTCCGCGCGGGTCCGGCCGAGGACGGGGCCCCTCGTCCAGGATCTGTGCGATCGGGGGCCGTTCCGCCCGCTCGCGCGATGCAATCGCCGGGCGAGTGCGATCTCGAGTCCGCACCCCGCGGCGCGCGCGCGTGGGCACGGTGTATGCTGAGCGGAACCCCGAATGCGTCGCTCCCACCGTGCTCTCCTCGCCCTCGTGCTCGCGGCCGGCTGCTCGCCCGAGGCGCCCGCCGCGCTGCCGACCCCGGCCGACGACATCCCCGAGGCGACGCTGTTCGCCGCCGCGATCGCCGCGCTCCCCGCGGACGGCGCGTTCGTCCGCGCCGAGCTCGACGCCCCGCTGGGCGCGAGCCGCATCGGCGCCCTGCTCGTCCTCGCCGACCCCGACGCGCCGGCCCCCGCGCTCTTCGCGCGCGGCCTCGGCGACGACGGCGCGCCGGGCGCGTGGCGCTCGCTCGAGGTCACCTGGCGTGAAGGATCGCAACTCGTCTTGCGTGCCGACCTCGACGTCCTCGCGCGCGTCGCCGAGCTGCGCCTCCCGCGCGACGCCGCCATCGAGGAGCTCACCTGGTCCGCGCTCGTCCCGCTGCCCGACGTCGCGCCCAGCCGCGCCGACGTCGCCGCGCACCGCCTCCCCTTGCGCGCGGAGATCGCCGCGCTCGGCGTCGTCGCCCGCGAGACCTGGGGCGCGCGCGCCACGCGCTGCACCGACGGCGACGCGAGCAAGCGCCGCATGGCGATCCACCACACCGTGAGCCAGCCCAGCGGCGACCCGGCCTCGCGCCTGCGCGGCATCCAGGCCTACCACATGGACAGCCGCGGCTGGTGCGACATCGGCTACCACTTCCTCGTGTCGATCGACGGACGGCTCTGGGAGGGCCGCCCGATCCAGTACCTCGGCGCGCACGTCGGCGGGCACAACAGCGGCAACATCGGCATCTCGTTCATCGGCTGCTTCCACTCCTCGAGCTGCGGCGGCATCGAGACGCCGCACGTCCCGCCCGAGGAGATGATCAGCGGCGGCGCCGGCCTCGTGCGCGGCCTCGGCGACCTCTACGGCATCACGCCGTCGAGCACGACCGTGCTCGGCCACCGCGACCACCCGGGTCAGTCGACCTCGTGCCCCGGCGATCACCTGCACCGCCGCCTCGACGACCTGCGCGCCGGCGCGCCGCGCTCCTACTACGGCGCCGCGTACGTGCATCAGACCTTCCCGCTCGCGCGCGACCCGTTCGACCTCGCGCCCGGCGAGGTCGTCAACGGCTACCTCGAGCTGCGCAACACCGGCACCGAGCCGTGGAGCCCGGGCGCGACGTTCCTCGGCACCACCGAGCCGCGCGACGTCGCGAGCCCGCTCGCCGCCGACGGCTGGGTCGCACCGAACCGCGCGGCCACCGTCGATCGCGCCGTGGCGCCCGGCGAGAGCGGCCGCTTCGTCTTCGACGTGCGCGCGCCGAGCACGCCCGGCGAGTACGTGCAGTTCTTCAACCTCGTGCAGGAGGGCGTCGCGTGGTTCGGCGATCCCGGCCAAGGCGGCCCGCCCGACGCGCAGATCCAGATCCGCGTGACCGTGCTCGACGTGCCGCCCGTGAACGTCGACGCGGGCCCGCCGCCGACGCCCGACGCCGGTACGCCGCCGATGCCGACCGACGGCGGCGCTCCCCCCGACGCTGGCGTCGACGCGGGGCCGAGCGGTGGCCTCTCGAGCGACGGCTGCTCGTGCCGCGCCGCGACGCCGAGCGCGCCCGCGCCCGCGGGGCTCTTCGCGCTCGCGGCGCTCGCGCTCGTGCTCCGGCGACGCCGCTAGCCCGCTCGGTCCGCCGCGCGCACGACGCAGCGCGTCGAGGCGTGGATTGACGCAACGCGGCGAGAGGATGTGCCGCTCTGCGGCATCGGTCTTCGCACACCACGGCGGCGACGCCCCGGCGTGGATGCGGTATGGAGCGTCCCGGGGGATCTGCGCCGACGACAACCCGAGGACCCGATGACCCTGAGCCTGAACGTCTCCGAGCTCGCCCTGCAGGTCGAGAAGAACCGTGCGTGGCTCGAGCGCTACCTGAGCCCGTACACGATCGACTCGATGCGCGATGAGCCCGAGGCGATGGGGATGCTCGTCCGCGAGCTGCACACCCTGGAGAACAACGAGCACCTGATCCTCTCCGATCGGCCGAACGCGCTGATCCTCGCGACGAAGAGCTCGCCCGGGTCGCTGGTCCGCACGCTGCGGCTGCGTACCGGTGCCGAGCGCGCGATCTCGTACTCGATGGTCGGCCACTCGTTCGAGCCGGTGCCGGGCACCGACGGGCTGCTCGAGATCGTGCGCTTCGAGTTCGATTGCAAGACGGACGCGCAGATCCGCGAGGGCCTCGCGGCGGGCGTGACGATCCCCGGCGAGCTCCTCGCGCGCACGCGCGCGACGCTCGTCTCGGACTACCCCGACTTCGACCTCGCCGAGCTCGACCAGCAGCTCGCGGTGCTCTGGCTCAACAACCCGAGCTACGTCGAGGTCTCGTCCTCGCGCCGCGTCGCGCAGACGGTGCGGTTGCTCCAGCTCTGCCAGCGCCGCGGCGGTCTCTTCTTCGACGTCGAGCCGGTGCGCGACGAGACGAAGCTCACGCGCGTCTCGCTCGCCGTCGCGAGCCCGCCGCACAAGCGCTTCCTCGCCCAGATCCTCGAGGTCGTGAACCGCCTCGATCTCGGGATCAACCGCGCGTACGTGCTCGACCTCCCGAACGGCGTGCAGCCCTACGTCGTGGCGACGTTCTACGTGCGGCCGCGCAACGGCGAAGAGCTCACCGGCCGCTCGCCGCTCGCCGAGCGGCTCGAGCGCGAGTTCTTCAACACGCAGATCCTGTCGGCGAGCGCGCCCGAGTACCACGAGCTCGTCGTGCCCGGGAAGATGAGCGGCGAGGACACCGCGCTCGTGCGCGCGTTCGGCGCGTTCTGCCACACCCAGCTCGCGCACGCGCAGCCGGACCGCTTCGACTGGGAGGAGGTGCGCAACGCGTTCGCCGCCAACCACCGCCTCTCGGCGCAGATGGTCGAGCTGTTCCACACGCGGTTCGATCCGACGTTGCCCGATCGCGAGGCGCGGTGGGAGGAGCGGCTCGCCGCAGCGGAGCGGGCGGTGCGCGACTACAACACCGGCCACAAGCACCTCGACGACGTGCGGCGCGACGTCTTCAGGTGCTGCCTCGCGTTCATCAAGCACACGCTCAAGACGAACTTCTTCGTCTTGAACAAGACCGCCTTCGCGTTCCGCCTCGACCCGGCCTTCCTCACCGATCTCGGGCCCGCGTTCACCGACGACCTCCCGCCGGATCTGCCGTTCCGCGTGACCTTCTTCTTCACGCGCTACGCGTTCGGCTTCCACATCGGGTTCTCCGACATCGCGCGCGGCGGCTGGCGCACGGTGATCTGTCGCTCCGACGACGAGTTCCTCACGAACGCGCGCACGCTCTTCCGCGAGAACTTCGTCCTCGCGCACACGCAGCACCTGAAGAACAAGGACATCTACGAGGGCGGTAGCAAGCTCGTCATCCTGATGGACGCGAACGCGCTCGAGATGGAGGAGCGCCCGCAAGAGACGTTGCGTCTACACAAGATGCAGCGATCCGTCGTCAACGCCTTCCTCGACATCTACGTGACCGAGGACGGCGTCGCGAAGAGCCCGTCCGTCGTCGACTACTACCGCGAGGACGAGGCCATCGAGCTCGGCCCCGACGAGAACATGCACGACGCGATGATCGAGGAGATCGCGCAGATCTCCAAGCAGCGCGGGTACATCCTCGGGATCGGCGTGATGTCGTCGAAGAGGGTCGGCATCAACCACAAGGAGTTCGCGGTCACCTCGACCGGCGTCGTGAAGTTCGCCGAGATCACGATGCAGGAGCTCGGCATCGACATGCACACGCAGCCCTTCACCGTGAAGCTCACGGGCGGGCCCAACGGCGACGTCGCGGGCAACGCGATGAGCCTGATCCTCGCGCGGTGCCCGCTCGCCAAGCTCGTGCTGATCCTCGACGGCACCGCGGCGGTCTGCGATCCCGAGGGCGCCGACCACGCCGAGCTGAAGCGGATCCTGCTCTCGCAGGATCTCCACGCGTTCTCCCCCGAGGCGCTGCACCCGGGCGCGTTCATGCTGTTCCGCACGGGCAGCCGCGTGGACGGGCTGCGCGAGCAGTACCGGCGCGTGTCGCGCGACGCGAGCGGCGCCCTGCGTGAGGAGTGGATCTCGCTCGACGACTTCTCGCGCGAGTGGGGCTCGCTCATCTTCGACGTGCGCGCGGACCTCTTCATCCCCGGCGGCGGGCGCCCCGAGACGATCGACAAGGACAACTGGCAGCGCTTCGTCCCGGACGGTGTCCCGTCCGCCAAGGCGATCGTCGAGGGCGCCAACTCCTTCGTCACGCCGGCGGCGCGCGTCGAGCTCCAGCGCGCAGGCGTGCTCGTCATGCGCGACGCCTCGGCCAACAAGTGCGGCGTGATCTCGTCGTCGTACGAGATCATCGCGAACCTCTTGCTCGACGAGGCGGAGTTCCTCGCCGACAAGCCCGCCTACGTGAAGGGCGTGCTCGAGATCCTCGAGAAGCGCGCGAGCGACGAGGCGCGCCTGATCCTCGATCGGCACCGCGAGACCGGCAAGCTCTGCACCGAGATCTCGGACGAGCTCAGCAAGGAGATCAACGCCAACTACGCGCGGCTCTTCGCCTTCTTCAGCGCGCGGCCCGAGCTGCCGCTCTCCGAGCCGTACCGGCGCGCGATCCTCTTGCACCTGCCGGCGCTGCTGCGCGCGTCGCCAGAGCGGCTCACCAAGCTCCCGCCGAAGTACCGCGCGGCGATCCTCGCCGCCGAGATCGGCTCCTCGATGGTCTACCGCGGCGGGCGCGAGGACGAGTTCGAGGACGCGATCAAGCTGCACATCGGCCGCCACTTCATGGCCTGAGGCCTGATGAGCACGCCGGCCGAGATGTGGGACCGCCGCTACGCCGAGGAGGGCTTCGCCTACGGCGAGGAGCCGAACGACTTCCTGCGCGAGGTGGCCCCGCGGCTGCCCGCCGGCGACGTCGTGTGCCTCGCCGAGGGCGAGGGGCGCAACGCGGTGTTCCTCGCCGCGCGAGCGGGCGCGGGCCGCGTGATCGCGGTCGACCAGTCGGCGGTCGGGCTCGAGAAGGCCGCCGCGCTCGCGCGCGCGCGGGGCCTCGCGCTCGAGACGGTGGTGGCCGACCTCGCAGACTACGCGCCGCCCGCGGGCGCGGCGGTGGTCGTGTCGATCTGGGCGCACGTGCCGCCGGCGATCCGCGCGCCGCTCCACGCGCGGGTGGTCGAGGCGCTGCGGCCGGGCGGCGCGCTCGTGCTCGAGGCGTACACGCCCGCGCAGGTGGGGCGCGGGACGGGCGGGCCGCCGACCGCGGAGTCGATGATGACGCTCGCCGCGCTGCGCGAGGAGCTGCGCGGCCTCGAGCTCGCGGTCGGGCGCGAGCTCGTGCGCGAGGTGCGCGAGGGCCGCTACCACGACGGCGAGTCGGCGGTCGTGCAGGTGCTGGCGTTCAAGCCGGGGCCGGCGTGAACGCGCGCAAGAGCCTCCTGCCGCCGCGCTCGGGGCGGCCGACGCTCGAGCTCGCGACGCTCGTCGTGCGCTACCCCGCGGCGCGCGGGCGCGTGTTCCTGCGCGGCGGCACGGCGCCGTTCGACTGGGAGACGAACGCGGCGCCGGTGACGGTGGACGGCGACGTGAGCGTGTTCCGCGTGCCGGTGTCGAGCGGGACGGTCGAGGTGAAGCCGATCCGCGAGGACGGGCGCTGGGCGTTCGGGCGCAACCTCGTGCTCGCGGCGCGCGACAAGGTGGAGCTCACGCCCGCGTTCGAGCACGAGACGGGGCGCCTGCACGGGTGGCGCGACGTCGACGCGGGCCTCGGGGCGCCGATCCGGATGCGCTACTTCCTGCCGCCCGGCTACGAAGAGCACGACGGCGCCCGCTACCCGACGCTCTACTGCCTCGACGGGCAGGCGCTCTTCTCGGACGGGAGCGACCCCTACGGGATCTGGAACCTCGATCACGTGCTCGACGACCTCTGGGCGCTCGGCGTGGTCGATGAGCTGGTGGTGGTGGCGCTCGACACGTCGCACGATCGGCTGGGGCGGCTCGGGCCCTCGCCCGACGCGCACTACGGCGGCGGCGGCGGCGAGCGCTTCCTCGCGGCGCTCGCCGACACGGTGGTGCCGCTCGTCGATCGCGAGCTGCGCACGCGCGACGCGGCGGTGGAGCGGGCGATCCTCGGGGCGTCGATGGGCGGGCTGTTCTCGCTCTTCGCGGCGTGGCGGCGCGCGGATCGCTTCGGCGCGGCGATCGGCCTGTCGAGCTCGTTCTGGTGGGCGGACCGCTGGATGGTGCGCGAGGTGAGCACGACGCCTTGTCCGAGCCCGCGGCCCACGATCTACCTCGACTCCGGCGCGACGGCCTCGACGCTCTCCGAGGACGCGAACCTGCGCGATGGGCAGCACCACACGCGCGCGATGCTGCGCGCGCTGGTCGATCACGGCTACCTGCCGGGCGAGGACCTGCACGTGCTCGCCTTCCCAGGGCAGCCGCACGCGGCCGGCGCGTGGAGCGCGCGCGTCGCGGTGCCGCTCCAGCTCCTGTTCCCGACGGTGGGCTGACGCCCACCGCTCGCCTGCTCACCCCTCGTCCGCGGCGCCGTACATCGACTCGGCGATCCGGTAGGCGCTCAGCTCGAGCTGCTGGAGCGCCTCGCGGATCGCGATCGCGTCGCCGCCGCCGAGCAGCGAGCGCAGGTTCGCGATGTCCTCGGCGACCGCCGTGAGGATGTCGGCCGCGACGAGCTCGGCGCACTCGACGACCGCGCGCTCCGAGGTGTAGAGGAGCGCCTCGGCGGAGTTGCGCAGCTCGGCGAGCTCCTTGCGGCGCTCGTCCGCCTCGCGGTACGCGTCGGCGTCGGCGACGAGCCGGTCGACCTGCTCCTGGGTCAGCCCGCTCGACGCGACGACGCGCACCTTCTGCTCGCGGCCGGTGCCGAGGTCCTTGGCCGAGACGTGCACGATGCCGTCGGCGTCGATCTCGAAGCGCACCTCGATCTCGGGCACGCCGCGCGGCGCGGGCGGAATCGGCGCGAGCTCGAACTTGGCCAGCGTCTTGTTGTCCGCGGACATCTCGCGCTCGCCCTGCAGGACGTGGATCGGCACGAACGGCTGGTTGTCGATCGACGTCGTGAAGATCTCGTGCTCGCTACAGGGGATGGTCGTGTTGCGCTGGATGAGGCGGTGGAAGATGCCGCCGCCGACCTCGACGCCGAGCGAGAGCGGCGTGACGTCGAGCAGGAGCACCTCCTCCATCTCGCCGGACAGCGACGCGGCCTGGATCGCGGCGCCGATCGCGACGACCTCGTCCGGGTTCACGCCCTTGTGCGGCTGCCGGTCGAAGAACTCGCTGACCTTCTTCTGCACGAGCGGCATGCGCGTCATGCCGCCGACCAAGATCACGTCGGCGATGTCCGCCGGGCTCACGCCCGCGTCCGAGAGGGCCTTGCGGCACGGCTCGAGCGTGCGCTCGACGAGGTCGCCGACGCGGATCTCGAGCTCGGAGCGCTTGACCGTGGTGACGAGGTGCTTGGGCCCGGTCGCGTCGGCGGCGATGAACGGGAGGTTGATCTCCGTCTCGAGCGCGCTCGACAGCTCGTGCTTGGCGCGCTCCGCCTGCTCCTTGAGGCGCTGCAGGGCCACCTTGTCGACCCGCAGGTCGACGCCGGGGTTCTCCTTCAAGAACCGCTCGGCGAGCAGGTCGACGAGCGCGGCGTCGAAGTCCTCGCCCCCGAGGTGCGTGTCCCCGTTGGTGGCGAGCACCTTGAAGACGCCGTCCTGGATCTCGAGGATCGAGATGTCGAACGTGCCGCCGCCGAGGTCGTAGACGGCGATCTTGCCGCCCTTGCTCTGGTCGAGGCCGTACGCGAGGGCCGCGGCGGTGGGCTCGTTGATGATGCGCTTGACCTCGAGGCCGGCGATCTTGCCGGCGTCGCGGGTGGCCTGGCGCTGGGCGTCGTCGAAGTACGCCGGGACGGTGATGACCGCCTCCGTGACGCTCTGGCCGAGGTACGCTTCGGCCACGTCCTTCATCGCCTCGAGCACCATCGCGGCGATCTCGGGCGGGGAGTACTCCGCCTCGCCGACGGCGACCCACGCGTCACCGTTCATCGCCTGCACGACGCGATACGGGACCGCCGCCGCGTGCCGCTTGCACTCCTCCGACTCGAAGGTGCGGCCCATCAGCCGCTTCACGGCGAAGACCGTGTTCTCCGGGTTGGTGACCGCCTGGCGCTTCGCCACGGTGCCCACCCGGCGCTCGCCGCCCTTCACGAACGCGACCACGGACGGTGTCGTTCGTGAGCCCTCGGCGTTCGGGATGACGGTCGGCTCACCGTTCTCGATGAAGGCGACGCACGAGTTGGTCGTGCCGAGATCGATGCCGATGACCTTGCTCATCGCTCCCTACACCGCCCCCCCGGGCCGGCTCACTCCGCCTCGTCGTCCAGCGTGGACTCGACGGGCTCGGCGGCCGGCTTGCGCGCGACGACGACCATCGCCGGCCGCAGGAGCTTGTCCGAGAGCAGGTACCCTGGTTGGTACTCCTGCACCACGGTGCCCGGCGGGTGCTCGTGGCTCTCGACCTGCTGGAACGCGTCGTGGAGGTTGGGGTCGAACCGCTCTCCGACCGACACGAGCCGCTTGAGCTCGATGCGGTTCGCCGTGTCCTCGAAGAGCCGCAGGACCATCTTGACGCCCTCACGCACCGCGCCGATGTCGCTCGCGTCGACGCTCGCGGCGAGCGCGCGCTCGAGGTTGTCCATGACGGGCAAGAGCTCGCGCAGGATCGCCTCGCGCCCGCGGCGCTCGGCCTGCTCGACGTCCTTGCGCGACCGCTTTCGGAAGTTGTCGAAGTCCGCGGCGGTGCGCAGCAGCTGATCCTTCAGCTTGTCGCGCTCTTCCTCGAGGGCGGTGAGCGGCGAGATCGCCGCGTCCTCGACGGTGGCCGTCGGGTCGAGGGGGGCTGCTCCGATGCCCTCGCCGCCCGTCTCTTCGGTGGGGGTGTCGCTCACGATCCGAACCTCTCCTCTCGCGTGAGGGAAAGCATCATACCGAAAGGTCGCGCTCGCGTGCGCGAGAACGTTCAGGAATCGTCCTCGTCGCGGTCCGGTGGGCTCCCGTCGAGCACCGCGCTGATGACCTGAGCGGTGAAGCCGACGAGCGGGACGAGCTTGCCGTAGTCCATGCGGGTGGGCCCGATGACGCCCACCGTGCCCGCGGTCACGCCGCGGAGCTTGTAGCCGGCGCTGATCACGCTCATGTCGGGCACGTCCTCGATGGTCGTCTCCGAGCCGATGAGGACCTGCACCCCGCCGGCGGCGAGGGTCTGGTCGAGCAGGCCGATGAGCCGCTCCTTCTCGTCGAAGGCGCGCAGGAACCGTCGGATCGTGTCCGAGTCGGAGAACTCGGGGCGATCGAACAGGTGGGTGCGCCCCTCGATCACGATGTCGGCCGGCGCTCCGTCCTCCGTCGCGCTCGCGATCATGGTGGCCGCGCGGTCGCGCAGCTCGCGCTCGGTGTCGACCTCGGTCGCGAGCAGGCGCCGCACCTCGGCGAGCGTGCGGCCCGGGACCTTCGCCGCGAGGTAGTTGTTCAGCCGCTCGAGCTCCGACGCCCCGATCGGCGCGTCGGTCGTGATGACACGGTTCTGGATCGTGCCGCGCTCGCCGATGACGACGGCGAGCAGCTCGCCCGGCCGCAGGTCCATGAAGCGGATCTGCGAGAGCGGCGCGGTGTCGGCGCGCGGTCGGGTGACGACGGCGGCGACGCCGGTCATCGACGCGAGCACGGCGCCGACCTCGCGCACGAGGTCGTCGATGCCGGGCCGCAGCTCGCGCATGCGCTCGAGCACGGCGGCGCGATCCTCGCTCGTGACCTCGCGCATCTGCATGAGCGCGTCGACGAACAGGCGGAAGCCGCGCTCCGTCGGGACGCGGCCCGCGCTCGTGTGCGGCTGCGCGAGCACCCCCGCGTCGGTGAGGTCGGCCAGGACGTTGCGGATCGTCGCCGGCGAGAGGTTGATGCCGTAGCGCTTGGCGATCCGGCGCGAGCCGACCGGCTCGCCGGTCGTGATGTAGTCCGAGACGACCGCGTAGAGGATCTTGCGCGCCCTGAAGGAGAGCTCGGGCGGAGTGGCGGGATGGAGCACCACGGTCTGAGCACTAAGGAGGTCACGGGCAGGTGTCAAGCGCGGACACCTGCGCCGCTCGAAGCCGGTCGATCAGTCGAGCGCGACGTCGCCATTCGAGGCCAGGCCATCGCGCAGCGCTGGCCGTTGGCCGACGGGGGTGCGCATCACCCCTCAGCCAACTCAGCCAACTCAGCGTCCGGCGCGCAGCGGGTGCGGGTAGGCGTACTTGGTGTAGCCAGGACGCGGCGTGCCGGTGAAGAAGTCGCGCCCGGCCTGGATGAAGTCCGCGGCGCGCAGCCCGTTGCCGCACTCGTCGGGGTCGTAGTCTCCGACCGCGGGCGCGTCGTAGTTGCCGCCGCCGGTGTTGCCCCAGAGGTAGACGGGATCGGTCACCGGCATCGCGCCGTCGTGGCCCTGGCCGACCTGGCGCGGCGCCGGGTACTCGGTCCAGCACGGGTACGGCCCCGCGTCGCGCCGCAGGTTCTGGATCGTCATGAAGATCTCGGGCTTGTCACCCCACGCGCACGAGCGGACGTCCGGGATCGCGTTGTCGGCGATCACGCCGGTGCCGCCGCGGATGTAGAAGAGGTACGGCAGGTTCGCCGTGCGGCTGCCGTCGCAGTCGCCGTCGTCGGTGAAGAGGAACGTGTTGTCGTAGAGCTCCCAGTGGCGGGTGCCGTGCTCGCTCGTGTCGGCGCCGTGGCTCGCCAGGCCGCACTCGTCGAACGTGTTGTGGCGGATGACCACGCGCGAGTTGCTGTCCGGGTCGAGCGTCTGGAACGGGAAGCGGCGGAACACGTTGTCCTCGACGTACACGTTCGACTCGCCCGACGCGTCGTCGGTGCCCATCGTCGGCGGGCTCGTCCACGAGCTCGTCGGGCCGAGGAACGCGATGGCGTTCGCGTCCGCGCCGTTGCCGAGGAACTCGTTCGACCAGAGGACGCCCCGGTTGACGTTCCAGCGCACCGATCGGCGCCCGGCGTTGCGCGTCTCGAAGACGTCGTGGTGGACGAGGACCGGTCGCCCGGACCCGCCCACGCTCAGGAACATGCCGTCCCACGCGTCGGCGCCGCCGGTGCCCTCCTCGAAGCGCAGGTCGCTGATCTCCACCGCGTGCGAGTCGTCTGCGGTGACGGCGACGAGCGTCGCGCTGCCTGCGTCGTGCACTAGCACGACGGCGCCTTCGCGCTCGCCCCGCAGGTGGATGCCCTTGCCCTCGATGCGCACGCCGCGCTCCCACGCGCAGCGCCCCTCCGGCACGAGCACGATGAAGCCGTCGCTCGCCATCTCGATCGCCGCCGCGACGTCGTCGCGCGCGCACGAGGCCGCGCGCACGAGGTCGGGACAGAGCCCGCAGTCGCCCGGGCAGTCGAGGCAGTCCTCGCCGCCCGCGCACACGCCGTCGCCGCACGTGCCCGGCCCCGTGTCCGCGCCCGGGACGCGGGCGTCCTCGAGCTGCGCGTCGAGGCGCGCGCCGCCGTCGGCGCCGACCGCCGCGTCGGGGCCCGGTCCGTCGTCGTCACACGACGCGATCAGCCACGGCACGATCGACGCCAAGAAGAGCGCGCGCCGCGCGCGACGATCGAGGAGTCCACCCATGCGTCGAGCGTACCACCGCGCGTGGCCTGCGCCGCGCTCACCCCAGCTCACACGTGCGCGAGCAGCAGCTGCGCGAAGCGCGTCGGATGCTCGCGGTGCAGGAAGTGCCCGCCGGGCATCTCCTCGACCGTGTAGCCGCCGGTGAACCAGCGCTTCGCCCCGTGATAGACGGCGGGCGTGAGGATCGGGTCGTCGGTGCCGGCGAAGCACACGGTGTCCATCGGCAGCTTCTTCTTCAGGAAGCTCGGCGGGCGGAGCGAGAGCTGGCGGTAGTAGCCGAACGCGGCGTCCAGGCTCTCGGGGTGCGAGAAGCACTCGCGCACGGCGGCGAGCTCTTCGGGCGCGAAGTCCCACGCGGGCGACCAGCGCCGGTAGATCGCGTCGAGCGCCGCGAAGTCGTCCTTCGCGAAGCGCGCCGGCGCGCCCGCGAGCTTGTAGAGGAAGAAGTGGCGCACCTGCCAGATCATCTTCAGCGACGGCGTGATGGAGAGCGGGTGCGGGATCGCGACCGTGATCAGCTTCGCGACCTTCTCGGGCGCGAGCGCCGCCGCGCCGTACGCGGCGCTCGCGCCCCAGTCGTGCCCGATCAACGTGGCGGGCGCGCCGCCGCCGAGCGCGTCGATCAGCGCGAGCACGTCGGCGGCGAGCGTGCGCGCGTCGGGGTCGCGCGCGGGGACCTCGGTCGGGAAGTAGCCGCGCGTGAACGGCGCGACCGCGCGGTAGCCCTTGGCCGCGAGCTGCGGCAGCACGTGGTCCCACGTGTGCGCGGTGTCGGGGAAGCCGTGCACCAACAGGGCGAGCGGGCCCTCGCCCTCCTCGAGGTACGCAAAACGAATTCCGTTGGCCTCGACGGTCTTCATCCCGCTGGCCTAGCAGCGAGCGCCGTCGCGTCGAGGCGAGCCCCGGCCTGTTATCCTGTCGCCCATGGGGCGCTACCTCCTGGTGGGCAATCCGACCGCGCAGTCCGGCAAGGCCGCGGGCTACCTCGAGCGCGCGCTCGCGGGCCTCGCGTCGCGCGGCGTCGAGGCGCGCCTGCTACCGACCGAGCCGGCGGGGCGCACCGTCGGGCTCGTCACGCGCGCGGTCGACGCGGAGCGCCCCGACGTCGTCGTCTACCTCGGCGGCGACGGCACGTTCAACGAGGTCGCGCGCGGCCTGCTCGCCGCGACCCACCGCGCGCCGCTCGGCATGCTCCCGATGGGCACCGCGAACAACCAGGGCCGCTCGCTCGGCGTGCGCCCCGGCCCCGCCGCGATCGAGGAGAACCTCGACGTCGTGCTCGCGGGCCACGTCGTGAACCTCGACGTCGGTCACTGCGAGGCGCTCGACGAGCGCGGCGCCGTGCGCGCCGAGATCCAGTTCTTCGACTCCGCCGGCTGGGGCATGCAGCCGGAGATCCTCGCGCAGCGCAACCGCGACCGCGCCGACGTCGCGCAGATCCCGATCCTGCGCGAGCTCTACCGCGACCAAGCGGTGTACGCGGGCGCGGCGCTCGAGCGCTTCGTCGCCTCCTTCGTCGAGCCCATGAAGTTCACCGCCGAGGTGACGAGCGGCGAGACCACGCGGCGCTGGGAGGGCCTCACGGACCTGATCGTGTCGGGCACGCCGATCTATGCGGGCGAGTGGGTCGTCGATCGGTTCGCCGAGAGCGACGACGGCAAGTTCGAGCTCGTCCCGATGCAGGGCCGGCGCGACTGGGCGTCCAAAGCGCTGCGCGACCTGCGCGTCCTGCCGCTCTTCCAGGAAGACCTCGACGTGATCGGCGTGACCCACGCGACCGGCTACTCGGCGTCGGACTTCCGCATCCGGCTCTCGCGCGAGGGGCGCGCCGCCATCGCCTCGCAGATCGACGGCGAGGAGTGGGTCGCGGGCGAGGACTTCCGCGTGACCGTGCTCGCGAACCGGCTGCCGGTGATCGCCCCGCGCGACTTCGTCCCCCCGTGGCGCTTCGACCGCGCCGCGCGCTAGCGCGCTGCGGGTCGGGGTGTCCCAGGCTCAACGCGCGACGCGCTCCATCCACGCGGCGAGCGCGTCGGCGCCGGCCGCGGCGAAGCCCTCGCGCACCCGGCGACGGTCCTCCGGCGCGCGGTTCTGCGAGAGCTTGAGCTTGGCCTCCATGCGCTCGACGGTGATCTCGAGCCCGACGATCGCGCGCAGCAGCCGGTCGTGGAGCGCGGGCTCGATCCAGCTCGGGTCGTAGCCACCCTCGGCCGGCTCGAAGCGCGCGCACGTCTCGCGCAACAGCGCGCGCGTCGCGTCCTCGCTCATGCGGCGGATCGTCCCGTGCGCCTGCGCGACGACGTAGTTCCACGTCGGCACCTGCGCGTGCGGCTCGCCGTACCAGCGCGGCGTGACGTACCCGTGCGGGCCCGAGAAGACGACGCGCACCGCGGCGCCGTCGAGCGCGGCGGCCGGGTTGGCGGCGGCGGCGTGACCGCGGAGCGTCCCGGCCGCCTCGTCCGCGAGCCACGGCAGCGGCGCCACCTCGTCCCCGAAGAGCAGGAGGCCGAACGACTCGTCGCGGGCGAGCTGCCAGCCGAGCGCCGGCTCGCCGCGGAACATGGACGGCAGGTACATGCGCGCCAGCGTGGCCGCGTCCGCAGCGGCCGTCGAGCGCCGTGGACGCGACGCCTCGCGCGGGGTAACCCGCGACCCGATGCCGGAGGTGGCTCGTAGCTCGATCGTGCCGCGGATCGTCCTCGCGCTCGCGCTGGGCCTCGTCACGAGCTGCGGCGGGGCGAGCGTCCCGCCGCGCGCGCCCGGTGGCTCGCCTGGCTGGAGCGAGTGGAGCGCGGAGGCGTTCGAGCGCGCTCGCCGCGAGCGGCGCCCGATCTTGCTGAGCGTCCAGGCCGGCTGGTGTCACTGGTGTCACGTCATGGACGAGACGACGTACGCCGACCCGGACGTGCGCGCGCGCCTCGGGGCGTTCGTGCTCGTGCGCGCGGACGGCGACGCGCGGCCGGATCTCGCCGAGCGCTTCCGCGACTACGCGTGGCCGGCGACCGTGTTCCTCACCCCCGAGGGCGCGCCGATCCTCGCGCTGCGCGGCTACCGCGCGCCGGCGCAGTTCGGCGTGATCCTCGAGGAGGTGCTCGCCGCGTTCGCACAGGGGCGCGCGCTCGCGCCGAGCGCGGGCGCCGCCGAGCCGCCCGCGGCCGACCTCGACGCGGCGCGGCGCGCCGTCGTCGCGCAGCTCGACGCCGCCTACGACGCCCAGGACGCGGGCTGGGGCCGGCGGCAGCGCTACCCGCTCGCCGCGCCGGTCGAGCACGCGCTCTACCGCGCGCGGGTGCGCGGCGAGCGCGAGTGGCAGGCCCGCGCGCTCGCCTCGCTCGAGCGCTACGCGACGCTGATCGACCCCGTCTTCGGGGGCATGTACCAGTACTCGATCCCGTTCGCGTGGGACCGGCCGCACTACGAGAAGATCGTCCCGGTGCAGGCCGGCGCGATCCGCGCGTTCGCGGCGGCGCACCGCGCGAGCGGCGATCCGCGCTGGCTCGCGCACGCGGCCGCGATCCACCGCTACGTGCGCGAGCACCTGCGCGCGCCGGACGGCGCGTTCTACGCCTCGCAGGACGCCGATCTCGGCGGCCACGCGCAGCCCGGGCCAGCGATGTCGGGCGCCGAGTACTACGCGCTCGACGAGCCGGCGCGCCGCGCGCTCGGCGTCCCGCGCGTCGACACGCGCGTCTACGCCTCCACGAACGGCATGCTCATCGAGGCGCTCGCGCTGCTCCACGTCGCGAGCGGCGAGAGCGCGCCGCTCGCCGAGGCGACGCGCGCGGCGGAGCGGATCCTGCGGACCCACCGGGGCGACGACGGCCTCTTCGCGCACGACGCCGACGCGGACGACCCCGTGCGCTACCTCGCGGACCAGGCGCACCTGCTCGCCGCGTTCCTGGCGCTGCACCAGGCGAGCGGCGCGCCGCGCTGGCTCGAGGAGTCGCGGCGGCTCGCCGACGCGACGCTCGCGCGCCTGCGCGGCGAGGACGGCGCGCTCCGGCTCCACACCGAGGACCCGCGCGCGGCCGCGCTCTTCCGCGACGCGCCGGTCGCGGTCACCGAGAGCGCCGTCGCGGCGCGCGCGCTGCTCGCGATCGCGCGCCTCACCGACACCGCGAGCTACCGCGACGCCGCGGTCGCGGCGCTGCGCGCGGCGAGCCGCCCGCGCGCGGTGCGCCGGCTCGGGCGGATGATCGGCGAGCTCGCGCTCGCGCTCGAGACGCTGCGCGACGGGCACGTCGTGTTGTCGGTCGTCGGGCCCGACGAGCCGCGCACCAGCGCGCTCTTCGCCGCGGCGCGGCGCCTCGACGAGCCGACCCGCCTCGTCGAGCTCGGCCGCCCCGGCGCGAGCCGCTACCCGTACCCCGGCGAGCCCGCGGTCTTCCTGTGCTCGAGCCACGCGTGCTCCATGCCCGTCTACGACCCGGCCGAGCTGCCGACGGCGCTCGCGTCGTTCCTCGACCGCTGACCCGCGCCGCCGCGCCCACCTCGGGGCTGCGTCACGCGAACGCCACATTAGTCACTCTTGCCTGAGTCACCGGAGGTGCTACATCGGCGCCATGCGACCTACCTGGATGTGCTCGACGAGCCTCGGTGTCTTGGCCCTCCTCGCCGCGTGCGCGGCGCCCGCCGCGCTCGAGCCGGCGCCCGCGCCGCTGATCGGGGCGGCCGACGGCGGGGACTCGGCGGATCGCGCGTGCGCGGTCGTGCTGCGCTCGGTGCGCCGCGCCGCGGAGGCGGACGGCCGGCCGGCGACGAAGTGCGCGGACGGGCGCTGCTGGATCCTGCTCGAGGCGACGGTGGAGGTCGCGGATCGCGCGCTCGCCGAGGGCGGCCTGCCCGAGCTGCTCTACCGCAACCCGGAGGGCGCGGACGGCTGGTTCGCGGCGACCCTCGCCGACCCGGCGGCCGGCGCGCCCGCGGGCGTCTCGCGCTTCCGCATCCGCTTCGGCGAGGGCGGCGTGCGCGACGGCCTCACCGCGAGCGCGACGACCCGCTCGCGGATCGAGGTGGTCGCCTACCTGCGCGGCCCGCGCGGCGGCCGGCTCTTCGACCACAACGAGCTGCCCGGCGACTTCGACAACCAGCTCCTGAGCGGCGCGAGCCACTTCTCGTTCGACGCCCGCGCGGACGTGTGCCCCGGCGCCGTCGCCCCGAGCGCCGACGCGACGATCCGCTTCGGCGCCGACTGGCGCCACACGCTCGAGGGGACGCTCCGCGCCGGCGGGACCGTCGCCATCGACTACGATCTCGCGCGGTTGCCGCAGTGCGCGGGGGACACGTACATGGGCCGCCGCTCGTTCGACACCCTCGCGCACGCGCGCGTCTGGCCGAGCGGTGAGCTCCTCGAGCAGCAGTCGCTGCTCGAGTGCGCCGAGCCCTACTGCACCGACCCGGGCCCGCGTCGGCCCGTGCTCCAGATCCCGGCGGGCGCCACCTCGATCGAGCTCTGGTTCAGCACCTCGGGCCGCTCCTGCGGCGTCCACTACGACAGCGCCTTCGGCCGCAACTATCATTTCGCGCTCCAGCGTCCGGTGGGCTGGGTCGGCAACTTCGTCGCCAAGGTGTCGCGCGCCGGCGGCGCGCCCTGCGAGGGCGCCGAAGCGAGCCCGCTGACCGGGCCGCTCCGCTACGAGACCTGGGCGCGCACCCGCTCGGTGATGGGCAACGTCTGCTTCTCGGTGTGGTCCGAGGGCGTCACCGACTTCGACAACCCGGCGCTCGAGTCCGCGGTCGGCGCGAGCGTGACGTGCACGTGGGATGGCGAGGCGAGCCCGCGCCGCCACGCCGTGACCCTCGACGGCCGCGTGGGCAACGACGCGCGCTACCGCCTCGATCTGCGCGCGCTCGACCCGCTCGCGTCCTACCGCTGCCCCGAGGTGCCGACGCGCGTCGAGGGCGGCTACGAGGTCGCCGGCGCGAGCTGCACCGCGGAGGTGAATGGCGCGTCGTGGGGCGCCTTCCGCCTCGACTTCGCCGACTACCCGAGCCCGTGGCGCGACGCGAATTGCGCCCGCTGAGCCGAGGCCCCAGGACTCGCGCATGAGCTGGCGCGAGCACCTCGTCGAGGACGTCGACGGCATCCGGAGGATCGCCCTCGCGGCGCGCCGCGTCGCGGTGCTCGGGATCAAGCTCGAGCCGTCGGCGCCGGCGCACTACGTCCCCGCGTACCTCGCGAGCGCCGGCGTCGAGGTGATCCCCGTGCCGGTCTACTACCCCGAGGTCACGGAGATCCTCGGGAGGCCGGTCGTGCGGCGGCTGCGCGACGTGCCCGGCGAGGTGGATCTGGTCGACGTGTTCCGCCGCGCCCAGGACGTGCCGGGCCACCTCGAGGACCTCCTGGCGCTGCGCCCCCGCGCGGTCTGGCTCCAGCTCGGCATCCGCAACGACGAGGTCGCCGAGCAGCTCGCGCGCGCCGGCATCGACGTCGTGCAGGACCGCTGCCTCATGGTCGAGCACCGCATCGCCCGCGCGTCCTGAGCGATCGCGTGCGGCCTCGCCGCGCGCCCTCCAGGGTCACAGCCAGATGGCGATCACCGCGAAGTGCGTCGCCGCGGCGGCGAGCACGAACGCGTGGAAGATCTCGTGGTAGCCGAAGCGACCGGGCCACGGGTTCGGGCGCTTGAGCCCGTAGGCGAGCGCGCCGACCGAGTAGAGCACGCCGCCGAGCGCGAGCAGCGCGAGCGCGCCCGCGCCGAGCGCGTCCGCGATCTGCAGCATCGCCGGCAGCCCCGCCCAGCCGGCCGCGAGGTACACGACCGTGCGCACCCACTTGGGCGCGGACACCCAGAACATCGTGATCGCGAAGCCGACGCCCGCGACGGCCAGCGCCACGTAGTAGACCCAGTCGAGCCCGCGGCCTGCGAGCCCGAGCAGGAACAGCGGCGTCTCCGTGCCCACGATGAGCGCGAAGATCATCGCGTGGTCGAGGCGGCGCATGCGCTCGTACCACGCGCGCGACCAGCGCACGCGGTGGTAGAGCGCGCTCGTCCCCATCAGGCCGATGACGCTCGCGAGGAACGCGAGGACGGGCCAGCGCGCCGCGCCCTCGCCGACGCCGAGGTAGACCGCGCTCGCGGCGAGGAAGCCGAAGAACCCGTACACGCACAGCATCCCGCGCTGGGTCGGTCGTTCCTCGGGGGTCGCGAGCGCCATCGCCGCCACGCTTCATGGATACCCACGTGGCGCGCCGCCGTCCGTCACCAGACGGTCATCGTTTGGTCGAGGCTCAGGAGGCGGCGGCGGCCTGCGCCTCGGCGCGCTGCGCGCGCTTGGAGTAGGCGGCGAGCTTCTCGGGCGAGAACTTCGTGAGCCGGCGCTCGAACAGCGCGATGATCTCTTCCTTGCTCCGCGGCTCCTCGCGCAGCTCGACGAAGCGGTCGGCGAGCACGTCGTAGCGCTTGGTCATCAAGAGGAGCCAGACGAGGAAGAAGTCGATCCCCTCGAAGATGATCGCGTCGTTCTCGCGGTAGGCGTCGACGTGGTCCTCGAGCTCCGCGACGTGATCGGTCCAGTGCCGGTTCGCGACGAGGTGATGGCTGATGTGGTAGCCGTCGTTGAAGCAGCGGCGGTTGTAGCGGCCGTTGATGCAGGTGATCGACGACTTGTAGTCGTTGTCCGGCTCGTCGGGGTCGACGAACGCGTGCTGGCCCCAGTTGCCCGCCATCATCAGGACGCGGATGGCGACGAACGGGATGATGAACACCGTCAGCGTCGCGCCGAGGTTCACGAACGAGAGGCCGACGCAGAGGGCGATGAAGCCCACCTCGCCGACGAGCATCTTGCGCAGGACCGAGTACCGCTTCTTACGGAGCTGGTACATCGCCATCTCCGGCATGATGAAGAGGAAGAAGCGGAAGAAGTACTTGAGCCAATCGATCAGGCTGTCGCGCTGGTAGCCCATCGTGGACGAGAGGTCGTCCGGCAGGTTCCCCTCGGCGTGGTGCATCGTGATGTGGTGGACCTCGTAGGTCCACGGCGACTGCCCGCAGAACGGGCCGATCACGAGCGGGATCCACTGGTTCAGGATCTTGTAGCGCCGCTTGAAGAGCTTCCGGTGGCTCGTGTTGTGGAGCATCAACATGTACCGGTCGATGAAGACCAGGAACACGAGCGCCCAGTAGAGCGGCGCCATCCACCACCGGAACAGGCCCGGCGCGTAGAGCAGCGCCGCCGCCGGCAGGATCGTCACCGTCATCTGGATCGAGAGCCAGATGAACGGGAGGTCGCGCTCGTCGTTGATGAGCCCGAGGAAGAAGCGCTCGACCCCGTTTCGCCGGTCTTTGGGCGTGAAACGCGGGTCGGTGATGGCTGCGAGCGGCCGAGACATCGTCGTCGCGGACCGTGGCAGACCTCGGCGCGGCGGGCAAACCCACGGCGTGAGCGCCCCCTCAGGGCGTGATCGCGGGGGCGGCGCCGCGTAAGCTGGTGCTCGTCGGACATGCGATCCTCCCTCCGCGTCGGGCTCGCCGCGCTCGCCCTGGCCGCCTGCGCCAACAACCACGTGACCCCGCGCGACGGGGACGGAGGGCGCGCGGACGCGGCGGCGCCGGCGCTCGACGCGGGCGAGGAGCCGGCGCGTGACGCCGGGCCGGGGACGCTCGACGCGAGCGCCGACGCGGGTCCGCCGCGCGCGTGCACCGAGGGGTGCGGCGTGCTCGAGCGCTGCGTCGAGGGGCTCTGCGCGCCGTACCCGGCCTGCGCGGGCGACGGCTCGTGCCCCGACGACGCGGTCTGCCAGCGGCGCATGTGCCTCCCGCGCGGGGTCGACCTCGACGGAGACGGGCGCGCCCCGCCGGACGACTGCTTCGAGGGCGACCCGGCGATCTTCCCCGGCGCCACCGAGACCTGCAACGGCCTCGACGACGACTGCGACGGGATGCTCGACGAGGCCCTGTCGCGCACGTGCTCGACCGCGTGCGGGACGGGCACCGAGACCTGCGCGGCCGGCGCGTGGGGCGGGTGCACCGCGCGCGCGCCGACCGCGGAGACGTGCAACGGCATGGACGACGACTGCGACGGCCGCACCGACGAGGACCTCGCGCGGGCGTGCTCGACCGCGTGCGGCGCGGGCACCGAGACGTGCGCGGCCGGCTCCTTCGGCGCGTGCTCGGCGCGCACACCGTCGGCCGAGACCTGCAACGGGGTGGACGACGACTGCGACGGGATGGTCGACGAGCTGCTCACGCGGCCGTGCTCGACCGCGTGCGGGGCGGGCAGCGAGACGTGCTCGGCAGGCGCGTGGGGCGGCTGCACCGCGCCTCCGGTCGGCGTCGAGACGTGCAACCTCGTCGACGACGACTGCAACGGGACTTGCGATGACGCACCCGCCGGGTGCCGCGTGCCCGTGCACCGGAGCTACCACGCGGGCCGCGACGAGCACTTCTACACGACGAGCCGCACCGAGGCGGCGTGCTGCGGCTTCAGCGTCGAGCTCTACGACTTCTACCACCTCTATCGCAGCGCGGCGCCGGGCCTCGTCGCCTTCTACCGGTGCCTGCTCTCGAGCGGCTACCACTTCTACACGGCGAGCGCGACGTGCGAGGGCTCGCCCGGCGCGATCGTCGAGGGCACGATGGGCTACCTCGCGCCGAGCCCGACCTGCGGCTCGACGCCGCTCTACCGCCTCGTGCGCGGCAACAACCACTTCTACACGACGAGCGCGCCCGAGCGGGACCACGCGATCGGCCTCGGCTACACGTCCGAGGGGATCGCGGGCCACGTCTGGACGCGCCCGTAACGCACCACCCTCACCCGGCGCTGACCGAGGCGCTCACCTCCACGCTGACCCGCACGGAGACCTCGACGGTCGCCATCGCGTCCGCGGTCGCCGCGGTGGTGTCGGCGAAGCACGCCATGGCGTCCAGGCCGAGGCGGCCGGTGGACGCCATCGCGTCGCCGAAGGTCGCGACGAGCTCGGCGCCGCTCTCCGCCACCGCGCCGAGGCGCGCCTCGAGGGCGACGAAGTGCGGGTAGTGCCGCTCGAGCGTCGCGACGAGCGCGTCGAAGCGCGCCTGCGCCTCGGGATCGACGGTGGCGGTCGCGACGACGCTCACGCTCGGCTCGGTGCAGACCGCCGAGACGGTGACCTCTGCCTCGCAGGCCGCCTCGCACTGCGCGTCGGCGCGCGCCTCGGACTCGCCCCAGCACGAGCGGCCGACGACGTCCTCGGTGCAGCTGACCTCCGAGCTCGCGTCGAAGGAGGCGTCGCAGCGCGCGACGCAGGACGCCATCGCGTCGAGGCTCACGCGGCACTCGGGCGCCGCGTAGACCACCTCGAGGCTCGCGTCGCGCGGCAGCGCGTCCTCGACGATGGCGCGCATCTCGGCGGCGAGCGCGGTGCAGGTCGCCTCGACCTGGAGCGCGCCCTCGGTCGCGTGTGGCGGGCGCACCCCGAGGTCGCGGGACATCGCCGCGCAGGTCGCCTCGAGGTCTGCGGCGAGCGCGCCCACCTCGCGCTCGAAGCGCGCGCCCGTCGCGACGAACGCCTCGATCTTCTGGGCGTCCTCGCCGGCGCCGAGGTCCTCGCACATCAGGGCGCCGCCGCCCCCGTACACGAACGGCAAGCCCGCACAGCCGGAGATCATGGCGGCGAGCGCGGGGAGCGCGGCGGTGGCGAGCATGGAGCGGTGCGTCATCTGGGTCCTCCTGTTCTTCACGACCGAGCACCATCGCAAGGCGCGGGCCGACGCCTGCTGGGCCGCGCGCCGCGGGCCGCTTGAGACTCTCGTAAGGAGATGCGAACTCTCGCTCCGTGCCGGCCGGGCGCGCCGCCAGTGCTACGGTCCGCCGCGGATGGCCGAGGTAGGACGCAAGCGCGCCGTGGAGGAGGCCGCCGACCGGCTTCGGCGGGACATCCTCATCGGGACCTACCGGCCGGGCGACCACCTGCCGGGCGAGCGCGAGCTCTCCGCCCAGCTCGGCGTGTCGCGCCTGACGCTGCGCTCGGCGATCGCGCGCCTCGAGAGCCAGGGGCTCGTGCGCGCGGTCCACGGCGCGGGCAACCTCGTGCTCGACTTCCGCGAGACGGGCGGCATCGAGCTCATCGGTTACCTCGCGGGCCTCGCGATCGAGAACCGGGCGGTGCCGCTGACCTTCCTCGGCGAGCTGTTCGAGATGCGCCGGATCATCGCCGCCGAGGTGATCGCCAAGGCGACCGAGCGCGCCACCGACGCAGAGCTGCGCGCGCTCTACACGATCGTCGATCAGATGCGCGAGAACGTGCGCGACACCCGCCGGTTCATGGAGCTCGACCTCGCGTTCGCGCGCGGCATCGCCAAGGCGACCAAGAACTTCGCGTTCGTGCTGACGTTCAACACCGTGCAGCGCGTGATCGAGCAGAACCCCGCGCTCGAGCTCGCGTTCGCCGCGAACGCGGAGCAGACGGTGCAGGTCTACGCGCGGCTCGCCGAGCTGATGGTCGAGCGCAACGCCTCGCGGGCGCGCCAGGTGACCGATCGGCTCCTCGACCGGCTCGACCGGCGCACGCTCGAGCTCATCGGGCGGCTCACCGGCACGCCCATGCCTTGAGCGTCAGCCGCCGAAGAGCGTCTCGTGCACGTCGCGCAGGAGCTGCTGCGACTCGGCCTTGCTCAGCTCGAGCGCGCGCGCGAGCGAGTCGATCGCGGCCGCCTCCGCGTGCGCGACGAAGTCGTCCACGAACGCGACGCCGGCCGCGAGCTGGAACGCGAAGTGCCGCGCCGCCGGCGCGCGCACGCGCGCGGCGGCGTCCTCGAGGCGCGCCTTCCAGCCCTCCTCCGCGAGCTTGTGCGTCAGCTCGTCGATCGTCGCGCGCAGCTCGAGGGGGCTCACCGCGTTCATGTCCGCGAGCGCCGAGACGCTCGCCTGCAGCTCCTGCAGCTCGTCGTCGGCGACCTCTCCGTCGACCACCGCCACGAGGAACATGAGCTCGACGATCGCGAGCAGCTCCGCGTCCGTCTCCTCGTCCGGGTCGGCCTCGACCTCGGGGTTCTCCTTCAGCCAGGACGCGATCGCGTCCGAGACGCGGATCCCCTTGGCGATCTTCTTGAGGCGGTCGTCGAGCTGCATGGAGAGAACGCTACTCCGCGGCGCGCTCGGCCGCGAGGCCGTCGCACGGCGGCGCCTACTCCGGGACGAGCGCGATCGCGAGGTCCGGGTCGATCCGGTAGCCGCCCTCGACGAGCTGCAGGTGCTCGCCGAGCCCGAGCACGCGCAGGCGGTTGATCGTGACGTAGAGCCGGTTCTGCGCGGAGGCGGTGCTCATCCGCTCGTCGGGCCAGCCCGCGGCGATGAGCGCCTCGGCCGGGATCGGCGCGCCCGGCTGCTGCACGCGCTGGCGCGCGAGCCGCACGAGGATGCGCCGCAGCGCCTGCCGACGCCGGCAGTCGACGCGCGCCTCGCCCGGCGTCTCGAACCAGGCGCCGCTCGGATCGACCCGCAGCGCGTCGGCGCTCTGGCCGGCCTCGTCGAGCGCGTCCATCGCGTGACGCACGATGCGCAGCGCGATGCGCACGTCGGCGGACGCGCCGCGCGGATCGAGCAGCGCGCCGCGCGCGCCGAGCGCGACCTCGAGCTGCGCGCTCGCCGCGTCGCGGGCGCCCGCGTCGCCGCGCGCCGCGCGCGTGACGTGCGGCAGGGCGGCGAGCACGGCGACGCTCGCCTCGATCTTCGAGTGCGGGTGTGCCGCGAGCCGCGCCACCGCGCGCTCGAAGTGCGGCGCCGCGCGATCCGGGCGCCCCTCGAGGGCCTCGAGCGCGCCGAGGTAGCCGCGGAAGAGCGCGCCGTGCCAGTGCTCGCCGACCTCCGTGGCGACGCGGCACGCCTCCTCGAAGTGGGCGCGCGAGGCCTCGAGGTCCCCGAGCTCGAGCTCCGCGATCGCGCGATAGCCGAGCCCGGTGCTCAAGAGGCGCAGGTCCCCGACCTCCGCGCAGATCGCCGCGCTCTCCGCGTAGCAGGCGCGCGCCTCCTCGAGGTCGCCTTCGAGCTGCGTCGTCGCGCCGAGGAGCTGGAGCATGAGGGCCTCGCCGACGCGCATGGCGAACTCGCGGTAGCTCGTGAGCGCGGCCTCCGCGTGCTCGCGCGCTTGCCCGAGGCTCCCGTGCTCGAGGTACAGGATGCCGAGGCGCGTGTGCGCCTGGCCCTCGAACCAGCGGTTGTGGACCTCGCGGTGGATCGCGAGCGCGTCGCGGTAGTGGCGCGCCGCGAGCGCGTCGTCGCCGCGCTCCTTGGGCACCTGCCCGAGCGCGCCGAGCGCGATCCCCTCGAGCTGCCGCTCGCCGGCGCGGCGCGCGAGCTCGAGCGCCTCGGTGGTCAGCGCCTCGACCAGGTCGAGGTCGCGCTCGCGCAGGTACGTCCAGGCGAGGTCGAGCAGCGCCCGGCCGCGCTCGGTCGGCTCGTCGCCGGCGAGCGCGACCGCGCGCTCGACGTCCGCGCGGCCCCTGTGCACCGCGCCGCGCGCCGCGTCGGCGAGGCCCCGCGCCCGCAGCGCGCGCGCGAAGGCGACCGGGTCGACGGAGCGCTCGTCGACGCGATCGACGAGCGCGTCGAGCAGCTCGCGGTGGCCGTTCGCGGGACCGCGCGTCGAGAACACCGCGTTCGCGCCGACCACCGCGTGGAGCGCCGCGTTCAGCTCCTCGATCTCGGGCGCGTCGCGCTCGAGCGCGCGCTCGGCCACGGCGAGGAGGTTGTCGAGATCGGCGGCGAGATCGAAGAGCGCGTCGGGCCCGCGTTCGCCGAGCGACTCGCGCACGTTGCGGTCGGCGAAGCGCGCGAAGTAGCGCGCGTGCCGGCGCTCCGCGGCGCGCTGGTCGTCCGGACGCTCGGCGAGCCGGCGCGTGCCGTAGTCGCGGATCGTCTGGTAGGTGGTGAGCCGGCCGGGGTCGTCCTCGACCCGCACGAGCAGCGACTTGTCGCGCAGGGCCTGCAGGGCGTCGAGCACCGAGGGCGCGTCCGGGTGCGGCGACAGCTCGATGACCGCCTCCGCCGCGTCGAGCGAGAAGCTCGCGCGGAAGACCGAGCACTGCGCGAGCGCGTCGCGCTCCCACGGCTCGAGCAGATCCCAGCTCCAGTCGAGCGCGCCCTCCATCGTCGCGCGGCGCTGCGTGCGATCGCGCGAGCGCTGGCGCAGCACGTCGAAGCGCCGCCCGAGCCGGTCGCGGAGCTGCGCGGTGCTCATCAGGTTCGCGCGCGCCGCGGCGAGCTCGATGGCGAGCGGGATCCCGTCGAGCCGCTGCAAGATCTCTTGCACTGCGTCGAGATCGTCGGACGCGATCGTGTAGCTCGTGTCGATGCGCTGGCGCGCGCTCGACCAGAGCAGGGCCGCCTCGCTCGGCCGGTCTTCGTCGGCGGGCGCGCGCAGCTCGAGGGGCCCGAGCTCGACGACGACCTCGCCGTCGAGGCGCAGCAGCTCGCGCGAGGTGACGAGGAAGCGAACCTCGGGGCACGCGTCGAGCCACCCGCGCAGCACCGGCGCGCACGCGACGAGCTGTTCGAAGTTGTCGAGCACGACGAGCCCGCGGCGCAGCCGCGCGAGCGAGGCGACCACCTCGCCCTCGCTCGCGTCGCGGGCGCGGAGGGCGCGCGCCACCGTGGTGCGCAGGCCCTCCGCGTCGCTCTGCTCCGCCAGATCGCAGAAGCGCACCGACTCTCGCTCGGCCCGCCGCACCGCGTGCTCGAGCGCGACGCGGGTCTTGCCGATGCCCCCCGCGCCGGTCAGCGTGACGAGCCGCTCGCCGCGGTCGAAGAGCGACGCGAGGGTGCGCAGCTCCCGGCGTCGCCCGATGAACGGCGTACTCGACGTGGGCAAGCTCGGTGCGGCGCGCACGGGCGCAATCTAGCGCGGTGCGTGGGGGACGCGCGACCGTGGCGGACATGACACGAGCGCGCGGTTATCCTCAGCGCTCCGGCACGCGGGGCCCGTGGCACGGGGCTTGTTGTGGTCGTGGCCGGCACGACGAGAAAGGGAGGCCACTCGCATGACCCGACGAACCTGGATTTCCGCTGCGCTCACGCTCACCGTCACGCTCGCGCTCGCGGCGCCCGCCGCCGCGCAGGACGAGGGGATCACCATCACCGAGGTGCAGGTCGGCACCGCCGTCACCGGCGGCACCATCGCGAGCCCGACGACGACCATCGCGCGCGACGCCGGCCGCATCTTCGCGGTCATCCGGCTGAACAACCCGTCGCGCGAGGCGGGCGAGCTCAACGTGACGCTCGAGTCGGCGGAGGGGCGCCGTCGCGGCGGGCTCGACCTGAGCATCCCGGCGCAGCCGCGCTACCGCACGGTCGCGCGGTTCGGCTCCAACCACCCGCCGGGTGAGTATCGGATCGTCATCCGTCACGGCGAGCGCGTGCTCGAGACGGTGACGATCACGATCACGGGGTAGAGGGCCTCTCGGGGTGAAGCCGCGCTGGACAGCCCGACAGCCGAGCGAGCTCGTCGTCCACGACGCGCCTCACCCCTGCCCGTATCTTCCGGGGCGGGAGGCCCGCATGCCCATGCGGCTCCCGTCCCGGGTGCTGACGCCCGGCGAGCTCGACGCGCGGCTCGCCGAGGGCGACCGGCGCCACGGGCCGTTCCTCTACCAGCCGACGTGCGCCGACTGCGCGGCGTGCGAAGCGATCCGCCTGCCCGTCGGCGAGGTGCGCTCGCGGCGGGCGCACCGGCGCGTGCTCCAGAGGGGCGACCGCGTGTTCCGCACCGAGCTCGGCGCGCCGGAGGTCGACGACGCTCGGCTCGCGCTCTACGAGAAGCACAAGACGTTGCGGGGGCTCGCGAGCGAGCCGGGCCGCGTCCTCGATCGGCGGGGCTACGAGGCGTTCCTCGTCGAGCGCTGCGTCCCGGCGTTCGAGCTGCGCTGCTTCGACGGAGAGCGGCTCGCGGCGGTGACGGTGATCGACCGCGGCGAGGAGGCGCTCTCCGCCGTCTACTGTCTCTGGGATCCGCACTATGCGGCGCTCGGGCTCGGGACCTACGCGATCCTCAAGCAGCTCGAGCTCGGCGCGCGCCTCGGCGTGCGCTGGCTCTACCTCGGGCTCTACATCGCGGACAACCCGCACATGAGCTACAAGGCGCGCTTCCTCCCGCACGAGCGACGGATCGACGGCGCCTGGGTGCGGTTCGAGTGAGGGGCACCGTCTTCGTCGAGGGCGCGTCGGCGCCCAGGGCGGTCACCCTGGAGGTGCACGCCGACCGCGTCGAGGCGACGAGCGAGGCGGGCGAGCGCTGGTCGGTCGTGCTGGCGGATGCCTCGATCGAGGCCGGCGGGTTCGACGGGGACCACGTCTTCCTCCGCACGCCGGACGGGCGGCTGACGGTGGCGAGCCAGGACGCCGCGCTCGTCCCCGCGCTCGCGGCGGTCGCGGACGCCCGCGTCACCGAGCGGCTCGCGGCCGTCGGGCTGCACCGCACGCGCCACGCCCGCCTGCGGACCGCCGGCATCGCGAGCGTCGCGGTCACGGTCGTGCTCGCGGTCGTGGGTGCGGCGGCCCTCGTCTTGTGGGCGCCGGCGATGCTCTCGGCGTCCGTGGACGCGCTTCCGATCACCATCGACCGCCAGCTCGGCGACGCGGCGGAGGGCGAGCTGGCCTCGGCCGGCGCGCCGCTCGAGGACCCGCTCGTCGTCGGCTTCGTCGAGCAGGTCGTCGCGCGCCTCGAGCCGCACGCCGCGACGCGGGGCCACACCTACCGCGTGAGCGTGGTGCGGAGCCCGCAGGCGAACGCGTTCGCGCTCCCCGGCGGCCGCATCGTGGTCTTCAGCGGGCTCATCGACGCGGCGGAGCGGCCCGAGCAGGTCGCCGGCGTCCTCGCGCACGAGATGGCGCACGTCACGCTGCGCCACGGGATGCGCAACGTCGCGCATCGCGCCGGGCTCTGGCTCGCGCTCTCGCTGCTCGTCGGCGACTCGGAGGGTTGGGTCCAGCTCGCGGGCGAGCTCGCGCTGCTCGCGCGCGCCAACGACTACAGCCGCGCGCAAGAGACGGAGGCCGACGCGGAGGGCGTGCGGATGATGCTGGCCGCCGGGCTCGACGCGCGCGGGCTCGCGGCGTTCTTCCGCGCGCTCTCGGCGCAGCCGGGCACGGAGCTGGCGGGCGCGCTCGGCTGGCTGAGCACGCACCCCGATCACGCCTCGCGCATCGCGCACGTCGAGCGGCTCGTCGAGACGCTCCCCGCCGCGGCGCCGAGGCCGCTCGAGGTGGACTGGGAGGCGGTGCGCGCGCGAGCGCGCTGAGTCTTCGGAGGGCACGTTCCAGCCCCTCCCATCGCGGGGCGATGGGGCGCGGCGGGCGCGCGTTGGTCTCGGTGGCGCGCTGGGCGCCGTGGGCGCCGGGAACCTCTGGCGGCTTCGCCTGTCCGATGGGCCATGACCCGAGCGACGAGCTGCGCCGTGTTGGCGCTGAGCGTGGCGGTGTGCGCGCCCGACGCGCGCGCCTGTCACAACGGAGTCGAGCTGCGCGTGGTGCCCCTCACGCGGACGGTGTCCGAGGCGGCGACCGCGCTCGCCGACGATCACCCCGAGCGCGCGGTGACGCTCGCCGGGCGCGCGATCCGGCGGATCCGCGGCGAGCGCCCGAACGCGCGCAACCGGCACCTGATGAACCGCGCCAAGCGCATCCTCGCGCTCGCGGCGGTGCGCCTCGACGGAGGCGTCGACACCGAGCACCTCGTCGTGGCCGCGGGCGCGCGTCCCGAGGACCGGCAGGCCGCGCTGCGCTGGGCCCTCGGGGTGCTCGAGCACGCCTTCGCCGGAGACGGCGGGCCGGCGGCGACCGCCGCGTACGCGGAGGCCCTCGCGCGCTTCGCCTCGCAGCGCGCGCGCGCCCGGACGCTCCTCGCGGGACTCGCGGCGCGCGACCTGATGCCGGACGCGAGCGGCTACCGCGCGCTCGCCGCGCTCGAGGAGGGCGCCGCCCGCGAGCGCGCCCTCGCCGGATGCCGCGCGCGGGCCGGCGCGCGCGCCGCGCGCGTCTGTCAGGTCCCCGCCGCTGGCGAGGGATGAAGCGCGGCCCCGCCCTCTGGGTCCTCGGCGCGCTCATCCTCGCTGCGTGCGCGGAGCCCCGCGCCAACGCGACCCCGCCAGAGGATCCCGGGCTCGCGCTCGCCCTGCGCTTCGAGTGCAACCGCTGCCACGCGCTCGACGGAGCTCCACCGCCCGCCCTCGACGCGGACTGCGTCGGTTGTCACCGCGCGATCGCCGACGGGTCCTTCGACGCGCCCGCGGAGGCGCTCCGGGATTGGACGCCACACGTCGCGCCGCTCGCGCACGCGCCCTCGCTGCGCGGCGCCGGCCTCCGGCTCCGCCGGGAGTGGATCGAGCAATTCCTCCTGCACCCGCGCGACGTGCGCCCCGGGCT
This sequence comes from Sandaracinaceae bacterium, assembly GCA_019637095.1. Lineage (GTDB taxonomy): Bacteria > Myxococcota_A > Polyangia > Polyangiales > Sandaracinaceae > JACKEC01. The sequence continues at coordinate 74,975 of JAHBWG010000009.1, read as the reverse complement.
CGTGATGACGATGCCGCGCCTCGCGATGAGCGAGGCCGACGCCGCCGCCCTCGCGCGCTGGCTCGCGCCTTCGCCCGCGCCGGACGAGCCGCTCGATCCCTCGCTCGTCGAAGTGGGGCGCGCCCTCTACCGCGCGCACCGCTGCGCCCGGTGCCACGCCTTCGACGGCTCGGGCGAGGAGGCCGAGGCGCTCGATCCGCTCGCGCCAGACCTGCGCCACGCGCGCGCGCGTATGCCGGCGGCGGCGATCGTCGCGCAGATCCGAGCGCCGCGCTCCGTCGCGCCCGACGGCGCGATGCCCGCGCTCGTCTCCGACGACGCGCAGGCGCGCGCCCTCGCCGCGTTCGTCCGGCACGCGCCGCTCTCTGCGCCGGCCGCCGCGCCCCCCGCGCCGCGCCTGCCCTTGCTCGAGCGCCCGGTCGCGTTCGCCGAGGTCGAGGCGCGCGTCTTCTCGCGTGCGTGCTGGCATTGCCACTCGGATCCGGACTTCGCGCGCGGGGATGGTGGACCCGGCAACCGCGGCGGCTTCGGCTTCGCCGGCCGGGGCGTCGACCTCTCGAGCTACGAGGGGATCCAGAGCGGCGGGCTGGGCGCCGACGGCGTGCGCGCGTCGCTGTTCGCGCCGGGCCCGAGCGGCGCGCCGCGGCTCGTCGAGACGCTGCTCGCCCGCGCGCTCGAGGAGCGCGGCGGGGCGGTGCCCGGCGTGCGCGGGATGCCGCTCGGCTTGCCCGCGCTCTCGGCCGAGGACGTGCAGCTCGTCGAGACCTGGATCGCCCAGGGCCGGCCGCGGTGAGCGTCGGGGTGCTCCCGTCGCGCGCGCGGGCCCGATCGATCTATGCTCCCGTCGCCAGATGGTGGTCCCGGAGAGAGCCCAGGAGCCCGCTGCGCTTCCGAGGTGCGGTCGATACGAGCTGCTGATGCGGATCGGCCAGGGCGGTATGGCCTCCGTGTACCTCGCGCGCGTGCGCGGCGAGGGCGGCTTCATGCGGCTCTACGCGCTCAAGGTCATGCACCGCGAGCTGGCCGACCAGCAGGAGTTCGTGGAGATGCTGATGGACGAGGCGCGCATCGCCTCGCGCCTGCACCACCCGAACGTCGTGAGCACGGTGGACTTCGGCAAGGAGGCGGATCGGCACTACCTCGTGATGGACTACGTCGAGGGCGTCGCCCTCGACCGGCTCCTGCGCCGGCATGCGGATCGGCCACCCGAGGTCCTCGTCGCGATCGTGGTCGACGTGCTGCGCGGGCTGGCGGCGGCCCATCAGCTCGCCGACGACGAGGGCCGCCCGCTCGAGCTCGTCCACCGCGACGTCAGCCCCGGCAACGTGATCGTCGGCGTCGACGGCGTCGCGCGGATCGCCGACTTCGGGGTGGCGCGCGCGCGCGCGCGGCTGACCAAGACGCAGCCCGGCCTCGTCAAGGGCAAGGCCGGCTACATCGCCCCCGAGCAGCTCTTGGGCAAGCGCCTCGACGGGCGGGCCGACGTGTTCGCCGCGGGCGTGATGCTCTGGAACGCGCTGACCGGGGAGCGGCTCTTCGACACCGACGACATGGCCTCGACGCTGCGCAAGCTGCTCGAGGGCGACGTGCCCGCGCCGAGCACCGTCGGGCTCGAGCCGCCGCCGATCTTCGACTTCCCGATCCTGTGCGCGCTGCGGCGCGACCCGGACGAGCGCTTCGCGTCGGCCGCGGAGATGGCGGAGGCGCTCTCCGACGCGTTGCTCGTGTACGGCAAGCGCGCGGACCCGGCCCGGATCGGCGCGTGGGTGCGCGAGACGCACGGCGCGCAGATCGACGCGCGGCGCGAGGCCGCGGGGCGCGCGGTGCCGGCGAGCGAGGCCGAGGCCGTCGAGCCGCCGAGCCGCACGGCGAGCGTGCGAGGCGACCCGTCGGTGCGCATGGCGCTCGCGCAGGAGCGCGCGGCGGCCGAGCGCAGCGCGACGCGGCCGCTCCTCGGCGCTCCGCCCGAGGATCCGTTCGAGAGCAAGCAAAACGTGTTGCCGTGGGTGGTCGGCGGCGCGCTCGCGGTCGTCGTCGCGGTCGGCGGCTTCTTCGCGCTGCGCGCGTCGGGCGGGGCCCCGAGCTCGGAGGCGCCCGCGCCGGTCGTCGCCCCGGCCGCGTCGGTCGAGCGCGAGCGGCCTCCCCCGCCCGCGCCCGAGCCGGTGTTCGAGGACGTGCGCCGCGAGGAGATCGCCGCCGAGCCGGAGCCCGCTCCGGCGCCGAGCTCCTCGCGCTCGGCACCGCGGCGCGCGGCGCCCGAGGTGGCGCCGCGCCCGCGCCGGAGGCGTGAGCGCCGCGCCGCCTGCCGAGGCCCCGCGCGCCGAGGCGCCGTCGCCGCCCGCGCCCGAGGCCCCCGAGCCGTCGCCGCCCGCGCTTCCCGAGCCTGCCCCCGAGGAGTGATCGTCTGGCGATGGAGGCGGCACGCGGCGTCGTGCGAGAGCACGGCGATCCGCGGCAACGCCACGGATGGGCCGCATCGGCCGCGCGGCGACGGGAGATTCATCGACAGATCTCGAGCGCGCGCGGTCCGCTCGCCGCGCTCGGGGCCGGCTGCTATCTGCGCTCGCATGGACCTCGCTCCCCTCGGGCGGCGCGACCTCGACGCGCTCACCGCGCTCGCCCAGCGCCCCGAGGTGGCGCGCTTCGGCGAGCACCTCGAGACCGACCCAGCGCCCGTGTGGGAGGCGTGGCTCGGCGATCCCGATCCGCACCGCCGCCTCACGATCGCGGCGCGCGATGGCGGCGGCGAGCTGGCGTGCGCGGTGCGCGTCGCGCCGTGCACGCACCGGCGACGCGTGCACGCGGCCACGCTCGACGTGCTCGCCCCGTGGGACGGCGCCGAGGCCGCGCTCGACGCCGCGCTCGGCGCCGCGCTCGACGCGGCCGACCGGTGGCTCGCGGTGAGCCGGCTCGAGCTCACCGCGCCGGCCGAGCACCCGCGGGTGGCGGGCCTCTACGCGCGGCACGGGTTCGTCCCCGAGACGGTCGCGCGCCGCGCGATCGCGCGCGACGGCGCGCTCGCCGACGAGGTCGGCCTCGCGCGGCTGCGCCCGGGGATCGTCGCCGGCTCGCCGATCGCGGGCCCGCCCGCGCCGCCGCCGCGCCGCCCGCCGCCGTCGTCGATCGTGTTCCGCCCGGTCGGCCCGGAGCAGGGCGCCGCCTGGGCCCGCGCGCTCTCCGAAGAGGGCGTGATCTGGGGCACGCTTCAGCTCCCGTGGCAGCGCCCCGAGGTGTGGGAGAAGCGCCTGCGCGAGAACGACCCGCGCCAGATCGCCGCGCTCGGGATCGAGGTCGACGGAGAGCTCGCGGGGGCCGGCGTGCTCGTGCTCGCGACGCAGGTCCGCAGGCGGCACGCGGCGACGCTCGGGATGCACCTCGAGACCGCGCAGCAGGGGCGCGGGCTCGGCGCGCGCCTGCTCGCCGAGACGGTCGCGTTCGCGGACCGGCTCGGGCTGTCGCGGGTCGCGCTCGACGTCTTCGGCGACAACGAGCGCGCGCTGCGCCTCTACGAGCGCGCCGGGTTCGTGCGCGAGGGCACCCGGCGGATGCCCTGCTTCCGCGACGGCGCGCTCGTCGACGACCTCGGCATGGCCCGCGTGCGAGAGTAGGCGCGATGCGCGCGCACTGGCTCTTGGACCCGGACGTCACGTTCCTCAACCACGGCTCGTTCGGCGCGTGTCCGCGCGCGGTGCTCGAGGCGCAGAGCGCGCTGCGCGAGGAGCTCGAGCGCGAACCGGTCCACTTCTTCGTGCGCGCGCTCGAGCCGCGGCTCGAGGCCGCGCGCGCGGAGGTGGCCGCCTTCGTCGGCGCGCGGCCCGAAGACCTCGGGTTCGTGCGCAACGCGACCAGCGGCGTCAACGCGGTCCTGCGCTCGCTGACCTTCGCGCCGGGCGACGAGCTGCTCGCGACCGACCACGGCTACCACGCGTGCGCGAACGTCCTCGACTACGTCGCCTCGCGCAGCGGCGCGAGGGTCGTCGTCGCGAAGGTGCCGTTCCCCCTCGCGTCGGAGGACGAGGTGGTCGACGCGATCGTCGCCGCGGTCACCGACCGCACGCGCCTCGCGCTCGTCGACCACGTCACGAGCCCGACCGGTCTCGTCTTCCCGATCGCGCGGATCGTGGAGGCGCTCGCCGCGCGCGGCGTCGACACGCTCGTCGACGGCGCGCACGCGCCGGGGATGGTCGAGCTCGACGTCGAGGCGATCGGCGCGGCGTACTACACCGCGAACTTCCACAAGTGGACCTGCGCGCCCAAGGGCGCCGCGATGCTCTGGGCGCGCCGCGATCGGCAAGAAGGATTGCACCCTGCGACGATCTCGCACGGGTACGACTCCCCGCGCCCGCGCAAGCGCTTCCTCGAGGAGCTCGACTGGACGGGGACCGACGACCCGACCTCGTGGCTGTGCGTCCCGGTCGCGTTGCGCTGGCTCGACGCGCTCGCGGGCTGGCCGGCGATCCGCGCGCACAACCGCGCGCTCGCGCTCGCCGTGCGCCGCCGGCTCGCGGACGCGCTCGGGGTCGCGCTCCCGGCGCCGGACTCCATGATCGGCTCGCTCGCCGCGCTGCCGCTGCCGCCCGCGCCGGAGGCGGGCCCGCCGCCGAGCGCGCTCTACGCGCTGCCGCTCCAGCGCGCGCTCTTCGACGAGCACCGGATCGAGGTGCCGATCCCGCCGTGGCCCGCGCCGCCCGCGCGCCTCGTGCGCGTGAGCGCGCACCTCTACAACACCCCCGACGAGTACGACCGGCTCGGCGGGGCCCTCGTGGCGCTGCTCGCGAGCGAGCGCGAGATACTCAAGTCGTCTTGACGAGCCGCACGAACGCGCGGATCCCCTCGAGGAGCTCGCGGTCGGCGGTCAGCCGCCCGACGGAGCGCTCGAGCTCGGCGAGGACGGCGTCGACCTTCTGCTCGAAGCGCGCCTCGCGTCGCCGCGCCTCGTCGTCGCGTCGCGACAGCTCGGCGCGTCCCGCCTCGTCCGCCTCGCGCAGGCTCGGCACGACGCTCGTCTCGAGCGCCTCGAGCGCGGCGAGCAGCCCGCGCACGTCCTCCCGCAGCGCGATCACGTCCTCGCGCGGGTAGCGCGCGCGCTCGGACAGATCGCGCAGGCGCTCGCGCACGTGCCCGTACAGCGCGCCGATGGGGCGCAGCAGCGTGCCGAGCACGTAGAAGCCGGCGAACCAGTAGCCGACGCCTCCGCCCGTCGCGAAGGTCACGCCCGCGACGACGCCTGCGCCGAGCGCGTGCAGCCCGAGCGCGAGCGCGAGCAGGCGCGGCGGCATCGCGGCCGCGCTCGCGCGGTCCTCGGCCGGGACCTCGACCCCGCGCGCGACGCTCTCGCGCTGATCGACGCAGAGCCGGCGCGCCGCGTAGTAGAGGTCCCACGGCACCCAGAGGACCGCGAGCAACCCGACGAGCGCGGCGGCGCCCATCCCGAGGTCGAGCAGGCCCGGCCCGTCGAGCCAGCCGAGCCAGCGCGCGACGAACGCGCCGACGACGGCGAGGGTGACGATCCAAGCGACCGAGAGCGCGTGACGAGCCATGCCGCCGGGCGGCGCAGCGTCCATGCCACGCGGAGGGCGCGAAGCGAAGAACCCGCTCGAGCGTGAGCGTCGATCGCGGGATGTACGAGGGGAGACCTCGGATGCCCACTGGTCTGAAACGTGACACATGGTCTGTTCTAGACCAGCGTGGTGGTCTGTACCGATACACAGGGGTGTCAGGGAAAGCCCGATCCACGCTTCGAGTCGGCACGGTCCGGTGCTTGCTGTTGGAAACCTCCGGCGACGGAGGAACTCCATGCGGCGAGCGGCGATTCTGGGCATTCTGACGAGCGTGGGGCTGAGCGGCTGCGTGAACGCGGTCGACTCGGCGGCAGAGGAGGCGGCCCTCGAGCAGGGGATCACCGTTCTGCGGGCGGAGGTCGGCCGGCTCTCCCTCGCCTATCGCGATGGAAACGACGTCATCTACATGGAGGCGGCGCGCGGCCCCGAGGTCAACGAGGTGTACCGCGGCGTGCCCGGCCAGCCGGAGTTCGAGATCGACGTCCGGTTCGTCGACGACCGCGGCTTCGCCTTCCACACCCGCCGCGGTGGGGACGTGTGGATCGAGCGCGAGTGGGCCGAGGCGCTCGAGCGCCAGGTGCGCGCGCCCGCGCCCGACTGGTCGAACGAGCGCCAGTGGCAGATGTCCAGCGACGCTGCGCAGCTGATCCCCGCCGCCCTCGAGCGTCTCGGTTCCGAGTCGGCGCACCTGGGCCCCGAGATGAGGGCCATCCTGGAGTTCGGGCTCGCGGCACGAGACGCGTATGCCCAGCGCGTGGAGCAGACCCTCACGACTCCCACGATCCCCCAGGTCTTCGGCGAGGATGGAGAGGTCGCCTTCGGAACCAACGGCCCCGAGGACCCGTACTGGTATACGTTCAGCGGCAACTACGTCTGGGAGATGGACGTCCACCGCAGCAACATCGCGGGCGACGGTTACCACAGCGCGACGTCCGTCTGGGGTCGCTCGGGCACGCAGTGGTACTACTTCCATAGCTCCTGCAACCACGGAGGTTGCGCGTACACCGTCTTCACCGACCAGACGGGCCAGATCTGCGGCTCGCCGGGGTGCCAGTACGTCCAGCAGACGGTCCCCTTTCATTGCACCCTGGGGACGTCCGCGGTGAACAACGTGTCGTGGGTCTTCGAGACCTGCATCGGGCCCTACTCGTGGACCTCGAACGAGGTCTGCGAGAACGGAACGTGCCGTAGCGGTCACAACTGCCACGACGACACCCGCGTGCAGCTCCGCAACATGGCCCTCGGACAGCGTGGCCACGGCACCGCCCGTTGGTGCAGCAACAACGACCACCGCACCGACATCAGCCATTGGCCCGGTGACCAGGGCGGGAGCCCCTCATGCAACTCGGACTCGAACCGCGGGTACGGCTACTGAACGGCTCCGGCCCGCCAATCGCGACGACGGGGCGTCCGCGCGAGCGGGCGCCCCGCGCGCGTTTCGAAACGAGCTACTCGTCGGCCGGGTACGGGGGCGACTGCGGGACGTCGGCGGGGATCGGCCACTGGTCGCCCCAGATCGACGCGCCACCGTCGATGTAGAGGATCTGCCCCGTGATGAAGTCCGCGTGCGGCGAGGCGAGGTAGGTGATGAGGTGGGAGACCTCCTCGGCCGCGCCGAGCCGCCGCAGCGGGATCGCGTTCACCGCGTCGACGAGGAGCTGCGGCGGGTACTGATCGAGCCCGCTCGTGCGGATGACGCCGGGCGCGACCGCGTTGACGCGGATGCCGAACTGCGCCCACTCGATCGCGAGCGACATCGTGAGGTTCGCGACGCCCGCGCGCGCAGCGCCGGTGTGCGACATGCCGGGGAAGCCGCGCGCGATCTGCGCGATCACGTTCACGATGCGCCCGCTCTTCTGCGGGATCATCGCCATGTTCGCGACCTTGTGGGTGAAGTTGTAGGTGCCCAGGAGGTTGTTGCGCACGACCGCCTCGAAGCCCTTCGGGCTGAGGTGCTGCGCGGGCGCGGGGAACTGACCGCCGGCGTTGTTGACGAGCACGTCGACGCGGTCGAAGTGCTCGAGCACGTCCTGGACGAAGCCGCCGATGGAGTCGGGGTCGCGGATGTCGCACGCCGCGGCGAGCACGTCCGGCCCGCCGCCGAGCGTCTTGACCGCCTCGGCGAGCGGCTCGGGGCGCCGCCCGCAGATCGCGACGCGCGCGCCGAGCCGTCGCAGCTCCTTGGCCACGGCCAGACCGATCCCGGTCCCGCCGCCCGTCACGATGGCGACCCGACCCTCGAACAACCCCGCGGCGAAGAGCTCCTTGACCAACGCGCTGCCTCCTCGGCGGCTTGGTAGCACAGTATCGTCCCGACGTGACGAACCTCCCGGCGGCGGCGCGGCCCGGGCTCGGGCTCCTCGCGCGCTCGTGGCGGATGCTCGCCGCGCACCCGGTCGTCGGCGCGGCGCTCGGCGCCGCGGTCCTGCTCTCGTTCGCCTCGATGCTCTTCGGGGTCGGGGTGCTCGTGACGCCCTGGTTCGTCTGCGAGATCTTCGCGCTCCAGCTCGCGATCCTCACCGACCGCCCGACCGCGCGCAGCCTCGCGTGGGTGCGCGCGGCGGCGCTCGTGCTCGCGATGACGGGCGTCGTGGTCGCCGCCACCTTCGTCGCCGCGCTCGCGATCGGCCCCGACGTGAGCACCGCCGACGCAGCGGTCGGGCCGCTGCCGTGGCCCGACGCGCTCGGCCGCGTCGCGCTGATCGCCGCGGTCACCGCGCTCGCGGTCGGCTTCATCGCGCCGTTCCAGTACGCGCCGCTCCTGCTCATCGACCGCGGGGGCGCGCTCGGCGCGGCGCTGCTCGAGAGCGCCTGGCTCGTGCGCCGCGGCGGGCTCGCGCGCCACTTCGCGCTCGCGTTCGCCGCGCACCTCCTGCCGCTGCTCCCCGCGCTCGTCGCCGCGGTCGTCGTCGCGCGCACGTTCGAGCGCGCGGCCACGCCGCTCGGCGTCCTCGCGGGCCTGCCCCTCATGCCGTTCTCGATCCCGCTCGGGCAAGGGATCTTGTCGGCGGCGTACGTCGCCCGCCACGCCGAGCTCGCCGAGCCGCGCTGGGCGCGCCGCGAGGCCAAGCCGCCGCGCCGGCTCGTCGCGCTGCTCTGCGCGTCGGTCGCGCTGCCGATGCTCGGCGTGCTCGCGCTCGCCTTCGCGTCGCTGCGGCCGGCGCCCGCCTCGGTCGGCCCGGCGCCGGGCGGTGAGGTCGTGCTCGATCGCGCGGTCGAGGCGACGGTCGAGCTCCACGTCCCGAACACGACGCTCTGCGTCCGCGCGAGCCCGGGCGAGGTCGTCGTCGTCGCCTCCGACGGCGCGGAGGCGCGGCTGCGCGCGCGCTGGCGTGCTCCGGTCGAGCGCGTGCGCGTGGTGCGCCGCGGTGAGCGCTACGCCGTCGAGGCGCGCGGCGACGCGTGGGCGTTCATCGTGGTGGACGCGGCCGCCGTGCGCACCGACGACGCGATCGCCGACCGCATCGAGCGCCGCCTCCCGCGCTGGGGCCTGCCCGCGCTCGGGCTCTCGTTCGCGCTGTGCGCGCTCCTCGTGATCCGCGCGCTCGAGCCGCTCGGCCGCGTGCGGCGGCTCTACGCGGCCCCCGCCTCCGAGCGTCCGTCCGCCCGCGCGCTGCGCGCCGAGCGCGCCCGCGCACAGCGGCGCGCGTGGGTGATCGGCCTCGTGCTCATCGGGCCCGCGCTCGCGGCGTTCGCCGCCGGCGCGCTCGCGCTCGCGGGCTGAGCTTGCCGAGGGGTGCTTCGCACCCCTGCCCCGCTGCGGCAGAGCCGCAGCGGGGCCCCCTCCCCAGTGCGCGGCCAACGGCCATCGCTGCGCGATGGCCTGGCCTCGAACGGCGCCGTCGGCCGCGTCCGCTCGATTGCCCGCTGGATGATTCGACAGTCTCCGAGTCGGCACCCGCGCTATACCTCCGCGATGGCCGAGGCGAGCGCGAAGACGAAGAAGAAGAAGAAGGGCGAGGCGGAGCCGCCGGCGCCGATCCCCGGCCGCGGCACCCCCGAGGGCGACGCGCTGCGCGACGCGCTCAAGGCGTTCGACGCGGGCGACTACGTGCAGGTCCGCGCGGTCACCGCCACGCTCGCGACCGCCGGTGACGCCGACGTGCGCGCGGCGGCCGCCGCGCTGCGCGCGCGCACCGACGTCGATCCGGTCCACGTCGTCATCCTCGCGGCGTGCGCCGCGGTGCTCGGCACCATCGTGTACGTGTGGGTCTTTTGAACGACGGCGCGGCGCGGGGCGTCGTACGCTCCGAGCCCTCCATGCGCCGCCCCACCCTGCTCGCCCTCCACGCGCTCGCCCTCGCGGGCTGTGGCGCCGCGACGACCGAGGTCGTCGAGCCAGAGCTCGACCCGCTCGCGCCGACCACCCTCTACCCGATGGGCGAGGGCGCGCAGTGGGTCTACGACGTCGACACCGGCGGCGACGAGCCGCCCACCCTCGGGATCTTCGAGGTCGTCTACTTCAACGGCAACGACCGGCGGATCGCGAACGTGCGCGGCATGAACGCGCGCGGGATCGTCAGCCACGGCGACGCGATCGGGTATCGGATCGAGCGCGGCGGGATCCGCCACCTCGCGACCGGGACGTGGGTCCTGCGCGAGCCCATCGCGGTGGGCGCGAGCTGGGAGGGGATGGGCGGTCGGACGGCGCGCGTGACGGACATCGCGCGCCGGGTCGAGGTGATCGCCGGCACCTACGAGGGCTGCGTCGTGGTCGAGGAGTCGGGCGGCGAGGACGGCCGCGTCGTGACGACCACGTACTGCCCGCGCGTCGGCCCCGTGATCATCGAGTCGACGCTGCGCAGCGAGCTCACGGACCGCACGATCGGCACCCAGGCGCGCTTGCGCAGCCACGACCCGGGCTGAGCGCGCGCGGCGAAGTTGTAAGATACTGAAATCACACACGGTTTCAGGCGGTCATTGGGCTTGATACCGCCCCCCGTGCGGGCTATGAACGGGGCATGCAATCGAGCGACGCGCCCGGCGAAGTGAAGGCTGAGGCGGCGTACGATCCCGGCTCGATCCAGGTCCTCGAAGGGCTCGAGGCGGTGCGCAAGCGCCCCGGGATGTACATCGGCGACGTCCACGACGGCTCCGGCCTGCACCACCTCGTGTGGGAGGCGGTCGACAACGCGGTCGACGAGCACCTCGCCGGGCACTGCCACAACATCTCCGTGATCGTCCACGCGGACGGCTCCGTCACCGTCGAGGACGACGGCCGCGGCATCCCGGTCGGCATCCACCCGACCGAGGGCCGCAGCGCGGCGGAGGTCGTGATGACCGTGCTGCACGCGGGCGGCAAGTTCGACAACGAGGCGTACAAGGTCTCCGCGGGCCTCCACGGCGTCGGCGTCAGCGCCGTCAACGCGGTGAGCGAGTGGCTCAAGATGGAGATCCGTCGCGAAGGCAAGGTCCACTACCAGGCCTACGATCGCGGCAAGCCCCGCGCGCCGCTCGAGGCGATCGGCACCTCCGATCGCACGGGCACGAAGGTCACCTTCAAGCCCGACCCGACGATCTTCTCGCACACCACGTTCGCGTGGGAGGTGCTGCACAACCGGCTGCGCGAGATCTCGTTCCTCAACGCGGGGCTCACGATCACGCTCCGCGACGAGTCCGGCCCCGAGCCGCGCGAGCAGAGCTACCACTTCGAGGGTGGCATCCGCGAGTTCGTGGACCTGCTGAGCAAGAACAAGACGCCGCTCCACGACGACGTCATCTACATCCGCGACACGCGCGAGGGCGTCGAGATCGAGCTCGCGATGCGCTGGACCGACGCGTTCACCGAGCAGGTGCTCTGCTACACGAACAACGTCAACAACAAGGACGGCGGCACGCACCTGACGGGCCTGCGCGCCGCGCTGACCAAGACGGTCAACGGCTACGGCACGGCGCAGAACCTCTTGAAGGACCTCAAGGGGACGCCGCTGCAGGGCGAGGACGTGCGCGAGGGCGTGATCGTCATCGTCAGCGTCAAGCACCCCGATCCGTCGTTCAGCTCGCAGACCAAGGACAAGCTCGTCTCGAGCGAGGTGAAGGGCATCGTCGAGTCGATCGTCAACGAGCGCCTCACGACCTACTTCGAGGAGAGCCCGGGGACCGGGCGCAAGATCGTCGAGAAGGCGGTCGTGAGCGCGCGCGCGAGGGACGCCGCGCGCAAGGCGCGCGAGATGGTGCAGCGCAAGGGGATGCTCGACGCGAGCAACCTCCCCGGCAAGCTCGCCGACTGCCAGAGCAAGGACCCGGCGGAGTGCGAGCTCTACATCGTCGAGGGCGACTCGGCGGGCGGCACCGCGAAGCAGGCGCGCGACCGGCGCTTCCAGGCGATCCTGCCGCTGCGGGGGAAGATCCTCAACGTCGAGCGCGCGCGGCTCGAGAAGATGCTGGCGAACCAGGAGGTCGGCACGCTCATCACCGCGCTCGGCGCGGGCATCGGCGACCAGCTCGACATGGACAGGCTCCGCTACCACCGCATCATCGTGATGACGGACGCGGACGTCGACGGAAGCCACATCCGCACGCTCTTGTTGACCTTCTTCTACCGGCAGCTGCCGGACTCCATCAACCGCGGGCACCTCTACATCGCGCAGCCGCCGCTCTTCCGCGTGAAGAAGGGCAAGCGCGAGCTCTTCCTCAAGGACGAGGACGCGTTCAACCGCTTCCTGCTCGACGCGGGCACGGACCGGCTCGCGCTGCGTGCGCAGAGCGGGCAAGTCACGTTGACGGGCGAACCGCTCCGCCGGCTGCTCGACGACCTGCTCCGCTGGCGCAAGCTCCTGGCCGCGCTCGACCGCCGCGCGGACGGGACGATCATCGCCGCGCTCGTGCGCGGCACGAGCCTCGACGCCGCGACGCTCACGGATCGCGCGCGCATCGAGGAGGAGGTGAAGAAGCTCGAGGTCGCCGTCGGCGCGCTCGACCCGGACCTCCTCCCGCTCGCGCCGAGCTACCGGCACGACGCCGAGCACGGGCGCTGGGTGGTCGAGATCGCGACGCGCGCCGGCGTGAGCACACGCTCGACGCGGCTCGACTTCGGGCTGCTCGACGGGGGAGAGCTCGCGCAGCTGCGCGCGATCCACGAGGGTGTGCGGGCGATCGGCGAGCCGCCGTTCCTCGCGTACGAGCTCGACGCCGAGGGGGACTCGCGGTCGAGCGAGCCGGAGCCGCTGGCCAACGCCGACGCGATCTGGGAGCACGTGCAGAAGCGCGGCCGCAAGGGCCTGACGATCCAGCGCTACAAGGGCCTGGGCGAGATGAACGCGGATCAGCTCTGGGAGACGACGATGAACCCGGACACCCGCGTGCTGTTGCAGGTGAAGGTCGACGACGCCCTCGACACCGAGGAGATCTTCAACGTCCTGATGGGCGACCAGGTCGAGCCGCGCCGCGAGTTCATCGAGACGCACGCGCTCGACGTGAAGCAGCTCGATATCTGAGCTGGCCGGAGGCGTCGCGCCACCGTTCCCATCCCCTCTCTCCTCGTCTCCCGTGAAGAACGATGGGCCCCTCGGCCAACGGCCATCGCTACGCGATGGCCTGGCCTCGAACTGCGCGGTCCGTCTCGAACTCGTCTCGAACGCGAGCGCGCGCGGCGTCAGGTGCCGCGGGCGTCGCGGGCGTCGGCGCGCGTGGGCGCGGCGGGCGCGGGGGCGGGCAGCGCGGGGACGCCCGCGGAGGACCGGCCGCCGACCGAGAGGGCGCGCGCGCGGCCCCGAGGGCCGACGCGGGGCGCGCGAGCGTCGTCGGTGGCGTCCGCGGCGCGCGCAGGCCGGACCTGCCCGCCGGCGTCGACCGGGCGAGCGCTCCTCGCATCGAAGGCGTCGCCGTACGAGGCGAGCACGGGCAGCGCGGCGCCGAGCGCCAGCAGGAGCGTGTAGAAGGCCATGCAGAGCGCCATCCGGGCGCGGCTGGGAGCGGTACCGCGGGTCGTCATCTCGAGCGCTCCCAAGAGCAGATGCCGTGCCAGCGCCGCCGCGGGCGCGCTCGCCGGACGATCGTCACGCGACCGGCCGAACGTTACGGCGTGCAGGGCGTAACACCTGGCCGGCGCGGTTACGCTACGCTCGGCGCGTGACGCCGCGCCGCCGCCTCGGGGTCGGGCTCGCCGCCGCGCTCGGCTTCGGCGCCGCCGCGCTGCTCGTGCCGGAGCCGCCGGTCGATCCGGCAGGCGCGCCGCCGCCACGCCCTTTCGTGTGGGGGCAAGACGACGTGTGGGCGACGCTCGAGCGCGACTTCGACGCGGCGCGCGCGCGCGGCTGCGAGGCCGAGACGCCCGCGATCGACGAGGGGCTCGCCGCGCTCGACGCGCACCTCGAGCAGCTCGAGGGCGCCCCCGTCCCGCACGACGCGCCGATGCTCTCCCGGCTCGAGGCGGCCCTCTTCGGGCTCGCCGCGCGCCTGGGCGGCGCCTGCCCAGCGCGCGTGCCGGAGCTCGCGGAGCGCGTCCGCCGCCTGCGCGTCGCGCTCGAGGATCAGCGCCGCGCGTGGGACATCCCACGCGATCGCGCGGCGCGCGACGCGTCGTACCGCCTGCTCTACGGGAGCCGCGCGGCGCTCGAGGAGCTCCTCTTGCAGATGGACGACTCGCCCGGCCCGCCCGGCCTGCTGCGCGGGCTCGACGAGCCGTCCGCGGCGCCCTCGGTCGAGGTGCTCGGCGTGCGCCTGCACAGCGGCGACGTCCTCGTCTCGCGCGGCGGCGCGCCGACGAGCGCCTTCATCGCGCGCGGCAACGACTACCCGGGCAACTTCTCGCACGTCGCGCTGCTCCACGTCGCAGAGGACGGCGCCGCCCACGTCATCGAGTCGCACATCGAGAGCGGCCTCGGCGTCTTCTCGCTCGAGCGCTACCTCGCGGACACCAAGCTCCGCATCATGGCGCTGCGCCTGCGCAGCGATCACCCCGCCGTCGCGACCGACCCGCTCCTCGCGCATCGCGCCGCGACCGACGCGCTCGAGCGCGCGCAGGGCGGCCACGTCCCCTACGACTTCGCCATGGACTGGCGCGACCCGAGCGCGCTCTTCTGCTCCGAGGTCGCGTACGCCCCGTACGCCGCGCGCGGCGTGCACCTCTGGTCGGGGCTCTCGAGCATGTCCTCGCCGGGGCTGACGCGCTGGCTCGCGCAGTTCGGCGTCCGCAACTTCGAGACGCTCGCGCCGAGCGACCTCGAGCACGACCCGCAGGTCCGCGTCGTCGCGGAGTGGCGCGAGCCCGACACGCTCTTCGACGATCACGTCGACAACGCCGTGCTCGACGTGCTGCTCGAGCGCGCCGAGGCGGGCCTCGAGGTCGACTACGACTACGCGCGCCTGCCGCTCGCCCGCCTGGTCAAAGGCTACTCCGTCGCGCTCAACCTGTTCGGCGCGGTCGGCCCGATCCCGGAGGGCATGAGCGCCGCGACCGGCCTGCGCGTGGAGTGGCTGTCGGCGCAACACGGCGCGATCCGCGACCAGATCCGCGCGCGCGCCGCCGAGTACCGCGCGCGCCACGGCCGCCGGCCCCCGTACTGGACCCTCGTCGCGATGGGTCGCAGCCCACCTCGTTGACCGGGCGTGGGCGCGGGGCGCCGTCACCATCTATGGTCCGCGCGTGTCCCACCTCCGCTCCTCCACGCGCGCCTTCGCCGCGTCGCTCACCCTCCTCGCCTGCGACGGAGCCCTCCCGATGAGCCCCCCGTGTCCGACCACGACCGAGGTCTCCACGGTCACCTGGGATGGGCCCCCGCCCTGCGAGGCCCGCGACGGCGTGCCCGGTCCGTGGGTGGACCTCGCGCGCTGCGAGCTCCGCGTGTGGCTGCCCGAGGGCGTCACCTGCGACGCGGTCGGTGGCCGGGACCTCGGCCTCGACGCCGGCCGCGCGCGGTGCGCGCTCGAGCCCCTCGTCGTGGCCGACCGCAGCGCGGGCGCGCCGCCGCCCGCCGGCCAGGGCTGGTTCTACGACGACTTCACCGACGACATGCCGTGCCCGGGTGCTCCGTCTCCGAACGCCATCCGACTCCTGCCCGAGCCGCCGCTCGGCACCGAGCTCGCGCTCGCGTGCGCGGTCCCAGACGCGCCGGCGGGCGGTCCGAACGCCGCATGCTCGGGGCGCGCGTGCGGTGCTGACCTCACCTGCGACCCCCTTCGCGAGCGGTGCAGCGCTCCGTGCACCGACGACGCCGCGTGCGAGGCCGCTGGCCTGACCGGTTGGATCTGCGACCGCCGCCCGCGGAGCGAGATCGATCCGCGCTCCCGCGACGCGGACCCTCACGACTTCTGCGTCAACCCGACTTGCGAAGGTTGAGCCTTCGAACGCGGACGAGGCGCCCGCCTCCGCGGACGCCTCGTCGCACCTCACCGTGGCGTGGAGGCTCAGAGCGGCGTGTAGTAGCCGCGGTTCGCGCTGCCGTCGCAGTTCGGGCTGCCGTTCTGGTCGAGCTCCACGAACAGGACGTTGACGCTGATGTCGTGGTCGCGGTCGCCGCCGTCGCACCAGCGGACGCGGGTGCCGTAGAGGCCGACCGAGTTGCCGTACCACTCGTTGTTCATCTGGATTCGGCTGTCGTCGTGGCAGTTGTGGCCGCCGCTACCGCCGTCCGAGTCCCACTTGTACTCACCAGAGCAGTAGCCCAGGTGGAGCTGCGAGAGGTACCAGCCGCCGCTCACGGTCGGGTTGTCTCGGTAGTCCTGCGTGCACTTCTGGCTCATCGTCGAGCCGGCCGAGCCGTGGTTCGTGTTGTCGTGCACGCGGAGCCACGCGTTGTTGCTCCAGCGGTAGACGGTCGTCGCGCTGTGCTCGCCGAGGTTGCCGCTGTACCAGAGACCCGCGGTGCCGAGGCGGAGGTAGCGGTAGCCGGCCTCGTAGTCGGTGCCGCCACAGCTCCCGCAGGCGCCGGGGGTGCCGTAGGCCACGTCGCCCGTCGTCAGGACCTCGGGCGTCTGGAGGGTCGGGCGACCGTCGTTCGCGCGCCGCTCGTTCAGGACCTGGAGCTCGTCGGCGTAGAGCTGCGGCGCGTGAGAGGCGAACTCGAGCAGCGCGTCGAGCTCCGGGCCGAGCTGGCCGGCGAGCTCACGACCCACCTGGCGCTCGATCTCCTGCTGCATCACCGCCGCCGCCTCGCCGGCCAGCCGGTAGAGCACCGCGTTGTCGTCCACGTTCGGCAGGCTCTCGTTCTGCGGGTCGAGGCGCTGGTTCCAGGACGGCTCGACCCAGCCGTCGCCCCCGCGGCGCGTGTAGAACACGTGGCCCGCCTCGTCGGTGAACATCGTGTCGACCTCGAAGTCGGGCATGTCCTCGGCGAGGCGGTACGGCTCGGGGGTCTCGTGCCCGCGCCGCGCCTGCATGTAGATCACGACGTCCGCCGCGCGGTACGCGAGCGAGAGCGTGCCCACCTCCGCCTCGAGGACCGTCAAGCCCTGGGGTAGCCCCTCCGTGGGCACCTCCGCCGTACACGCGCTCAGCCCCATGGTCAACACGCCCAGAACTGCGGCTCGCCTCATGATGGTGATCTCCATTGGGTGATGGAGACTGCCCACCGCAACGCCCAGGCCATCTGGTATGGACAGCCGAATACACGAACCTCCCAAATCAGGGAGTACCGTATCAGGACAGCTTGCTGTCGCGAATCGATACACTGATTCGATCCGGAACAGCGGGGCGACGTCACGCGTGGACGCGAGCGGCGCCGTCGATGACCCGGTCGAGCACGCGCTCCACGTCGCGGACGCGGAACGGCTTGTCGAGCCGCTCGTTGTCGACGCGGGCCAGGAACTCGCGGGCGTCCTCGGAGTAGGCCGCGCCCGTCATGAAGATCATGCGGGGCGCGAGCTTGGGGCGCGCGCGGTCGATCCAGTCGAACAGCTCGACGCCGCCGACGCCGGGCATCATCAGGTCGCACAGGATCGCGTCGAACTCGCTGTCGTGTCGCAAGATCTCGCGCGCCTCGTGCCCGTCCGACGCGGTGACCACGTCGGCCGAGTCGCCGAGCGCCTCGGCGAGCAGCTCGAGCACCGCGGGCTCGTCGTCGACCACCAGCACCCGGCGCAGGGTGCCGAAGGGCGACGGCGCCATCGGCTCGGGTGGCGGGTGGCTCGAGGACGCGTTGGCGGCCTCGCCCTGCGCGCGCGGGAGCACGACGGTCATCGTCGTGCCCTCGCCGGGCGCGCTCGCCACGTCGATGTGGCCGCCGATCCCGGTCACGATGTCGCGACAGATCCAGAGCCCGAGGCCGGTGCCGACGCCCTCGGCCTTGGTCGAGAAGAAGGGCTCGAAGAGGCGGCCGAGGTGCTCGGGCGCGATGCCGACGCCGGTGTCGCGAACCGAGACGTAGACCCAGGCCCCGTCGGACCAGCTCTTGACCTCGACGCGCGCGCGGCTCCGCTCGGTGCCCGGGCGGATCGCCTGCGCGGCGTTCATCAGGAGGTTGAGGAAGACCTGGCAGAGGCGGCCGTCGTTCGCGCGCACCGGCGGCACCGGGCCGAGCTCGACCTCGAGGCGCGCGACCACGCGGACGCGGTGGCCCGACATCTGGAGCGCGGAGCGCAGCGCGCGGTTCACGTCGAGCGGGACGTCCTGCTCGTCGTCGAGGCGACCGAACGCCTTGAGGTCGCGCACGATGTCGCGCACGCGGCGGCAGCCCTCCGCCGCCGTCGAGGCCCCCTCGCGCAGCTTCTCGATCCGCGAGCGCGGGATCTCCTCGGCCTCGCCGAGGTCCTCGAGGTCGCGCCGCAGCTGCTCGATGTAGTGCATCACGTAGGTGAGCGGGTTGTTGATCTCGTGCGCGACGCTCGCGGCGAGCGTACCCACCGCCGCGACGCGGTCCGATTGTGTCAACTTCGCTTGCAAGATGCGCTGTTCGGTGAGGTCGCGGATCAAGATGAGCTCGGCGTCCTCGCCCTCGTGCGTGATCGGGATGCGCGCCGACTCGACGGTGCGCGCGCCGCTCGGCAGCGCGAGGCGGACCTCTCCGCTCGCGTCGCGCAGGCGCTCCGGCAGCGGCTGGCCGACGAGGGCGCGCTCGTCCTCGACCCCGAGGAGCGTCGCCGCGCGCCGCGTCGCGCGCAGGACGACGCCGTGGCGGGCGAGCACGACTCCGTCCGAGGCGCGCTCGAGGAGGCGGTTCTCCCAGCGCGCTTCGAAGCGCGGCGGCGGCGGGTCGAGCAGCACCAGCCCGACGAGCGCGTCGCCCTCGCGCTTGACGATCACGCGCGCGCTGCCGAGGCACGCCTCGACGGGCCCATCCTCGGAGGCGACGGACTCGAGGTGGGCGATGGCGGCCTCGTCGAGGAGCCGGGCGATCGCGACATCGACGTGCTCGAGCACGCCATCGGCGCGGGCCCGGAACAGGCCGACGCCGAGGCTCTGGGCGAGAGGGCTCCGACCCATCGAGACCGAACCGTAGCAGACGGGCGGGCGCCGCGGTTCAGGCGCGGAGCGCGTCCGGCTCGAAGACCCGGTCCTCGGCCTCCGCGTCGAAGGCGAGGCGGACGCACGCCGCGCCGAGCGCGTCGCCGGTGATCGAGCGGTAGCGGTCGCGCAGCCGCCGCGCGCCGAGCGCGCCGACGAGGCCGAGCGCGCCGTCGAGCACGCCGGCCGCGAGCGACTCGCCCGCGCGCGCCTCGTCGCGGTCGCCGCTGATGACGGACGGACGTACGATCGTGTACGGCAGCGCGCCGGCCGCGAGCTCGCGCTCGATCCGCACGCGCACCTGCGTGTACGGGTTCTTGCTGTCGCGCGACGGGTCGAGCCCGACCATCGAGACGTAGACGAAGCGAGGCCGCACCCCCGACGCCTCGGCGGCTCGCCGCAAGAGCGCGGTGAGCCCGTAGTCGATCGCCTCGTACGCGGCCGTCGCGTCGCGCGCGCCCTCCTGCTTGGCCCGCTTGCGCGTCGTGCCGAGCAGCGCGAACACCGCGCTCGGCGCGAGCCGGCGCAGCGTCTCGGTCATCGCGGCCTGCTCCCACGGCGTCGTGTCGACCGTGGCCCCGAGCGCCTCGAACGCCGCGCGATGCGTCGCGAGGTCGCGCGCGTCCGGGCGCACGTGCGCGATCGCCTCGGCGCCGCGCGCGAGGAGGTGGCGCACCACGGCCCCGCCGGTCAGCCCCGTCGCCCCCGCGACGAACCCTCGCTCGATCATCCTGCGCAGGATACCCCACGCAGATACGCTTTACACATCAACAAACCGTGCCCCTCGACGCGGCGCGTCAACCCGAGATCGTGGGCTTTACTGGGTTGACAATCACCAGGTGCGGTCGCGTTGACGGTTTGACAGCGCGGAGCCCGCGCTTAACACTCGGCCACCGGCGAGAGGAGGCGCGATGACCGAGTTGAAGCTCCCCGCAGGCGTCGAGGTGAAGGCTCCCGTGAGCCCCGACGGCGCGGCGATCCTGACGCCCGAGGCGGTCGCCTTCGTGGCGGACCTCGTGCGCACCTTCGGCGATCGGGTCGAGGAGCGCCTCGCGGCGCGCGTCGCGCGGCGGGGCGAGCCGCTCGACTTCTTGCCGGAGACGGCGCACGTGCGCGAGGGGGACTGGACCGTCGCGCCGCTGCCCGCCGACCTGCTCGACCGCCGCGTCGAGATCACCGGCCCGGCCGACCGCAAGATGATCATCAACGCGCTGAACTCGGGCGCGAGCTGCTTCATGGCGGACCTCGAGGACAGCAGCGCGCCGACCTGGGAGAACTGCGTCGAGGGGCAAGTCCACTTGCGCGACGCGGTCGCGGGGACGATCGAGCTCGCCGACGAGGCGCGCGGCAAGCACTACCGGCTGAACGAGACGACCGCGGTGCTGCTGGTGCGGCCGCGCGGTTGGCACCTCGTCGAGTCGCACTTCGTGGTGGACGGCCGCGCTGCGCCCGGGGCGCTCTTCGACTTCGGCCTCTACTTCTTCCACAACGCGAAGGCGCTGCTGGCGAAGGGCTCGGGGCCGTATTTCTACCTGCCGAAGATGGAGAGCCACCTCGAGGCGCGCCTGTGGAACGACGTGTTCCTCCACGCGCAGGCGGCGCTCGGGGTCCCCGCCGGCTCGATCAAGGCGACGGTGCTCATCGAGACCTTGCCGGCCGCGTTCGAGATGGACGAGATCCTCTACGAGCTGCGCCAGCACAGCGCGGGCCTCAACTGCGGTCGCTGGGACTACATCTTCAGCTACATCAAGGCGAACCGCGACGACCCGACGCGCGTGTGCCCGGACCGCGGGCAGATCGGGATGACGCAGCCTTTCATGCGGGCGTACACCTCGCTCGTCATCAAGACGTGCCACCGGCGCGAAGTGCACGCGATGGGCGGGATGGCCGCGCAGATCCCGATCAAGGACGACCCGGCCGCCAACGAGGCGGCGCTCGCGAAGGTGCGCGCGGACAAGCTGCGCGAGGTGAAGGACGGCCACGACGGAACGTGGGTCGCGCACCCGGGCCTCGTGCCGATCGCCAAGGCGATCTTCGACGAGCACATGCCCGCCAAGAACCAGATCGCGACGAACAAGCGCGAGGACGTTCGGGTGAGCGCGCAAGACCTGTTGCGCGCTCCGGAGGGCACGCGCAGCGTGGAGGCGTTGCGCCACAACATCCGCGTCGGCGTGCAGTACATCGAGGCGTGGCTGCGCGGCAACGGCTGCGTGCCGCTCTACCACCTCATGGAGGACGCCGCGACCGCCGAGATCTCGCGCGCGCAGATCTGGCAGTGGGTCCGCCACGGCGCGGTCCTCGACGACGGCGCGCCGGTCACGAAGGCGCGCGTGCGCGAGGTGCTCGACGCCGAGATGGCCGTCATCCGCGACGAGATCGGCGCCGCTCGCTTCGACGCGGGCGCGTTCGACGCCGCCAAGGAGCTGTTCTTCGAGGTCTCGACCGGCGACCTGCTGGTCGAGTTCCTCACGCTGCCCGCCTACGAGCACATCCGTCACCAAAGGAGCACCCAGTGAGCACCCCCCCCGCCCGCCCCGACCGCGACACCGACGACTGGAGCCACCCGCGCTGGAAGGGCGTGGTGCGCCCGTACACGCAGGCCGACGTCCAGAAGCTGCGCGGCAGCGTGCGGCTCTCGCACACGCTCGCCGACAAGGGCGCGCGCCGCCTGTGGAAGGCGATGGCGGAGAAGCCCTTCGTCCGCTCGCTCGGCGCGCTGACCGGCGGCCAGGCGGTGCAGATGGTGCGCGCCGGCCTCGAGGCGATCTACTGCTCGGGATGGCAGGTCGCCGCGGACGCGAACAGCGCCGCGCAGACCTTCCCCGACCAGAGCCTGTACCCGGCCGACTCGGTGCCCAAGCTCGTCAAGCGCCTCAACAACGCGCTGATGCGCGCGGACGAGATCGACAGCGTCGATGGCGTCGCGCGCACGGACTACTTCGTGCCGATCGTCGCGGACGCGGAGGCCGGCTTCGGGGGGCCGCTCAACGCGTTCGAGATGATGAAGAACATGATCGAGGCGGGCGCCGCGGGCGTTCACTTCGAGGACCAGCTCTCGAGCGAGAAGAAGTGCGGCCACCTCGGCGGCAAGGTGCTCGTGCCGACGAGCGTGTTCCTGCGGACGCTGACCGCCGCGCGCCTCGCGGCGGACGTGCGCGGCGTGCCGACCGTGCTCGTCGCGCGCACCGACGCGGACAGCGCCAAGCTCCTGACGAGCGACGTCGACGAGCGCGACCGCCCGTTCTGCACCGGCGAGCGCAGCTCCGAGGGCTTCTACTACGTCAAGCCCGGCATCGAGAGCTGCATCGCGCGCGCGAAGGCGTACGCGCCGATCGCGGACCTGATCTGGATGGAGACGAGCACGCCGGACCTCGCGCAGGCCAAGCAGTTCTCCGAGGCGGTGCTCCAGGAGTTCCCCGACAAGCGGCTCGCCTACAACTGCAGCCCGAGCTTCAACTGGAAGAAGAACCTCGACGAGCCGACGATCGCCAAGTTCCAGCGCGAGCTCGGCGCGATGGGCTACAAGTTCCAGTTCGTCACGCTCGCCGGCTTCCACATGCTGAACTACGCGAGCTACATGCTCGCGCGCGACTACAACGAGCGCGGCATGAGCGCCTACTCGGAGCTCCAGCAGAAGGAGTTCGAGGCGGAGTCGATCGGCTACACGGCGACCAAGCACCAGCACGAGGTCGGCACCGGCTACTACGACTTCATCACCGACCTCGTGTCGGGCGGCGAGTCGTCGACCACCGCGCTCAAGGGCTCGACCGAGGAAGAGCAGTTCCACTGAGCTGGCTGGAGGGGCTGTTCCAGCCCCTCCCCCCATCGCGGCAAAGCCGCGACGGGGCCTCCCACCCGAGACGAACGCGGCGGAGCCGCGTTCGACCCATCGCGGAGCGATGGGGCCCCCTCGGCCAACGGCCATCGCTGCGCGATGGCCTGGCCTCGAACGGCGGCCGCCGGCCCGCGCGGGCGCTCGGCCGCGCGGCCACGCGGTCGCTCGGCCGCGAGGTCGCTCGGCCGCGAGGTCGCTCGAAGGTCCGACGGTTGGAGCGTGCTCCTCCGAGAGCTCGAAGGAACCGTCAGTCGCGGCAGCCGTGGCGGCGGTCCGCGGGCGTGCACTCGATGCGGACGTGCAGGTGGTCCGCGTGGGGGTCGACCCGCCGGCCGCGCGGGGTGCGCACGACGGCGCGCAGGTGCGCCGCGTCGCGGCCAGCCGCGCGCAGCAACAGACGTTGCAGGTGCGGCGCCATGAAGACGTGGCTCACGCGGACCGCGCGGTCGTTCAGGAGCGCGCGGACGAAGCGCCACGTCCGCCGCGCGTCGAAGCGCGCCGCGCTCGCCTCGGGGGCGTGGCGCTCGATCCCGGGCGGCGCGAACCAGATCGAGCGCGTCGGGCTCATGGGGGCCCCGTCCGCGCCGAGGGCGTAGTACGCGATGTCCGCGTCGCGCCCGCTCCGGTGTGAGCCGTGGCCGCGGATCGGGCCGCCGGTGCGGAACGACAGGTCGTGGATCTCGAGGTCGCTCCCCGGGTGTTCGCGCGCGACCTCGGCGGCGGCGCGGGTGATCGCGCCGACGAGCGCGGGCGTGCCGTAGCGCGCCGCGGGGTTGCCGCGGTTGGTGTGGAAGTGGAAGCCCGGCCCCTCGAGCGGGAGCTCGGCGCCCTCGACGAGGTAGCCCTCGTGCGTGTCGCCGACGCTCGTGCCGGCGGGCGCGTCTGCGCGCTGCGCGAGCGCGCTCGAGCCGACGAGGAGCGCCGCGGCGCCCCACGCGAGGCGCTGGCCACTCATTCGCGGAACTTGATCGAGCAGCCCAGGAAGCGGGTCTCGCCCTCGGCGATCGCGCGGCCCGCGATCACCGCCTCGAGCGCGTCGCGCAGGTAGTGGTGCTGGATCTGCTCGGGCTGGTGCGCGTTGTCGTCGATGGCGCCGTGGTAGACGAGCCGGCCGCGCCGGTCGAACAGGAACACCTCGGGGGTGCGCGTCGCGCCGTACGCGCGGGCGACGTTCGAGGTCTCGTCGACGACGTACGGGAAGCGCATGCCCGCGGCCTCGGCGCGCCGCTGCATCTGCTCGTAGCCGTCGGCGGGGAACTGCACCGGGTCGTTCGGGTTGATGGCGATCACGCCCACGCCGCGGTCGCGGTAGGTGTTGCCGAGCTCGGTGATGCGGCTCTCCCAGGCCTGCGCCCACGGGCAGTGGTTGCAGGTGAAGATCACCAGGGTGCCGTGCCGGCCGGCGACGCTCGCGACCGAGGCCATCTGGCCGTCGACGCCGCGCATGCGGTGGGTGCGCATCGGCGCGCGCTCTCCGAGCGCGAGCGCGCTCGCGCCTGCGGTCAGCAACGTGGTGAGGGCGAACGCGATCGTGGCCAGCTTCATCCTTCGTCTCCTCCGAGCAAGCGCTCGAGCGGCGCGCGGAGGTCGTCCTCCGTCACGGGCGCTTCCCAGAAATGAGTGACGCGGCGCCGCTCGTCGAGCAAGAGCGTCGCCGGCAGACCGCCGGACCACTCCGCGTGGAGCGCCCGGATGAACGGATCGTCGGACCCGACCTTGAACCAGCTCGGCCACGGCGCGCCCTGCTCGCGCAGGAACGCGCGCGCGGCGCCGCGGTTCGACGGCGCGTCCGCGGCGATCAGCACGAGCCCGAGCCCGCGCGCCTCGTGCGCGCGCGCGACGCGGACGAGCGTCGGCATCTCCTCGACGCACGGCTCGCACCACGTCGACCACACGTTGACCATCAAGACGCGGGCGGGGTGGGCGGCGAGCGCCGGCCCGACGGATGCGGCGTCGACGTCGATCCAGTCGGGCTCGGGCGCCTCCTCGCGCGCCTCGAGCACCGGCGACGCCGCGGGCTCGTGCGGCGCCGCGGGCGCAGCTTCGGCGCCGCAGCCGGCGAGCAGGATCGAGGCGAACAGCGCGCGCACCGCACCCACTCTAGACCACCGCGTGAGATCCGCGAGCCCGGTGCGCGGCTCGAAGATCGCCCCGTTCGGCCCGGGGAGGGGTCGCGAGCACGAGCGCGGGAGCGATGGTGCGGCGCAACCTCGGCGTGCTTCTTCCCTCTCCGGGTCTCATCGCCTCCCGGTCATGGCTCGCCCCGGGGGGACGGATGTGCCGTGAGATCAGGCTCGCTCGCATGACGTGAGTCCGAGACCGGGAGGACGATGGTCGTTGCGATCGTGGCGTGCGGCGCGGTATCAGTGCGGGCGTGAGACACGTGGTGCTCCTCCTGGTGACGTTCGTGGCGGCGTGCCGCCCCGCGATCGATCCTGCGTGCGTGAGCATGTGCGAGCATCACAACGACGCGTGTGTGCTGCACGCCTCAGACGCCACGGAGCTCCAACGATGCGATCGAGATCTCACGGACTGCGTGCGGCTCTGCCGCTGATCGCGCTCGCGGCGTGTGGGCCGCCGCGCTACGAGGCGCCGTCGCTCACCGAGCCGCACGCGACGGTGACCGTGCGCGTGATTCACCACGACATCTCCGGTCGCGATCTCCAACACCAGACCCTGCTCGACGGACACGAGATCTCCCTCGGCGAGCGCGTCGCGGCCGTCCGCGGGGCGCCGCTGACGCGGTCCGTGCGTGTCCGACCTCGCCCCGACCGCTGGGAGTTCCGCTCCGTCTTCTCGCACACGGAGGTGCGGATGGAGACCGTGATGGAGAACGAGCAGTACAACTGTGGGACGCAGACCGTGGGGTTCGGGGCGTCCGCGCGGACCCAGCCCCGGACCTGCACGCGCAGCGTCCCGCGCACGCGCAGCGTCACGCGGCGCGTCGTCGACGGAGAGTGCCGGGCGATCGCGCCGTTCTCGCCGCGCGTCGACGGGCACTACGTGATGCAGTTCGACTACCACGGTCCCGGGAGCTGCCGCGCGCGCTGCTTCGAGCAGACGCCCCAGGCCGACGGCGGGTTCGCGCTCAGGCCGTGCTGAGTTGGCTGAGGGGTGCTTCGCACCCCTCCCCCGCCGCTGCAGAGCCGCAGCGGGGCCCGCACCCCAGCGCGAACGCGGCGGAGCCGCGTTCGACCCCCTCGCGGGGCGATGGGGCCCCCCTCGGCCAACGGCCATCGCTCCGCGATGGCCCGGCCGCGAAACGCGCTATCGGCCCCGTGCGCTCTCGATTGGTCGACAGCCTTGATTCGAGTCCTCGGAGGGTTGTTCCAACCGGTCTCGATGGCGCGCTCGCTGGGTGGCCGATCGATCACCCCGAGCTGCGTCCGGCAGCTTCGAGGCGACACGCGCTCGGGCCTCGCGTCCTCCCTGTTTCCTGGCGGGTGACGGCCGCGCGGCGCGGCGCGAGCGGTCCCACGTCGCGGACGTGCGGCACGCCGGCTGCACTCCGCGGGTGCGGAGGTCTGTCGATGCCGCGCTCGCCGCTCCTTCTCCCGCCGCTCCCTCACGGGGTGCTCTCTCGCTGGGTGATCTCGATCTCGCTCGCGCTCGTCGCCGGCTGCGCCGCGCAGCCGGGGGACGGGTTCGACTTCGAAACGGACAGCTCGGAGCTGATCCGCGGGCGCTACACGTTCGAGCGCCCGGAGGTGGGCTCGATCCGCGTGGGCGGCGGCGCGTGCACCGCGACGCTCTTCGGGAGCGCGCGCACCGTGCTGACGGCCGCGCACTGCGTCGACTACCGCACGAGCAGCGCGCCCGGCAGCTATGGCGACTTCACGCTCGAGCCCCGGCCGGGCGAGCGCTACCGCTACACGATCCGGCAGATGGTGAGCCTCGGCGGGCGTTCGTCGTCGAGCCGCGACGACGTGGCGCTGTTGCAGCTCGCCGAGACGGTGCCGGCGAGCGTCGCGCAGCCGGCGCCTCCCGTGGGTGCGCACCCGGCGCGGGGGAGCGCGGTGACGATCTACGGCTTCGGCTGCCAGGCGCGCGGCGGCGGCGGCGCGTTCTCGAAGCAGGCGTTCGCGTACCGCTGGGGCGAGACGACGTACAACCTCTGCCCGGGCGACTCGGGCGGTCCGACGATGACCGAGGAGGGCGCGGTCATCCAGGTCAACAGCGCCTACGTGGTCGGGCCGGGCAACGATCTGTTCGGCGACGTGGTCACGCACCTCGCGTCGCTGCGCCGCTACGCGGACGTGTGGCGCGACGGCGCGCCGCTCGTGTGGGTCGGCGACACGCCGCCGCCGCCGCCGCCCGGGGGCACGCCGCCGCCGCCGCCGCCGCCGAGCGACCCGCCGCCGCCGTCCTCGCCGCCGCCGCCGAGCGGGCCGGCGGACGTTCGCTGCGCGGCGCACGCGACGTGCAGCGCGTGCACCAACGACTCCTACTGTGGATGGTGCAACGGGAGTTGTCGGGGTCTCCACCTCGATCGGGCGGGCCGCATCGCGGGCAACGGCTGCACGGAGCGGCCGCTCATCGCGCACTGGACGTGCCCGCCGCCCGGCGCGCCGCCGCCGCCGCCTCCTCCTGCTCCGCCGCCGAGCGATCCGCCGCCGAGCGATCCGCCGCCGAGCGATCCGCCGCCGAGCGATCCGCCGCCGAGCGATCCGCCGCCGGTGGCGCCGAGCCCGAGCGCGTGCGGCGGCTGGAGCGTGTTCACGACGTTCACGTGCCACGAGGACGCGCGCCAGTTCATCCGCTGCGGCGCCTCCGGCATCGAGACGGCGGTGTGCCCCGAGGGCTACGTCTGCACGCCGGGCTCCACCGAGCTGCTCTGCTACTGGGGTCGCTGAGCGCGCTCGGGACCGTCGATCGAGCGCGCGCGCTCGGTCGGCGGTCCTTCAGCGCGGGTCGAGGCGCGGGGTGACGGGCTCGACCGAGACGCCGCCGGGCACGCCACCGACGCCGCCCGAGCGCGTGTCCCCGAAGCAGGCGACCTCGCCGCTGGCGCGCAGCGCGCACCCGTGGCCTCCTCCGACCGCGAGGGCGATCGCGTCGCGCAGCTCGGGGATCGGCGTCGGTCGATCCGTCGCGTCGGGGTGCGGATCGCCCGCGAGGTGCATGAGCTGCGCGATGTCGAGGTAGCCCCAGCACGCGACCTCGCCGCCGCGCCGCGCGCACGCGAGCCCGCCGCCGGCGAGCTCGTCCCACTCGCCCGGGACCGAGAAGGGCCCGCGCGCGCCGTGGCACGTCACCGCCCGCTCGTGTCGCGCGCACGGCGTCGCGCCCAGGGCGAGCTCGCTCGGCGCGCTCGCCGGCAGCGCCCGCGTAGGCCGCAGGCGCGGCGCCCTGGTCTCGCGGTCGAGCTCGAAGCGGCCGCACGTCACGCCCTCGCCGCTCGCGCGCGCGGCGCAGACCTCCGCGCCGCTCCACTCGGCGCGCGCGGCCACGGTGCTGAACGGTCCGCCCTCGAGCGGAACGAGCGCGCCCGCGTCGATCCCGCAACGAACGTTGCCATCCTCGAAGAGCGCGCACGGGCCGGCGATGGCGCGCACGCCCTCGCTCCGCCCTCGCGAGCGAGGCGCGCCGAGCTCCTCGAAGCACTCGCGCGTGCCGTCTCGCCCGAGCACGCACGCGCGCCCGCCGTCCATCCACACCGCGGCGGCGCGCTCGATCGACGGCAGCGTGAGCGGCCGTGGGCGCTCGCTCGCCAGATCGAGCGACGGCGCGCCCCAACACGCGGCGCCCGCGTCGCCGCCCGCGCACGAGTAGCCGCCCCACGCGCTGACCCAGCGCGCGCCGCTGATCGCCGGCACCCGCGCGACGACGGTGCGGCGCGGCAGCGCGCCGAGCTGCCCGACCTCGTTGGCGCCCACGCAGCGCGGGGAGCCGTCGGCCGCGATCCAGCACGCGTGGGCGCCGCCGATCGCGAGCTCGAGCGCGTCCCGCGCCATCGGCGCCTCGACCGGCGCGGCGTGGCGGCTCGGGGCGCCCGCCCGTGGCAGCCCGATCACGCCCTCGCCGAAGCACGCGACGCTTCCGTCGCGCCGCCGGGCGCAGAAGAGCCGCCCGCCACCGTGCAGCGACACCACGCCGTCGAGCCCCTCGACCGCGGTCGGCGTCACGTCGGTCTGCGAGGGATCGCCCGGCCGCTCGCCCCAGCAGCGCACCGTCCCGTCGCCCACGAGCGCGCAGAAGGTTCCGTCGATCGCCGCGACGTCGACCACGCCGGCGAGGCCGACCGGGTGGGCCACGCGCCCCTCCTCCCACACGTCGTCGTCGGGGCCGGTGCCCATCTCCGCGTTGCCGCCCGCGCCGAAGGTCCGCACGGTGCCGTCCTCGAGGACGGCGGCGCCCACGCCGGCGCGGATCGCGATCCGCCGCGCGCCGGTGACCGACGCGATCCGTCGCGCGCGCGGCGCGCCATCGTCCGGGCCGCCGAAGCCGCGCCAGCAGTGGACCTCGCCGCGCCGCGTGACGACGCAGGCCGCGCCTCCCGGCGTGCTCGCGATCGCGCGCGCCGCCGGCGCCGCGACGCGCACGCGCTGCTCGCCGTCCTCGCCCGCGACGACCTCGTGCACGCTTCCGTCCGCGCGCAGGATCGCCACCCCGCCCGGCACCACCGCGGCCGCGACCGCGTCGGCGATCCCCGCGATCCGCACGGGGCCGGCGTGCTCGACGCGCAGCGGGCGGTGCGCCGGGTGATCGCCCCACACGAGCACGACCCCGTCGACGAGGAGCGCGCTCGTGGCGCCGCCGACCG
Organism: Sandaracinaceae bacterium; assembly: GCA_019637095.1. GTDB lineage: Bacteria > Myxococcota_A > Polyangia > Polyangiales > Sandaracinaceae > JACKEC01. The sequence goes on along the minus strand of JAHBWG010000009.1, from coordinate 45,435 downwards.
CGAGCCGCGCGGGGCGCGCGGGGCTCGGGTCGGGCGCGAGCGGGAGCGCGTCGCCAGGCCCGAGCGCGGCCACCGGCGTCCCGGCGCCCGGCGTCAGGCGTGGGTCGAGCGGCGGCGCGCTCGACGTCTCCACGGGCCTGCTCGGCGCCTCGGGCGCGGTGACCTCGGGCGCGGTGACCTCCGGCGCCGCCGGCTCGCGCGTACCGCACGCCACGAGCGCCAGCGCGATCACGACCGCGCCGGCGCGCGCCCTCCCTCTTCGATGCATGGCGCGAGGATACGGCGAAGCGCATCGGCACCGCCGGCTCGTCGCTCGGTTCGCCAGCGCGCGGCTCTGGTATATCGGCTCCGTGCCGGGCCCCGCCGCGTTCGCGCTGCTGTGCGCCGCGACGTCGTTCGTGGGCGTGACGATCGCGTCGTGGAGCTTCTCGCGTCGCGGCTCGGACGCGGCGCTCGCGACGATCACCTCGGGGCTCGCGTACCTGTTCCTGCCGGTGCACGTGCTGGGGTGGCTCGGGGTCCTGACCCGCGAGGCGCTCGCGCTCGTGCTCACCGCGATCCCCTCGGCGCTCCTCGCCGTGACGCTCGCCTCGCCGCGCCTGCGCGTGCGCTGGAGAGACACCGTGCGCACCCTCGCGCGGCTCGCGCGGCTGGGCGCGTGCACGTCGTGGCGCTCGTCGAACGCGGCGCTCGTGGGGCTCGTCGTGGTCGGCGCGCTGACCCTGTGGACGGGGTGGCTCGCGTACCTCTCGCCGAGCGCGAGCTGGGACGGGCTCGCCTACCACGAGCCGATGATCGCGCTCGCGCTCCAGAACCGAGGCTTCGCGTGGGTCGGCTGGGATGAGGCGGGCGACCTGCTCCCTCAGGTCGATGGCTTCCCGCGATTGGTCGAGAACGTGACCCTGCCGCTCGTGATCGCGTGGGACCGGCGCGTGGTCGACATGGTCCAGAGCGCGCTGTTGCCCGCGATGGTCGTGTGCACCTACGCGGCGCTGCGTCGGTTCGTGGACTCCCGGGCGCTGGCGCTCGGGCTCGCGTGCGGGTTCGCGCTGCTGCCCGGGATCGTGCTGCAGCTCACGACGAGCATGGTGGACCTCGGGTTCGCCACGTGTTGTGCGGCCTCGATCGCGTGGGCCTGCCGCCCGTCGCTGCGGCCGGCCGAGGTCTGGCAGCTCGGGCTCGCGCTCGGGTTGCTCGGCGCATCGAAGGTGACCGGCCTGTTCGTGGTGCCGGTCGTGCTGGCGGTGGCGCTCGTCCCGGCGCTGCGCGTCCGCGCCGGTCGCCGCGCGCGGCTCGCGCACGGGGCGGGCGCGCTGCTCTTGTGCGCGGCGATGATGGCGCCGACGTTCGTCCGCAACGCAGCGCGCACGGGCAACCCCCTGTGGCCGGCTCGGATCGAGGTCCTGGGATTTCGCTTGCCGGGGCCGCTGCGCCTGGTCGACCAGAACCTGCCGCCCGAGCGCGCGCTGGCCGCCGTCTACTCGTTGCCCAAGCCACCGCGCCAGGACCCCGACGGGCGTCGTCGCGGGTATGGGGTGGTCGCGCCGCGCGTGCTCCCCCCGCTCGCGCTCTTGGGCTTCGCGCTCGCCGTCGCGCGCTCGGTCGGGGGGCGCGAGCGCGCACGCGCGTGGCGCCTGCTGGCGGTCGCGGTCCCGCTCGTCGGGTTCCTCCTGATCAGCCCCGCCCGCCACTGGGCGCGGCTGAACCTGCACGTGGTGATCGGGCTGCTGCTCCTGGTCGGCTACTGGCTCGGTCAGCGCGGTCGCGCGCGGCTCGCCGAAGGCGTCAGCATGGCGCTCGTGCTCGGGCCGCTGCTCGGGTCGCTCTACTCGGTGCCCGACTGGCACGTCCCGCTCGCGGAGGCGCGCGCGCGGCTCTGGCGCACCGAGCATCAGCGCGCGATCGAGCCGGATGGCGCGCCGCTCTTGCTCCCCGCCGCGCTCGCCAGGGCGCGCGAGGCGGAGCTCGGGCGCGGGGCGCTCGTCGTGGTCGCCCGCGCGACGTGGATCGGGCTGTTCTGGAACGAGCGCTTCGACAACCGGCTCGAGCACCTCGACGCCGAGACGCGCACGGCGGCGGAGTGGATCGCCGAGGTCGACCGGCGCGGCGCGCGGTGGGTGGTGGTCGGCGTGCGAGGGGCGCTCCGAGACGCGCTGCGCCGCGATCCGCGCTGGCAGTGGATCGGGTCCGCCGACCGGCGCGGCGCGGGTCCCCACGTGTTCCGGCGTGCGCCCGGCGCGCGCCTCGAGCGCCCTTCGGACCTCGCGTCGCCGCCTTCGTGAGCGCCAGCGCAGCGGCAACCCACGCGAGGAGTCAAGGTCTGTCGATAAATCTCCCGTCGCCCCGCGGCCGATGCGGGCCCATCCGCGGCGTTGCCGCTCGTCGCCGTGCTTTCGCACGACTCCTCGCGTCGCCTTGCGGCTGGACCCACCTCGACCCCGGTGCTCGGTCCGATTTATCGACAGACCTTCAACGGCCCGCGCGGACGAGGCGGCCGGGGCGCGCGCCGGTGAGCGCGCCGTCCTTCGCGATGACCTCGCCGCGGACGAGCGTCGCGAGGTAGCCCTTCGCGTGCTGCATCAGGCGCTGCCCGCCCGCGGGCAAGTCCTTTTGCATCACCGGGTGCATGAGCCGGAGGTGATCGAAGTCGATCACGTTCAGATCGGCGCGCTGGCCCGGCGCGATCGTGCCGCGGTCGTCGAGGCCGAGGAAGCGCGCGGTGTCGTGCGCCTGCATCCGGACCACCTGCTCGAGCGGCAGCCGCGCGCGCTCGCGATCGCGCGCCCAGTGCGTGAGCAGGAAGGTCGGGAAGCTCGCGTCGCAGATCGTGCCGACGTGCGCGCCGCCGTCGCTCAGGCCGGGGAGCGCGAGCGGGTGCGTCAACATCTCGTGCACCACGTCGAGGTTCATCCCCGAGTAGTTGTAGACCGGGAAGTAGAGGAGCGAGGCGCCGTCGTTCTCGAGCATCGCGTCGTAGATGACGGACAGGACCGGCTCGCCGCGGCGCATCGCCTCGGCGGCGAAGCTCATCTGCACCGTCGGCTCGTAGTTCGGCTCCTCGCCGAGCCGGAACAGGCGCATCGCGACCATGTCGAGGTTCGAGAGGAAGAAGTCCGCGAGCGGCGGCAGCATGCTCCCGTCGCCGGCGACCGGCTCGCTCTTCTCGGTGATCATCTTCGCCTTGAGCGCCGGGTCGCGCATGCGCTGCACGCGCTCGGCGAGCGGGAGCTGGCTGATCGCCTTGAAGCTCGGGAAGCCCATGAACGGGTGGAACGTCGCGGTGAGCCCGAGCATCACGCCGATGCCGCGCGGCGCGACCTGGCAGCGCACGTCGTAGCCGCGCTCGACGCACCGGCTCGCGCGCTCGAAGATCCAGCGCCACTGCTTGCTCTGGTGGTCGCGCTGCATGGTGGAGACGCTCATCGGCCGGCCGCCCGCCGCCTCGAGCATCTGCTCGAGCAGGCCCCACTCGCGCTCGAAGTGCTCGTCGCCGTGCAGGACGTCGAAGTCGCTCACCGCCTGCAGCACGCCGTGCCCGAGCCCCTGGAACGCCGAGGCGATCCCCGCGAGCTCGCGCGCGCTCGCCTCGCTCGCCGGTGTCCACTCGCCGTGCACGCTGCGGTGGTTGTCGCTGCGGCCCGTGCTGAACCCGACCGCGCCGGCCTCGAGCGCCTCGCGCAGCAGCGCGCGCATCGCCGCGACGTCGTCCTCGGTCGCCGGCTCCGACGCGATCGCGCGCTCGCCCATCGCGTACACGCGCAGCGCGTCGTGCGGCACGTGGCAGAGGAAGTCGATCGTGTGCGGCATCCGGTCGAGCGCGGCCATGTACTCGGGGAACGTCTCCCACTCCCACGAGATCCCCTCCGACAGCGCGGTGCCCGGGATGTCCTCGACGCCCTCCATCAGCTCGACGAGCCGCTTCCGATCCGTCGGCCGCACCGGCGCGAAGCCGACGCCGCAGCTCCCCATCGCGGCGGTGGTGACGCCGTGGATCGACGAGGGCGCGAGCTCCTCGTCCCACGACACCTGCCCGTCGTAGTGGGTGTGGATGTCCGTCCAGCCCGGCGCGACGATCGCGCCGTCCGCGTCGATCGTCGCCTTCGCCGGCTCCGCGCAGGCGCCGACGTCCACGATCTTGCCGTCGCGGATCCCGACGTCGCCACGGAAGCGCGGCAGCCCGGTGCCGTCGACGATGGTGCCCCCCACGATCTTCAGGTCGTACATCTCTCTCGTTCCCTTCGTCGCCGTGCGCCTCGGGGGCGCCGTTACCTCACGATGAGCGTGACCGCCGCGGCGAGCAGCAGGCCCCACACTGCGACGCGGAAGCGCCGCTCGTCCACGCGGTGGTGCAGCCACTCGCCCACGACGATGCCCAGCGGCACCGCGGGCAGGAGCACCAGGAGCCGCAGCCCGGTCGCCGGCGCGTAGCGCCCGTCGAGCGCGAAGCTCGTCACCAGGATCAGCCCGAGCGTCAGCCAGACCACCGCGAGCGTCGCGCGGAAGCGGTGCTTGTCGAGCCCCTCGCGCCCGATCGCGTAGACGAGCAGCGGCCCGCCGGTCGCGAACACGCCGTGGAAGATCCCGGCGCCGAGGATCGCGGCGATCGACACGGGCCGCGGTAGCGGCGGGCGCGCGACGTGCGCGGCGGACGGGCGCATCGCCCACAGCTCGCGCGCGCTCAAGATCAGGATCGAGGCGCCGAGCACGACGCGCAGCCAGCTCGCCGACACGCCCGCGAAGAGCAGGAAGCCGGCGACGGTGCCCGCGGCCATCAGCGGCAGGACGCGCTTGAAGAGGAGGTCCCCGTCGATCCACGCGCGGTGCCGGAGCGCGACGTAGCTCGTCTGCAAGACCGAGATCGGCACCTCGAGCGCGAGCAGCTCGCGGATCTCGAACAGGTGCGCGCCGAGCGTGACCGCCAGCACGGTGCTGCCGAAGCCGATCACTGTCTGCACCGCGTAGGCGCAGAACACGATCAGCGCGAACGCGAGGAGCTCGGGCTCGATCGTCACGCGGCGTGCTCGCAGGGGAGGAAGGTGCGCAGGAGCGCGGTGCGCACGGTCTCGCGCGCGAACTCGTCGTCGAGCCGATCGGGGCCGGGGTCGAACGCGCGGTTCACCGCGAACCAGTACACCGTCTCGGTGACGAGGCGCGCGGCGCACGCCGGGTCGGGCATCGGGCGCAGCGCGCCGGCCGTCGAGCGGCGAGAGAGGTACGCGGCGAGGCGGCGGTTGAGCCCGCCGCGTGCGGCGCCGAACCAGAGCGCGCCGAGCTCGGGCAGGTCGGCCGCCGAGGCGTTGATGAGGCGCAGCTTCACGCGGTGATCGCTGAGCGCGCGGTAGAGCTCGTCGACGATCTGCGCGAGCTCGTCGCGCGGGTCGCGGCCCTCGTCGTCCGCGAGCAGCGCGTCGAGCGCGCCGAAGAGCGAGGCGCCGCCGATGAGGTCGCGGACGAACGCGAGCGTCGCCTCGGGCGCGGGCGTCGGCACCGGCAGCGCAGGAACGGGGAACGGGGTGGTCGCGTCCGCGCGCCGCAGGCACACGTCGAAGAGCGCCTCCTTCGACTCGACGTAGAGGTAGACGGTGCCCTTCGCGACGCCGAGCTCGCGCGCGACGTCCTCGATGGACGTGCGCCGGAAGCCGCCGTTGACGATGAACGCGCGCGTCGCCGCCTCGACGAGGTGATCGAACCGATCGTCGGGGCGCTTGCGAGGCACGGGCCCAGTTGTAGCTGACCCGTTCGGTCAGTCAAGTGCGGCTCTTCACGATCCTAGCCCAGTTTTTGTTGGCACTGGTGCGTGACGATCCGGTTCACCATGAGCCCCGCGCGCTCGCCGCCCGGCGGCTACGCCGGGATCATGGGCGGCATTGCTGCCCGTTCGACGGAGCGCGGCTCGTGAAGGCCGCGCCGCCTCCTCGCATTCGGCGTCGGGGCAGCCCCCCGCGAGCGCGAGCGAGGGGACGGCGAGCGCGGCGGCGAAGGCGCAGCGCGCGAGCGGATGACGCATGACCCTCGCTCTACCCGACCCGCGGTCAGGGCGTGACCTTCCGGGTCCCCGTCCCCGTTCGAAGTCGCGTGCCCGGTGGCCCGTGGGTTGCGTCCTCGGTGCGCATGACCACCTCGCTTCGCCTCGCGCTCCTCGCGCTCCTCCTCGGCGGCTGCGACACCACCCGCCCACCGGAGGGGCGCCCCGCGGACGCCGGCTCGACCGCGCCCGAGATCGACGGCGGCGGCTGGGATCTCTGCCGAGGTCGCGGGCAGACGCGCCATCCCGACCCACCCTCCGTGCCGTTCTGCGCCGACGGCGTCACGGGCGCGCCGCGCGACTGGGATCTCGCGCCCACCGGCGCGCCGCGCGCTCAGGCGACGATCACGCGGCTGACACTCACCTCGATCGGGCTGAGCACCGCGACGGGAGCGGTCGCGCTCCCGTGGCTGGGTCCGGACCCGGCGGACTACTTCGAGCTCGGGGAGGAGGTCGTGCTCGAGGTCGGCGGCTCCTCCTACGAAGGCTGGGAGCGCGTCGAGGGAGCCTCGTCGACCGCGCTGCGCGTGCGCTTTCCGTGGTACGCGACCGAGGTCGCCGACGCGCCGCTGCCGCTCGCGTACGGCGTCGCGTCGTGTAATCGCGGCGGCGGCTCGCTCTGCGAGTGCGGCTTCGGCGGCTACGCCTGGTTCGAGCACGCGATCGTCGCGGGGAGCGTGGCGATCGCGCCGCGCGCCACCGCGCTCGTCGACGGCTGGAGCGTGACGAACGTGACCGCGCCCCGCGTGGTGTTCTTCCAGACGTGCGAGGCGGGCGCGGTCCCCGGCGAGGCGGCGGTGACGTTCATCCGCCGGCGCTGAGGTGGCGCACGCGCCGCCGCGCCCTGCGCGCGAGGTCAGACGTCGGACAGCTCGCGCGCGACGGCGAGCACGAGGTCGACGTGGCCGCGCACGCGCGCGTCGCGGCTCGGCAGTCGCCAGCTGCTCTCGAACGTGATCTCGGGCACGCCGCGGCGGTCGAACCACTCGCCGCTCGCCATCATGCCGAGGGTGCTCGCCCAGAGCGCGTTGACGAGCTTGCCCGCCCTGCCGACCGGCGCGAGCCCGGGAGGCGAGAGCGTCTTGCCGAAGTAGTCGGTCGTCGCGAGGCGCGTCCCGCCCGCCTCGATCGCGGCCAGCACGCGCTCGGCGAGCGCGCGCGGGACGCTCGGGTTGGTGAACATGAAGCTCGCGTCCTGCGGCCCCTCGTGGAGCGCGATCGCGAAGTCCGGCCGCGCCGCGTCGACGACGTCGCGCACGACGCGGGCCTCCGGCGTCTCGAAGCGCACGAAGTCGCGGTTCACGTCGTAGCCGCCGCCGTCGTAGCGCGAGAGGTGCGCGGCGCCGATCGGGTTCACCGGCGTGACGAACACGAGCTCCACGTCGCGCGGGCGATCCGTCGCGAGCGCGTCGAGCAGATCGGGCACGGCGAGCAACCCCGCGTGCTCGTTGCCGTGCACGCCAGCCAGGACGAGGAGCCGCTTCCTCGCGACCTCCGCGGGGACGCGCACGGACAGCACCGGATAGCTGCGGCCCGCGTGCTCGAGCTCGGCGAGCGTGGTGACCTCGAAGCGATCCGCGTAGCCGCGGAGCTGCGCGACGTAGGCGTCGGCGTCGTAACCGAGCGAGACGACGCCGAGCTCGGTCTCCGGCTCGGGCCCGTCGCCGGGGCGGCGGACGAGGTGGTACTTCGCGAAGAGGCGCAGCTCGTCGAGGGTCGGCACGAGGGGGAGCGTAGCGCGACCGGGGGCCTCAGCGCGGTAGCCGCCGGCGCCAGATCCGCCCGGTGCTCGGCTCGAGCCAGTAGACGAAGCCGTCCTGGTCGAGCGCGACCTGCGCGATCGACGCGGTCCACGGGTAGAGGAGCGTGCTCTCGGTGCTGGCCACCGGCACGTGCTCGATGCCGCGCTCGCTCACCCACACGAGGCCGCTCGAGTCCGCGGCGGCGGCGCGCAGGCTCGCGCGGATGGTCGTCCTCGAGGAGCCATGGCGCGCCATGCGGTAGGTGCCGGCGACGACGCCGACGTACGCGAACGAGCTCACGATGAGCGGGAGGTCGCGCGCCGTTCCGACCGGTAGATCCCCGAGGTTCGAGAGCCGCGGCGGGCTCTCGCGGGCCTCCCACGCCTGCAAGCCGCCGCGCACGTCGGAGGGCTCGCTGGTGCCCTGGAGGTAGTAGACGGTGTCCGCCCCGCGGATCACGCCGATGCTCCCTGCGTGCTGCGAGAGCTGGTACGAGGTGCGCCCGTCGAGGGAGTAGGCGACCACGGGCGCCACGCGCTGGGGGGGCAAAGACACGACCGCCCACTGCTCGCCGACGCGGACGGTCCCGGTGCCGGAGTCCGGGTGCGTGACGCTCGCGCGCACGACGCGGGGCGCGCCGTCCTCGAGCACGACGAGGTCCCGGTTCCGGATGGCGGCGAGCACGGACGTCGGGCCGACGTCGAACGACGTGACGCCATCGAGCAGCGCGCGGGGCGGCGACGATCCATCCGCGGCGATGCGGTAGATCGTGCCCGCGAGCAGGTAGTCGACCAGGCCGTCGTGGACCACGAGGTGACGTACGGACGGGCCGCCCTCGACGAGGAGCTGGACGTCGCACTCGCCGGGCGGGCACGTGCACCGGCCCGCCTCGCACGACTCTCCCGGCCCGCAGCTCCGGTCGCAGGCGCCGCACCGCTCGACGGTGTCGATCGCGACGCACGCACCCCCGCAGACGGTCTGGCCGCGCGGGCATCGGCACACGCCGCGGTCGCAGACGCTCCCGCGCTCCGGGCACGCCGCGCTCGAGGCGCAGCCGCGCAAGCACGATCCGTCGACGCACGCTTCGCCCGCGCCGCACGCCTCGCTCGAGCGGCAGCCGGCGCGGCACTGTCCGTCCTCGCAGATCGAGCCCGCGCCGCAGTCACCGTCGCCGCGGCAACCGACCGCGCACCGCGTCGCCTCGCAGATCGAGCCGGCCGCGCAGTCCGCGTCGTCGCGACAGCCGGCGCGGCACAACGCGCGCGAGGCCTCGCAGATCCGTCCCGGCGCGCAGTCGTCGTCCAGGGTGCACCCGGCGCGGCACGTGTTGGTGTCGAAGTGGCAGTACGACTCGAGCGGGCAGGGACAGGTCGCGGGCAACCGCACGCACGCGTCGAGCGAGCAGACCTCGTCCGGCGCGCACACGCCGCCGCAGGGGAGCTCGTCGTCGTAGGCGCAGAGACCATCGACGCAAGCGAGGCCCGCTCCACAGCCGGCGGGCGCGCACTCGCAGCCGAGGCGACCCGGGATACACGTGGCGCGTCCGTCGGTGCATCCGGCAGCGAAGACGAGCAGACTCGACGTGAGCAAGAGGCGAGACGAGGCGAGCACGGCGAGACCCTCCGAGGGCACTCGAGATAGCGCCCCGCCGCCGGCGGTTCTTGACCCGCGCGAGCAGAGTCTTGACCGCGACCGCCGCGTCGTCCTCGACGAGCTCGAAGAGCGGAGCGCCTACGCGGTCGAGCCGGTCCTCGAGGGGCCGCCATCGGCGGAGCCCCTCGAGCGCTCAGCGGCGCGCGAGCGCGGCGCGCCGGAACGCCTTGGGGGTCGTCTGGGTCCAGCGCCCGAACGCGCGCGTGAACGCGCTCGCCTCCGAGAAGCCGAGCAGGAACGCGATCTCGGTGAGCGAGAGCGTGGGATCGGACAGGTACCGCTCGGCGAGCGCGCGGCGGACCGCGGTGAGCTCCGCTGCGAAGCTCGTCTTCTCCTCGCGCAGCCGCCGGCCGAGGGTCGAGGCGCTCGCGCCGAGCGCGCGCCCCACCTCGGCCGCGCTCGGCGCTCCGTCGCGCAGGCGCAGGGCGATCTCGGCGCGGACCTTGGCCGCCCACGAGTCGGCGTGGCTGCGCTCGGCGAGCAGGCCGGCGGCGTGGCGCTCGAGGATGTTGAGCAAGCTCGGATCGTGGCTCGGCAGCGGGTGCGCGAGCAGCGCGCGAGGGAACGCGATCGCGTTGTACGGGCGCCCATGAGACGGCGTGACCCCGAGGAGCGCGCGCGGCGTGGAGACGTCGGCGTGCGCGGCGTGCTCGAACCACACCGCCTCGGGCCGCCAGTCGGGGCCGAGCAGGACCCGGAACGCCGCGACGGCGAGCCCGATCGTGTGCTCCGCGTCCTGGCGGCGGGGGGCGATCGCCGGGTCTCGCACGCGGTAGCCGAGGCGCTGCACCTCGCCGTCGTCCGCGACGAAGAGGTCGGCGCCCTCCTGGTGGATCGCGAAGAAGCGGACGAGGTTGCCCACCGCCGCCTCGACGTCGCGGGACATCGTGAGCACGTAGCCGACCGCGCCGAGCTCCGCGGGCGCCGCGCCGAGCCCTGCGCGCAGGCCGAACGAGGGATCGCCGACCACGCCCGCGAGGTGCTCGAGCAGCGCGGCGTGGCTGGCGAAGGGCACCTCCGCCTCGGGGTCGTCGAGGACGGCCGCCGGGATCCCCACCGCGTGGAGCGCGCTCGCCGCCGCGGGCCCCTCGAGCCCGGCGGCCCGCAGGGCGAGCACGACGGCGGTCGCTGAGATGGTGGGCGCGCGGCTCATCGCGCACGAGCGATGGCACGTGGGCGCGCTCGCGTCGACGCCTCGCGACGAGCGCACCGATTCTCCGATGACGTCGCGGTCGTCGACCGACTATCGTCCCAGAGATGGCGGACTGGCACCTCGTCTACGAGGACGAGACGCTGCGGGAGGCGTACGCCAGGAACGTCCACCTCGTGGCGTGGTTCGACGCGCCGACCGCCGATCACATGCGCCAGTACGGGGTCGGCGCGCAGGCGCTCCACGCGCGCTATCCGCGCGGGAGCGCGCTCGTGAACCTGATCGTGTCGGGCACGCCGAGCTTCTCGAACGAGGTGCGCGAGCTCGCGCGCCAGTACACCGCCGAGGGCCTCCACGACGCGGGCGCGGCGCACGTGATCCTCGTCGGCGGGCTGCTCGGCAGCGCGGTGCGCGGCTTCCTCGGGACGATGGTCCTGCTCGGACGGCCGCCGAACCCGACGCGGGTGTTCGCCGCGATCGAGCCCGCCGCGGCGTGGCTCACGCGCAACCTCGCGCAGACGGGGCCCGAGCCGTGGGACGCGGCGGAGCTCGCGGAGCTCACCGCCAGGTTCCTCGAGCGATGAGGCCCGCGCGGGAATGCGCCGGGCGCGCCGGCGCGTCTTCGATGCGCTCGCTTTGCGGTCCGACGGAGCAGCGGTAGGTTCCGGGCGCGCGATGGCCACGGCGCGACGACGGCGGGTCCGCGAGGACCCCGAGACGACTCGACCCACCGGGCCGCGCGGGGTGCCGGCCGGCCGCTCGCGCACCGAGCGCACGCAGCCCGCGGGCTCGCGCGCGTGGCGGTGGGTGCGCCGCATCACCGGCGCGCTGCTCCTGCTCGTCCTCGCGGGCGTGCTCGGGATCGCCGGCGTGTTCTGGTACTACGGGCGCGATCTGCCGGAGGTCGAGCGGCTGCGCGAGCATCGCCCGCCGCAGGTCACGCGCGTCGTCGATCGCGGCGGCGCGGTGCTCGGCGAGAGCTGGCAGGAGCGGCGCACCGTGGTGCCGCTCGCGCGCGTGCCCCGCGTCCTCGTGCTCAGCGTGCTCGCCGCGGAGGACGCCGACTTCTACCGGCACCAGGGCCTCGACTACCCGGGCCTGGTGCGCGCGGTCGCCCGCGGCCTCGCCCGCGGCGGCGACTTCCGCGGCACGAGCACGATCACCCAGCAGGTGATCAAGAACCTCGTGCTCGGCCCCGAGCGCTCGTTCCAGCGCAAGATCCGCGAGCTGCTCCTCGCGCGCCGGCTCGAGCAGGAGCTCGAGAAGGACGAGATCCTCGAGCTGTACCTGAACCACGTGAACTTCGGGCACGGGCGCTACGGCGTGCAGGAGGCCTCGCGCTTCTACTTCGGCAAGGACGTCGAGGAGCTCACGCTCGCGGAGGCCTCGCTGCTCGCGGGGATCCCGCAGTCGCCGACGCACCTCTCGCCGCGCACGCACCTCGAGGCCGCGCGGCGCCGCCAGGCGTTCGTGCTCGCGCAGCTCGAGCGCAAGCGCGCGTCGCACTGGCCGGACCTGAGCGCGGAGGAGATCGCGGCGGCGGCCGAGGCGGAGATCACGATCGTGCCGCTGCCGGACCGCGATCAGCCGGCGCCGGAGGTGCTCGCCTACGCGCGTCGGCAGCTGCGCGCGCTGGTCGGCGACGAGGCGGCCGACCGCGGGGGCTACACCATCCACACGACGCTCGACCACGACCTGCAGGTCGCCGCGCGCACCGCCCTGCAACACGGCTTGCGAGCCATCGACGAGCGACAGCGGACCCGGCTGCCGCTCCGCGCGCCGCGCCGCCCGCCGCCGCTCGCCGCCGTCGACGCGCTGCGCGTCGGCCGGACGTACGACGCGACCGTGCTGAGCGCGGACGACGAGTCGCGGACGATCGTCTGCGACGCGGGCGGCCACGAGGTCGCGGCGCGGCTCGAGGACCTCGCGCGCTGGAACCCCGACGGGCTCTCCGCGAGCCGCGCCGTCGAGGCGGGCGCGCGGGTGCGCATCTCGATCCAGCAGCTCGGCGCGGCCGAGGACGCGCGCGCGCTCGGCCGGATCGAGCTCGGGCCCGAGGGCGCCGCGATCGTGCTCGACGTGCGCACGCGCGACGTGCTCGCGCTCGTCGGCGGCTACGACGCGGAGCCGGGCTTCGACCGCGCGACGCAGGCGGTGCGGCAGCCGGGCTCGACGTTCAAGCCGTTCGTCTACGCGGTGGGGCTGCGCGCCCGGCGCTACACGCCGGCCACGATCGTGATCGACGCGCCGGGCGTCTACGAGGACTGGCGGCCGAGCAACTTCGAGACGTGGAGCTTCCGCGGCGAGCTGCGCCTGCGCGACGCGCTCGCGCAGTCGGTCAACCAGGTCGCGGTGCGCGTGATGGAGGACGTGACGCCGGCCGAGGTCGTGACCTTCGCGCGCAGCGTCGGGATCGAGACCGAGCTCGAGCCCACGCTCGCGCTCGCGCTCGGCGCGAGCGACGTGCGGCCGATCGAGCTCACCAACGCGTACGCGACCTTCGCGGCGGGCGGGCGCTGGGAGCCGTGGCGGATCATCACGCGGATCGAGGGCCCCGACGGCGACGTGACGCTGCCGCCGCGCGCCGAGCCGCGGCAGGCGATGAGCCCGGCGGAGGCGTACGTGCTCACGAGCATGCTGACGAGCGTGATCGAGACGGGCACCGCGCGGCGCGCGCGCTCGCTGCGCCGGCCGCTCGCCGGCAAGACGGGTACGAGCAACGACGCGCGCGACGCGTGGTTCGTCGGCTACTCCGCGGAGCGCGCGCTCGGCGTGTGGGTCGGCTACGACGACCGCCGCCCGCTCGGCCGCCGCGAGGGCGGCGCCGCGAGCGCGCTGCCGATCTGGATGGAGATCGCCGAGGCCGCGCACCGGCGCCGGCCGGCGACGCCGTTCGCGATGCCGAGCGGCGTGACGAGCGCGCGGATCGATCCGGTGAGCGGGCGGCTCGCCTACGAGGGCCAGACGAACGCGATCGAGGAGGTGTTCCTCGAGGGGACGGTGCCCGTCGAGCAGGCGAGCCCGCCCGACGTCGTCGCGCCCGAGGACTTCCTCATGGAGCAGCTCGGCGGCGGCGAGGACGAGGACGACGCGCCCGGGGCCGAGCCGTGAGCTCGCGCCGCGCGTGGGGTCGGCTCCGCGCCGCGTGCGTCCTCTCCTCGATGCTCGCGCCGTGGCTCTCGCCAGCGCCCGGGCACGCGCAAGAAGGATTGCAGAGTGCGTCGTCGGCGCTGCGGGACGCGGCGCTCGCCGCGCTCGCGGAGAGCGCCCCCGACGAGGGCCCGACGGCCGTGGTGGTGCGGCCCGAGCTCCCCGAGGGCGCGCCGGACGCGAGCGGCCTCGCCGCGGCGCTCGCCGCGCCGCTGCTCGAGGCGCTCGCGGCCGATCCGCGGCGCGCGCCGGCGCGTCTCGCCGCGCTCGAGGTGCGAGAGGGCGAGACCCTCGCGGCCGTCGCGCGGGGGCTCGGGGACGCGACGCTCGTCACGGTCACGGCGCGCGTGCGCGGCGCGGACCTCCTCGTCGAGGGCGCGGTGGTGCGCACGCGCGACGAGGTGCGCGCGCCGATCGCCGCCGCGCGCGTGCCCCTCGACGCGTCGCTGCGCGCCTTCGTCGGCTATCCGCCGCGGCTCACCGACGAGACCGTGAGCGCGCGCTCGCTCGCGCTCCCGGGCCGCGGCTACGTCGCGCTCGCGATCGGCGATCTCGACGGAGACGGCCGCGCCGAGCTCGTCGCCGCGCGCACCGACGAGGTGCACGTGCTGCGCGTGCGCGGGCGGCGGCTCGAGCTCGTCGGACGCGTCGCGGTGCCCGCGTCGGTGCCGCGCGCGCCGACCGTCTCGCGGCGCCCGATGGGCAGCGCGATCGTGCGCGGCGAGCGCGCCGCCGTGCGCACCAGCGAGCACGCGGTCGGGCTCGCGGTGCGGCTCGCCTCGGGGCGGCCGGTGATCGAGCTCGCCGAGGGGCCATGCCCGGCCGACCGCTACCCGATGCTCGGCGGCTGCGCGCGCGCGGTCACCGGCCGCGACTTCTTCGACCCCGAGCTCGACCCGCGCGAGAGCCCCGCGCCCGCCGCCCCGGCGCACTTCTACGCGTACGCGTTCGCGTCGTACGCGGCGCCCGATGGGACGCGCACGTCGTACGAGGTGATCGTCATGCCGTCGGGGCGCGTGTCGCTGCGCGTGCTCGTACCGCGCGAGCGCCCGCGCGGGCCGTCGTTCGACGAGCGCGCCGCCGCGGCGAGCGGGTACGGTACGGCGTTGGCGATGGGTGACCTCGACCTCGACGGCGCCGCCGAGATCCTCGTGAGCCAGGCGGCGCTCGCGGGCCAGGGGGACCAGCTCACGCTCCTGCGGGCGCTGCCGCGCGGCGCGCTGCGCACGATGTGGCGCTCGCCGCCGCTCGCGGGCTCGGTCTGGACGGCGGCGGCGGGGGACGCGGACGGCGACGGGCTCCCCGAGCTCGCGGCGATCGAGGAGCCGACGGATCCCGCGGGGAGGGCCACGCTGTGGCTCGTGCGCTGAGGGCGCTCGCGGCGCTCGCGCTCGTGGGCGCCCTCGCTGCGCCCGCGTCCGGCGCGCTGCCGCCGCGGCACGGCGGCGTCCTGACGCTCCCCGTGCCCGAACCGCTCGGCGCGCTCGACCCGCTGCGCGTCGAGACGGGGTTCGAGGCGACGCTCGTGGAGGCCGTGTACGACAACCTCTACGAGGTCCGCGCGGACGGCACGGTCGAGGCGGTGCTCGCCGCGGGCCCGCCGGAGATCGACGGCACGATCGCGCGGGTGCGGCTGCGCGAGGGGGCGCGCCTGCACGGCAGCGCGCGGCCGCTCGGGGCGCGGCACGTCGTGCGCTCGCTGTTGCGGGCGAGCGCGAGCCCGCAGGCGTCCTGGCTGCTCGGCGCGTTCGCGCAGGACCACGGCCGGCCGCGCATCCGCGAGCTCGACCCGCAGACGGTGGAGCTCGAGCTCTCGCGCCGCGGCGTGCGCGTCGAGCTCGTGCTCGCGGCGGCGCCCCTCGCGATCGTCGCGGGCGGCGAGCTCGAGCGCCGGCCGCTCGGCACGGGCCCGTACCGCGCGCGGCTCGACGGCGCCGGCGGCGGCGAGCTCTCGATGTTCCGCCACGCGCCCGAGGGCGCCCCGTGGCTCGACCGCGTCGTGCTCGTCGCCGCGCAGCCGCGCGACGCCGAGATCCGCGGGCTCGAGCTCGGCGCGCTCGACGCGTCGTGGCACGGCTCGAGCCTCTACGGCCGCGCGCCGACGCGCGCGGTCACGCGCACCGAGGCCACGGTGGCGACGCCGTGGATCCTCGTGCCCAACCGCGCGCGCGCGCTCCAGAGCGAGGCGGCTTGGGGCGCGGTCGTCGCGGCGGTCGACCGCAGCCGCCTCGCGCGCGTCGGGCTCGTGGCGCGCCGCGCGCTCTCGCCGGGGCTGCCCGCGCCCCGGCTGCCCGCGACGGGCTCGCAGAGCGGGCTGCGCCTCTCGATGCCCGCGCGCGCCGACCGCCCGCGCGAGGTCGCGGCCGCGGAGGCGATCGCGGGGATGCTCGACGGGCGCGGGATCCACCTCACCGTCGAGCCGCTGGGCGCGGAGGCGTACGCGCGCACCATCGCACGATCGCAATGGGACTTGCGGATCGCGCGCGTGCGCCCGCCGCTGCCCGGCCGCGGGCCGATGGCCGCCGCCGCGCTCGCGGCCGCCGGACAGCTCGACCGCGCCCGCGCGCTGGCGCCCGCGCTCGGGCAGCCCGACGTGGGCAACGACGCGGCCGCCTCGCTCGACGCGATGGTGCTCGGCCACGAGCGCGTCGTGCTGTATCACCGCGCCGATCTGCGCGGGCTCGCGATCGACGGGCTCGGGCGCCTGCGGCTCGCCGACCTGAGCTTCGCGCGGCGCGAGGAGCCGCCGCGATGAGCCTGCGCGTCCGCATCACGCTCGTCGCGGTGATCGTCGCGGTCGCGCCCGCGAGCGCGCTCGGGTACCTGCTGTTCCAGAACACCCTCGACGACGCGCGCGCCGAGCACGAGGAGCGCCTCCTCGGCATCGCCGCCTCCGCGGAGCGCCGCGTCGCCGAGCGGCGCGCGCGCGAGGGGCGCGCGGTCGCGCGGCTCTGCGACGGGGAGTTCCTCGTCGACCGGCTGCTCGCGGACCTCGAGGGCGAGCAGTTCGGACCGATCGAGCAGGCCGAGCTCGTCGAGCGCCTGCCGACCCTCATGCGCTCGATGGGGCTCGCTGGCCTGATGCTCCTCGACGGGCGCACCGGGAGCCGCTACGGGCGCGTGCTCGCGGCCGGCCACTTCCCGGGCCACGCCGGCGCGACCGAGGGGCAGCTCGCGCGCGCCGTCGAGAGCGCGGGCGAGCGCTGGTTCGTGCGGGAGCTGCGCGTGCGCGCGGACGGCCAGACGCACGAGGTGCGCGCGCTGCTCACCGGGTGCGTCGCCACGCGCGGCGACGTGCGCGTGATCGCGGTCGGCGGGCAGGTGCTCGACGCGGGCTTCGTCGGCTCGCTCGCCGCCGACGTGCCGCCGGTCCGGCTCGCGCTGACCGGGCCGGACGGAGCGCTGCCGGACGAGCTCGCGGGCGCGCGCACCCGCCGCGACGTCTACGTGTTCGAGGACCTCGAGGGCGCGCCCGCCGCGCGCGTCGTCGCGGTGGTCGACGAGACGCGGCTCGAGGAGCGCCTCGAGCACATCCGGCGCCAGACCCTCTACACCCTCGCCGCCGCGCTCGCGGGCGGCCTGTTCCTCGGGCTGCTCCTGTCGATGAGCATCACGCGCCCGCTCGGCGCGCTCGAGAGCGCCGCCTCGCGCGTCGCCTCGGGCGACATGCAGACGATGATCACCGTCAGCTCGGGCGGTGAGGTCGGCAAGGCGCTGAGCGCGTTCAACCGCATGACGGGCCAGCTCAAGCAGGCGCAGAGCCGCTTGCGTCGTGCAGAGCGCATCGCCGCGTGGCGTGACATCGCGCGCCAGATCGCGCACGAGATCAAGAACCCGCTCATGCCCATCCAGACCTCGATCGAGACGATGCGCAAGGCGCACGCGCGCCGGCTCGAGGACTTCGACGAGATCTTCGACGAGTCGACGGTCGCGATCCTCGAGGAGGTCGAGCGGCTCAAGCGGATCGTCACCGAGTTCAGCCGCTTCGCGCGCATGCCGCCGCCCGACCCGGCGATGCTCGACGTCGCGGACGTGGCGCAGCACACCGTGGGCCTGCACGGCGGCGGCGCGGTCGGGGTGCGGCTCGAGCTCGAGGGCGCGCTCGAGCCCGTGCGTGCGGACCGCGAGCAGCTCACGCAGGTGCTCGTGAACCTCGTGCAGAACGGCTGCGACGCGGCCAAGGCGCGCCACGGCGAGCGCGGCGGCCGCGTCGACGTGGTGCTCTCGCCGCACGAGGACGGCGTGCGCGTCGAGGTGATCGACAACGGCGTCGGGATCTCCGAGGAGGACAAGGCGCGGATCTTCGAGCCGTACTTCACCACCAAGAGCGGCGGCACCGGGCTCGGGCTCGCGATCGTGCACCGGATCGTGAGCGACCACGGCGGCCGCATCGACGTGCACGACGCGGAGGGCGGCGGCGCGGTGTTCGAGCTCGTGCTCACCCGCGGCGGGCCGCCGATCGAGGCGGCGACCACCGCGACCGACACCGCGCTGCCGTTCGCCGACCGGTCGCGCTCGTGATCCGAGAGATCCTCGAGGGCGAGTGCCTCGCGCGGCTCGCCGAGCTCGACGCCGGCGTGGCGCGGCTGATCTACATCGACCCGCCGTTCCACACCGGCACGGCGCAGCGCCGCGACCGGATCAAGGTGCGGCGCGACGCGGGCGGCGCGCGCGGGGGCTTCAAGGGGGCGCGCTACGCGGTCGAGCGCGTCGCGTCCGCGGCGTACGCCGACGGCCCCCGCGAGGACTATCTCGGCTGGCTGATCGAGCGCATCGAGGCGAGCCTGCGCTGCCTCACCGACGACGGCTCGCTCTTCGTCCACCTCGACTGGCGCGAGGTCCACTACGTCAAGGTCGCGCTCGACGCGCTCCTCGGGCGCGACGCCTTCATCAACGAGATCGTCTGGGCGTACGACTACGGCGGCCGCAGCAAGCGCCGCTGGCCGGCCAAGCACGACACGTTGCTCTTCTACGCGCGCGACCCCGAGCGCTACGTGTTCCACTACGAGGCGCTGCCGCGCATCCCGTACATGGCGCCCGGGCTCGTCTCCGCGGAGAAGGCCGCGCGCGGCAAGACGCCGACGGACGTCTGGTGGCACACGATCGTGCCGACGAACGGGAAAGAGAAGACCGGCTACCCGACGCAGAAGCCGCTCGGCGTGCTCGAGCGCATCGTCACCGTGCACACCGACCCCGGCGACGTCGTGCTCGACTTCTTCGCCGGCTCCGGCACCGCGGGCGAGGCGGCGGCCAAGCACGGCCGCGGCTTCGTCCTGATCGACGAGAGCCCCGAGGCGGTCGCGATCATGCGTTGCCGCCTCGCGCCGTACCTCGAGCGATGATCAGCCGGCAGCGGGCACGAGCCGGAGCGTCGACCACGTTCGCCGCGCAGCGACCGGAGGTGCCGCGCGTCGAGGGCGGCGCGGCTTGACGTGCACGGCACGAACTGCAGGATATGGGATATGGAACAGGCTATGGGACGAATCGACTCTGCCGGGCGACTGGTGCTTCCTGCCCGGTTCCGGAAGAAGCTGGGCCTGAACGCCGGAGACGAAGTGACGGTCGTCCTCGAGGAGTCTTCGCTGCGGGTCATGACGCCGGCGGAGGCGATCCGGAGGTCCCAGGAGCTCGTGCGCCGGTATGTCCCGGCTGGCCGGCGCTTGTCGCAGGAGCTCGGCGCCGAGCGGCGCCGGGAAGCCTCCCGTGAGTGAGATCGTGCTCGACGCATCAGCGCTGCTGGCGCTGCTACAGGACGAACCGGGCGCGGACGCGATCGCGTCGCGGCTTGCGCATGCGGTCATGTGCACCGTGAACCACTCCGAGGTCGTGGCGAAGCTCGCGGACGCCGGGATGCCGGAGGACGCGGTCCGTGAGGCGCTCAGTCTGCCGATTCGGCTGGTCGACTTCGACGCCGCGCTCTCCGTTCACGCGGGAATGCTGCGCCAGGTGACGCGCGCGCTCGGCCTGTCCTTCGGCGATCGTGCTTGCTTGGCGCTCGCCGCGGCGCGCGGGCTCACCGCCGTCACGACCGAGGCGGCGTGGGCGGACGTGCCCGGCGGTCCTGAAGTCGAGATCATTCGACCGCCGCCTCGCTCGCGCGGTCGCCCGGCGGGGAAGCGAACGAGCCGTTGACCGGTCCCGATGCCCCTGAAGATGAACGCCACGCAGGTGCGACCGCCGGCCTCGTGGCGGCCAGCGCCCGCGGCCTCGGCCAACTCGGAGGAGCACCGTGGCTCGACTTCTTCGCCGGCTCCGGCACCGCGGGCGAGGCGGCGGCCAAGCACGGTCGCGGCTTCGTCCTGATCGACGAGAGCCCCGAGGCGGTCGCGATCATGTGACGCCGCCTCGCGCGGTATCTCGCGCGATGATCGGCCGTCGCACGCGGGCGGCACGACGTCGTTCGCCGAGTCAGACGAGACCGAGCGCGTAGCTCCGCTTGCCGCTCGCGCGCAGCTCGCGCCCGATGCGGACGATCTCCTCTTCTCCGCGCCGCAGCGCCGTCGCGCTCGTGTGCACGGAGTAGCTGCCGAGCACCAGCGGGTGCGGATGGTGGGGAGCCGAGCCGAGCACGAAGCGCGTCTCGCCCTCCGCCACGAGCTCGATCGCCGCCTCGCCGCGCTCGAAGATCGCCAGCTCACCGCCCGCGATGCGGTCGCTGGAGCGCAGGCTTCCGTCGAGCACCGCGACCCATGCGACGTCGTGACCTCGTTCCGGTCGATACGTCCAGCGCTCGCCGTCCGCGAGCGTCACGGCGAGGTACGTCATCGGCGGCGTCGCGATCGGGCTCGACCCGCCCGCGTGCGAGCCGAGGATCACCCGCGCCGGTCCGACCCGCGGCACGTCGTCGGGCATCACGTAGTGGCTGCTGCTCGGCCCGTTCTCGAGCTCGGGCGGCAGCGCCACCCAGAGCTGGAAGCCGCGCAGCCGACCGGGGCCTCCGGTACCGGTGTGCCAGACGCCGCCGCCGGCGCGCATCCACTCGACGCTGCCCGCGGGGAGCACGCCGGCGCTGCCGGTCGTCTCCGCGTACCGAGCGGAGCCCTCGAACACGACGGTCACGGTCGCGATCCCGGAGTGCGGGTGCCAGCCCGACTCCAGCGCGGGAGCGCGCGCGCCGTCGATGTCGAAGAGGTCGAGGAACACGAACGGCTTCATGAGCTCGCCGAGGTCCGACGGGCTGGCGAGCCGCGTGATCGGGCCGCCGCCGTGCCCTCGCGTGCGCTGCACGATCGCGCGCGGGCGCGCGTCGCTCTCTCGGTGCGTCGTAGTCGTCGTCACGGGGTCGTCCCTTCTTTCGAGAAGACACCGTGTGGCTCCGAGCTCCGCTCCACAATGCCTGACGAGTGGGCATGACCGTTCCGTGAACGGAACGACGACGGACCTGAACCAGCTGCTCCTCTTCGCCGTCGGAGCCGTGGCCGCGCAGCGCTCGGAGGCGGGAGGGCGCCGCGCGTCTGGATGCTCGAGTGGGCCGGCAAGCGCGCAGAGGTCCGTTCGGCGGCATCGGCATTGCGTGGCTGCCGCAGCCCCGCCGGAGTCGAGCGGACCGCGATCCCGATCGCGACGCCGACGACTCAGCAGGGGTGTGAGTCGCGGAGACCAGCGCCGAACGGCGGGACCGGCCACGAAGCCGTGGGCAGGTAGCCGGGCGGAGGCTCGAGGAGGTAGGGGGCTTCGTCCTCCTCCATGCTCGCGGCGCGCTCCCGGAGCTGGTTCGAGCTGGTGATGATCGCGGACCGCAACACGCGGAGCACCGACCCCGTCGCGAAGGTCTGCGCGCCGATGGGGTCGGCGACCTCCTCGCATTGCTCCGGGGAGATCGACGAGACGTAGAGGCTGTTCCTCAGGCTCGACCGCAATGAGAGCAGAACGTCGCTCACGTCGACGTTCCCATCATTCGCCTGGATGGCCTCGTTGACGTGAGCCTGCAGAAGCGCGAGGAGGTCGCCGATGATCTCGCTCGAGATCGGATCGAGGAAGCCGGAGGTAACGAGGCGATCGGTCCGGAGCGCGGTGGCCGCCGCGACGCCGAGCCCCTCCGACTGCCCAACGAGGAGGACCCCGACCGGAATCGAGTAGCCCCTCGGATCGGTCAGGTCGAGGCAGAAGCTGACGACCGCGGTCTGGTATCGGAGCCTCATGTCCCACCTCCGCTTCCCATGAGCTGTCTTTCCAGCGGCGCCCGGATGAGCCTGCGTCTCCCCACTAGACCCGCAATGAGGATATCTCGTTCCTGCTCGTGCAGATAGTCCCCGGGGATGCGCCCGACCACGGCTTGCACCTCGCCCTCGGGGAAGTCCTCCACACGCGACAGCGTCGCGTCGACCTCGCTGCGGCTTACGTGCTGGAGCATGAGCGGCGGGAAAGGCACGGTTACTGGGGCCTTCCAACCTTCCTCGTCCTTCCACCGGCGCCACCCCAACGCCCGGAAGTGCGGATCGTCGACGAAGCGGTGACCGAGCGCGAGCGCGTAGTCGAGGTAGACGAAGTGAGGCCCCCCGTCGCTGTCGAGGCCGAACACGATGTTGTGCGGGTGGTCGCCGTGCTCGGACTGCATGACCCACGCGTTGAGCACGAGGGCGCGCGCCGCCGAGACCGGGAGATCCCGCATGACGAGCTCCATGATCCTCTCGCTCTGCGTCGGATCCTCCACCCAGCGCTTGATCTGGTGCCAGGGGAACTGCCGCCCATAGAGAACGAGCGAGACGCAGCACGACGTCTCCTCGCCCTGCGGAGCGTCGTGCCGAACGAACAAGAGCACCGGAGGAACCGCGACTCCGAGATCTCGAGCCAGGTCGGCGACGATCTTCTCCCTCGCGGCGCGGCATCCGAACGGCCCATGCTCGCGCTTGCGCGGTTTCAAGTAGGCCCTGCGCGGCACGGCGTCGCGGGTCACGTAGAGGCCGCCGGCCTCGCCCTCGCGGGGGCTGTCGGTACCGCGCCGGCCTGGTTGGCTGCCGTACGCCACTGCCAAGGCGACATCGCCTCCTGGCGCCAGGCGGTCGAGATCGGCGGATCCACTCGAAGAATGGTCTAGTCGACGAGACCTTCGTGCTCGTGGTCCGCACGTTCACTCCGCCCACGCCTCGCGCTCTTCAGTGCCTTGGCGATCGCGACCTCGGCCGGCGGCGCCTTGTGGCGCGGGCGGCGTCGAGGGCGGCGGGGCAGGGCGGCGTGGTGAGGCAGCGAGCGAGCGCAATCACGTCGCGCTCCGTCGAGGTGCCGTCGAGCCATACGTCCGGGAGGTAGCCGCGGCCCTCGGGGAACGTGCCGAGCGCGGGGTCGGCGTGCGCGCGGCGGCCGGCGGCGACCCACACGCCCGTGGCCGGCAGGCGGTAGTGGCGCAGCTCGCCGACCTTCATGGTGCCCTCCGTGTTCTCGCCGACGACGAGCGCGCCCTCGAGCTGTCGCGCGAGCAGCACCGCCGTCTCGCACGCGGAGCCGCAGCCGCGATCGACGAGCAGGATCAGTCGCCCGCGGAAGGGCGCGGGGGCGCGGCCGGGCTCGGTGTAGGTGCCTTCGATCCGGTCGACGAACGGGCCGCGCTCGCGCATCGCGGTCTCGAGCGCGCGCTCGGCCTGCGCGACGCGCGCGCGGACCCACGCCGCGCCGGCGTCGTCGCCCGCGGCGGCCTCCGCCTCGCAGCTCCAGAACGTCAACGCACCTTGCAATTCCACATCGCTCGAGACGCGCAGCGTGTCGAAGTAGCGCAGCGGCTGGCTCGTCAGGTGCGAGAACCACGCGAGGAGGAACCGGTCGCTGCCGCCGCCGTTGCCGCGCAGGTCGAGCACGACGACGGGGGCCTCGCGCACTTCGGCGGCGCTCGCGACGAAGCGGTCGAGCGCGGCGCGCTGCGCCATGCCGAGCGTGCGCACGCGCAGCCACGGGAGCTCCGCGTCCTCGCGCTCGAACGCGGGGCCGAGGTCGCGCGTGCGTGCGATCGGCCGGAGCGCGAACGCGCGCGGCGCGTCGTCTGGCGCGTCGCACGCGAGGGTCGCCGGCGGCGTCGCGGCGAGCGCCACGAGGCGGTGCGTGAGCGCGCCGTCCTGCCAGGCGGCGACGAGGTGCTCCGCGCACGCGCCGAGGGCGCGGCCCTCTTCGTCGCGCCACGCGCCTTCTTCGTGGACGAAGCGCGCCTCGGAGAGCGCGGCCTGTTGGTGCGCGCCCGCCGCGCGCCAGCGCCGCGCGCCGTCGGCGCCGCGGATCCAGAAGCCGAGGTGGTTGTCGTCGGCGAAGCGGAGCCGCTCGGCGAGCAGGTCGCGGAACGCCTCGGCGCTCCGCGGCGCGTCGCCGACAGCCTCGCGGAGCTCGTCGAAGACGCCCGCCCAGCGCGCCTCGTCGCCGACCGTGGTGTAGCCGGCGTAGCCGCGCGCGAGCACGCGGGCGAGCACGTCGAGGTCCGCGCCCATCGCGTCGGGCGTGACCGTCTCGGGGCCGGGCGCGCGGCACTCGCTCGCGGACACGCGCAGCGCGCCGAACGCCTCGCGCGTCGCGGGGCTCACGGCCGCCGCGCACGACGCGAGCGCCAGCGCGGCGATCGCGACGGCACCTCGGGCGCGACCCCTCACGGCGTGGGGCGAGGCGGCGGCGGCGGCGGCTCGTCGAGCTCGTCCGGCGGGCCTCCGTAGACGGGCGCGGGCGGGTCCTCGACGGTGTCGTCGGGCGCGCGCCGGGAGGTCCCCTCGTCGTCGGGCGGCAGCGGCGGCGCGCCGTACGGCATCAGCACCGGCTCCTCCTCACCGCGCCCTTGCGAGTCCGGCCCGCACCCGCTCGCGAGCGTGGCGCCGAAGTAGAGGATCGCCGCGCGCGTCAGGCGCTCGACGTGGCGCGGCGCGCGCGCGGTGAGCCCGCGCGTCGAGGCGCCGCAGAAGGGGCAGCGCGGCGCGCCGACCCCGACGTGTCGCCGACAACCGGAGCAAGGCGCGAGTCGCATGCGCGTGAGGATACCGCGGAGCCGGCACGCGCGGATCCTTCCCGCGCGCCGCGGGGCGCCTCAGCCGGCGAGCAGGGTCAGGTGCGGGCCGAGCAGGTCGGCGAGCTGGCGCACGATGCGGCTCGGGTCGCGCGTCTCGAGCGTGGGCAGGCGCACCGCCGGCGTGCGCGGCATCTCGCCCTTGAGCGAGAGCGCGAGGTGATCGCCCGCGCGCACGCGCGTCGCGAAGTCGGCGCGCACCGCCTCGATCGCGGCGGCGAGCTCCGCGGGCGCGCGCTCGGGCGCGAGCTGCTCGACCCACGGCGGCGCGGTGGCGTCGGCGCGGTTGAGGATGAGCGCGGTCGGGTGCTGACCCAGGCGCTTGAGCCGGCGGCTCAGGAACTGCGCGTCGGCGGCGGCCGAGCCGGTCGGCGCCGCGACGAGGAGGTAGCGCGTCCCGGGCCCGACGAGCAGGTGCTCGGAGACGCGCGCGAGGCGCGCGAAGCGGTCCTTCACGATCGCGAGCTCGGCGAACAGGCCGGCGAGGTCGCGCAGCGTCCGCGGGTTCAGCAGGCGACCGAAGAGCGACTCGATGCGCTTCTTGCCCGCGGCGAGCAGGCCGCCGCCTTCGTCGCGGACCTCGCCGTCGTCGCCGCCCTCGCCCGAGCCCGCGAGGTTGCCGAGCCAGCCCACCGCGCGCCCCTCGTAGAGCGTGGCGAGGCGACCCGGGTACGAGACGAAGTCGAGCCCCTGCCGCGAGGGCGCGGTGTCGACCACGAGGTAGTCGAACCTCCGCTCCTCGATCGCCTTGGCGACGAGCATGAGCGAGACGACCTCGTGCATCCCCGCCGCCGCGTCCGCGAGCAGGAGGTACACGCGGTTCTTGAGCATGCGCTCCTTCGCCTCGGGCTCCCGCTCGAAGAGCAGGTCGATGAAGGTGCGCGTCGAGCGCCGCGGCTCGGGCATGAGCGCGAAGAGCCGCCCCTCCACGCCCGGCTCCACGCTCGCCTCCATCACCTGCTCGCCGACCTCGACGCCCATCGCCGAGGCGAGCCGCCGCGCGGGATCGACCGTCACGACGAGCGTCTTGTGCCCGCGGCGCGCGAGCGCGAGGCCGAGCGCGGCGCTCGTCGTGGTCTTGCCGACGCCGCCGCCTCCCGCGCAGACCACCGTCCGGGGTGGCGGGTGGCTCACGCGGCCTCCTTCGCGACCAGCCAATCGGCGACCTGCACCGCGTTCGGGTCGAACCCGGCCTGCGGCAGGAGCAGGGGCTCGAGCGCGACGCCGAGCGACGACGCGCCGCGCAGCGCCGCGATCGCCTCCTCGCGCGCGGCCTCGCGCGCCTCGAGCACCTCGACGAGGTGCGCGCCGGCCTCGGTGCCGAGCGCGCGCGCCTGGTCGATCGCGCCCGGCGGGAGCGGGTGCGGGAAGCGGTTCACGACGAGGCGCGCCGGCGGCATGCCGACCTCGCGCTCGAGCGCGCTGCACAGCTCGAGCGTCTCGGTCAGCACCATGCGCTCGGGCAGCGTCACCACGACGACCGAGCACGCGCGCGGCGCGACGAGCCGGTGCACGAGCCGCTCGGACAGCTCGAAGAGCCCGCCCGAGCCGAACAGGTCCCGCATCTGGATCGGCAGCCGCAGCCACGCGAGGCCGTGCCCCGTCGCCGGCATGTCGACGACCACGCGCGCGCCCTTGGCCTTGTCGGCGATCTGACCGACCGCGTCGAGCATCGCGAGCTCGCGCAGCGCCGGCGCGGCGCGCAGCATGCGGCGCACCGCGAAGTTCCCGATGAAGACCTTGGCGAGCATCTTCGAGCCGAGCAGCCGGCCGACCGAGGCCTCGAGCGCCGTCTTGGGCTCCACGACCTCGTGCATCACGCCGCTCTTGCGCGCGCCCGCGAGCACGCGGCGGCCGGAGTCGCCGTCGCCGAACTCCACGAGGACCGCCTTGCCGTCGCGCTTGGCGGCGGCCGCGGCGATGCCCGCGGCGATCGTCGTCTTGCCGACGCCGCCCTTGCCCGTGACCAGGACGATCGACGCGAGGGGCGGGAACGCGCGCGCCGCAGGACTTCCGGCAGTCATGAACGCCGCATGCTTAGCAGAAAACCGGCCGCGCCGCCGAGCTTGTCGCGCGTCAGCCCGCCGGCCGCGTGAGCAGGACCGCGTGCGGCCCGGCCCCGGCGCGCGCCGCGAGCGCGGCCCACCCGCGCGGGCCGAAGCGGCGCTCGACGCCGAGCACGACGCGGCGCGCGAGCGCCGCCTGCTCCGGCGCGAGCGCGGCGAGCACGTCGGCGACGAGCCAGGCCGTCTCGGGATGGCCCGCGCGCACCTCGACGAGCGCGTCCCAGCGCTCGAGCGGCGGCCACGGCGCCGCGCGCTGCCCCGGCAGCGCGTCGATCAGCGCCGCGGTCGCGACCCAGAGCGCGGGGCGCCCGAGGGCGAAGAGCGCGGCGGACGACGACCGCCCGAGCGCGTCTCGCGCCGCCTCGACGAGCGCGGGCGCGAGGCTCGCGACGAGCCGGGGCGCGAGGGCGCGCGGCGCGCGGGCGAGCGCGTGATCGAGCGCTGCCGCGTCGTCGAGGTGCGCGCCGAGCTCGTCCTCCATTTCTCCTCGGTGTCGCGCCGCGCCGCCGCGCGCAACCCGGGCTCGATCCGATGGGGCTCGCGCGTGTATCCTCGCTCGCGATGGCCGAGGCCGAGGCGATCTCCTTCACGCTCGAGAGCGACGGCCTCGCGGGCACCCCCATCCAGGTCGCGTCCGCGACGATCGTCGAGCGGATGAACGAGCCCTTCGTCGCGCGCGTGACGCTCAGCGTGCTCGAGCCCGACGCGGACGTCGCGCAGATGGTCGGCAAGAGCGCCACGCTGACGATCGAGCGCGGCGGCGGCGGCGCGCTGCGGCACGTCCACGGGATCGTCGCCGAGGTCGAGCTCGGCGAGCCGCCCGCGCCCGAGCTGCGCGCCCGCGCGACCTGGGCGACGGCGACGGTCGTGCCCGCGTTCTGGCTCCTCGACCTCTGCCGCAACACGCGCATCTTCCAGGAGAAGACGGCGATCGAGATCCTCGAGGCGGTGCTCGGCCCCGCGCTCTCGACCTACGGGCGCGAGCTGCGCGTCGCGACCGACGCGACCTACCCCACGCGCGAGTACTGCGTGCAGTACCAGGAGAGCGATCGCGCGTTCGCCGAGCGCCTGATCGAAGAGGAGGGCATCGCGTACTCCTTCGATCACGAGGGCGACGCGGAGGTGCTCGTGCTGCGCGACCGCAACGCCGCGCACCCGCAGACCCCGACGCAGACGGGCTCGATCGCGATCCCGTTCCGCCCGCAGGCGATGGACCTCGACGTCGACGAGCCGATCCTCGAGGTCCGCGCGCGCACCCGCGACACGACGACGAGCGTCGTGGTGCGCGACTGGGACTGGACGCGCCCGTCGATGCCCTTCGACGAGGAGGCGAGGTCCGAGGACGCGCACGGTCGAGATCGCGAGCGCTACGAGCACGGCTGGGGCGAGAGCGCGTGGATCACCGACTACGCGGGCACCGCGTACGGCAAGGACGACGCCGCGCGCCAGGCCTCGGTGCGCAGAGAGGCGCACGCGCGCGACGCCGCGTCGATCGAGGTCGTCTCGCGCGTCGTGGGCATGGCGCCGGGGACGCGCTTCGAGGTGAGCGGGCACCCCACGCCCGGCTACGACGGCGAGTACTTCGTGACCGGCGTCTCGCATCACGCCGACGCGCGCCGCGCGGACGCGGAGGGCAAGGGCTACGTCAACTCGGTCGAGGCGCTCCCGGTCGCGACGCCATACCGCCCGCGCCGGCGGCGCAGGAAGCCGGCGATCGCCGGCGTGCAGACGGCGGTCGTCACCGGCCCGGCGGGCGAGGAGATCCACGTCGACGAGCACGGGCGCGTCAAGGTCCAGTTCCACTGGGACCGCGAGGGCGCGAACGACGACCGCTCGAGCTGCTGGATCCGCGTGCGCCAGCCGTGGGCCGGCGCCGGCTGGGGCTTCTGGTGGGTGCCGCGCATCGGCATGGAGGTCGTCGTCCACTTCGTCGACGGAGACCCCGATCGGCCGATGATCTCGGGCTCCGTCTACGACGGCACGAACGCGCTCCCGTACCCGCTGCCGGGCGACAAGACCAAGAGCACGATCAAGTCGAACAGCTCGCTCGGCGGCGGCGGCTTCAACGAATTCCGCTTCGAGGATCTCGCCGGCCAGGAGGAGATCTACACGCACGCGCAGAAGGACTACAACGAGGTCGTCGAGCACGATCACACGACCTGGGTCGGCAACGACCAGACGAACGAGGTCGACGTCGATCAGACGCAGACCATCCACAAGAACCAGGTCGAGCAGGTCGACGGCAACCAGGAGCTCAGCGTCGGCGGCAACCGCTCCGTGCACGTGAAGGGGAACTTCGACGAGACGGTCGACGGCACCGAGACGCGGCACGTCGTCGGTGACGTGAAGGAGACCTTCGACGCGAACGAGACGCGCACCATCACGGGCGACGTGACCGAGACGTTCGCGGCCAACGAGACGCGCACGCTGAGCGCGAACCAGACCGAGACGGTCAACGGCTCGCAGTCGCGCACGATCACGGGCGCCTCGACCGTGACGATCACCGGCGCGCTCTCGCAGACGGTGATGGCCGGCATCAAGAGCACCACGCCGGCCGCGCACACGATCATCGCGGTCGGCGGCTTCAGCGTGACGACGCCGGCCACGATCACGCTCACCGCACCGGCGGGCGCGACGTTCATCGCCCCCGCCGGCTTCACGCAGATCGACCAGGGCGAGGACTGGCTCGGCACCCTGAAGAAGGCCTACAGCCCGCTCGCGTGGTCCGTCTTCACGATCCAGATGGAGGCGGTCGACATCCTCTTCCAGTTCACGAACATCAAGATCGAGCTCGGCGTGGTGACCTGCACCAAGGACCACGTCGACCTCAAGACGCTGGGCCCGAAGATCCGCAACCAGGCCGTCCGCCTCAAGAGCGGGATCAGCTCCACGATCTCGGCGATCAAGAACCGAGGCTGAGGCGTGCGCGGGATCAAGCCGTTCAAGCTCAGCTTCCTGACGCGGCCGTTCACGCTCGCCAAGCAGCACCACCTCGGCGTGACGGTGACCGCGTTCTTCGCGTTCGACCCGCCGGGCACCGTGTTCACCGACCTCGAGATGTGGACGGTGCTCGCCGACGTGCTCGGTCCGACGCCGCTCGACGTCGGGATCCCGAAGTCGCGCGCGGAGCTCTTGGTCCTGGGCGCGTGCCACGCGCCCGGCGGGCGCCCGACGCCGACCTGCCCGGTCACCGTGAAGCTCGGCGAGCTCGAGAAGACGCTCTACGTGATCGGCGATCGCGTGTGGAAGCCCGACGACACGCCCACCGAGCCGGTCCCGTTCACGACGATGCCCATCGAGTGGGCGCGCGCGTACGGCGGCGCCGGCTACGCGCCCAACCCGCTCGGGCGCGGCGCCGCGCTCGTGAAGGACGACGCGGGGCGCGAGGTGCGGCCGCTGCCGAACCTCGAGCTCCCGGGCAAGATGATCGACAGCCCCAAGGCGGCCCCGGAGCCCGCGGGCCTGGGCGCGTACGAGTTCCACTGGCCGCAGCGCTTCTCGCTCGCGGGCACCTACGATCAGCGCTGGTTCGAAGAGCTCTACCCCGGCTTCGCCGCGGATCTCGACTGGCGGATCTGGAACCTCGCGCCGGCCGACCAGCAGCGCGAGGCGCCGTGGGTCGGCGACGAGGCGTTCGAGATCCTCAACATGCACCCCACCAAGCCGCGCCTGCGCGGCCGGCTCCCCGGGATGCGCGGGCGCGCGTTCATCGTGCGCGGCGGGCACACGAGCCTCGAGGAGGTGGAGCTGCGCGCGACCACGGTGTGGCTGTTCCCCGCGCTCGAGCGCGGCGTGGTCCTGTTCCAGGGCGCGACGCGCGTGCGCGAGGACGACGCGCGCGACGTCGACGCGATCATGGTCGCGGCGGAGCGCCTCGGCGAGCCGCGCCCGCTCCCGCACTACCAGCGCGTC
Organism: Sandaracinaceae bacterium; assembly: GCA_019637095.1. Taxonomy (GTDB): domain Bacteria; phylum Myxococcota_A; class Polyangia; order Polyangiales; family Sandaracinaceae; genus JACKEC01. The sequence continues at coordinate 14,765 of JAHBWG010000009.1, read as the reverse complement.
TACGAGCAGCGCACGGGGCCCGAGGGCCGAGACGATCCTTCCGTCCACCTGCGCGACGAGGACCTCGTCCCGCCTGGCGTCAAGGGCTTCGGCCCCGAGATCGAGGAGCAGATGAAGCTGCTCTCGAACGAGGGGCTCGCGGCGAAGCGCCTGCGCGGGCAGGCCGACAAGCGCGTCGAGGAGGCGCGCGCGCTCGTCGCGGCCGAGGGGCTCGAGCCCGACGAGCACGGGCCGCACCCGCTCGCGCCGCTGCCCGCCGAGGGCCCGGGGCTCGACGAGCTCGGCGACGTGTTCGAGAACGCGATGAAGGAGCTCGCGCAGGCCAAGACGAAGCTCGCGGCGGAGCGCGAGCGCGCGGTCGGCGAGATGCGCGCGCTCTACGGCGAGCTCGGGCTCGACGCCGAGGAGGTCATGCAGGAGCTCGTCGAGGGGCACCGCGGCCCGCCGACCTTCAGCGCGGGGGCCAACCGCGCGATGTTCGAGCGGCTGTACGCCGAGACGGTCGAGGCCGGACACCCCGTCGACGAGCTCGCGCACTACGCGCGCGACCCCGAGCACGTCACGCGCATGGAGGAGACGGAGCGTCAGGTGCTCGACAGCTACCGCCGCTCCGCGCACATCCAGGCGCCCGCGTTCCCGATGGCCGAGGCGCTCGCGCAGGCGGTGCGCGCGGAGGTCGCGGCGCAGGCGGCGCGCGGCGAGAGCTTCCGCGAGCACGACCTGACGGGCGCGTGGCTCGCCGGGCTGCCGCTCGAGGGGGCGGACTTCACCCGCGCGCTGCTCGAGTCGGTCGATCTGAGCCGCGCCCAGCTCGCGCGAGCGCGGCTCGAGGGCGCCGTCCTCGCGCACGCCAACTTGACGGAGGCCGACCTGCGCGGCGCGAGCCTGAAGGGGGCGAACCTCGGGGGCGCCAAGCTGGTCGGGGCGAACCTCGAGGGCGCCGATCTCGCCGAGGCCACGCTCTTCCGCACCGACCTCGGCGGCGCGCGCTTCGACGGCGCCCGCCTCGCGTCCGCGCTCTTCCACGAGACGTCCTTCAAGCGCGCGTCGCTGCGCGGCATCTCGATAGAGCGCGCCATCTTCAACGAGATCAGCCTCAAGGAGGCCGACCTCACGGGGGCGCGCTTGCGCGAGTGCATCTTCCACCACGTGGACCTGCGGGGCGCGAACCTCGGCGGCGCCGACCTCACGCGCGCGACCTTCCTCGAGTGCGCGCTCGACGGCGTCTCGTTCGTCAACGCGACGCTCAGCAACGCCGCGTGCGTCGGGCCCGCGTCGAGCTGGCGCGGTGCCGACTTCAAGGGCGCGACGTTGATCTCGACCAACCTGCGCGGGCTCGATCTCACCGGGTCGGACTTCTCCGGCGCGCGGCTCGACAAGTCGGATCTCTCCGAGGCGGTGCTCGAGGGCGCGCGCTTCTACCGAGCCGTCGCGCACGAGTCGATGTGGATCCGCGCGCGGCTGCGCAACGCGCAGATGGTCTCGGCCGATCTCAAGGGCGCGCTCCTGCAGAAGGCCGACATCCGCGGCGCCGACTTCCGCGGCGCGAACCTCTACGCCGCCGACTTCGCGCTCGTTCGAGCGGACGAGACGACGAACGTGACCGACGCGATCCAGCTCAAGGTGCGCGCGCGGCCGCGCCGCGAGGAGCCGGAGGTGCCGTCGTGACGCCGGTGACCCGCGAGGAGCTCCTGCGGCGCGTGCGCGCCGGCGAGGAGACGCGCGCGCTCGACGCGACCGGGCTCGACCTCTCCGGCGTCGACCTCTCCGGCGTCATCTTCCACGAGGTCAAGCTCGACCGCGCGTGCCTCGCGGGCGCGTACATGAAGGAGGCGTTGCTCTTCTCGTGCTCGCTCGAGGGCGCGGACCTCACGGGCGCGAACCTGCACCTCTCGAAGGCCCAGGGCTCGAGCATGGTGGGCGCGCGCATGACCGGCGCGAACCTCACCGCCGCGCAGTGGATCCAGATGGACATGCGCGGCGTGGATCTGTCGGGCGCGAACCTCCTGATGGCGGCGTTCCTCGAGACGGACTGCTCCGAGATGGTGCTCGGCGGCGCGCGCACCGAGCGCTTCACGCTCTCGGAGTGCCAGGTCGCGCGGCTCGACGCGAGCCGCGTCGTCCTCGACCGCTCGATGTGGCTCAAGCTCGACCTCACGAGCGCCCGCTTCGAGGGCACCGCGTTCGACAAGGTCATCTTCCACGAGTGCGGCTTCGCCGGGCAGGACCTCTCGGGGCGCCGCTTCGCCAACGTGCAGTTCATCGGCTGCGATCTGCTCGGCGCGCGCTTCAACGGGGCGCGGCTGTTCCAGTGCAACTTCATGCGCGCGCGGCTCGACGGCACCGAGCTCGACGGCGTCGAGGCGCCGAGCGCGCTCTTCGTCGAGGCGCAGCTCGCGAACTGCTCCTTCACGGGCGCCAAGCTCCCGAACGCGATCTTCAACGACGCGCGGGTGACCGCGGGGGACTTCACGGGCGCGGATCTGCGCCAGACGATCTGGCACCGCACGGCGTGCGCGGGCACGACCTACGAGCGCGCGGATCTCGCGGAGGCCGACATGAGCCACGCGGATCTGTCGCTGTGCAACTTCACCGGCGCGAACCTGTACCGGACGAAGCTGCACTGCGTGAAGGAAGACCGCACGCTCTTCGGGCCCAACCGCGCGCTCGCGCTCGGGACGGACGAGGAGCTCGCGCGGGTCGAGAATTTCCAGCCGAAGTACTGATGGAGGAACGATGGACGCCCTAGCCGAGAAGCTCGCCCCCGACGTGGTCACCCAGGAGCTCGCCGCGGTCGAGCGCGTCGAGCCCGAGCTCTGGGTGCGCGCCGACGGCGGGCGCTACCGCGCGGGCCGCGCCGCGAGCTGCCTCGTCGTGCCGGCGCCGGGCGACCGCGTGCTCGTCGCCGTCGCGGCCGACGGCCGCGCGTGGGTGCTCGCGGTGCTCGACCGCGCGCGCGAGGACGCGCTGCCGCTCGGGTTCGACGGCGACGTCGCGCTCCGCGCGACGGGCACCGTGCGCGTCGAGGGCGACGCGGGCGTCGAGCTGCGCTCCAAGCGCTCCGTCGGCGTCGCCACGCGCCTCTTCGACGTGCGCGCCCTCGACGTGCGCGCGGCGACCGAGCGCTTCGGCCTCACCGGCGGCGTCGCCCACGTGAGCCTCGAGTCGGCCAAGGCGGTCATCGGCCTCGTGGACACCACGCTCGAGCGGCTCTCGACGCGCATGAAGCGCTGCTACCGCTTCGTCGAGGAGATCGACATGACCCGCGCGCACGAGATCGACACGCGCGCCGACAAGACGATCCACCTGCGCTCCAAGAACACCTTCGTGAACGCCGATCAGCTGGTCAAGCTCGAGGGCGAGCAGATCCACCTGGGGTGACGCCATGTTCGCCAACACGCAGATGATGGGGATGGACATGGGCTTCCCCGACGTGTGCCTCACGCCCACGCCCGCGGGCCCCGTCCCGATCCCGTACCCGAACATCGCGATGGGCCCGACGGCCATCCCCGCCTACCCGAAGATCTTCTTCAGCTTCTGCCCGTCGCACAACCTGGCGACCACCATCCCGCTGACCAACGGCGACAACGCGGGGGTCGCGACCGGCGTCGCCTCCGGGATGGTGATGGGCCCCTCGCGCTCGGTGACCGGCGCGTTCACGGTGTTGCTCGGCGCCATGCCGGCCCAACGCCTCACCAGCATCAACATCCAGAACAGCACCAACGCCCCCGGCGTCCGGATCGTCCCGAGCCAGGTGCGCGTCCTGTTGCTCGCACCCTGAGAGGTCTCGCCCGTGAGCGCCATCTTCACCACTCGCCACGTCACGCTCGCCGAGCACCCGGACCTCACGATCCGGCCCTACCTCGTGCGCGTCACCGAGGCGCTCGACGCGCCGTACCGCGTGCTCGTGCGCGCGGAGGTGGAGTCGGAGGCGGAGGCGAGCACGTTCGTCGGCGGCGACGCCGTCGTCGAGCTCGCGCGCGGTGGCACCGTGGGGCGCCGCTTCTGCGGCGTGGTCACCCGCGTGCGCGAGCTCCCGGCGTCGCGCTCCCTCCAGGTCGAGCTCGTGATCGAGCCCGCGCTCGTCTACGCCGCGCAGCGCCGCGACACGCGCGTGTTCCAGGGCAAGACCGCGCCCGAGATCGTGCAAGAGGTGCTCGGCGCCGTGCTCGGGGACCTCGGCCGCTCCGTCGACGACCGGCTCGAGGGCACGTACCCGACGCGCGAGCACTGTGTGCAGTACCGCGAGACGGACCTCGCGTTCGTGCAGCGCCTGCTCGAGGAGGAGGGCATCTTCTACCTGTTCGAGCACGACGGAGACGTCGAGACGATGGTGCTCGCCGACACGAACGGCGCCTTCGTCGACGTGCCGAGCGGGCCCGTGTTCCCGTACGAGCCTTCGAACCTGCAGATCGGCGATCGCGAGGGGATCCACCGCTTCGATCGCGTCCACCAGGCGGTCGTGACCAGCGTGGTGGCGCGCGACTGGGACTGGACCGCGAGCGCCGGGGGCATGACGCTCGAGGCGGAGCGCCGCGGCGAGGACGCCGAGGGCCGCGACCGCGAGAGCTACGAGCACTCCGAGGGCCGCTCGCTCTCGATCTGGAGCTACGACGAGGGCGTGCGCCGCTACCAGGAGCAGGACGGCGACGTGCAGGTCGGCCGCCGCCTCGAGGCGCACGCGCGCGAGCACGTCCTCATCGAGGGCGTCACGAGCGTGCAGGCGATGGTGCCCGGCACGAAGCTCGAGATCGTGCGCCACCCGACGGTCGGGATGGACGGCACGTACGTCGTCGTGCGCGCGGTGCACGACGCGGGCTCACCCGACGGCGGCGCCGCCAACGCGGGCACCGCGGACGCGTACGGCAACCGCATCTGGTGCATCCCCGCGAGCGTCCCGCACCGCCCCCGGCGCCGGCACGTCAAGCCTCGCATCCACGGCGCGCAGACGGCGGTCGTCACGGGCCCGGCGGGCGAGGAGATCCACGTCGACGAGCACGGCCGCATCCGCGCGCAGCTGCACTGGGACCGGCTCGGCGCCAACGACGACACCAGCGCGATGTGGATCCGCGTGCGCCAGCCGTGGGCCGGCGACGGGTGGGGTTTCTGGTGGGTGCCGCGCATCGGCATGGAGGTGATGGTCCAGTTCGTCGACGGGGACCCGGACCGCCCGCTCGTGATCGGCTCGCTCTACGACGGCGCCAACCCCACGCCGTACTCGCTGCCCGACAACAAGACCAAGAGCACGATCAAGTCGAACAGCTCGCTCGGCGGCGGCGGCTTCAACGAGTTTCGCTTCGAGGATCTCGCCGGCCAGGAGGAGATCTACACGCACGCGCAGAAGGACTACGACGAGGAGGTCGAGCACGACCACAACACCCTCGTCCACAACTGCCAGACCAACGAGGTCGACGGAAACCAGACCCAGACCGTGCACGGCAACCAGACCGAGCGCGTCGACGTGAACCAGACGATGACGGTCGACGCGAACCGGACCGTCCACGTGAAGTCGAACTTCGACGAGGAGGTGCTCGGCACCGAGACGCTCCACGTCGTCGGCGACGTGGAGGAGACGTTCGAGGCCACCGAGACGCGCACCGTCACGGGCGACGTGACCGAGACGATCGTCGGCGACGAGACGCGGACGATCGTCGGCGACCAGACCGAGACGATCGGCGGCAGCCACACGATGACGATCCTCGGCAGCTCGACCGAGACGGTCACGGGGAGCTGGTCGCGCACCGTCACCGGCGGGATCACCACGACGACCCCGGCGACGTTCTCGATCACCGCGGTCGGCGGCCACTCCGTCACGGCGGCGGGCGGCATCAACTACATCGCGCCGGCGGGCATGACGGTGATCGCGCCCGGCGGCGTGAAGCGCGTCGACAGCTTCTGGGACGTCTACTGCGGCAGCCACCTCAACATGGGGCAGCTCTGCACCGAGGCGTGGGTCTACAAGGAGAGCGCGTGCCTGGGCATCGCGCTCGCGCTCGTGAGCATGAAGGCGGAGGACGTGGTGATGGCGCTCGTCGGGTCCGGGATCGACATGGCCGACGAGGTCGCGGCGCTCAAGAACGCGACGACGCACCTCGTCCTCGAGGGGGCCGAGCTCGGCAACGAGTTCGTGCTGAGGACCTGAGCCGTGGCCGACCCGACCATCCACTACCACTTCGAGACGGCCGCCTTCCCGGGCGAGACGCTCGTCGTGCGGCGCGTCGAGATCGACGAGGCGCTCGACCGCCCGTACCGGGCGCGCGTCGAGCTCGCGCACCACGACATCGACGCGGACGTCGGCCTCTACCTCGGCAAGGACTGCGTGCTCGAGATCCAGCGCGCCGACGACGTGCGCCGCCTCGTCGGGATCGTGCGCCACGTGCGCGAGTCCGAGGACGCGCACAACGCGCAGCAGAACGTGCTCGTCGAGATCGTGCCCGCGCTGCACCTGCTCTCGCTGCGCCGCGACACGCGCATCTTCCAGAACGAGACCGTGCCGGACATCCTCGAGGCGGTGCTCTCGGAGGGCCTCTCGCCCTACGGGCGCTCGATCGACAAGAGCAAGCTCGAGGAGACGTACGAGCCGCGCGAGTACTGCGTGCAGTACCAGGAGAGCGACCTCGACTTCGTCGAGCGCCTCATGCAGGAGGAGGGCATCAGCTACACCTTCACGCACGAGGGCGAGCAAGAGGTGATGCACCTGCGCGACGCGAACGGGCAGATGCCCGAGCTGTCCTCGGGAGCGCTCGTGCCGTTCGCGTCGCACAACCAGCACATCGTCGACATCGAGCCGGTCCACCGCTTCCGCCTGCGGCACCGCTCGACGATCACGAGCGTCGTCACGCGCGACTGGGACTGGACCCGCGCCGGCGACATGACGGTCGAGGACGAGGAGCGCGGCGCCGACCCGGCGGGCACCGACCGCGAGAGCTACGAGCACGGCGAGGGCCGCTCGCTCACGATCGGCGGCTACGCCGGCACCGCGTACGGCGCCGAGGACTCGGGCCGCCAGAAGCGCATCCGCCGCGAGGCCCACGTGCGCGACGCGATCGTCGGCTACGGCAGCGGCAGCGTGATCCAGTTCGCGCCCGGCACCGTGTTCGAGCTCGCGGGCCACGAGGTCGCGGGCTGCGACGGCCGCTACCTGATCACGAGCGTGCAGCACCTCAGCACGCCGCCGCCGGACGCGGCGACGCAGGCGACGACGCCGGAGCCGTACCACAACCGCTTCGAGTGCATCCCGATCGCGACGACGCATCGCCCGGCGCGGCGCACGCCCAAGCCCACCATCGCGAGCATCCAGACGGCGCTCGTGACCGGTCCGTCGGGCGAGGAGATCCACGTCGACGAGCACGGCCGCATCAAGGTGCAGTTCTTCTGGGACCGGCAGAACCCGGCGGACGAGACGAGCTCGTGCTGGGTGCGCTGCGAGCAGCCGTGGGCCGGCGCTTCGTGGGGCTTCTGGTACGTGCCGCGCATCGGGATGGAGGTCGTCGTCCACTTCGTCGACGGGGACCCGGACCGCCCGCTCGTCTCCGGCTGCGTCTACGACGGCGCCAACTCGCTGCCGTATCCGCTGCCCGACGAGAAGACCAAGAGCACGATCAAGTCGAACAGCTCGCTCGGCGGCGGCGGCTTCAACGAATTCCGCTTCGAGGACCTCGCGGGCAGCGAGCAGATCTACACGCACGCGCAGAAGGACTACAACGAGGTCGTCGAGCACGATCACAACACGCTCGTCCACAACGACCAGACCAACACGGTCGACGTGAACCAGACGCAGACGATCCACCAGCACCAGGTCGAGCAGGTGGACATCGACCAGACGATGACGGTGGACGGCAACCGCTCGGTGCTCGTCGAGGGCGACTACGACGAGACGGTCGACGGCACCCAGACGCGCAAGGTCACGGGCGACGTCGAGGAGACGTTCGACGCGACCGAGACCCGCATGGTGGCGGCGAGCCTGACCGAGAAGCTCATGGCGAACGAGACGCGCGACATCGCCGCCAGCCAGACCGAGACGATCCTCGGGAGCCACACGCTGACGATCAGCACCGACATGACCCACGAGATCACCGGCGCGCTCACCAAGACCGTGGTCGGCGGCATCACGCAGACGACGACCGGCGCCTACGACGTGACGGCGACGGGCGGCTACACGGTGGTCGCGCCGGGCGGCGTGAAGCTCACCGCCGCGGGGGGCGTCTCGCTCTCCGCGCCGGGCGGCGTCACGCACGTCGACTCGCAGAAGAGCTGGGTCGGCCTCTGGAAGTACGACGGCGGCGCCAACAACTTCAGCTGGTGCTCGTTCAAGTTCGACGTGATCGGCATGCAGCTCGGCGTCGTCGGGATGAAGAACGAGTTCGCGATGATCCAGACCGAGGTCTACGCGGCGAAGCTGCACGTCACGAGCGGCACCGCGCTCGGCACCTTCGCGACGTGGCTGCGCAACGCCGGCGCGTCGGTCGAGGTGATGCCCAGCTCCGACGTGTGAGTCGAGCCAACCCCCGAGTGTTGAGCCTCGCGCGCATGCGTGGGAACCTCGTGACATGCTCCGCATCCACGCTTGGTTCTGCGCGGCCGTCGCGCTCGCGGCCGCCGCGCCTGCTCACGCGCAGGGTGAGCGCGACGCCGAGGCTCGCGGCCTCTTCGACGCGGGAGAGTCGGCCTACGAGGCCGGTCGCTTCGCCGACGCAGAGCGCTACTTCCGCGAGAGCTACGAGCTGAGCGGGCGCGCGGAGCTCCTCTACAACATCGCCCTGTCGGCGGAGCAGGCGCGCCACGACCAGGCCGCGATCGACGCCTACCGTGGCTTCCTCGAGGCGTTGCCCGACTCACCGCGCGCGCCGCGCGCTCGCAACCGGCTCGCCGCGCTGACGCAGATGGCCGGCGGCTCCGACGGCGGCCGCACCGACCCCTCGCCCGGCGGTTCGGGGGGGCCAGACGTGGGCGGCGTCGTCCTTCTCGCGAGCGGCGGCGCCGTGGCGATCGCCGGCGCCGTGCTCGTGGGTCTCGCCGCGGCGGACGTCGCGAGCGTCGAGAACGCGGCGCGGGGTACCACCTGGGCCGAGGTGTCCGACGCGTACGGCCGCTCGGAGGCGCTCTCGATCGCGGGCTTCGTGTTGCTCGGCGTCGGCGTCGTTGCGGCGAGCGTGGGGGTGGTGCTCTTCGCGGTCGGTGGCGGCGACGCGCCGGCGTCCGCCAACCTGCGGCTCGGCCCGACCGGGCTCACGCTCGCGGGGGCGTTCTGATGCGGGCCGCATCGCGCTTCGCGGTGATCCTGCTGGGATCGGCTGGCTCGCTCGCGCTCGGCTGCCGCGCCACCATCCCCGACGACACCTTCGCGTGCACGACCGACGAGCAGTGCCCCGACGGGTTCCGCTGCGCGGGCGGGTTCTGTAACCGCACGCCGGGCGTCATGGACGCGGGCGGTGTGGACGCCGCGCTCGACGCCGGCCCCGCGCTCGACGCCGACCCGTTCGACGGCGGCGAGGCGGACGGCGCTCCGCGCGACGCGAGCGCCGACGCGGGCTCGCACGCCGACGGCGGCGGTACGGAGCGCTCGATGGCCGAGTGCTCCGACGGCGTCGACAACGACGACGACGGACGCACCGACTGCGCGGACCCCGAGTGTTGCGACAGCGGCGCATGCACTGCCGGCGTCCTCGCGTGCGAGTGCCCGGCGATCGGCGATCGGACCGTCATCGACGTGCGCGGGACGGTGCCCGCCGGGACCGAGTGGGCGTGCGATCACCTGTACCACCTCGAGGGCGTGGTGAACGTCGAGGGCGGCGATCTCACCGTCCACCCCGGGACGCTCGTACGCGCCGGCCGCGGCGCGGGCTTGTTCATCGAGCGCGACGCGCGGCTCCTCGCGCTCGGGACGGCGGCGCGCCCGATCCACTTCACGAGCGCGGAGCCCGAGGGTGCGCGCGCGCCCGGTGACTGGCACGGCCTCTTCGTCTTCGGGCAGGCGCCGATCAACGATCCGAGCGGCTCGTCGGTCATCCCCGGCTTCCCGGCCGACATCGTGGCCTACGGCGGCACGGACCCCACGCACGACTGCGGGCGCATCGAGTACGTCAACATCACGTTCGGTGGCCAGGACCAGAACGTGAACCTCGCGCTCATCGCGTGCGGCACCCGCACCGAGGTGCACTACGTCCACACCGCGCACTCGGCGGACACGAACGTCTACGTCGGGGGCGGCACGGTGACGATGGATCACGTCACCTCCTGGGCGAGCCGCGACGAGGGGTTCCTCTACTCCGAGGGCTGGGTCGGCTCGGCCCAGTTCCTCTTCGTCGGCGCGGCGGGCGGCGCGGGCATCCGCGGGCGGACCAGCTTCGTGGACGCCGGTCGACTCCCGTACTCCACCCCGGCCATCTGGAACGCCACGGTCACCAACAGCGTCGTCGCCGGCGTCGAGCTGCTGAGCGGCGGCGGCATCCACATGGGGAACAGCATCGTCGCCGGCGTCATGGGCGGGGGCGCGTGCTTCGCGCCCGACGCGACCTCGGCGCCTCGGATCCCCGCCGACCTCGACCTGCGCCACAGCATCCTCTGGAGCTGCGGCGGCACGATGGGCCTCGGCTCGGGCGCGGGCGCGCTCGGCGACGCCGGCGTCTACGCCAACCGGTTCGTCGATCCGGTCCTCAACGTCGGGACGCCGCCGCCAGGCTCGCCGGCCACGACGGGCGCGACCACCCCTCCGGCCGGTCTCGACGCCACCACCTATCTCGGCGCCTTCACGCCAGCGCCGGCAGGCACGAACGACTGGTCCGATGGCTGGGCGGACTACCGCCCGAACTGAGCCGCCGAGCTCGTCGAGGAGTGATGCCGCTCGAGTGGATCTGCCCGATCGGGCTCGTCGCCTCGGTCGGGCTCGCGGGGCTCACCTACTGGCTGCTCGGCCGCGTCGTGGGCGACCGCGCGCGCGTGCGGCGGCTCGCGGCGATGGCGCCGGTCGAGCCGAGCGCGATCGCCGACGGCGCGCCCGTGCGCGTGGTGGGCGTGGTCCGCGCGGGGCCGCGGACGCTGCGATCGCCGGTCCACGACCGCGCGTGCGTGGCGTGGCTCGTCGAGGGGACGCAGCACAAGCTCGAGCCGCGCGGGTGGACCGCGCTCTCGGCCGGCGAGGCGTGGCGCGCGATCGGCTTCTTCGTCGACATGCCGGGCGGCGCGGTCTGGGTCGAGGCCGAGGGCGCGCACCCGCACCTCGCGCTCGGCGCCCCGCACGAGCCGGGCGAGCGCGCGCGCAACGACGCGATCCGCGCCCGGCTCGCCGAGGGACAGGGATCGATCCGCCTCCCCTTCACCGAGGGCAAGGGCCGCTCGCGCCTCGCGTGGCGCGAGGGCGCGCTGCGCGAGGGCGACCGCGTCACCGTCGCCGGCCGCGCGCGCCGCGAGGCGGATCCGGCCGCGCCCGGCGCGACCCGGCTCGTGCTCGCCGGCGCCATCGCGCGGCTCGAGCCGGGCGTCTCGATCAGCGACGATCCCACGCTCACGGCGTGAGCCGCGGGCCTCGCGCGCCCGGCTCTCGCGCGAGGCGGTGGTAGGATCCGCCGCGGTGCCCCGGCGCCCGAGCCCTCATGACGGTCACCCTCACGTCGAGTTGGACGCGCCGCGCCGCGTCGCACGCGCGCGCGCGCGGGCTCGACGCCTCCGCTCTGCTCGCGGAGCTCGGCATCCCCGCGGACGTCCTCGAGGACCCGCACGGGCGCGTGCTCTTCGAGCGCCACGCCGCGTTCATCCACCGCGTCGCCGAGCGGCTCGACGATCCGGGCGTCGGCTTCGATCTCGGCGCCGAGGCCACGGCCGCCGATTTCGGGATCGTCGCGCTCCTCGCCGAGAGCTGCGCGACGCTGCGCGACGCGCTCACCACGATCCGCCGCTACAACGCGCTCGCCAACGAGGCGTCGTGGATGGACTTCTGGACCGAGGGGGACCGCGCGTTCGTGCGCGACGCGCACTGGCGCGACGGCCGGCCGATGCCCGCGCTGATCGCGGAGGCCACGATGGCCTACTACCTGACGATGATCCACCTCACCTCCGACACGCCGCGCCCCGTGTCGGAGGTCTGGTTCGCGCACGAACGCCACCGCGGCTGGACGCCGGCGCGCGAGGCGCGGTTCGGGACCACGCTGCGCTTCGCGATGCCCGCGAACGGGCTGGTCCTCCCCGTCGCGCAGCTCGACGTCCCGTTCCTCTCGGCGCGGCCGGCGCTCTCGCCCCACCTCGCGCGGCTCGCGCAGCACCTCGAGGCGGACCTCGCCGCCGTCGACGACCCGGTGACGCGCGTGTCGGCGCACCTCCGGCACACCCTCGCGAGGGACGGTCCGCTCCCGCTGCACCGCACCGCGCGCGCGCTCGGGACGACGTCGCGGACGCTGCAGCGCGAGCTCGAGGCGCGTGGTCGCAGCTACCGCGAGCTCTTGGAAGAGGTCCGGCGCGACGTGGCGACCACGCTGCTCACGGAGTCCACGCTCAAGCTCGAGGCGGTCGCGGAGCGCGCCGGCTACGCGGACGCGCGCTCGTTTCGTCGCGCGTGCCTGCGCTGGTTCGGCGTGACGCCCGGGGAGTACCGCCGCCAGCACCGCGACGCGAAGACCACGTAGCCCTTCAGAACCGCGCCCCGACCTCCACGTCGATCGTGTAGGGCTGGAAGTACGGAGCGTAGGTCTCGAAGGTCCGCGGGAAGCGCCACGCGAAGCGCAGCCCGACCAGCACGACGCGCTCGATGCGAAAGCCGACGACGCCTCCGAGGAAGAAGCTGAGGTTGTCGGTGACGTAGGTGCCGTCCGCCACGTTGGGGAAGCGCTCGCGGTACGCGCCGCGGTGGACGAGCGTCGTGGCGATGGTGCCGTGCAGGCCGACGTCGAGCGCGAGGTACCACGCTGGATCGAACCAGCCGGGGCGCACCGCCGCCGAGTATCCGTAGGCGACGCCGGTGTGCACGTCGTTCTGCACCACCTTGAGCTCGAGGTCGATCGTGGCGAGCGCGTTGAAGCCGGCGCCCTCCGCGAGGTGCATGCTCACGCCGCCCGCGAAGTCCCAGCTCGAGAAGCCGATGATGGCGGTCGCGTCGAGGTGGACGCCGAGGCGGCGGTGGAAGCGCCCGACCGACACGTCCACGGCGCGCACGTAGCCCACGCCCACCGCGAGCGCGGGGTCCATCTCGACGGTCGCGCGGACGGCGCCGTCGTGCTCGTCGTCGTACAGGAAGGCCTCCGCGGTGCGCTGCGCGTGCGCGGTCGGCGAGATCGCCGCGCCTAAGAGCGCGAGCCCGACCGCCCATCCGATCGCGGTCCTCATCGCGCCTCCTCGAGGAACGCGCCGATCGCCTCGAGCGACTCGGGCAGGCGCAGCAGCTCGCTGTGCGTGGCGTCGGGGAGGTGGAGGACGCGCGCGCCGGCGAAGCGAGGGACGTGCTCGCTCATCTGGAACGCGTGACCGAGCCGCCCCTCGCTCGTACCGGTGACGAAGAGGACCTGCCCTTCGAAGGCGTCGAGGCCGGTCGTGAAGTCGAACGAGTAGCTCCCGTCGAAGTTCCCCTGCCATCGGTTGATGCCGAGGTTCGCGCGATAGCCCAGGCGCCAGAAGTCGTAGCCGAGCAGCTCCACGTCCTCCTTCATCCCCGCGAGCGCGATCACGTAGAAGTAGTCCGCGCGCGCGTCCGCGTCGGGCAGCAGGTAGTCGGTCGTGTTGAGGAACTCCTGGAAGCCGCCGGCGCCGAAGTCCACGCTGACCACGTTCGCGCGGCGGGCCGCGGTCGCGTCGAGCGCGCCGGGCTCGACGAGGACCAGCGTGGCGACGCGCGCCGGGAACCGCTGCGCGTAGTAGGTCGCGTACGCTCCTCCCCACGAGTGGCCGACGAGGTGGAGCGGCCGACCCGGGCTGAAGGTCTCGCCCAGGTAGTCGAGATCGGCGAGGTACGTCGGTCCGTCGAGCTCTTCGTCGGGCACGCGCTCGGAGAGCCCCGTCCCGCGTTGATCCCAGAGCACGACGAAGAACCGCTCCGCCCACGCCTCGAGGTGAAGGTAGTCGCGGTGATCGCCGCCGGGCCCGCCGTGGAGCACGACGACCACCGGCGCCTCGGGATCGCCGAAGGTGCGGAGGTGGACGAGGCGTCCGTCGGCGAGGGCGAAGCGCGGGAGGCTCGGGTCGCCGAGCACGGTGTGGGGGACGAGGTGTCCGTCGTCGCCGCTGTCGGCGCAGCCCGCGAGCGCGAGGACCAAGAGCAGCGACGCGTCGAGGACGCGCATGGCGTGAGGCATGCGGTCCACTCTGGCCTTCGGGCGCGCGCTCGGTCAGGGACCGCCCGCGCCGAAAGGGGGACCGCCCGCGCCACGGCGCCCCTCGCGCCGCGCGCGTCGCCTGCCGCGACGACGGAGGCACGGCCGTCGAGTGACCTACGGAGCGAACGCTACGAACCGGACTGCGCGAGCTCTCCCGGGACGAACACGAGCGAGAGCGGTGCCTCGGCGCCTCGGCGCGACGCGGGGAAGCTCCACCGCGACGCCGTCCGCTCGAGGCACTCCGCCATGCCGGGGAGCTGCGCGCCTTCGATCTCCACGTCCGAGACACGCCCCGCGGGCGCGATGTGCACTCTCATCCGCACGCGCTGCGCGGTCGGCGCGCCGACGCGGCGCGTCGCGGTCTCGTAGCACTGCCGCAGGTGCGGCCGGCCGCGCGCGATGACCTGCGTCACCGTGGTCGCGTCGGGGTAGCGATACGTGCGCTCGCGCGGCTCCGGGTCGTGCCCC
>JAHBWG010000089.1 GCA_019637095.1 Sandaracinaceae bacterium | reverse complement strand
TGCGAGCACCGGACCGGCGCACGCGCCGTCGCGGGGCGTAGCCCCCGCAGGCGGCAGCGCGCCGGCGCGACGGCGGAGGGGCCGGTGCCGCCGCGCCGCGACCTCGAGGTCTGTCGATGAGCTGCCCGACCCGCACCATGCGCGCCAACCGATCGAGATCACTGCGTGCCGCAGTGGCTAGAACGCGACGCGGTCGGCTTGCATGGCGGGCAGGCGCGTGTCGAGAGGCGGGACCACCGCGGCGCGCTGCGCGAGGTAGGCCTCGTAGTGCGTCATCGTGCGGCGCACGTAGCGGTGCGTCTGCTCGAACGGGATGCGCTCGAGGAACGCGTCGAGCGGCATGTCGGGGCTGTAGTCGCGGAGCCAGCGGCGGACGTTGTGCGGGCCGCCGTTGTAGCTCGCGAGCGCGAGCGGGACGCGCCCGTCGAAGCGATCGAGGAGCGAGCGCAGGTACCACGCCGCCATGTCGATGTTCGTCTCGGGGTCGAGGAGCTGATCGACGGTGAACCCCTCGCGGCCCTGGCCGATCGCGATGAGCGTCCCGGTGCGCGGCATGATCTGCATGAGGCCGATCGCGCCCGCGTACGAGATGATGCGCGGGTTGTAGATGCTCTCGACGCGCATCACCGCCCAGAGCAGCTCGGGGTCGACGCGGTGGCGCGCGGCGGCGGCCTCGACGAAGGGCTCGAACGCGCGCGGGCGCGGGCCGGCGACGCGGAAGTTGCCGGAGAGACGCACGGCCATGCCGTGATCGCCGAGCGCGGCGGCGACGCGCGCCAGCGCCTGGCGGGCGTCCGGCGGGAAGGTGCGGCGCGCCCGCCAGGTCGCCGGCGCGACGCGCATCCGCGGCGGCGCGCCGCCGCGCAGGACGCCCTCGAGGTCGGCGCGGGCGGCGCCGCGGCCGCGCGCCTCGGTCCACGCGAGGTACGCCTCGTGGATCTCGTCCGAGGCGCCGTCGAGCTCGCCCAGGCGCAGGAGCGCCGCCGCGCGCGGCAGCCACGGGAACGCGTCGCCGTGCGCGCGCGCGATCGGCTCGAGGACCGCGAGCATCTCGGCGGGCGACATCTCGACCGCGCGCGGCGGGCCGCCCGCGAGCTCGAGCAGCGCGGCCGCCTCGTCGGCCTCCGCGATCGGATCGGGTCGCGGCGCGGGCGCGGGCGCGGCGTCCGTCGCGATCCCCGGCGCCTGAGGCGGCGACGCCGGCGCGGGCGCGGTGGCCGGGGCCTCGTCGGGGCGCTGGCCGGTCTTGCCGCGCGCGAGCGGGGGCGTGAACGGCCCGTCGGGCACGCAGAGCTCGGCGAGCATCACGGTCGGGATCGGCGGCACCGCGGGGCGCATCGCGCGCAGGCGCTGCCGCGACCACATCGCGTAGAAGGGGAGCTGCCGCGAGTCGGCGGCGACGACCTCCTCGAAGAGCGCGCGCGCCTCCTCCACGCGGCCGAGCCGCTCGAGCGCGCGCGCGCGGTGGTAGCTCGCGGCGACGCGGAAGCTCGGGTGGCGCGCGGGCGCCTCGAGCAACGCGGCGACGAGGGCGTCGTCGCCCGTGCCTGACGCGAGGATCGCCGCGTCGAGGCGCAGGCCGGGCGGGATCGTGCTGCGGGCGAGGATCGCGCGGAGCGCGCGATCGACCGTCTCGACGTCGCGCCCGCGCGCGGCGACGCGCAGCACGCCGAAGAGGCGGCCCGTCGTGAGGCGCTCGAGCGACTGGCCGCGCGTGAGCCCGCGGACGCGCCGCGCGACGTCGTCCTCGCTCTCGCTCTGCGCCGCCTGCGCGAGGTCGGCGAGGCGCTCGGTCATCTCGGCGCGCTCCTCCGCGCTGAGCGAGGGCAGGCCCTGCGCCTCGCGCAGGAGGTTCGCCGCTTCGTCCCAGCTCCCCTCGTGGCGCGCGAGGCGGGCGGCGATCCGCGCCGCCTGCTGGCGCAGCGTCTGCGGGATCGACGCGTCGGCGCGCAGCGCGGTGAGCTCCTCGCGCGCCATGTCGATCGGGCCCGAGCGGAAGAGCCGCTCCGCGCGCTCGACGCGCTGCAGGGCGGTGTGCTCGCGGACGTCCGCGCCCGCCGCGCGCAGGGCGTCGAGCCGCGCGCGCGCGCTCGCGGCGGCGGCGCTCCCCGGGAACATCAGGTCGACGCGCCGGTAGAGCGCGACCGCGCCGGCCGTCTCGCCCCAGCCCTCTTGCGCGCGCGCGTGCAGCAGATCGAGCTCCGGGGTGTGCGGGAGCTCGGAGTAGCTGCGGCGCAGCTCCTCGAGCTCGCTCGCGCCGCGCCGATCGCCGACGGCGAGGAGGCAGCGCACGTGGCCGATTCGGCCGCGCAGCGCGACCGAGCGCTGCGGGCTCTGGCGCGCGCGGTCGAACGCGGCGCATGCGTGGCGATCGGGCCCCGCGGCCATGTGGTACTCGGCCTCCTCGAGCGAGAGCCGATCCGCGACGTCGGGCTCCGCGTCGATCGCGGCGCGCAGCGCGAGCGCCGCGCCCGCCGGATCGCCGCCGCGGGCGAGCCGCCGCGCTCGGGCGAGGGCGGCGGCTCCGTCGGCGCCGGTGGCCGCGTCGGGGGCCGCGCCCGTGGTCGCCGCCACCGCCGGCGCGCTCGCCGCGGTCGTGGCGGTTGGCTCGCACGCGACCGGTGCGCCGTCGGGCGATTCGAGCGGCGCGGGGGGGTGCGCGCAGAGCGGCGCGGGATCGAACGCGAGCGCGCGGTCCGGCAACGCGAAACCGGCGATGATGACGAAGAACGAGAGCGAACGGAAGGGAAACTGCACGGGGACCCCCGGATTCAGGATGGGGCATCCCTTCGACGTGTGCAAAATCCGAGCATTCTCGTCGACGTGGCGCGCGGGGTCAGCCCGGGGTGCGCCAGAGGGCGCCGAGGTCGAGCGCGATCGCCTCGAACGGCTCGGCGCGGACGACCGCGTCGCCGCCCGCGGGAGGCAGCGCGAGCCAGAGCTCGGCGTGCCGGCGGTACACCTCGAGCGTCCGCGCCTCCGGGTCGATCAGCCAGAGATGCCCGACGCGGCACCGGGCGTAGAGGGGCATCTTCTCCGCCCGGTCCGTCCGCGCGGTCGATGGCGAGAGGACCTCGCAGATCCAGTCGGGCGCGACCTCGAAGGGCCCGTCGTCGGGCTCCACGTAGCGCTCGGTGCGCCAGCCCGCGAGGTCCGGCGCGCGCAGCTCGTCCTCGAACCGGATCTCGGGCTCGACGAGGAGCACCCAGCCCCTCGGCCCGTCGGCGTCGAAGCCGAACGCGCCCTCGAGCCGCGCGCCGAGGCGCGACGTCACGCGGACGTGGCGCGGGCGGGGCCGCGGCAAGAGGCGCACCTCGCCGGCGACGATCTCCGCGCGGACGTCCTCGGGCAGCTCGGCGAAGCGCCGGTAGACGGCGAGGAAATCCTCCTCGGCGCGCGCGCTCACGTCGGGATCGTAGCAGACCCGGGGGCCGCTCACTCGCTCGCGGGCGCGGGGCGCTCGCCGTCGGAGGGCGCGGCGCCGTCGTCGTCGCTCGCCGCCTCCGACCAGAGCGAGGGGACGATCACGGTGGCGACGCCGATGGCGGCGAGCGCGAGGAAGCCGACGAGCAAGAGGACCTGCGCGAGGAGCGGCGAGCGGCGGGCCTCGCTCACCCGAGCTGCTCCTTCACGGCGGCGGCGATGCGCGCGGCCGCGCCCTCGACGGCGATCTTGTCCGCGTCCTTCGCGGTCCGCGCCTTGAGCTCGAGGACCCCCTCCGCGAGCCCGCGGTCGCCGATCGTCACGCGCAGCGGGACGCCGAGCAGGTCGGCGTCCTTGAACTTCACGCCGGGCCGCTCGCGGCGGTCGTCGAGCAGCACCTCGACGCCGAGCGCGCCGAGCTCCTCGTAGAGCCGCTCGGCGAGCTCGAACGGCGCGTCGTCCTTGCCGATGGGTGTCAACAAAACTTGATATGGTGCGATCGCCATCGGCCAGCGGATGCCGTCGGCGTCGTGGTTCTGCTCGACGGCCGTGGCGACCAGGCGCGAGACGCCGATGCCGTAGCAGCCCATCACGATCGGCCGGTCCTGGCCGTCCTCGTCGTTGAACGTCGCGCCCATCTTCGCGCTGTAGTGCGTGCCCAGGACGAAGATGTGGCCACCCTCGATCCCGCGGTACGCGGCGAGCGGCGCCGAGCAGCTCGGGCACGCGTCGCCCGCGCCGACCTGACGGATCGGGCGGACCTCGCCCTCGAAGTCTCGCCCGTAGGCGACGTGCGTGAGGTGGTAGTCGGTCTCGTTCGCGCCGGTGACCGCGTCCGAGACGCGGGTGACCGCCGGGTCCACGATCACGCGGCCGCGGTAGCCGACCGGGCCGCACGAGCCCGGCTGCGCGCCCGAGGCCGCGGCGACGTCGGCGTCCGAGGCCATGAACACCTCGGACACGCCGAGCGCGCGGGCGAGCTTCACCTCGTTGACCTCGTGGTCGCCGCGCACGACGGCGAGCACGACGGCCTCGCCCGCGAGGTAGAAGACGCTCTTGAGCGTGCGCGCCGCGGTGAGCCCGCCGCCGAGGAACGCCACGACCTCGTCGATCGAGCGCTTGCCCGGCGTGTGCACCTTCTCGGGCGGCCCGCTCGCGCTCGCCGGCGCGCCCTCGGGCTCGACGGCCTCGGCGACCTCGACGTTGGCCGCGTAGTCGCACGCGCCGCACGCGACGATCGCGTCCTCGCCGTTCTGCGCGAGCACCTGGAACTCCGCGCTCGTCGAGCCGCCCATCGCGCCGCTGTCCGCGCCGACGAGCCGGTACTCGAGCCCGAGGCGCCGGAAGATCCGGTGGTAGGCCTCGCGCATGATCTCGTAGCTCCGGATCGCCGCCTCCTCCGAGACGTCGAAGGAGTACGCGTCCTTCATCATGAACTCGCGGCAGCGCAAGAGGCCCGCGCGCGGGCGGGGCTCGTCGCGGAACTTCATCTGGATCTGGTAGAGGTTGAGGGGCATCTGCCGGTAGCTCTTCACCTCGCGGCGCACGAGATCGGTGATGATCTCCTCGTGCGTGGGGCCGAGGTGGTAGTCCCCGCCCCTGCGATCGGTGAGGCGCAGCAGCGTCGGCCCGAAGCTGCTCCAGCGCCCGCTCTCCTCGAAGTAGTCGCGCGGCAAGAGCGCCGGCATGAGCAGCTCCTGCGCGCCGGCGCCGTCCATCTCGGCGCGGACGATCGCGGCGATCTTGTTCATCACGCGCAGCCCGAGCGGCAGCATCTCGTAGATGCCGGCGCCGACCATGCGGATGTAGCCCGCGCGCAAGAGGAGCTGGTGCGACGGCATCGTCGCGTCCTTGGGGACCTCGCGCGCGGTGGGGATGAAGGCTCGCGTGTAGCGCATGACGCGCGCCTCATAGCACGAGCGGCCGCGCGCGACCTTCGGAGCGCCCGAGGAGCCGCCGGGTGTACCTTCTGCCTCGTGACCGTGTCCGACGCCGTGTCCCACGCGCAGGCCCTCGCCGGGCTGCGGGTCCTCGTCCACGTCTGCCACGCCGACGGAGTGATCAGCCCGGCGGAGCGTGAGGCGCTCGCGCCGAGCATGGACGCGCTCGCGCTCACCGAGACCGAGCGCGACGTGCTGCTCCGCGAGGACGTCGACCTCGACGCGGCGCTCGCCGAGGTCACCGACGACGAGGTGCGCCGCGCGGTCCTGCTCGCCGCGCACGCGATCGCGCGGGCCGACGGGGCGGTGGCCGCCGAGGAGGCGGTGATCGAGCGCGTCCGGCACGCGTGGGGCCTCGAGCCGCCGGCGCTCGGCGTGCTCGACGCGCTGCGCGCGCAGCTGCGCGAGGACTTCGGCGCCGAGGAGGTCGAGGCCGTCGACGACCCGGTCGAGCGCGAGGCGCGCATCCGCCGCCTCGTCCGCTCGCGCGCCGTCGGGCTCGCCGTGCTCGCGCTCATCCCGACCAACCTCGTCACCGAGGCGATCGGCGCGTTCCTCCAGATCCAGATGGTGCGGACGATCGGCCGCTACTACGGGCACGCGGGGGACTCGAAGATCACGCGCGCGCTCGTCGCCTCGCTCCTCGGGGTCGTCGCGTTGCACGCGGGGCTCGAGGCGCTCGTGCGGCTGGTGCCGGGCTGGGGCTCCGCGATCGGCGTCGCGGCCAACTACGCGACCACGTGGGGCCTGGGCTGGGCGGCGCACGCCTACTTCGAGTCCGGCGGAGAGCTCGATCGCGCGGCGCTCCACGACGCGTTCCGCTCGTTCCGCGAGGGCGGCGAGGCGGCCTACCGCGAGCACGCGAGCGAAGAGGACGCGTGGCGGGGCCGCGCGACCGACATCTCCGCGCTCACGCGCCGGTTCGTCCGCGGGGAGATCGGCGCCAAGGAGCTCGCGCGCAAGTTCAAGGACGACCTCGGCGAGTGAACGTCGCGAGGCTCACACGTTGGTGATCAGGCCCGCGGGGTCGCCGCCCGCCGCGCGGATCACCTCGCGCAGCGCCCCGAGCATCGCGCCTTGGCCGACCGCGACGACGGCGGCGCGCGCGAGGTCGACGCCGCTCGACCGCAAGTTGTCTTGCACGGAGGCTCCGGCCAGCGCCCCGCCCGCGTCGAGGGTCGAGTAGGCGATCTCGATCGTCACGCCCGACGCGCGCCACCGCTCGAGCGCGGGGCCGAGCGCGAGGTGCCCCGCCGACTTGAGCCCGAGATCGAGGCGCAGGGCGCCGTACGCCGCCCGGTCGGCGAGCACGTGCTCGATCGCCGCGCACACCGGCGCGACGCCGGTCCCCGTCGCGACGAAGCAGACGTCCTTGCCGCGCGCGCGGTCGAGATCGAACCCGCGGCCCTCGGGGAGCGTCATCTCGATCGGGCTGCCGGGCGGCAGCGCGGCGAGCGCGTCGGCCGCCTCGCCGCCGTCGGGGTTGCCGACGCGCACGAGGAAGCGGGGCGGCGCCCCCGGGCCGGAGAGCATGGCGAAGAAGCCCTCCGCGCCGCCGGCGCGGATCCGGCAGAACTGCCCCGGCCGCGCGTGCGCCTCGAGGAAGCCGTCGGGCGGCTCGACCTCGAGGAGCACCTGCTCCTCTGCGGCGGGCCGCGCGCCGAGCAGGCGGGCCGGCGCGAAGCGCCGCGCGGGCTCGCCGCTCACAGGCGCAGATCGACGACGGCGCGGCGGCGGAGCTCGGCGACGAAGATCTCCTCCTGTCGCTCCATCGCCTCGCCGAGCATCGCCTGGTAGATCTGCATGCGGACCTGCTCGTACGCGGGGATGTTCGCCGTCGCCGCCTCGCGCGCCTCGAGCAAGAAGACGTGGAAGCCGGTCGGCCCGCGCACGACGCCGCTGATGTCCCCGACGTCGAGGCCCATCAGCGCGTCCTCGAGCGAGCCGGCGAGGCTGCCCTCGGCGAGCCGCCCGAGCGACTGCCCGCCCGCCGCCCAGAACTCGTCCGCGTCGCTGATCGAGTCGCGCGCGGCCTGCGCCTGCCGCCGCGCGTCGGCGACCTCCGTCGCGGTCGCGCCGTCCGGGATCGGGAAGTAGAGCTGCGCGGCGCGGTACTGCGCGGTGCGTCGCGCGCGCGCGACCTCCATCTCGTAGCGCTCGCGCACCTGCTCTTCGGTGATGTTGACGCGCCCGCGCGCGCGGTTGTTGAGCACCTTGAGCCGCAGGAGCTGGCGGCGGACGTCCGCGCGGTACTGGTCCGGCGAGAAGCCCTGCGCGCGGACCGCCTCCCAGAACTGCCCCTCCTGCAGGCGGGACTGCACGCGCACGTTCTCGATCGCGCGGTCGACCTCCGCCGTGGTCACGCTGACCTGCATCTCCGTCGCGGCCTGCGTGAAGAGCTGCTCCTGCACCATGCGGTCGAGCACCTCGCCGTAGAGCTGCTCGATCGCGGCCATGCGGCCGGCGGCGCTCGGCACGCTCATCGCGCGCTCGAGGTACGGCGCGGCGCGGCGGCGCAGCTCGGACAGGAAGATCGCGTCGTCGTTCACGACCGCGACGACGCGCTCGATCACCTCCGCCCGCGCGGGGCGGGCGAGCGACCCGAGCGCGAGGAGGGCGAGGGTGGTGGCGACGAGCGGCGTGACGCGACGGTGCATGGTGGCTCCCCCAGGGTGGCTCAGTTCCCTCGCGGTGCCCGCGGCGGGACCTCGCGCGGCGGGACCTCGCGCGGCGGGACCTCGAGCGCGCCGCTCGGGCCGCCGCCCGGGCGGGCGCCGAGCTGCGGCGCCGTCACGGTCGGCGAGTCCCCCTCGGGCAGGTCGAGGCGGACGTCCGCGAGCGCGGAGAGGTCCTCCTCGACGTCGGCCTCCGCGCGCAGCTCCGCGAGCAGCTGCTGGATCGCCGCCTCGCGGCGCTCCCGGAAGAGGCGGTTGCGGATGGGGTTGTCCGCCTCCTCGAGCGTGCGGTGCATGGCCGCGCGCCGCCCGGTCAGCTTCACCACGTGCCAGCCGTCCGCGGAGCGCACGACCTCGGGGTGGAGCCCGCCGATGCGCTCGATCGAGAACGCCGCCTCGACCACCTCGGGCGGCAGCACCGGCTCGCCCTCCTGGCGCTCGTCCGGCCGAGAGAAGAACTGCAGGTCGCCGAAGCGCTCCCGCGTCTCCGGGTCCGTGTTGTGCTGGTCGGCGAGCTGGCGATAGAGCCGCAGGTCGTTCGGCGCCGCCATGAGCTCGCGCAAGACGCGTTGCGCCGTCGCGCGGTCCCGGCAGCGGATGTGGCTCGCGCGGATCTGCGCTGGCGTGTGGAACTCGCTCTGGTGCGACTCGTAGTAGGCGCGCACGTCCTCGTCCGAGATCGTCTCGGGGCCGCCGCCCTCGAAGCGCTCCGTCAGGAAGCGGCGCACCATCACCTGCTTGCGCGTGCGCTGGACCTCGGGGAGGTCGGCGTAGCCGCGGCGCTCCGCCTCCTGCGCGAGCAGCTCGAAGCGGATCATCTGGTCGAGGAACTCACGGCGCCGCTCCGGGCTCTGGTAGCGCGCGCGGATGAAGCTGCCCTTGGACGCGAGCTCCGTCGCCACGTCCCCGAGCGTGATCTCCACGTCGCCGACCTTCGCGATCACGCGGGCCGCCTCGGCCTCGGTGAGCCCGTGCGTGCGCGGCCCGTCGTCGGGCGTCGTCGTCGGGGGGGCGCCGGTCCCGGGATCGTCCTCGCCGCAGCCGATCCCGACGGCGAGGATCGTCGCGGAGGCGAGCCCCGAGGCGAGGAGCAGCGAGAGGAGGCGTCGGCGCATGGCGCGTCGTCTGGCTAGCATGCACGAAATTATTGGGCAAGAGTGGGCCGCGTGCGCGCCCTGACGATCGCCGCTCTCGTGTTGGTGTCCGCCTGCGACGGGTCGGGCCCTGCGGACGCCGGCATGGACGCGAGCGCGGACGCCGGCGGGGACGCGAGCGCGGCCGCGCGCTGCGAGGGGCCTCCCGACGCGACGGCCGGCGCCGGGGGCATCACGCGCGGCTGCGCGCAGGGCGTCGTGTCGAGCGGCTTCGGGATCCGGCTCGACGGGCCGGCGCTACCGCTCGCGCGCTGGGGCGCGAGCCTGCGGCTCGAGGCCCCCGACCTCTGCGGGCTCGGCCGCGTGCTCTCGGGGGTGACGCTCTTGACCGACGTGGACCCGCGCACCCCCGGCGCGCACGCGCGCGCCAGCTACCACGTGCTCGGCGAGGCGCCGGTGGGCTCGCGCCTCGACGCGGGGACCGACGCGCCTCCGATCCGCATCGCGCGCGGCCGCGCGATCGTCGAGCCGACCGCCGAGGCGCCGCGCGCCGAGACCCTCGCGCTGTTCGACCTCGCGGCGGCCGGGCTCGACGACGCGGCGACGATCGTCGTCGTGCTCGACGGCGTGGAGGTCGACCTCGACGTGCCGCAGGACCTCGACTACCCGCCCGACTACCGCCCCGCCGACGGATACGCGTTGGCCGCGCTCGGCGCGTCCTTCGGGCCAGAGACGCGCGAGGCGGGGACGCTGCGCTTCATGGTGCGCGCGCGGCTCGAGCTCGGCCGCTCCGGCGAGACCGCGATGGATCGCGCGGCCGCGGTGGCGCGCGGGCGCGTGATCGTGCGCTACGCCGTGGTCGCGCTCGATCGGGCGCCTGCGACGCAGACGGTCGCGTACGAGGGCGAGTGTCGCCCCGGCCCCGAGGTCGGCGCGATCGCGCTCGACGTGCCGCCCGGCGATCGCGCGGTGCCCGCGCTCTCGTGGTTCGAGTGGGAGCTCGGCGAAGGCGCCGCGGGCGCGTTCGTGCGCGAGCTCGCGGTGATGGTGGAGGACTTCGCGCACGAGCCCGCGACCGGCCGCGCGAGCATGCGCGTGGAGGGCTTCGTGGAGGGCGCGCGCGCGGAGGTGCTGCCCCAGCGCTTCAGCGCCGAGGTCGCGCTCCTCACGTGGTCGGGCGGAGACGACGCGGTGGCGTTCCGCGCGCTGCGCGCGGTGGAGACGCGCCGCGCCGAGACGCCGCTGCCCATCGCCCCCTGAGGCGCGCTCAGGGGCGCATGAGATCGGTCGGCGCGGCGTCGCGGGCGAGGTTGATCGAGGCGCCGCTGATCACGTCGAGGTTCACCGTGACGTCGAGCTCGCGGCCGCTGACCGAGCCGTGGCACGAGCCGCATGCGGTGTTGAAGAAGCGCCGCGGGATCGAGCGCTGGATGCGCTCCCCTGGGTAGTACTGCTCGTGCTCGCGCTGGCGCGCGGGCCCGGCGAACGGCATCCCGTCGGCCATGGTGAGCTCGGCGCCGCTCGCGTCGGTCATGCGGTAGGAGATCGCGAGCCCGCCGGGCAGGCGCATGCGCGCGGAGCCGTCCGCGTAGAGCGGCACCCAGCCGATCGGCGCGGCCTCGCTGAAGAAGCGCCCCCGCGCGTCGCTGACGATCCGATCCGCGACGTCCTCGGGGCGATGCGCGCCGGCCGGCGGCGGCTGATGGCGCAGCACCTCGAAGCCGCCGATGCGGGGATCGATCGGGCGGCCGCGCCGGTCGTTCACGAACATGAGCGACTGGATCATCGGGAAGTCGTTGAAGTGGACGACCGCGTCGGGCGCGCCCGCCTCGATCAGCGGATGATCGATGCCCGCCCCGTCGGAGACGAGGACCCCGCGGTCGGGCCGCCCGTAGAGCGCGACCGCGTCGAGCAGCGCGACGCCGGGGCGCGACAAGAGGCGCGTCGTACCGGCTCGGCGCGGCTCCACGACGCAGAGGTCGAAGTCGAGCGCGGTCGCGCTCGCGTCGCTCGCGCACGAGAACACGACCCGCCCGTTCGGCAGCACCGCGGGCGAGCGGTGCGCGCCTTCGCCGCGCTCGACGGCGCCGCGCACCGGGATCGTCAGCGCGCGCAGGAGGACGCCGTCGTCGGGCTCGCGGGTGTCGGGGCCGACCGAGCGGTTGAACACCGCGATCGAGCCGGCTCCATCCGTCGCGTGGAGCGCCGCCGCGGTGAACACGAAGCTCCCGTCGGGCAGGGCCCCGACGTCCGTCGCCTGTTCGAACCCGAGCGAGCCGCGCGAGGCGAAGAGCGGGTGGTAGTCGCCGCCGTCGAGGTTCTGTCGCCGCAGGGCGAGCATGTGGAAGTCCTGCTCGCGTTTCTCCATCGTGTAGATGACGCGCCCGTCCTGCATGAACGCGGGCGCGAGCTCCTGGTCGAGCAGGAACGTGAGCTGGCGCGTCGCGCCCGTGGACGGAGTGAAGACGTAGAGGTCGGCGTTGGGCTGGAACGCCGCCGGCGTGCGCGTGGGCCGGCCGTGGGAGGTGCCGCGCGTGGAGGCGAACACGACGTCGCCGTTCGGCGCGTACGCCGGATCGAGGTCGTGGACGAGGATCCCTCCCGCCTCGGTCATCGCCGCGGCGACGCCGGCGAGCGGGCCGCACGCGCCGCTCGCGACGTCGAGCTCGTAGATGCGCAGCGGCTCGGCCGCGCTCGCCCGCGCCGCGAACGCGAGGCGCGCTCCGTCCCACGAGGCGCGAGGGCGCCGAACGTCCGCGCGATCCGCCGCGAGCCCGCACGCGCCGAGCACGCTGCGCGACGGCTCGAGCGCGACCGCGCCGTCGGCGCCGAGCGACGCCTCCGCGAGGCGCAGGTCGGCGCCCGGCCGGTAGGTGTCGAAGTCGGTGGCCTCGCCGATCCCGGGCGGGCGCTCGATCCACGCGAGGTGGTGCAGCGGGGCGAGCGCCGCCGCCGCGCGCTCGAGCGCGTGCCAGCGCGCGAGCACGCAGTACGCGGGGATCGCGTTCAAGTCTCCCCCGTCGACGTCGACGCCGTCGCAGTCCTCGGCGCGCGCGGGCCGCCCGGCGAAGTCCTCGAGCAGCGAGCCGCCGCGGTGGGCGATCCCGTCTCCGTCCGAGCGCACGTTCGGCGGGAAGAGGTTCTTCGCGACGATGCGGCTCTGGTTCGGATCGGGCGACTCGAGCGCGAGGAACCTCCGAGCGAGCGCGTAGTTGCGCTCGCGCGCGAAGCGAGAGAAGGAGCCGCCCGCCCCGCCGCGCAGCTCGAACACGACGCTGATCGGCGAGTGACACGCGAGCGCCATGCACCCCTTGCGGACGAGCATGGGCTGGACCCGGTTCACGAAGTAGCGGTAGCCCTCGGACGCCGCGGGCTCGCGCACGTGCTCGGGCGCCGCGCTCACCAGCTCCTCGGCCCAGCCGAGGATCGCGCGGTAGCCGGCGTCCTGAGTCTCCGCGAACGTGTCGCCGCCGACGTGGAACGTGCCGCCGCGCGCAGGCGCGAGCGGGCGGCGCAGCAGCTCGGACGCCGCCGGGTCCTCGCCGAGGTGCCGCACGGCGATCCAGTAGTTCCAGCGCCGCTCCTCCTCCGTCTCGCCGCACGCGATGCGCAGATCGGCGAGCGGCGCGCCGTGACAGCTCCCGCTCCCGCAGCGCTCCACGAGCACCGGCTGCACCTCGGAGACGAAGCGCGCGTAAGACGCGGCGGGCGAGGGCTCGGCCTCGGCGGCGAAGCCCGCCGCGCGGCCGGCGCCGGGCAGGCACTCGCCCTCCGCCGAGGGCCGGCGATCGATGGGCGCGCCGGTGCGCGAGAAGCCGGCGTCGAGCCACCGCACGAGCTCGCGGAACGTCCGCGAGCCCTGCTCGAAGTTCACGCCGCCGCCGTGGCGGATGTCCGTCACGACGTTCACCGTGCCGTCGAGCGTGTCGACGGCGACCTCGACCGGCTCGCTCGCCTTGAGCAGGAGCAGCGGCCGCGGGTACGGGCCGTACGGCACGAGCACGTCCTGCCGCCGCATCAGCGCGTCGTAGCTGCCGATGTCGAGGTTCCCCATCGCGCGGCCGCGCTCGTCGGCGAGGTGGCAGCCGCTCGTGGTGATCCCGCAGCTCTCGCGCAGGGCCGGGGCGATGCGGTCGTCGTAGTAGGACCCGTCGGGGGGGAGCTCGTACGCGCATCCGGTGAGGAGCACGAGGAGCAGACGGGCACGACGCATGAGATCCCTCCGGTGGTAGCTCCTCCACCGTGCGCTCGTGCGCCCGCGCCGCGGTTGATCTACCGCAAGCGCGTCAGTAGGTGACGGTGAGCCCGAGCTGGCCACCGCCCGCGGCGGGCAGGAGATCGAACGCGAGCTCCGGCCCGCGCCCCTCGCCCTGATCCCACACGTAGCGGGCCACGCGCACGGTGCGGCGCAGCGCGAGGCCGAGCACGAACATCGTCAGGCCGGCCGCCTGCACGAGCCCGCCGACGACGGCGCCCGTCGTCTCGTCGTCGGAGCGCGCGAAGCCGAGCGCGACCCACGGCCCGACCAGCGGGATCCACGTCCACGTGACGTAGTCGTCGTTGAAGCTCAGCGAGCCCATCACGCCGGTGAGCACGTAGCTCACGCCGAACACGATGATCCCAGGGATCCAGAGGCCCTTGATCGACTGCTCCTGCTCTTCGTAGCGGAGCTGGCGCTGCGGGACGGGCGCGTAGGTCGGCGCGTAGGTCGGCGCGTAGGTCGGCGCGTACGTCGGCGCGGGCTGCACGTAGACTTGCCCGCTCGCGCCGTAGCCGGGCGGGGGCTGCGGGACGCCCTGCGGCTGGCCGTACGGCTGGTACTGGACCTGGCCCTCGACGACGACCGACTGCGCGTGGGCGGCGCTCGGCGCGACCGCGACGGCGACGAGGCTCGCGGCCAGCGCCGCCCAACGAGAACACCGGCTCACCGCGTGGGTCTTCATGCGCCTCGGAATTTCGGTCAGGACGCGCGGGGAAGCAAGCGGAGGCGTCCTCCGGGAGCGGTATCCTCTCGCGGACCCATGCGCGCGGATCGAAGGACGGGCGCCACGATCGCCGCGCTCGCGCTGCTCGCGGCGGCGCTCGCGTGGCTGCTCGTGCGCGCGCGCGACGCGGACGAGCGGGGCGCGGGCGCAGCCGGCGCGGGCGTCGGACGGGACGCGGGGGAGGGCGAGGGCGGCGGCGGTGAGCTGGGGTCCGAGGACGCGGGCCCGAGCGGGTCTTCGGGGGCCGGCGCGGGCGGGCACGATCAGGCAGAGACCTACGAAGGTCGCTCCGACGGCGCGGTGCCGCTCGAGGCGACGCCACCGTACCGGTCGCCGACCGAAGACCTCGTCGTCCCCGACGCGCGCGAGCTGCGCGCGCGCCGCCTCGAGCAGGTCGGCCTCATCGAGCGTCGCCTCGCGGCGCTCGCGCGCGAGCTCGCCGCCGATCCCGCCCCGGCGCGTCGCGCGGAGCTCGAGGCGCGGCGCGCCGAGCTCGAGGACCGCCGCGCCGAGCTCCTCGAGGTCGTCCTCGACGAGCGGTGAGCTCAGCGCCGGCGGCAGCGCAACATCGCTTGCAGTTGGACGTTCATCTCCTCGGCGCTCTCCATCGAGACCGCGACGACGCGGTGGTGCTCGAGGTGGCCCTTCCACGTCGCGTACCAGTCGTAGTTCTGATCGAGCGGCGCGAAGGTGCGCTCGACGAAGCCCATCCGCACCGAGAGCCAGTGCCGCGGGATGTGATCGGTGTAGTACATGACGAGCCGCGGATCGCGCATGGGCGGCTCCTCGGTCCGCGGCCACGCGCACTCGAAGCGCTCCTCGAACGTCTCGCGCAGCGCGCCGTGGAGGCGCCGGCTCACGTAGAGGTCCCGCTCCGAGCCCGAGACGTAGGCGCGCACCTCCTCGAGGATCGTGTCGCGCGTGGTGTCGCGCACCGAGCGCTGCGCGTGGAAGAGCCAGCCCGCGTTGAACAGCATCGCGGCGCCCACGAGCGCGAGGAGCGCCTGCGCGACGCGGGGGCTCGGCCAGCGCACGCGGATCGCGACCAGGCCCGCGCCGAACGCGACGCAGACGAACGGGAAGAGCTGCACGAAGTTGCGTTGCTGCAGGAGCGGCAGCGCCGACATCGTGGCGACGACCGCGAGCGGGTAGATCGCGACCAGGAGCGAGAAGCGCCGCCGCTCGCGCCACAGGCGGACGAAGCCGGCGAGCGAGATCGCAGAGAGCGCCGCGGCGACGGGGACGAGGGGAGAGGGCGCGACGAGGAACGTCCAGAGCTGGATCCGATAGAAGTGCTCGTGCGGCGGCTCGACGTAGAAGGGATAGCCCGGCTGCACCGAACGGTAACCCTCCGCGGTGTTGAAGCCGTGGTGCAGCACCCGGATCGGATCGGAGAACGTCTCGGGCGCGAAGAACGCGAGCGCCCCGCCGAGCCCCGCGAACATCGCCAGCACGAGCAGCGCGCGCTCGCTGGCGCGGCGGTGCGTCGGGACGGCCCACGCGAGCAGGACGGACGGGACGACCAGGAAGACACCGGTCATCTTGCAGCCGAGCACGAGCCCGGTCGCGCCGCCGACGCCGAGCATCGCGAGGAGCGTGCGCGCGCGCGTGGTCGTGGTGAGCGCGACGCTCGTCAGGTAGACGTGCAGCGCGACGAGCATCATCTGCGGCGCGTCGACCTCGGTGCAGCGGGCGCGGACGGCGATCTCCCACGACAGGCCCAGCAGCGCCGCCGCGCCCGCCGCCTCGAGGTAGCGACGCGGGAACAGGCGCAGCACCGTGAGGAACACGAGCGGGATCGCGAGCGCGCTCAGGCCCAGGAAGACGCGCCGCACCTCGAGCTTGAAGCCCTCGCTCCCGAGCAGCCGGTACATGTCGAGCTGCCAGCGGTGGATCGCTCGATACCGCGCCGGGTCGAACGGCATCGTCGGCATCTGCTTGATCTCGATCAGCGCCGCCGGCAGGTCGTCGAGGCCGTGGGCGAAGGTGACCAACGTGCCGCAGAGGAAGTAGAACCCGTTGTAGCCGTGGTTCGGCTGGACGATCTCCACCGCGCGGACCGACTCGCGGGCCGCCTCGACGATCGCCCACTCGTCCCAGTTGTAGCCGTGGTCCACGCTCGCGGTGCCGACGAAGATCGCGGTCACCGCGCCGACCACGAGCAGGCTCGCGTTGCGCTGGCGGCGGAGCGACGTCGCGGCGCTCACGGCAGCACCTCGACCTCGGCGAGCCCCCCGCCCGCGCCCCAGAAGCTCGTCACCTCGATGCGGATCCGCTCGACGCCTCGCGCCTCGAGCGGGATCGTGTCGCGGTCGAGCGCGCGCAGGCGGGTGAGCTCGTACTCGGTCGCCGCGACCTCGCGACCGCCCGCGTACGCGCGCACCACGATCGCGCGCGAGGCGTGATCGAAGCGCCGGCGGTCGTAGCGGTTCTGGTCGTCGGCGTGGAGGTCGTGCGCGTTCATCACGCGCAGCGCGCTCACGTCACGCGGGGGCGAGAGGGTCAGCTCGAGCCAGCCGGTCTCGCCGGGCGGCAGGTGCCAGTAGCTCATCTCGTCGCGGTCCACCGCGTTCTCGGGGGGCCACGTCTGCACGACGTCGACGGTGCGGTACGCGGAGGCCTCGGCCTGCGGCCGCGGCGGCTCGAAGCGGATCTGGTAGAGCGCGAACGCGGCGAAGAGCGCCGCGACGCCGAGCCCCACCGCCCAGCGCACCCATCGGGCGCGCGCGATCGCGTCGGGCGCCCAGGTGCGGTGCTCGAGCGCGCCGGCGAGCCGCCCCGCGCACGCGAGCCGCTCGGCGTAGAGCTCGGCGTGGTGGTCCGCGAGCTCGTCGTCGCTGCGCGGGGCGGGCAGGCAGGCGGCCGCGCGCGCGCGCTCCACCCGGCCGGCCCAGCGCTCGCCGAGCAGGCGCGAGAGCGCCTCGTCCTCGACGCCCGCGTGCGCGGCGGCCTCGAGCGCCCGATCGAGCGCGCGCTCGGCGTACCCGTAGGCGCTCGCGCGGGCGCCCGACGCCCACAGCGTCTCCGCGCGCCCCGCGTCGCGTGCGCTCGCGTCGATCGACCCGGCCGCCGCGCGTCGGCGCGCCTCGCCGAGCTCGGCCGACGCCCGGCTCGCGTCGAGGAGCAGGAGGGGCTCGAGGGCGCGCATGGTGGCGGCGAAGAGAGCACACGGGCCCGAGGGCGACAAGCGCCCGCGCGGCGGCGCTACTCGACGCTGTCGGGGTCGACGCCGAGCTCGCGCAGCTTGGCGGCGAGCCGCTCGGCCCGGTGCGCCTCCTCGCTGGCGCGACGCGCCTCCTCGCTGGCGCGACGCGCCTCCTCGCTGGCGCGACGCGCCTCCTCGCTGGCGCGACGCGCCTCCTCGCTGGCGCGCTCCGCCTCTGCCTCCGCGCGGCGGACGGCGTCGTCGACCATCTCCGAGAGTCGTGCGATGAGCTCGGTCGCGTCGAGGAGCGGGGCCGTGCCGGCGAAGAAGCGCAGTCGGCCTCCCTCGACCGCGAGGTCCAGCCCGAGCACGCCCGAGGCCCAGCGCCCGCCTTGCGGGAGGATCGGTTGGTAAGCGAGCGCCCCAGGCTCGGGCAGCCGGTGGCCGGTCAGCCGCCGGCGGAGCGGCTCGAGCACGAAGTACTCCGCGATGCCCAGGCGCGCGAAGCGCTCGACGTTCTCCTCGAGGTCCTTTCGCGCGTCGCCAGAGACGTGGACCTCGAGGGCGAAGTCGATGCCGCGCCGCTCGTCGCTCACCACCCAGCGGGCGCGCTCGTGCGTGTCGACGTCGAGCACGGCGATCAGGTCCGGCGCGAACATCGGCTCGTCCGGGTAGTACACCGGTAGCTCGGAGGCGAGGTAGACGGAGCGCCCCATCTTGCGGAACCACGCGTCGAGCGCCTCGCGCGCGCGGCGCTTGGAGTGGAAGTGTGCGTCGCCCTCCGGGGGCGTCGCGCGCGGCACCTCGGAGGGGAGGCTCGCCACGATCGCCGCCCGCGCCTCGGGCGAGAGCGCGTCCCACACCGCCTGCGGGGGCGCGCGGGGCGCGTCGGGATCGACGAGGTGCGTCGGCTCCATCCTGCCCGGAGGATAGCGCAGGGCCGCGCGTTTCGTTCGCCACCGGGCGGGGGCCAGCTACGATGAGCGTCGTGCCCGCCCCCTCCTCCGTCCGCGAGCTGACGATCCCGCGCGACGCGCCGCGCGCCGGGGACGCGGCGGGTGCGCTCGAGGCGGCGCGCGAGGGCCCGCGCGTCGCGGTGATCATCCCCTGCTACAAGGTCGAGCGCTCGATCATCGGCGTCGTCTCGTCGATCGGCGACTGGGCCTGGGGGATCTACTGCGTCGACGACGCCTGTCCGAGCGGGTCGGGCAAGCTCGTCGAGGCGTCCTTCGCCGACGACGCGCGCGTGAAGGTCGTCATGCGCGAGAGGAACGGCGGCGTCGGCGCGGCGACGATGGCCGGCTACCGCGCCGCGATCGCCGACGGCGCAGACATCCTCGTCAAGGTCGACGGCGACGGACAGATGGATCCGCGCTTGGTCCCGCAGCTCGTCGCGCCGATCGTGGAGGGCGAGGCGGACTACGTGAAAGGCAATCGGTTCTTCTCCGCCGAGACGGTGCACCGCATGCCGTGGACGCGCCTCGTCGGCAACGCCGGGCTCTCCTTCCTCACGAAGCTCTCCACTGGCTACTGGGATCTGTTCGACCCCACCAACGGGTTCACCGCGCTCGAGGCGAACGTCGCGCGCGAGCTCCCGTTCGACAAGATCCACCCGCGCTACTTCTTCGAGACGGACCTGTTGTTCCGGCTCGGCGTCCTGCGCGCGCGCGTCGTCGAGCTCCCCGCCGACGCGGTCTACGCGGACGAGAAGAGCAACCTGTCCGAGCTGCACGCGCTGACGACCTTCCCGTTCCTGCACCTGCGCAACCTGCTCAAGCGGATCGCCTACTCGTACTTCCTGCGCAACTTCAGCGTCGCCTCGTTGAACCTCGTCGCCGGCTGCGCGCTCTTCGCCTTCGGGGTCGTGTTCGGCGCGTGGCGGTGGGCGACCGCGATCGAGACGGAGAGCGTGTCGACCGCCGGCACCGTGATGCTCGCCGCGCTGCCGGTGCTGCTCGGCCTCCAGCTCGGGCTCTCGTTCCTGCAGCACGACGTGAGCATGGTGCCCAAGGTCGCGCTCCACCGCCGCCTCGGCGCGGTGCGCGTGATGCGCGCCCGAGAGGTCGAGCGCGATCCCTGATCCGAGCGGGCGAAGGAGCTCGCTGGCGCCTCACCTCGCCGCCGCTCGCGCCACCCCGCGCGCCCGCGGAAGCGCTCGCTCCTATAGCTGGCCGAGCGCGCAGTCGAGCCCGCCTGCGCTCCGCCCGCACACGTCGGCCACGCCGTCGCGATCGAGGTCGCCGAAGAGCAGCGTCGCGCCGTACTGCTGCGCGTTCCACCCACGGGCGTTCGTCATCCACTCGTTCGCGAAGTATTGGTAGGGCCGGAACGTCGTGCGGTTCGAGAACGCGCACACGACGCCGGTCGTCGCGCGACCGCACACGTCGGCGTCGCCGTCGCCGTCGAGGTCGACGAGGCGGATTGATCCATACGTATCGGCGGTGTTCCACCGGTCGCCATCCGAGAAGCGGCCGTGGAGCCACAGGCGCGAAGGCTCGAAGTAGAAGCCGCGGTGGCGCGCGCAGCGGAGGCCGGTCGCCGTTCGGAAGCACGCGTCGGGGAGTCCGTCGCCGTCCACGTCGCCGAACGCGAGCGTCGAGGAGTACATGGGAGCGCGGTGTGGTGACGCGGCGCCGAGCTCCGTCGTCCAGATGGACGCGTCGCCGAACCGCGTGCCGTTCGCCGTCGACAGCGAGCACACGATGCCCGCCCCCGTGCGCCCGCAGAGGTCGGCGCGACCATCACCGTTCACGTCGACGAGGCGGAACGCAGTCCAGTCGGCCTCGCTGGAGCCCCAGCCCGTCGCGCTCGAGAGCGTGACATACACCACCGGGGTCGCGGGGAGCGGGGCGCCGCGTCCCGCCGCGCGCGCGCAGTAGATGCCGTTGGCGGGCCCCCGCATGCAGACGTCGTCGTCGCCATCGCGATCGATGTCGCCCATCATCATCGTCGACGCGAAGCGCGCCTCCGCGAACCCCTGCGCGTTCGAGAAGGAGGAGGTGACCGTCGCGCCAGCGCGGAGGCGCCCGCCTGCGAAGGTCACGCAACGGATGCCGGTGTTGCCCCGGCCGCAGACCTCGAGGTCCCCGTCGCCGTTCACGTCGCCGAGGCGGAGCGAGCTCGAGTAGATCGCGCTCGACCAGCCGCCCGGTGAGTCGGAGAATTCGGCGGACGTGTGGCGACGTTCTGCGAAGTCGAAGCGGCGCCGCCCGAGGAGGCCGGGGATCGCGTCGAGCGGCACGAAGGTGAAGCCGCGCGCGAGGAGCCCGGGGATGAGCGTCCTGGTGAAGTCGATGGGATTGTCGCGGTAGCTCGGGTCGGCCTCGATGTGAGTCGGACGCCGGTCGTGGAGCTGCACGACGCCCGATCGCCCGGGTTGAGTGACGTCGCACGCGAGCATCTGCTGCGCGCACGCGGCGCCATCGCCCGGCGGCGACCCGCCCGGCCACGGGTCGAGGCATGCCCAGTCGTGCCGGCAGTTGCCCGCGGCCTGCGCGCCGCCGTTCCAGGGCCCCGGGATCGTGTGCGCTACGGGCCCCAGGAGTCGCGCGAGGACGGGATCGCCTGCGAGCCAACCCGTGTCCACGGGCCAGTCGTTGCCCGGCGGGCGGAAGAGCCACACGCCGTCCTCGACGTACCGATCGACGGTCGGCTGGAGCGACGTGATGCTCCGCCGCCGCGCCTCGGCGGAGAGACCGGGCAGCCCCTCGTGCGCCATCGTGTGGTTCGCGACGCGATGACCGAGCGTGATCAGCGTGCCGAGCGTCGCCTCCGTGTAATAGGGTGGCGGGCAGCCGCGGATCTCCTCGAGCCGGCAGCCGTTGATGAAGAACGTCGCAGGGATCCCTTGGTTCGCGAGGTAGGTCGCGATCGGCACCGTCGCGTAGCCGGGGCCATCGTCGTAGGTGAGCGAGAGATAGCCGACGGGAAGCGTGGCTCCGGTCTCTTGCGTCTGTTGGAGCGGTGCGCTGGCGCGACCCACGCCGCCATCTTCGTCGGAGGCCACCGGAGTGCCCGCGTTTGCACACCCGACGAGCACGAGCAGCGCGGGCGG
Source organism: Sandaracinaceae bacterium (assembly GCA_019637095.1). GTDB lineage: Bacteria > Myxococcota_A > Polyangia > Polyangiales > Sandaracinaceae > JACKEC01. The sequence continues at coordinate 14,817 of JAHBWG010000089.1, read as the reverse complement.
CCCGATCCGGGAGAGGCCGGTCATCCGCAGCACACGTGGGGTGATCGACAGTGCGCCACGCTTCGTGAGCGACGTAGCAGGCGCCCACGCGGCGGTCGAACGATCGGGAGGCGGATCGGTCCGCCCCGGGGGCCGCGCGCCGCGCCGGGATCGTGGGGACCGAGGGGGCGTTGCTCGGTCCCCGCGCGTCGCGTAGGGTCCGCGCGAGCGGCCCGCCGATGATTCGAGAAGAGCCCAGCTTCGCGGAGTACAAGCGCCGGTGGCCGGACGCGTACCGCGCGTTCCACGAGCGCCCCGGCCTCGCTGGCTACTTCCTCAAGAAGAGCCACGAGTGGGCCGAGCGGCCCTTCGGGTCGGCAGCCCACTTCGCGCGCGTCCTCGAGGTCGGGGCGGGCAACGGGATGCACATCCAGTTCGTGCGGCACGGGTTCGACGAGTACGTGATGACGGATCTCGACCTCGAGCCGCTGAAGGGGGCGAAGCTGCCGCCGGGAGCGCGCGGCGTCCGCGTCGAGGCCGCAGACGCGACGTCGCTGCCCTACCCGGACGGGCACTTCGATCGCGTGATCGCGGCTCACGTGCTCGAGCACCTCGTCGACCCGCACGTCGTCTTGCGGGAGTGGCACCGCGTGCTGAGCCCGCGCGGGATCCTCACGATCGTCTTGCCGTGCGACCCGGGCGTCGCGTGGCGGATCGGGCGGGCGGTCGGGTCACGCCAGCGGTTCATCGACGTCGGGATCGACTACGACTACTGGATGTCGCGCGAGCACGTGAACCCGATCAACAACCTCGTCGCGTTCATCCGGTACTACTTCCGCGATCTCGAGGAGCACTGGTTGCCGTTCCACGTGCCGAGCATGGACGTGAACCTCTTCTACGTCGTGCACGTCCGCGGAGGCGCGCCCGGGGCGCGATGACCGCCGCCTTCACGCTCGACCTCGAAGACCACACGGGCGCCTACGCGCCCCGAGGTCGCCACATCGACGTGGCGCGGCGGATCCTCGACTGGTGCGACGCCCAGGACATCCGCGGCACGGTGTTCGTCGTCGGGCGGCTCGCCGCGTCGGCGCCCGAGCTCGTGCGCGAGCTCGCGGCGCGGGGCCACGAGGTTGCCTGTCATTCGTGGTCGCACGAGCCCCTCGGTCAGCTCGGGCCCGAGGGCTTCCGAGCCGACACGCTGCGCGCCAAGGCCCTGCTCGAAGATGTCGCGCAACACCGCGTCGTCGGCTACCGCGCGCCGATCTTCTCGCTGACGCGCGCGACGCCGTGGGCGCCCGACGTCCTGCGTGAGGCGGGCTTCGAGTACTCCTCCAGCGTGATGCCGGCGCCCAACCCTCTGCACGGTTTTCCCGAGGCGCCCGCCCACCCGTTTCGGTGGCCTTCCGGGCTGGTCGAGCTCCCCTGTCCCGTGCGACGGATCGGGCCGCTGACGGTGCCGTACCTCGGAGGCGTGTACCTGCGCTACCTCCCGCTGCGCTTGGTGGAGCGGTGGGCCTCGCGCGCCGACGGAACCGTCCTCTGGACCTACTGCCACCCGTACGACTTCGACGCCGACGAGCCGTACACGCGGATCGCCGGGGCGAGCACCCCGACGAGCGTGCTGCTCTGGCTCAACCGTCGCGGGACGTGGGGGCGCGTCGGCGCGCTCGCGGCGGGGAGCCGCGTGACGATGGCCGAGGTCGCGTCCCGGATGCAGGATCTGACGACGTGGTCTCCGAGCATCTCCTGAACGAGCAGGTCGACCTCGAGGTCGTGGAAGATCTGCTGAACGACGTCTTCGGCGAGCGGCTGCGCGCGCTCCACGCCGCGCCGTTCTCGCGTCGGTACCTCGAGTGGCTCTACCGCGACAACCCGTGTGGCCAGGAGGTCGCCGCGAACCTGATGCACGGCGACGTCTGCCGCGCTCACTACGCGATCGTCCCGCAGCGCTGGCGCGATGGGACGCGCACGCTGCCGATGTCGCTGTCGCTCAACTCGGCCGTGAGTGAGGCGTCGCGCGGCAAGGGCGCGTTCACGCGAACCGCGAAGGCCACGTACGAACGCGCGCGGACGACGCGCGGCATCGTCGGCGTGCTCGGCGTCGGGAACGCCAACTCGACCCACGGGCTCGTGAAGTCCCTGGGCTTCCGGTTCGTCGCGCCGCTGCCGGTGCGGGTCGGCGTCGCGGCACCGGTGCGTCTGCGCGGCGTGTCGCGCGCCGGAGCCGACGACCTGCCCGAGGCGTTCTTCGCGTCGCGCGCGGGCGGCTGGGAGCAGGCGTGGGACCGCGAGACGCTGCGGTGGAGGCTCGCCTCGCCCCGGGCGAGCTATCTGCTGCATCACGATCGCAGGGGCGCGATCGTGTCCTGCCGGACGCTGCATCGGGGCGTGCCGGTGGCCGTCATCCTCAAGGTCCTCTCGGCGCCGGGCCGGCCGCCCGCGATGCGTCGCCTGCTCGCGGCGGCCGCGCGTGGGCATCGGACGGCCTTCTACCTGTACGCGGGATGGAATGGGGACGCCCACGTGCCGGGGGTGCCGATCCCGCGCCGCCTCCTCCCTGCGCCGCTCAACCTCACGTACTTGCCGCTCGACTCGACGGCGCCCGATCCGCTGGTGCCGCGCACGTTCGAGCTCCTCGACTTCGACGCCTACTGATGGCGCCGTTCGCTCGTCGAGGTCGCCGCAGGGCGGCTCACCGGGCGCGGTCGTCCAGCGTGCGCTCGACGGGATCGTCGTGCTCGACGGGATCGTCCTGCTCGACGGGATCGTCCTGCTCGACGCGGACGCGGGGGACCGCGGCGCGCGCGCGCTCGATCGCGGCGAGCACGGCCTCGGGCTCGCGGCAGGACAGGTAGGTCGGCGCCTCGTCGGCGCGCTCGATCTTCACCGCGCGCGCCGGATCGCCCATGAGCGAGTACAAGGTGCCGCCGCCGACGAGGCGGCGCACGCCGATGCCGCGGTTGCGCACGCCGGCGTCGGCGACGGAGACCCGCGTGATCGACGCGACGGGGATCGTCGCGCCGCCGAGGCCGAGCTGGAGCTGGATCTCTCCCTCCGAGACGGTCAGGCGGCTGACCCCCGTCAGCACGAGGATCGCGACGATCAGCGCCGAGAGCAGCGCGCCGCCCGCGGCCATCGCCGCCGCGCCGCCGCCGGCGATGACGCCCGCGGCCAGGAGCGCGAGCGCGGCGATCACGACGAGCCCGCCGGGCGCGGCGACGAGGCCCAGCACCCAGCGCGGCATGACCGCCTTCTGTCGGTGCAACAGCGCTCCGCCGCCTCGCATGTGCGTGCGCTCGTACTCGTCCACGGGCTCGAGCGTATCGCGCCTCTCGCCCGCGGCGCACGGATCGTGACAGGCTCTCTCGCGTGGACCTCGCGTCGACCGTCCCGCTCCGTCCTGGCGTCGCGATCCCGCGCCTCGGGCTCGGCGTCTACCTCGCCGGCCGCGGCGCGGCGACGCGCGACGCGGTGCGCGCGGCGCTCGCGCGCGGCTACCGCCACGTCGACACGGCGCGCGTCTACGGCAACGAGGCCGACGTGGGCGCGGCGCTGTCCGCGAGCGGCGTGCCGCGCGAAGAGGTGTTCATCACCACCAAGCTCTGGAACTCGGACCAGGGCTTCGACGCGACGCTGCGCGCGTTCGACGCGAGCCTCGCCGCGCTCGGCCTGGACGCGGTCGATCTGTACCTGATGCACTGGCCCGTCGCCGCGCATCGCCGCGAGAGCTGGCGCGCGATGGAGCGCGTGCACCGCGAGGGTCGGGCGCGCGCGATCGGCGTGAGCAACTTCGTCGTGCGCCACCTCGAGGAGCTCTCGGGCTACGCGGAGGTCCCCCCGGCGGTGAACCAGATCGAGCTCCATCCGTTCTGCCAGCAGCGCGCGACCGTGGCGTGGTGCGAGGCGCACGGCGTCGTCGTCGAGGCGTACAGCCCGCTGACCAAGGGCGAGCGGCTCGACGCGCCGGCGCTCGCCGCGGTCGCGGCGGAGGCGGGGCGGACCCCGGCGCAGGTCTTGATCCGCTGGTCGCTCCAGAAGGGCTACGTCGCCCTGCCGAAGTCGACACGCCCCGCGCGGATCGACGAGAACGCGTCCGTCTTCGACTTCAGCCTCGAGCCCGCGCAGATGGCGCGGCTCGACGCGCTCGAGGAGGACCTCCACCTCGCGTGGGACCCGACCGACGCGCCGTGAGCCGCACGCGACGCGTCGCTTCCACACGACGATCGAGACCCCGCGCGCGCGGCGTGTCAGGCGTCTTCGGCGATCCAGCGCGCGAGGCGCGCCTCGAGGATGGGGCGCAGCGCCTCGTCCCCGATGAGCGGGCGCCGTCACGCCGCCCAGGTGAGCGTGCGCAACGACGAGCCGCTCGGACCGATGAGCGCCGGTGGGCGCGACGGCACGCGAGACCTCCTGTCCTGTGCCCGCGCGGGCCGACGGCTACGCACGTCGGCGTCCCGAGGACACGCTGCTGTTTCGAGCTTGCCCGGGTGGACCGAGAGCAGGGCCAGGTCGTAGGCGAACTGGTTCGCGTCGTGGTGCGCCCCGAGCAGGTGCCGGATGATCCGCTCGGGCGGGCTCGCGAGCCCCGAGAAGTCGAGCGGCGCGATCGCCCGCTCGCGCACGAGGAACGGGAAGCGCAGCGGCCGCCGCTCGAGCAGGCGCGCGCGCCACGAAGGGCGCACCGGGTCGGCCGCGCACGTCCCGATCGTCTCGCTGCGGAAGAGCACCCGGTGCCACATCCGCGCGACCCCGAGCGTGATCTGCCACGGGTTCGGCGTCACCGGGACGAGGCCGGCGCGCTCGACCGCCGCTAGGTTCGTCTCGACGCGGTTGGGAAACAGCAGCAGGTAGCGGGCGAGCGAAGGCATGGTCGAGCCCGAGTATGACGGCGTCGGGCCTCACCCCCAAGCGCGTCGTTCGTCGTCGGCTAGAGTCCCGGCCATGACTTCCCGCCGCGCTCCCGCGTGCGCCCTCGCCGCGCTCGCTCCCTTCGCGCTCTTCGCTTGCGACGGAGGCCTCCCGACCCCCGCCTGCCCCACCACGACCGACGTCGTCACCATCACCTGGGATGGGCCGCCGCCCTGCGAGACCCGCGACAGCCTGCCCCGTCCCTGGGTGGACCTCCAGCGTTGCGAGCTCAGCGTCTGGTTGCCCGAAGGCGTCGGCTGCGACGCGGTCGGCGGCCGCGACCTCGGCCTCGACGCCGGCCGCGCGCGGTGCGCGCTCGAGCGCCTCGTCGTCACCGACCGCAGCGCTGGCGCGCCCCCGCCCGACGGCCTCGGCTGGTTCTACGACGACTTCACCGACGACATGCCGTGCCCGGGCGCTCCGTCGCCGAACAACATCCGTCTCCTGCCCGAGCCGTCGCCCGGCACCGAGCTCACGCTCGCGTGCGTGACCCCGGACGCGCCGACCGGCGCTCCGAACGCCGGCTGCGCACGGCTGACCGAGCCCTGCGACCCGGGCCTCACCTGCGACCCCTTGCGCGAGCGCTGCAGCGCCCCGTGCACCGACGACGCCGCGTGCGAGGCCGCCGGCCTGACGGGCTGGATCTGCGACCGCCGCCCCCGAAGCGAGATCGACCTGCGCTCCCGCGACGAGACACCGAACGACTTCTGCGTCAACCCCACCTGCGAAGGCTGAGCTCCGCCGGTGAGAAGCGCAGTCAACCACGTTTCGCGAGGTCTCAGCACTCTTGGCGTCGCGTGGTCGGGTGGTGAACACCGTAGCGATCTCCTCGCGTGGGTTGGCCAGCCAAGCCGGTCAGAGGGGATCGAAGATCGAGCGCTCGACGGGGACCCGTGGACAGCTCGCGAGGTCGACGAGGTGGCGCGGTGGCGCGGGCAGGGACAGCACCCGACGACTTCGGGGCGAGCCCCGCACTCGCGCGCGCAGGAGTGCGCTACGTAGCAGAGTGCCATCTCGCAGCCCGGCGGCGGTCGCACGCGACGCCCGGCCGAGCCCCGCGCCGCCGTCGGCGCGGGAACCTCGCCTTCCGGCTCCGCCTCGACCGCTTCCGGCGCCGCCTCGACGGCGTCCGCGGGCTCCGCCGCCCCCGCCAGGACCCTCGAGCCGTCGTCGGGCGTCGAGTCCAACGGCTGGGAATCCCGGCCCTCCACAGGCGAATCGACCCGGCTCCCTTCGCTTCGATCGACCGTCTTCGCCGGGGCGGGAGCCACCTCCGGGCCGCACGCCGCGAGCGTCCACGAAAAAACGACGACGAACGTCCCGCGTCCCGGAAACCGCGCGCGCCACCGCCCGATGTCCGTCACGGTTGGCCGCGAAGACCGCCGCTTGTCGCTGAGCACACCGAAGAGTATACGCCGCGAGGGGATCATGCCGGAGCAGCTCACCGAACCGCGTTTGCAGCCGAGGCGAGCCTCGCGCAGGCGGACCCGCGGCAGGAAACCGAGCGGACGACGATCCGATGGAGGCTTCATGACGGACCTGAGCCACGGGCGCTCCGCGCCGCGAGCGCGGGCGACGAAGTGAGGGGCGGAAGCGCGGTGGCGCCAGCGATTGGCGCGGCGACGGGCGCCATCCGAATGCCATGCGGCGCCTCCCCGAGGCGCGGGGGGAGCGGCGCTCGCGCCGAGCGGAGCGCCGGTCCTCCCGACTGGGCCTGGGTCGGTTCGGCCCTCGGCCTGATGATCACCCTCTCGGGGCGTGCGACGGCAGGGATCGGCCTGGCGTTTCCTGCCCCGGTAGCGGTCTGTATGGTAGCGAAACGGAAGGAGGCTCGCCGAGCGCCACCGTGGCGACCGTGGCGAAGAAGACGTGGCGCTCGCCGCGGGTCCGAATTTTCTGCCGCCCCGTGTGGCACTGAACTTCGAGGTACACAGTGAGTGTTGCATGGACCGTAGACCATGGGCATAGCCCGATCTTGGTGCTCGGCTCCATGACTCTCGCGGTTCACCGCGTGCAAGCGGACGCTGCGGTTCCAGCCGAGCGCGTTTCATCGACCATCGACGAGCAGGTGTCATGGTGGAATCGCCAGTCTGAGACGATCGATCTCTACGGGAGTCGGTACCGTCTCTGCTTCCGGATCTCCCAGCGAAGATCGCGGCCCGCTGACGGGTTTCCCGATGCCTCCCACGTCATCTGGTCACGCGCCAGCGGTGAGCACGTGACGCGCGTCGATACCGTGCTCCAGCGACACCCGGACTACCACAGAGGCCTCGTGCTAGTGCTGGCTAGCACGGGAGGCTATCGCTCCGAGTTCTCCGGGACCGCCATCATTCGTTGGACCAGCTACAATGTCTGGCTCGATAGCCAAGGCCCGCGCCGGTCACTCACGCTCGCGCATGAGATCGGTCACGGCCTAGGCCTCGGGCATACGTATGCCGGCGGGGGCCTCGAGGACGGCCTCGACGCGAGCGGAACCACCCCGAGACTCGTGAGGGACTCTCGCGGCCGCTCGTACCGGACATTGAGCCTTCCGGGTTGGGAGCGGAACATCATGGCCGACGTGGACGCTGATCGACACCGCCTCGCTCCCGACTCCCCCGGCGGCCGCGTTTTCGCTCCCGGAGCGGCATGGCTCGGCCAGACCCTTGCACGCAATCTTGTCCTCCGAGTTCTCGAGGCACCGCATCGGGCGGGCATCAGTTCGATGCACGGTGTACGCTACTTCGTCACCGACTTGGGTCGTCCTGACTATCCGAACCGAGGGTGCGGGTGGCGATGAGAAGGGGGTTCATCCTCGTGGGACTGCTCGCCATCTCGGTACCCGCCGCCGCCGAGCCACCGGCCATCGAGGCGCCGCGAGCTGCGCTCGGAGATCGCTGGACGGTGGAGCTCCCCGAGGGTAGCCGGCTCTGGCCGGGCCGGCTCGACCCTTCCGTGCCGCCGCACGATCAGTACGCCGTCGTGCTGCCGTCAGACCAGAGCGTCGATCCGTCTGGAGACGTCCTCTTCTACGAGACGGCGATCGTCGGCCCGATCGATCGGCGCGGTGCGCCGTGGCTGCTCGATCTCGACTCATCGCGCCCTCCCGCGGGAGGCGTACCTTCCCATGGTCCATGCAGCCTGGTCGACGAGGGCTTCGCTTCCAGCGGGTTCAGGCATGCGTTCTTCGCTTGCCGGGATTCCGTCGGCACCGTGCTCGTCGCCGCGGTCGAGCACCCGGACCGGCGTGTGCTGGCGGTGACCGCGCCGGGCGGTGAGGCCGCGCTGCGCGGCGCCGTCGCTTCGCTCCGTCCCCTCGAGGTGGGGTCTGCGCCGGTCGAGGTGGGTTACGCGGTACTGCGCCCAGTTCCCGAGCACCCGATGGCCTGCTGGACGGCCTCCCGAGGTCGCGCGTGCGGGGCCGACATCTGGTGCGCCGAGCTCGCGCCGGCGGGTCAGCGAGAGATCCAGTTGTCGGTCAGCCTCACGGCGCGAGGGGGCTCGGCCCTCCCCAACGACAAGGTCGTGTTTCGCGGGCGCCCGGTGCGTGCGCACATCGACCGGGAGCGGTACACGCTCTCTCTCTCCATGCACCCCGCCTGCGTGCCTGCGGAGGAAGGGCAGGGCTACGACCTGTTGGCTCAGGCCGCGTCACCGGCTTCCTTCGAGCGCCTCCGCGGGTTGCTCGCGACGGCGGGGCCGGCGGGGTGGGCGGTTGGACGATGCGCTCTCCAGCAGTCACCGCGACTGAAGGCTACGGGCGGTCGCGACGAGGGCGGTCAGGCATGGGCCCGCATCGCTCTCGTGTCCCTCGTGGCCGGCTGCTTGGTGGGGGTCGCAGGCTGGTGGGCCTTGCGTCGACGCGGAACGCTCGGGAGCGGATGACAATGCCGTCTCGAGCCCCCTACCGAGTGCTCACCGGCGGCAGCTCCGGCGAGGGACGTCGCGACTTCATCATCGTGCGGGGCCGGCGTCCGACCGGGAGGGCGTGCCCCGTGGGGGAGTGCGTCACCGGCCCCGCTCCCCGCGACCCCCACGCGGGGCTTCCCGAGCCATCGGGCTGCGGCGGATGCAGTCAGCTCCGCGGCGCCTCGACGGCGCTCCTGCTGCCCCTGGCGATTGTCACCATGTACCGTGGTCGCAGGCCGTGACGGTTCCCATCGACCGCTGTCCCTTCAACCCTTTCCTCGAGTATTGCTGACATGAGCGACGAATCGACCCCAGGCGACACCGCGGACGGCGCCGCCGCTACCGCGGGACAGGCGACGCGCGCGGTGACCGGCGCGGTCGAGACGACTACGCGCGCCGCCGACGGCGACGCCGCAGGGGCGGTCGGGGCGGGCCTCGGCGCGGCCGGCGCGGGGCTCGATGTAGCGTCCGGTGCACTCGGTGCCGAAGAAGGCGAGACCAGAGAGGCGCTCCGAACAGCGGGTGCCGTCGCGGGGGTAGCGTCGGCGCTCGTCGGGGCGGGCCGCTCCCTCGCGGGCGGCGCCGACAGCGCGGGCCGCGGCGCCGCCGAAGCGGCTCGCGGCACTCAGGGGATCTCCTCGAGCGGGGAGGGGCGGGCCGCGACTCGCGCGCCGGGTGCGGGCGCCGCACAGTCCGCCTCCGAGGCGCGCGACGGCTCCGGCGTGTCCTCCGGTGCGACGGAGCGGGCCGACCAGATCGAGTACCACCTCGAGGTCGATGGGGCGGCGGGCCGCTGGGGCGTCGAGCACGTCAGCCTCAGCGAGGCGTTGAACGCGGTCCCGACGTGCGAGATCGAGGCGCGCTACGACGGCCCCGTCGACGAGGCGGAACTGCTGCAGAAGGACGTCGAGCTCACGATCGAGCGGCGGGTCGGAGAGCACACCCGCTACTTCAAGGGCATCGTCTGGCATGCACGGGTCGAGCCGACACCGGATGAGGACGAACTGCGCGTCTACCTCCGGGTCACGCCAGCGATGGCGTTGCTTGGTTGCATCCAGGACAGCCGGATCTTCCAGGACGTGACCGTCGTGGACGTGATCAAGGAGGTCTTCGAGCGCGCGCTCGGCGAACGCGGTCGCGCGATCGTCGACGAGGATCTCCAACGCCGCTACGAGCGACGTGAGTACATCGTGCAGTACGACGAGTCGATGCTGCACTTCGTCACTCGGCTCTGTGAGGCGGAAGGAATCTTCTTCTACTTCGATCATGAGACGGATTCGGAGACGCTACGGCTCGCGGACGGCACGGGGAGCCTGAGCCAGGCGAGGGCGAGCGACGAAGGCGAAGCCCCTTACCACGAGCGGCCGGAGCTCGCGCCGGACGGCGAAGCGGTCTACGGCTTCACTCACCGCGTGGAGGTCGGTCCGACCGACATCGTCGTGGCCGACCACGACTGGACCCGGCCCGCGCTGGAGGTGCAGAGCGCTGACGCAGGGCACGGCGAACACACCCCGCCAGCGCTCGAGACGTTCGACCACACCGACGCGCTCGTGCTCCATTCGTTCGACGGGACGCAGTACGGCGATCACACCGGCCCGACGCAGGCCAGGCTCCGGCGTGAACGGCAAGACCTCGCGCGCCAACACTGGGAGACGTCTTCGACGGTCGTCACTGCGGTCCCGGGCACGACGTTGGCCCTGCGCGGTTGTCCGGAGGCCGAGCACGATCAGCGCTACCTCGTCGTCGCCTCGAGCTCGCATGGCTCGGCGACGGCAGGGACCTCCGGGCACTTCGAGGCGAGCCTCCAGCTCGTGCCCATCGCGATGGAGTACCGGCCGGCGCGCCGCACGCGCCCGCCCATCGTCCACGGGCCGGAGATCGCCACCGTCGTGGGCCCCTCGGGGCAGGAGATCCATACCGATTTGCACGGGCGGGTGCGGGTTCATTTCCCCTGGGACCGCCACCACGAGCGCGACGCGGAGTCCTCGAGCTGTTGGATGCGCCTCTCGCACAACTGGGCGGGTCCCGGTTTCGGCACGTTCTTCCTCCCGCGGATCGGCATGGAGGTGCTCGTCAGCTTCCTCGGCGGGAACCCGGACCGACCGCTCGTGACCGGGTGCGTCTACAACGGCGCCAACCGGGTCGGCGTCGAGCTCGACGCGAAGAAGACGCAGTCGCTGATTCGCACCAAGTCATCTCCCGACAGCGACGGGTTCAACGAGATCCGGTTCGAGGACGACGCCGGCAACGAGTTCATCTTCGTTCACGCTCAGAAGGACTACAACGAGGTCGTCGAGCACTGCCACTCGACGCACGTGAAGGTCGACCAGTCGAACACCGTCGACCACGACCACACCGAGACGGTCGGCAACGACCAGAAGCTCACCGTCAAGGGCACCCGCGACAAGACGGTCGAGAAGTCCGAGACCGTGGAGATCCAGGCCGACCGCACCGAGACGGTGTTCGGCAACGAGGACCTCACGTTCAAGAGCGATCGGATCACCAAGATCACGCACAACGAGACGATCGAGATCGGCGACGACCGCACGATCAAGGTCACGGGGCGCGAGGACCAGCTCGTCGTCAAGGGCCGCGAGGTCGTGATCAAGGGCGACGACGTGCTCCGGGTGGCGGAGGGGGCCGATCGTGTCGAGGAGTTCACCGGCGAGCGCACGGTCAGCATCACCAACAAGTTCGACCTCGTGCAGGGCGACTCCGAGAAGCTCCGGATGGACGGGCTCAAGACCTACCTCGAGTCCGGCAAAGAGGTGACGATCAAGACCGGAGGCTCGGAGTACGTCCTCAAGAACGACGGCAACGTGAAGCTGACCGCGGCGACCAAGGTCGAGATCGAGGTCGGCGGCTGCAAGATCGAGATGACGACCCAGAAGATCACGCTCAGCGCGGGGCCGTCGTCGATCGAGCTCGGGCCGAGCGGGGTGACCACCTCGGGGCCCAAGGTCACGTCCTCGGCGCAGACGATGAACGAGATCACCGGCCTGCTCGTGAAGATCAACTGATGGAGTCGCTCGCCAAGCCGCTACGCGCGCTCGAGGACGACCTGCGGTGGTTCGTCCGCGCGACCGAGCTGCGTCTCCTGCACGTCACCGCCTCGCCGGGCCTGCGGGGGGCGGCGCTGAAGGTGATTGCGGGGATGGAGGCGCTCCCCGCCAACCGGAGCCCGTTCACGGTCCTCGAGGATCCGTTCCTGCGCGCCGACCACGGCTGGAGCTCGCGCGCGCGGCGGATGGTCGAGGACTGGGAGGGCCGCGTGCGCGTCATGGCAGAGACGGGGCTCGAGCTCGGCTCGCTCAGCGGGCAGCGTCCGGCCTCGGGCGACCCGCTCGCCGCGTTCGGGGGGTGGCTGAACCTGGTCCTGTCGGCGCTGCGGCCTCCGCTCGACGGGCTCGTCGTCGTGCTCGCGCCGACGCGCGTGGACGACGCCGCGGCGTTCGAGGGCGAGCTCGTCGAGCTGCTGCGCCGCCCCGAGCTGACGCGCGCGCGCTTCGTGGTGGTGGAGCTCGGCGAGGCCGACCTCCCGCGGCTGCACGAGGAGCTCGGCGGCGCGGCGCTCCGGTCTCGCTGCGAGCGCGACGACGCCGCGTTCGCACAGGACCTGAACGCGCTGATGCGCTCGGTGGACCCCGCGCTCCCCGGGCCCGCGCGGGCGGGCGCGGCGTGGCCGCGCGGCGTCGTCGTGCCTCCGCGTCCCGGCGAGCGGGAGCCGACGCCGGAGCAGCAGGAGGCCGTCGACATCGAGCTCGCCGCCGCGGGGGTGAGCCCGGCGCTCGCCGGCGCGGCGGGCGTTCGGATGCAGCAGTACGTGCTCGCGGGGGCCCTGCACCTTCGCGAGGGCAACGGGCCGACGGCGATCGACTGTCAGCGCCAGGCGTGCCACCTCGCGTACGAGGCGGGTGCGAAGCGCGAGGCGCTCATCCAGCACCTCGTGCTCGCGGGCTACGAGCTCGCGGCCGGGATGGACGCCGACGCGGCCCGCGAGTACGCGTCGGCGAGCGAGCGCGCCGAGCAGTGGGACTGCCCGCTCGAGGCGGCGCAGGCCGAGCTCGCGCTCGCGGTGATCACGGCGCGGCAACGCCGACATCCCGAGGCGGCGGCGCACTACGCGCGCTCGGCGGAGGCCGCGCGGCGCGCCGACGCGACGGGTCTCGCGATCGAGGGCTGGCGGCTCGCCGGGCAGATGGCCGCGCACGCGGGGCTCGACGAGCGGGCTGCCGAGTGCTTCGGTCGCGCGATCGAGCTCGCGGAAGACGCGGAGCCGGACGTCGCGGCGAGCTCGAGCGCGCCGCGGGCCGCGCGGGAGCTGGCCGAGCGCCTGCGCGCCAAGGGCCTGGGCGTGCAGGCCGACTCGCTCGAGCACACGGCCAACCGCCTCGAAGAGGGGATGCCGCGCTCGGTGGAGGGCCTCTACTGATGCTCGCCGGCAAACAGACGGACGGGGTCGTCGGCCTCGACATCCACTGGGAGATGGTGCCCACGCCAGCGGGCCCGATCCCCACGCCGTTCCCCAACCCCTTCGTCGGGATCGTCTTCGACCCAGTCGGCCTCGCCGTCGGGATCCTCATCCAGGGCGTGATCGGCGAGCTCACGGGGTCACCGCCGACCGGCCCCGTGCTCGTGAACCTGCTGCCCGCGGCCAACACGGGCACCGAGGCGATGGGCTTCGGCCACATCCTCATCCCGCCGGGCACGTCGTGGGCGCCGATCCCCGACGTGATGCCGCTCATGATCCCGAACAAGCCGCCGCCGGCCCCGAGCCCGATCCCGAGCGACGACGCGATCCTCGTGACCGGCTCCAAGACCGTGCACGTGATGGGCGCGAACTTCTGCCGGCTCGGGGACTTCGCGATGAGCTGCGGTGAGCCGGTGCGGCTGCCGAGCTCGGTGCTGCTCGCGGTGCCCAAGGGGTTGCCAGTGCTCGTCGGCGGCCCACCCACGCTCGACGCGCTGTCGGCGGCAGGAGCGTTCATCCGCACCGCGTGGGTGAGCCACCAGCTCAACAACCTCCTCAGCTTCCTGCGCTCGGACCGTCTCCGAAACCTCCTCAGCCGCCTCGTCTGCTTCCTCACCGGCCACCCCGTCGACGTCGCGAGCGGACGTGTCTTCACCGACGCAGTCGACTTCGAGCTCCCGGGCCCCATCCCGCTGCGCTTCGAGCGCGTCTACAACTCCGGCGTCTCGGCGCGCAGCGGCCCACTCGGCTACGGCTGGAGCCACTCGCTCGACCAGCGCCTCTGGGAAGAGCGCGGCAAGGTCGTCTACCTCACCGAGGACGGGCGCGAGGTCGAGGTCGACACCTTCCAGTTCCCCGACCACCGCATGGCGCGCGGTGACGAGTCGTTCTACCCGATCGACCGGCTCACGGTCCGGTGCCTGGGAGACAACCGCTGGGAGGTGTGGAGCGCCGACGGCGTCGGCCGCGAGCTCGGCCCCGTCGAAGGAGGCGACCCGAGCGTCGCACGCCTGCTCGCGATCAAGACGCGCGACGGCCACCACCGCATCGAGCTCTACTACGACGAGCGCGGCCACCTGAGCTGGGTGCGCGACTCCGGCCGGCGCCAGCTTCGCTTCGTCCACGACGACGCGGGCCGGCTGGTCAGCATCAAGCTGCCGGTGCCGCGCGGCGAGGGCCACTACGAGCACCGCCGCTACACCTACGACGAGCACGGCGACCTCGTGCAGGTCACCGACCCTTCGGGGAACTTCTGGGAGCTCGAGTACGCCGGTCACCTCCTCACGCGCGAGACGGACCGCGAGCGCCTCTCGTTCTACTTCGGCTACGACGGCATCGGCCAGGACGCGTGGTGCATCCGCACGTGGGGCGACGGCGGCATCTACGATCACGAGCTCGCGTACGACAAGGTCGGCAAGGTCACGTGCGTGACCAACTCGCTCGGCCAGACGACCACGTATCGGATGGATCTCCTCGGGTGCGTGACGGAGATCATCGACCCGCACGGCGCCTCGACCCGCTACGAGTACGACCCGCATACGCTGCAAAGGACGGCCGAGCTCGACCCGCTC
>JAHBWG010000088.1 GCA_019637095.1 Sandaracinaceae bacterium | reverse complement strand
GCCGGCTCGCGGTTCGTCGTGCCCTCCGCGAACCCGTGCGCGCTCGCCTCGCCCTCGATCGCGACCTCGGCGCCCGGACCGAGCCGGCGCACGGTGAGCTCGGCCGCGACGTGCGGGGCGGGCGCGCGGTCCGCGACGAGGGCCGCCTCCGGGTGCGCCGCGAGCGCTCGCCACGCGCCGCGCCGCGTCTCCGCCTCGACGCCGTCGAGCGCGAGCGCGGAGACGTCGAGCGCGACCTCTGCGTCGCCCGTCGAGACGCTGAGCGCGTCGCCGCGCGCCGCGCGCGCCACGACCGCGCCGGCGACGCGGAGCTCGACCTCGACGCGCTCGCCGTGCGCGACGCGTCCCTCGACCACGACGGTCTCTGCGCGCTCTCCGACCATGCCGCCCGGGCGCGGAGCGTAGCAGGTCGCGCGTCCGGGCCGCCGCGGCCGCGCCGCGCGCGACGTGGAGTCGAACGGGTCGGCGTTCTGGTCTAGACTCACGCCGTGTCACGCCGCACCTCGAACGCTCCCCGCCTCGCGTCCATCCCCTCGCCCGCCCCGTTTCGGCCTGCCGAGGTCGTGGGGGGGCGCGGCGCGGAGCTCGAGCTCGCGCTCGACGGAGGCGTGGTCGGGGCGCGCCTCGCGATCGCCGAGCGGCCGCGCGTCGGCGACGAGGTCCTCGTCGCGGACGGCGGCGACGGCGCCCGCTACGTGATCGGCGTGCTGCGGCGCCTGCGCGAGGTCGAGGTGCTCGCCCAGACCTCCGACGGCACGCGCGTGCGGCTCTCGGACGAGGGCGGCGAGACGCTCACCGTCGAGGCGGCGGACGGCACCGTGCTGTTCGAGCATCGCGACGGCAAGAGCCGTGTCGTCGCGCCGCGCGGCGCGCTCGAGCTGCGCGCAGAGGCCGGCGACCTCATGCTCAGCGCGGCCAAGCGCGTGCGCATCGAGGGAGCCGAGGGCGTCGAGGTGCGCTCGGCGCGCTCGGTGCAGCTCGAGGTCGAGGGCGGCGCGCACCTCTCGCTCGCGCGCCGCGGCGTGCAGCTCGTGGTCGAGGAGCTGCGCGCGAAGCTCGGCCGCGCGGTGACCGAGGTCGAGGGCGACGCCAAGCTCAGCGCGGACACGCTCGAGCTCGCCTCCGACGTGGTGCGCACCGTCGCGCGGCGCGTGAGCGTGGAGGCGACGCAGCTCGTCGAGCGGCTCGGCGAGAGCTACCGCGACGTCGAGGGCCTCGCGCAGACGCGCGCGGGGCGCGTGCGCATGGTCGCCGAGGAGACGTTCCGCATCCTCGGGGAGCGCACGCTCTTCAAGGCGCGGCAGGACATGAAGCTCAAGGGCGAGACGATCTACCTCGACTGAGGCACACCTCGCGCGCGCTCGCCTCTGGCGCGCGAACCGGGAGACGTGGGATGAGCGGTCGCTACATCGTGTTCGATCATGGCAACGCGGAGATCGGGGACGCGCAGATCGTCGGTCGCTCCGGGCACGGGCGCCAATGGATCTCGGACCTCTACGAGTACGAGGTCGATCTCGAGGTGCTCGGGGACGGAGGGCTGAGCGACGACGCGATCGACAGCCTGCTCACCAACCCGGTGCGCGTCGGCTTCGGCGAGTCGAGCGAGCACGACGTGCACGGGATCGTGCGCGAGCTCGAGATGCTCAGCATGCGCACCGCGGGGCAGGCGCTCTACCGGCTGCGCATCGTCCCCAAGCTGTACTTCCTCACGCTGACGCGGCGCAACCGCGTGTGGCAGGACATGTCCTACCTCGACATCGTCAAGGCGGTGCTCGACGAGCACGGCCTCGCCGCCGGCTCGCACGTCGACGACGCGTGCAACGGCTCGTACGAGGCGGTCGAGTACACGGTGCAGCACGAGGAGACGGACTACGCCTTCATCAGCCGCCTGATGGAGCACTACGGCATCCACTTCCACTTCCAGATGCGCCCGGAGGGCGAGCTGATCGTGCTCGGCGACGACAACGGCGCCTTCGAGCCGGTCGCGGACCACGAGACGCTGCACTACGCGCCGACCTCGGCGAGCGGCGACGACACGCGGAGCGTCTCGAGCCTGCGCCGCTTCCGCCGCATCCGGCCCGCGACGGTACAGGTCCGCGAGTACAACTGGCGCACGCCGACGACGCCGCTCCGCTGCGAGCACGCGGTGGACGAGGCGACGGGGCACGGGCTCATCGATCTGTTCGGCGACCACTTCGCGGACGCGGGGGAGGGCGACGAGGTCGCGCGCATCCGCGCCGAGCAGATGATGGTCACGCACGACACGTTCGTGATGGAGACGGGCTCGCGCTTCCTCTTCCCCGGCGCGCGCTTCGAGCTGACGGGCCACCCGAACCCGGATCTCGACCAGGAGTACGTGGTCACCGGGATCGCGCAGGGCCTGGGCAAGGACGGCGAGGGCCGCTTCGTCAAGACGATCGAGGCGATCCCCGCGCGCGTGCCGTTCCGGCCGCAGCGCCGCGCGGCGTGGCCGCGCATCGACGGGCTGATCAACGCGAAGATCGACGGCGAGGCGCGCAGCACGATGACCCCGATCGATCCGGAGGGGCGCTACAAGGTCGTGATCCCGGGCGACGAGACGGGGGTCGGCGGCGGCAAGGCGTCGCGCTGGGTGCGGCGCGCGCAGCCCTCGGCGGGCAGCGGCTACGGCATGCACCTGCCGCTGCACATCGGGACGGAGTGCGTGATCGGCTTCGTCAACGGGGACCCGGACCGCCCGGTGATCGTCGGCGCGGTGCCGAACGCCGAGACGGCGAGCCCGGTCGTCGGCCCGAACGCCACGCACAGCCGGATCGTCACCGGCAGCGGGGTGACGATCGAGCTGGACGACGACTGCTGACATGACGCGACGACGACGTGACGACGCCCCGGCCGAGGTCGACTGGGGCACCGAGGGCGACCCGGTCTTCACCAACGGCGTGCGCCTCGCGATCACGGGCGACGGAGTCGCCCTCGTGTTCACCGAGTACCAGCCGTTCCTCGGGCGCGGCGCGGCGCCCGGCTCCTTCGAGCCGCGCGAGCGCATCGTCGCGTCGATGCGGACGAGCCCCGAGAAGTTCTTCGAGATGGTCAGCTCGTTCGCGTCGGCGTGGAACCGCTTCGCGCTCGAGCAAGGCAAGCCCGACGCGCTGCCGCGCTTCCGCCTCTTCGGGCGCGCGAACGTACAGCTCGACGGCGTCGCCGACCCCGACGAGGACTGAAGGTCCGGCGACGGATCGGTGGCTCGCGCGAAGGCGCCAAGCCGCGAAGGGAAGGGCCGGGTTTCGGCGCGACTCCGCGGGCGATTCGGTGGGCGAGCGCGCAGAGGCGCGGCGCCTTCGCGTCTTCGCGTCTTGGCGCGAGAACGACGGTGGCTCGCGCGAAGGCGCCAAGCCGCGAAGGGAAGGGCCGGGTTTCGGCCGGCTTGGCGGGCGATTCGGCGGGCGAGCGCGCAGAGGGCGCGGCGCCTTCGCGTCTTGGCGCGAGCTGAAGGTCCGGCGACTGGTCGAGCGCGCACGTGGCCGACTACTCGACGAGGGGTTCGGACAACCCTCCACCGACCTCACCGCTCGGGCTTGGTGATGATCGTGTCGTCCGCGCGGCGCCGCCGCTCTTCCTCGCGGGCGCGCCGGTTCATCACGATCTCGATCTCGGGCGCGTCGTCGTCGTCCGGGTCCTCGACGCGGATGACCTCGTAGTCGTCGGCGCTCTCGAGCGAGAGCTCGATCGAGTCCGCCGCGCCGATCTCGACCTCCGGGAAGTCGCTCTGCGCCGTGACGGCCGGCTCCTCGCGGTGGCGTCGCCGCGGCGGGATCGGCATCGCGGGGAGCTTGCCGACGCCCTGCGCGACCTTGCAGAAGAGCACGGCGACCGCGACGTTGTCGCGCGCGCCGCCGTCGATGGCGAGATCGATCAGGAGGCGCGCCGCCTCCGACGAGGAGCTGCCGAGCGAGAGCGCCTGCTGGATCTGGCCGTCGTCGATCTCGTCGGTGAGCCCGTCGGAGCAGAGCAGGTAGCGATCGCCAGGGACCACCTCGTGCGTGCGCGCCGAGACGCGCACGCGATCCTCCATCCCGAGCGCGTTGGTGATCACGTTGCGCGGGAGGTTGCGCGCGCGGTCCGCGTCGATGTCCGGCGCGAGCTCGAGGACCTCGTTGATGAGCGTGTGGTCCTGCGTGAGCCGCTCGAGGTGCCCCTCGCGCAAGCGGTAGCAGCGGCTGTCGCCGACGTGGGCGAGCACCAGCGTCGCGTTGGCGAGATCGAAGTACGCGGCGACCAGGGTGGTGCCCATCCCCTCGAAGCGCGGCGCGCTCGCGGCGATCTCGCGGACCTCGCGGTTCGCACGCTGGAACGCGGTCGCGAGGCGCCGCGCCGACCAGCTCAGCCCCATCTCGTCGAACGCCGGTGCGCTCGCCGCCTCGGCCTGCGTCGACTCGAAGTAGTGCGCGGCGGCGGTCGTGGCGAGCGCGCTCGCGAGGTGACCCGCGTTGTGCCCACCCGCGCCGTCGGCGACGAGGTAGAGGTTGAGGTCCGGGCGCAAGAGGACGGCGTCCTCGTTGTGCCCGCGACCGCCGATGTGCGTGTCTCCCGCCGCGTGGATGCGGAGGGGCACGATGCTCGGGACGTCGCCCATCCGGCGAGTATAGGCCAAGCGCGGGCCGCGCGGGGGACGTGCGCGCGCGCGGCGCGTCGGCTACATCCGCCCGCGATGCGCTCGGTCGCGTTGCTGGTCCTGCTCGGCCTGTGTCCACCCCGCGCCGTCGCGCAGGACGCGCCGGAGCGCGAGCCCGCGCCGCTCGCCGCCGAGGATCCCGCCGAGGAGGAGGCGGCGCTGCGCGACGCGGCGGGCGCCCTCGCGCTGCGTCGCGGCGATCTCGCGGGCGCGCGCGCGGACTTCGCGCGGGCGTTCGAGCTCGCTCCGACCGCGGCCCGCGGCTGGGCGCTCGCCGACGTGTTCGGCGCGCTCGGCGACGCGGCGGCGCAGGCGCGGGCGCTGCGCGCGCTGCTCGGCATCGCGGACGACCACCCGCGCGCCGCGGAGTGGCGGGCGCGGCTCGCGGTCCTCGACGCGCGCGCCGAGGCGCCCGTCGAGGCCGCCCCCGCGGGCGATCCGCCCCCGGCCTCGAGCGAGCCGCCCCCCGCGGAGCCCAGCCGCGATGTCCTGGACGAGCCGTGGCTCTGGGCGATCGTCGCCGTCGTGGCGATCGCGGGGATCGCCGTGGCGCTCGCGCTCACGAGCGGCCCCGGGCTCGAGGAGCCGATCGCCGGGGACGCGGGCGATGTGGCCTACACGCTCGTGGCGTGGCCGTGATGCGTGGCGTCACGGTCTACGCGACTTGCGCGCTCTGGATCGCGTCCGGCTGCGCCGAGGCGACGCCGCGCACGCAGGTGATGCTCGTGATCGACGCGGAGCCGGCGGTCGCGCGGGACGCGCGTGTCCTCTACGTGCACGTCCTGGGCGGCCTCGAGGGCCAGCCGACGACGACGTACGCGTCGCGCTACGTGCGCACCCACCCGGAGCCCGCGTTTCCCTTCCGCGTCGCGATGGTGCCGCTCGAGCTCGAGCCGGCGCGCGGCTGGCTCGTGACGGTCGAGACGCGCGACGAGGACGGGACCGCGCGCACGCGCTCGACGCTCCGGGGCGGCTACGCGCCGGAGCGCACCAAGCGCCTCGACCTCCAGATCGACGACGCGTGCGCGTCCGTGCTGTGCGAGGGCCAGCGATGCGAGCGCGGGGCCTGCGTCGACGGGCTCGTTCACGCTCCGTCGCTGCCCGATCTCGTCCTCGACGCGGGCCTCTGAAGGTCGGTCTCGAGGCGAGGACGCCGCCCGCGCCCTCGCGCGGCCGCTCATGGCGGCGTCGGGACGAGGTGGCTCACGCCAGCGCGCGTCTCGAACGACGCCGCGAGCGTCTCCGTCTCGTCGTGCTCGTCCTCCACGTCGCCGACGTGGATCCAGTCCGCGCGCGCGCGCTCGGCGTCGAGGTCGACGACCACGAAGCCGCGCGCGGAGAGGTTCGCCCACGCGAGGTGCGGGTGGCTCGCGACGAGGCGCGCGGCCGAGCCCGCGTCGAGGCCCGGCGAGCTCACCGCGGGCGTCACGATCTCCACCGCGAGCGCGCCGCGGCCGGTCGCCGGGTCGTACGCCGCCGCGTCGAACGGGCTCGCCGCGACGTCGAACGCCCACGAGGAGTGCACGTCGCCGGTGAGGAACACGACGTCGCGCGGGCGAGACGCCTCGAGGTCGCGCAAGAGGCGCGCGCGCGCCGCCGGGTAACCGTCCCACTGGTCCGCGTGGGGGATGCCGCGCACGTGGCTCAGCATCACCTGCTGGGCGACGAGCTTCCACCGCGCGCGCGTCCTCGCGAGCCGCTCGAACAGCCACGCGTGCTGGTCGGCGCCGAGCAGCTCGCGCTCGACCTCGTGGCGGCGCGGATCGTGATCGTCCCACACCTGCGCCGTGCGGCCCCACGCGCGCGTGTCGAGCACCACGAGCTCGCACAGCTCGCCGAAGGGCAGGGCGCGGAACAGCCGCCGCGGGTCCGCGCCGTCGCGGACCGGCATCCACTCGCGGTACGCGCGCATCGCCGCGGCGAGCCGGTCCTCCCAGGGCCCCTCGCGCCACGGGTCGTGGTTCTCCGCGCCGCCGGGCCAGGAGTCGTTCGCCGACTCGTGATCGTCCCACACGGTGATCCACGGGTGGCGGCGGTGCGCCTCTGCGAGCGACGGCTCGCGCCGGTACTGCGCGTAGCGGGCGCGGTACTGCATGAGGCCGACGAGGGCCTGCGCCGGCTCGAGCGCGCGGCGCAGCCCGTAGGTGCCCGACGCGTACTCGTACAGGTAGTCACCGAGGTGGATCACCGCGTCGAGGTCGTCGCGCCGCGCGATCGCGGAGTACGCGTGGAAGAAGCCGTGCCCGAGGCTCGCGCAGGAGGCGAGCGCGAAGCGCAGGCGCTCGGCGGACCCGTCCGGGGCGGTGCGCGTGCGGCCGACCGGCGAGACGTCGCCGCGCGCGTGGAAGCGGTAGTAGTAGGTGGTCGCCGGCGCGAGGCCGCCGACGTCGAGCTTCACCGTCCAGTCGCGGCGCGCCTCGGCGCTCGTCACGTCCGCGACGACGACCGCCTCGAAGCGCGGATCGCGCGCCACCTCGTAGCGGACCTCGTAGCGCTCCTCCGGCGCCTCGTCGGGCCCGCCGGGCGTGACCCGCGTCCACAGCACGACCGCGTCGGCGAGCGGATCGCCGCTCGCGACGCCGTGCTCGAACGTGGCGTAGGAGCGCGGGCGCGGCGGCTCCAGCGTGCCGAAGAGCCCGCCATCGGGCGCGAGCCGCGGATCGAACGGCAGCCGCGGGCGGCGCGGCTCGCACCCGCCGAGCGCGCCGGCGGCGAGCGCGCCGCGGAGCCACGCCCGGCGCGTCACCTTCGGCTTCCGCGCGTCCGCTCTGCGCACGCCGCATTCTCTACCGCCTCTTCGCGCGCGGGAAGCGGAGTTCACGAGGGTCTCACGAGGTGGACGCCGGGCCGAGACAGGGTCGACGGAACGTTGCGCGATGCACGCCGCCCCGCTCGACGCGCTCCTGCCTCGGCTCGCCACCGGCCCCGCGGCGCTCACGCGCTCGACGCGCCGGCTCGCGCGCACGCTCTCGTTCGCGCTCGATCGGCTCTGGGGCGCGGCGCCCGTGCCCTCCGATGGCCCCGCGCTCGCGCGCCGCATCGGCTGGATCGCCGAGAACGTCTGCGCGCTCCACGGAGTGCAGGTGGTCGTGCGCGGGCCGCCGCCTGCCGCGCCCGCCGTCATCGTCGGCAACCACCTCGGCTACCTCGACCCGCCCGCGCTCGCGAGCGTCGCGCCCGCGATCCCCATCGCCAAGCGCGAGCTCTCGCGTTGGCCGGTCGTCGGGGAGCTCGTCCGCGAGCACCGCGTGCTGCTCGTGGACCGCGGCGACCCGTACAGCGGCGCGCGCGTCCTGCGCAGCGCGCTCGCACACCTCGCGTCCGGCGCATCGGTCCTCGCGTTCCCCGAGGGCACCACGACGCGGGGCGATCGCGTGCTCCCGTTCAAGCGCGGCATCTTCGGCGTCGCGCGCCGGCTCGGCGCGCCCGTCGCGCCCGTCGCGGTGCGCTACTCGCCCGCGGAGCTCGCGTGGGTCGGTGACACGTGGTTCTTGCCTCACTACCTCGGCATGACCGCGCACCCCGCGGCGCGCGTGGAGCTGACGTTCGGCGCGCTCCTCGACCCGCGCTCGGCCGCGAGCCCTGCGGCGCTCGCGGAGGCGGCGCGCGAGTCCATCGTGGCGGCGCTCGCCTCGTGAGCCGCCCCGAGATCCCCGAACTCGAGCGGCTCGAGGCGCTGATCGGGAGGTTCGGCGCGCACGCGCGCGTCGAGGTGCTCGCGCGGGTCGGTCACGGCGGCGCGCGCCTGCCGATCTACGGCCTCGCCCTGGGCGCCGAGGACCCGTCCGCTCCGGTCTTCGCCGTGACCGGCGGCGTGCATGGGCTCGAGCGGATCGGGACGGAGGTCGTGCTCGCGTGGCTGCACACGCTCGCCGAGCTGCTCGAGTGGGACCGGGTGCTCGCGGACGTGCTCGCCCGCACCCGCGTCGTGGCGGTGCCGCTCGTCAACCCGTGGGGGTTCGCGCTCGGCACGCGCGGCAACGCGCGCGGGGTCGACCTCATGCGCAACGCGCCCCCCGCCGCGGACGGGAGCGGGAGCTGGCTCGTCGGCGGTCACCGCATCAGCCCGCGGCTGCCTTGGTACATGGGCGAGCGCGACGCGCCGATGGAGCCCGAGGCGGAGGCGCTGGTTCGCTTCGTCGAGCGCGAGGTCCTCGACGCGAGCGTCGCGATCGCGATCGACTGCCACTCCGGGTTCGGTCTCACCGATCGCATCTGGTTTCCGTACGCGCGCACGCGCAGGCCGTTCCCTCTCCTGCCCGAGGCCTACGCGCTCAAGCACCTGCTCGACGCGACGCTCCCGAACCACGTCTACCGGTTCGAGCCGCAGTCGCTGTCGTACACGGTGCGCGGCGACCTCTGGGATCACCTCTACGACATGCGCGCGGCGCGCCCCGCGGAAGGCGCGTTCTTGCCGCTGACGCTCGAGATGGGCTCGTGGCTCTGGGTGAAGAAGAACCCGCGTCAGGCGCTCTCGCTCCTCGGCGGCTTCAACCCGATCAAGCCCCATCGGCTGCGCCGGACCTTGCGGCGCCACCTCCCGCTGTTCGATCTGCTGTTCCGCGCCACCGCGTCGGGCCCCTCGTGGTTTCCGCGCGACGGCGAGCGCGAACGGCTCGCGACGGAGGCGTTCGCGCTCTGGTACGGCTGAGCGTCGCGTTCGACGCCTGACCGTCAACTTTCGTCACGTCGTTCACCCGACCCTCTCAGACGGTGGCGCCGACCTCGATCATGCTCCACCCGCATCGATCCACACCCGCGAGGCTCTCCTCGCGGCTCGTCGAGAGGGGAGCGCCCATGTACGCGGAGCCCTACTTCCAACCCATCGCGCCGCCGAGCTACCCGGTGCTCCGCAGCGCGCTCCCCGAGGGGGAGATGCGCGCGGGGCCTTACGTCCTGCGGTTCGCGCGCACGCTCGCCGACTTGCACGCCGTGCAGCGCCTGCGCTTCGAGGTCTTCAACGTCGAGCTCGCGGAGGGGCTCGAGAGCGCGTACCTCACGGGGCGCGACGAGGACGAGGTCGACGCGGCCTGTCACCACCTCATGGTGGAGCACCGCGCCAGCGGCCGCGTCATCGGCACGTACCGCTTGATGCTCCGGCCGATGGCGGACGCGCGCGGCGGCTTCTACTCGGAGAGCGAGTACGACCTTCGGACGCTCCCGGACGAGGTGGTCGAGCAAGGCGTCGAGCTCGGCCGCGCCTGTGTGCACGCCGACCACCGCAACGGGCGCGTGATCCACCTCCTCTGGCGTGGCCTCGGCCGCTACGTCGCGTGGAACCACAAGCGCTATCTGTTCGGTTGCTGCTCGCTGCCGACGCTCGACGAGAGCGCGGCGGTGCGGGTGCTCGACGAGCTCGAGGCGGCCGGTCAGGTCCACCCTCGGTGGCACGTGGACGCCCTGCGCGGGCTGCGCGTCGCGAAGGGGACGGTGGCTTCGCCGACGCCCTCCGAGCTCCCGCCGCTCCTCCAGAGCTACCTGGCGCTCGGGGCGAAGGTGTGCGGGGCGCCGGCGGTCGACCGCGCGTTCAAGGTGATCGATCTCTTCGTGGTGCTCGACGTCGAGGCGATGCCGCCGCGCGTCCGTGAGAGTCTGACCTGCGAGCGCAAGTGGACGCCGAGCTGCTGAACGCTTCCTCCTCGGCGTCCCCGCGACCGATCGCCGGTCGCTTCGTCGTGATCAAGATCGGCGGCGCCATCGTCGCAGACGACGTGGCGCTCGCGGCCTGCGCGGAAGACGTCGCGAGCCTCGCTCGGGCGGGAGCGCGGCCGCTCGTGGTGCACGGCGGGGGGCCGCAGATCGACGCGGCGCTCCGGGCCAGGGGGGCCGCGATCGCCCACGCCGACGGACTGCGCGCGACGGATGACGTGACGGTCGAGGTCGTCGAGGCGGTGCTCTGTGGGCCGGTGCGAGCGCGCGTGGTCGCCGCGCTCGCTCGACGGGGGCTCGTCGCGGTCGGGCTCAGCGGTCGCGACGCTGGTTGGCTGGTCGCCGAGGCCGTGCAGGGACGAGTCGGGCGTCCGACGGAGGTCTGCGCGGAGCTCGTGCATCGGCTCGTCGAGCGCGGCCACGTCCCGGTCGTCGCGCCGGTGTTCGTGAACGCAGCCGGCGAGGCGCTCAACGTCAACGCCGACACGGCGGCCGCCGCGATCGCCGTCGCCGTGGGTGCGGTCGGTCTCGTCCTCGTCACCGAGGTCGGCGGGGTGCGCGAGCGTGGAGGTGGATCGATCGGCGAGCTCAGCACGAGCGCGGCGTCGGCGGCGATCGCGGCGAAGGTCGCCACCGGCGGGATGATTCCGAAGCTCGACGCGGCGATCCACGCGACGCGTGGCGGCGTCGGCCGCGTCCACGTCGTCGGTCCGCGTCGAGGTGAGCTCGTCGCTGCGCTGCGCGGGGCTCGGCGCGGGACACGCGTGCTCGCCGGCTGAAGGTCTCTGTCCGAGGTCCGACGAAGCGGAGACCGCGCTGCACGCTCTCCTCGACGACGGGGAGGCGTTCGACGAGCACCAACGCGCGCTGGGACTGCGGGTCTGGCTGCCGGGGAGGACGGAGTCGATCTCGACGCTACCCGCCGAGGCGGTCGTTCGGTCGAAAGGACCCTTGGGCAGCGCCGTGCTAGCGTTTCTGCGTGGCCCGGCGGATCGCGTGGCTCGAGCAGGCGGAGGCGAGCGACCTCGCGGATGCCCGCGCGCGCTCCGACGCACGCACGCTCTCCGAGCGGGCGGACGACGCGGTCGCGTGGGCGTGCGTGACGATCGCCGAGCTGGCGCGACAGGCGACCGATCCCGACGATCTCCGCAGGCGTCTGGAAGGCGACGTCCCGCCATCGCTCAGGGAGCGATGGGAGCGCCTCCGCGGGCGATGATCTACACCGTCGCGGAGCTCGCCGAGACGTTCCAGCGCCTACTCGGCGAGCTCGGGCGGATCCTGGACGAGCAGGGCGTCGACTGGATGATCGTGGGCGGGCTCGCGGTTGGCGCGTGGACGGAGCCGCGCGGGACCAAGGACTGCGATCTCGCCATCGCCGTGCCCGCGGACACCGGCGCGTTCGAGCGGGCGCTCGAGCGAGCCGGCCTCCGGGTCGCGCGGGGAGACTTGACCCACGCCGCTCGCGGAGGCTCGGTGCGACTCCAGTACGCACGGGACGCCGAGCCGCCGCTCGCGATCGATCTCCTCTGCGCCGGCACCGAGTTCGAGCGCGAGGCGCTCGCGCGGCGCAGGCGGATCGAGGTCTTGGGCGTTCGGAGCTACGTCGTCGCTCCCGACGACCTCGTCGTCTACAAGCTGATCGCCGGACGCCCGCAAGATGTCGCCGACGTCGATCGGTTGCTCCGCTTCGGGCGTGCGCCCGAGGACGAGGCGCGCCTGAGGTACTGGGCGCGCGAGTGGGAAGTCGAGGAGCGGCTCGATCGGGCGCTCGCGACGGCGAAGCGCGGCTCCGACGGGTGAACCGAGGCGAGCCTGCGCCGCCGCGGCGCCTGGCGGTGGTCCAGCGCGTCGACGTGTCGCCCCGCCGTGCTGTCTCGCCTCGAGCGCATCGGCGTGGTCACGCTCGAGAGCAACTCGCTCCCCGCCGCGCGGTCTCGAACTTCGCTTTCTCGAGGACGGTGTCCACGAGCGTGGAGGTGGATCGGTCGGCCCCACGGCAAGCGAGCCTCGCTCGCGCCCTGCGTCTTCCTGCGTCGCTCCCTCGACCATCCTCTGCCGCCCGGCTTCGTCCGGATCCGTCACGACGACTTGCTCGCGTCGGCCCACGTCCACGCGGGGCTCGCGCGCGCCCGCGAGCAGCAGGACCTCATCGACGGGGTCCTCGGCCAACTGGTCGGCGACGAGGTCGAGGCGCGGGTCCGCGAGACGCTTCGTCGGATCTGATGCGCCTGCCGTTCGAGTCCGCGGCCGCCGACGAGCTCGAGGCGGCGGCCGCTTGGTACGAGCGCGAGCGGGGTCCGGCTACGGCGCTCTCCCTGCGGCTCCCGGGGTACCGTTCTTCGAGCTCGAATGTCGTCGGCGCTCCGATGTCCGAGCCGATGCCCGCGACCTACGGCGAACGCGTGCAGGTGCGCTGCGCCGCGCGCCACGACGTGGACCTCGCGATCTGGCGCGGCCTGCCCAGGTCGGATCCGACGGCGCATCAGCCTGCCGGTGGCTCACTCCGACGTCAAGGCAGCTCGGCCCCACCGCTGCACGCCCCGCGGCACGAGCATCCGCGCTCCGCATCGCGCTCTCGCTCGCGGAGGCGCACCGCCGCGGGGCAACGGTGCGGAGACGACCGCTCCGGCCGCGCGGGAAATGGAGCGGACAGGCGGACAGGCGGGCCACGACGTCGACGTCGCGCGGCTGACGCGCTCAAGGGGGCGCGTGGCGCGCGAGGCAGTCGGCGAGGGCGTCCTGGTCGATCGCGCCGTCCTCGTCGCGGGCCTCGGTGTAGCAGGCGACGATGTACGCGTTGGCGTCCCGCTCGGGCCGCGTGCTCGAGGGCGCCTCGGCGGCCGGCGCGCCCGCGCGCGCGACGCGGCGCGGATCGCCCGGATCGACGGCCACGAACGTCGTGAACGGTGTCAAGACGCCGTGCGCGACGCCGAGGCGAGTGACGTCGCGCGCGAGCGCGGGGCTCGGCTGCAGCGCCATCGCGCCGAGCGAGTCGCGGATCCGCGTCTGCGCCCACGCGCTCGCGAGCTCGGGGCGCGGGGGCCCGGCGGACGGCAGCGTGACCTCGAGCACCTGCTCGAAGGGGCGGCCGGCCACGCGGCCGCGCACGATCACGCGTCCGTCGCCGCCGCCCTCGTAGCGGCCGTGCACCACGAGCGGGCGGTCCGCGTGCACGTCGGGCAGACGCCGCGGGTAGACGTCGGCGACCGCGAGGCCCTCGAACGCGACGCTGAGGTCGGTGAGGTAGGGGCGCGCGATGCGCGCGTGGAACGCCTCGGCGACCTCGGCGGGGGGCGCGCCGAGCGATGGGATCTCGAGCTCGCCGCGGCCGAGCTCGACGACGCGCGTGAGCAGGTACTGGTTGACCGCGGTGCCGACGCCGAGCGCGTAGAGGCGCGCCTCGCCGAGCGCGCCGCGCAGCTCGGAGAGGACCTCGCGCTCGTCCCCGAGGTAGCCGTCGGTCGCGAGGACGACGACGCGGACGCGATCGGCCGGGGGCGCGCTCGCGAGCGCGCGCGCGAGGCCCTCGCGGCTCGCGCTCGGGAGGATGGGCAGGCGGCGCACGGCGGCCGCGGCGCGCGCGACGTTGGCCGGGCTCGCGGCGAGCGGCCCGTCGCCGAGGCCGGGCAGGGCGCCGTCGAGCGCGGTCACGCGGAACGTGTCGCGCGGGTCGAGCCCGGCGAGCGCGCGCAGGGCGACCGCCTTCGCGAGCTCGAGCGGCGCGCCGCGCATGGAGCTCGAGCGATCGAGCACGACGACGAGCTCGCGCGGCGTGACCTCGTCGCCGGCGTCGAGCCGCGGGTGCAGCGCGAGCGCGAGGTAGCCCGGCTCGCGTCCGGACGGCGGGCTCGCGACGAGCGCGGCGGAGGGCTCGTCCCGCGCGACCTCGATTCGCACGTCGAGATCGCGGTCCGGCGGCGCGTCGCCGGCGAGCCGCGCGCGCGCGATCCGGTCCCCGTCCGCGCTGACCGCGAGCTCGTGCGACGCCGAGCGCAGGCCCGCGAGGCCGCTCCCCGACTCGGCCTCGACGACGACCTCGACGCGCTCCGGGCGCGCGTCCGTCGGCGAGAGCACGCGCTCGAGCGGCGTCCCCGCCGCGTTCAGGCTGCCCTCGCGCGCGCGCTCGTGGCGCGGGCCCGCAGCGAGCGGGTACCGCAGGTGGTAGGCGCCGTCGGCGAAGGGCAGGATCTGCGTGTACTCGAACGTCACCTCGACGCGCTCGGAGGGCGCGACGTTGCGTACGTGCTGGCGGAAGAGGTCCGGTCGTTCTTGCTCGAGCACGGTCGTGGTCGTCTGTCCCTCCTGGGCCGTCGCGGCGGCGGCCGCCTCGCGCGAGCGCACCTCGGCGCGCACGACGCGCCCCCCGCTCGAGAGGCGCATGCCCGACACGATCGCGCCCTCGGGGATCGGGAACAGGTACTCGGCCGCGATCGGGCGCTCGTACGGGTTCTCGAAGGTCTGCGTGACCGACACGCGCGCGACGAAGCCGGTCACGCGCGCGGTGACCCGCGTCGCCTGGATCGGGAAGCCCCCGAGCTCGCCGGCGTTCGGCTCCTCGGCGAGGCGCAACGTACCTTCCGTAGGACGACTCTCGTCCTCGAACGGCGCGGTGGTCCCGAGGGTCGGCCCGTTGTGGCCGGCGCTCCCGCCCCACATGTGCCAGCCGTCGAACGCGGGGTCCGCGACCTCGAGCGCGACGAGGCCGCTCTGCGTCGTCGCTGCGTAGACCCAGCCGTGCGCGATCGAGGGCTGCGCCGCGATCGGCTCGCCGACCTCGTACGTCCACGCCGTCAGGCCCGTGTCGACGTCGAGCGCGAAGAGCTGCCCCTGGCGCGTCCCGAACACCAGCTGTCCTCCCGCGACCGCGGGCGGGCTCGCCGCGCGCGCGCTCGAGTCCTGCGTGTACTGGCGACGCCAGAGCAGCGCGCCGGTGCGCACGTCGCGGCAGTGCACCTCGTTGCCGATCGTCTGGTAGCTGCGGCCGTCGACCACGGTCGGACGCGAGCCCTCGTAGGCCCAGCCCGCGCGCACGCCGCCGGTGTCCGCGCGCTCGCGCAGGAAGGGCGCCTCGACCGGATCGTGCTCGCGCAGCGTCTCGCCGCGCGCGTGGGAGAGCACCACCGTGCGCTCGCGCGCGCCCTCGGCCGGGTCGCCGTCACCGGCGCGCGCGCGCACCGTCACGTGGACCTCGCCGCCGTGGAGCCACGGCGCGCTCGTGGCGCCGAGGTTCCTCCGCCACCTCTGGCGGCCCGAGCGCTGCTCGAGGTGGTAGACGTCGCCGTCCATCGTCGTGAAGAACACGCTCGCGCCGTCGAGGATCGGGCCGTTCATCACGTCCGCGCTGATCGCGCGCGTCCAGCGCGGGCGTCCGTCGTTGGCGCGCATCGCGGTGAACCCGTAGCGCCGGCCGCCGCCGACGCCCCAGCCCGTCGTGCCCGCGCCGAGCCCGCCGGGCGAGCGCCGATCGATCACGTGGCCGCTGAAGACCATCCCGCTGCCGGAAGCGGGCTGCCCCATCAGCGGGTCCCCGAGCCAGCGGCGCCAGAGGTGCTCGCCGGTGTCCGCGTGGATCGCGAAGAGCGTGCAGCTCTCCGTGTTGAACATCACCCGGTCGTCTTCGACGATCGCCGCCGTGGGGCCGCCGTCCGGCGCGCTCGCGGCCCAGAGCGGGTCGCCGCTGCGGGCGTTGTACGCGTAGAACTGCGAGCTCCCGAAGCCGCCGCCGAGGTAGACCTTTCCGTCGGCGTAGGCGGGCGTCAACAAGGCTTGCGATCCTGGGACGCGGGCGAGCCAGCCGCGGCGGTGCCCGTCGAAGGTGAAGCGGTTCGTGTTCCCCGGGCGCGTCGGCGGGATCGCGAGCGGCCGAGGCCGCATCCGGGAGCTGAGCGCGACGATGTCCGCGGGGATCGGCGCCTCCGGGCGGGGCGCGGCCGCGCCATCGACCGCGCCAGCGACGCCGCCGAGGGCGACGTCGTCGCCGATCCGCGTCGAGGCGACCCGCACGCGCGTCGCGCTCGCCTCTGCCTCGGCGGCGCGTCGCGCCTCGCCCGCGGCGGACTCGATCGGCGCCGACGGCGCACCTCCCCCGGCGCAGGCGGCGAGGACCGCCGCCAGCCACGACACGCGTACCTGTCCCATCGAGTCCCTCCGACAGCGACCGACCCGCGTCGTTCCGAGGACCTTGGCGCAGCGCGCAACGTCACCCCGATTTCAACGGCGCGCGCGGCGTCGTCACAGGATCGCGGCGACGTCCCGCCGGAGGCGAGCCGCGACGCCCGGCGTCGCGCCCTGGTGCGCGGCGCGCACGCGCCCCGCGCGATCGACGAGCACCAGCGTCGGCAGCCCCCGCGCGTCGTAGCTCGCCGCGGTGCGCCCGGTGCACTGCATCCACGGGATCGCGATCGCGTGCGCGGCGACGTGCGCGCGGATGCGCTCGCGCGGCTCGCGCGTGAGCCCGACCACGACGAGCCCGCGCGCCTGGTGCTCGGCGGCGAGCGCGTCGAGCTCCGGGGCGAGCTGCCGGCACGCGCCGCACCACGTCGCCACGAACGCGAGCAGGACCACGCGGCCGCGGTACTCCTCGAGCCCGACCTCGCGGTCTCCGTCGAGCGGGCGCGCGCGGATCGGCGGCGCGGGTTGGCCGACCAGGTCGGCGGGGCTCGCCGCCGCGACGGACGCGATGCCGGCCGCGAGCGCGGCGGCGAGCGCGAGCGTGGCAGGACGAGGCACGCCGGACGAACGCGCCGGGCGCCCGCCATGATTTCCGCGTGCGATCATGGCGCGACGCCGAAGCTCACCTCGAGCGTGTCGCCGAGGGTCCCGCTCGGCTCGAGCCGGATCACCGCCGTCACCCGCTGCTCGCCGGTGAGCGCCGTCAGATCGAGCGGGCTCGCCGCCCCATACGGCGTCGTACCGCCGGTGCCCATGACGTCGTAGGGCGCCGCGTTCTCGAGGCGCTCGGTGCCGGGAGCATCCCAGCTGCGCGTGAACACGACGCGCCGGACGTCGCGCCGCGCGCCGGGCGCCCAGAGCAGGTAGACGACGCCCGCGAGGCTCGTCCCCTCGTCGAGCGGGCGCAGCCCACGTCGGTAGGGGTCGTCGGTCCAGTACCATCCCTCGCTCGCGCCCTCGGTCGTGAACGAGGTCAGCACGTCCTCGGTCGTGCCATCGTCCCGCGTCAGCGTCGCGCGCAGCGTATGTGCGCCGATGGGCAGGCAGGCGACGTTCAGCGGCGCCGCGACCTCTGCCGTGCTCCCCGACACGAGGTCGAACGGCGGTGCGTCGCGCGCCTCGGCCGGGCGCCAGTCTTCCGTGCCATCGATCCGATAGTCGATGCGCGTGACGCCCTCGACGCCCTCCGCGAAGACGTGGACCGGCGCGTCGAGGTGCGCTCCCTCGAGCGCGACTGGGCTCGCGCGATCCGGTGAGAGGCTGACCACGAACCGCGGCGTCGGTCGCTGACCAGGGCGCGGAACGCAGCCCCGCTCGGGCGCGCAGTACTCCGCCGCGGCGCACCCGCCGCCGTCGCCGTAGAGGCACGCGCCGCCGGCGCACGCGACCGCCGCGCACGCGGCCGCCGGCGCGCAGTCGGACGCCTCGACGCACGCGGGCATCGGGCACGCGTCCGGCGTCTCGGGGCTGCACTCCGGCGCGACGCATCGCGCGCCGACGCACGCCTGCGCGCGCTCATCGGCGCAGAGGACGCCGCGGCAGTCGCGCGTGAGCACCACGGTCACCGCGGTCGCGGGGCCGACCGTGACGCTCGTCGGGCGCGTGACCACCGGCGTCCCGCCGCGCAGGAGCGTCACGTCGAGGCGCCGCGTGCCCGTCGGCACGTCGTCGAGCTCGGCGATCCGCGCGCCTTCGAGCAGCGCATCGGCGCCGGTGAGCGGGCGGCGACGCGGATCGAGCCCGTCGATGGCCACGACGACCTCGTCGATCTCGATCTCCGCGGCGAGGTCGGTCCGCAAGCTCACGACGAGCAAGCCGGTCCCCGGGTCGCACCCGAAGAGCGACGCGAGCGCGAGCCACCACCACCGCCGCGGCACGGGGGACAGTCTAACGCGGCTCGCGCGCGATCGCCGCGAGGCGCGTCACCGGCGTATCCTGCGCGCGGTGAGCAGCGACGCGTACGACCTGGTGGTGATCGGATCGGGCCCTGCGGGCGAGAAGGCGGCCGCGCAGGCCGCGTACTTCGACAAGCGCGTGCTCGTGATCGAGCGCGAGCCGGAGCCCGGCGGCGCCGCCGTCCACACGGGGACGCTGCCGAGCAAGACGCTGCGCGAGACGGCCATCTACGTCTCGGGCCACCGGAGCCGGCACCTCTACGGCGTCACCGTCGAGCTCGACCACCACGCGAAGGTCCCGCTCCTGATGGAGCGCAAGGACGCGATCGCGCAGATGGAGTCCGCGCGCATCCGGGCGAACTACCGGCGCCACGGCGTCGACTACGTGACCGGCCACGCGCGCTTCGTCGATCCGCACACCGTCGAGGTCGGCGGACGGCGCGTGCGCGGCGAGCGCATCCTCATCGCGACCGGGAGCAAGCCCTACCAGCCGCCCGACATCGACTTCCCCGATCCGCAGATCCACGACTCGGACGAGGTGCTGCACCTCGAGCGGCTGCCGGACTCGATGATCGTCCTGGGCGCCGGCGTGATCGGCTGCGAGTACGCGTGCATGTTCGCGGCGCTCGGCGTGCGCGTCGTGCTCGTCGACGCGCGCGGCGCGATCCTGCCGTTCCTCGACGCGGAGATCGTGCGCCGGCTCGAGGTCGCGATGGAGCACCTCGGCGTCGCGCTGCGGCTCGGGCGCGCGTGGTCCGAGGTGAAGCGCGCGGGCGACGCGATCCGCGTGATGCTCGAGGACGGGGACGAGCTCGCCGCCCACGATCTGCTCTACGCGGCCGGCCGCATCGGCGCGACCGCGGACCTCGGCCTCGAGCGCGCGGGCCTCGCGCCGGGGCCGCGCGGCTACCTCGAGGTCGACGACGCGTACCGCACGCGCGTGCCGCACATCCTCGCGGCGGGCGACGTGATCGGGTTCCCCGCGCTCGCCTCGACGTCGATGGAGCAGGGCCGCGTCGCGGTGTGTCGCGCGTTCGGGTTCGAGTACAAGCGCGCCGTCGCCGACCTCTTGCCCTTCGGGATCTACACGATCCCGGAGGTGAGCGCGCTCGGCAAGACCGAGGAGGCGTGCGCGAGGGAGGGCATCCCCCACGTGGTCGGCCGCGCGCTCTATCGCGACAACGCCCGCGGCGCGATCACCGGCGACGTCGAGGGGATCACCAAGCTCGTCGTGCACGCGGAGACGCGCGCGGTGCTCGGCGTGCACGTGATCGGCGAGCGCGCGAGCGAGCTCGTGCACATCGGTCAGGCGGTGATGCAGTGCGGCGGGACGGTCGACGCCTTCATCGACATGGTCTTCAACTTCCCGACGCTCGCGGAGAGCTACAAGTACGCGGCGTACGACTGCCTCGGCCGCCTCGGCGGCCGCCGCTGACGGCCGCCCGCGATCGGAGTACCTTCGACGGGTGCGGTTCGTGCTCCTCTGCGCTTGGGTCCTCGCGGGCTGCGCGGCGTCCTCGCCGTCGCGCGCGCCGCTCGCCGAGGCGGGCGAGCTCGTCGCCCTCGAGGACGTCGGCCCCGCGGTCGGTGACGCGCCGCCGCGGTTGCGCCTGGCGTTCCGCGGCGCCGACGGCGCGCTCACGCCGGTGGCGCTCGAGGCGGCCGCCTTCGTGCCGCGCTGGCGCGAGGGGGGCGCGCTCGTCGACCCGGAGCGGCGGCTCTACGAGGTCGCGCCCGGCGGCGCGCCGCGGATGCTCGCGGCGGGCGTGACCGCGCTCGCGAGCGACGGCGCGCGGCTCGCGTACGTCGTGCAGCGCGACCTCGAGGTGGAGCTCCGCGTCGACGATGGCGAGGGGCCGCGGACCTGGGCGCGCGGGCTCTCGTCCGCGGCGATGCTCCGCGTCGATGGCGCGCGCGTGCGGTTCGTCGGCGCGGTGCCCGGCGGTGTCGCCGGCGTGTGGTGGGCCGACGCCGACGGCGCGCGCTGCGTCACCAACTGCGCGCTGCGGACCGGCGAGCCGTGGGGCGACGCGTTCGTGCCGCCGCCGGAGGATCCGTCGCAGCTGGAGGCCCCGTGAGGCTCGCGCTCGCGATCGGGATCGCGCTCGGGATCGTGGCGGGGCACGGCGCCTCCGCGCACGCGCAGACCTTCCGGCGCCCCGTGGCGTGCGACGCGTGCATCGCGAACTGGTACTACTTCGACAACCTCGCCGGCGCGGGGCTGCGCGACTGGAACTGCGCGATGTCCACCTACGACGGGCACCGCGGCTCCGACTTCAGCCTCGCCGGCAACGTCGACGCGATCCCCGCGGGCCACGACGTGGTCGCCGCGGCCGACGGGATGGTCGTCTCGACCGAGGACGGCCACTACGATCGCTGCCGCACGTGCAACGCGTCGGTCGACGCGCGCTGCGGGACGGGGTTCGGCTCGGGGTACGGCAACCACGTCGTGATCAACCACGGCAGCTACCGCACGATCTACGCGCACCTGCGGCAGGGGAGCGTGCGCGTGCGGCCGGGCGACACGGTGCGCTGCGGCGACGCGATCGGGCAGATCGGCTCGAGCGGCTGCTCGACGGGCGCGCACCTGCACTTCGAGACGCGGCCCCTCGGCGGCGCGTACACGACGGCGTTCGATCCGTTCGCAGGCGGCTGCTCGCCGACCTCGCCCTCGCGCTGGACGGCGCAGGGCGGGCACCGGTCCATGCCCGCGCCGACGTGCGACGGGACCGCGACGTGCCCGTCCGGCACCTACCCGATCTGGACGTGCGACGCGGGGCGCACGAGCCGGCGGCGCTGCATCGACGGCAACGACATGACCGAGCCGTGCCGCTGGGGCTGCGTGTCGATGCCGGTCGGCACCGACGACGTGTGCGCGCCGCCGCCGGACGCGGACGGGGACGGGAGCCCGGCCGACGAAGACTGCGACGACGCCGACCCCGGGCGCTTCCCCGGCAACCCGGAGGTCTGCGGCGACGGGATCGATCAGGACTGCGACGGCGCCGATCTGCCGTGTGCGCCGCTCGACGCGGGGGTCCCCGCGCTCGATGGCGGCGCGAGCGAGGACGGCGGCGCGTCCGCGCTCGACGCCGCGCTCCCGCCGCTGGACGGCGCCGTCGCGCCGGGCCTCGACGCGGGGCGCGGGGGCAGCTCGCTCGACGGCACCTGCACCTGCCGCACGATCGGCGCGCGCGCGCCTGGCGCCCCGCTCGGCGCGCTCGTGCTCGCCTTCGTCGCGCTCCGCCGGCGGCGCTGAGGCGGCGATGCGTCGCTTCGTCGCCGCCGCGGTGCTCGTCATCCACGAGGAGCGCGCGCTCGTGCTGCGACGGCGGCCCGACGATCGCTCCTTCGCGCATCGGTGGTGCGTGCCCGGCGGCGGCATGGAGCCGCGCGACGCGTCGATCGAAGAGACCGCGCGGCGCGAGGCGCGCGAGGAGGCGGGGCTCGAGGTCGCGCTCGAGCGCGCGCTCGGGGTGCGCGAGGTGCGCGCGCCGGATCGCGCGCTGCTCTT
Organism: Sandaracinaceae bacterium; assembly: GCA_019637095.1. Lineage (GTDB taxonomy): Bacteria > Myxococcota_A > Polyangia > Polyangiales > Sandaracinaceae > JACKEC01. Next base: position 16,586 of record JAHBWG010000088.1, on the reverse strand, counting down.
CCGCATCCACATGTTCGTCGCGTCGAGCGCGCACGCCGACGTGCGCCTCGGCGACGAGCACGTCGCCTACCGCTGGCTCGACCGCGCGGCGGCCGCCGACGCCGACGCCACGCTGCCGGGCGGGCTCGCGGGCGAGGCGACGTGCGAGCTGCTCGCGCGCTTCGCCCGCGGCGAGCTGCCGGCGCCGTGGTAGCCCGCGGCGCGGCCACGTCTTGACGCGCGTCGCGCGCGCGCCGACGATGGCGTCGATGGTGAAGGGCGGGCACTCCCTGCGCGTCGCGGGGCTCGCGGCGCTGCTCGCCGCGGCCTGCGCGGAGCCGCCGGGCGTGAGCTCCGAGGGCGGGGCGCCGCTGCGCGAGGCGCTCTCGTCCTCGCCGGAGGAGATCCTCGCGCTGCCGCTCGAGCGACGCATGGCGCTCGCGACGCGGTTCGACGCCGCCGTGCGCACGCAGCGCGAGCGCGGCCTCCTCGCGGCCGCGGAGGCCGCGGAGGCCGCGGAGGCGATCGACGCGCCCGACCTCGTCGAGGCGCACGACCTCGGCCGCGCGCAGCGCGGCGCCGACGCGCTCGTCGCGCTCGCGATCGAGCCGGTCGGGCTCGACGCGCAGCTCCTCACGCTCGCGATGATGGACGCCGACGGCGCCGTCCCCGAGGCGGCGCCCGCGCTGGCATTCGAGGACCCGGCCTTCGCGCAGGAGCCGCTCGCGTCGGGGCTGCGCGGCCGCGCGCGCGAGGTGATCGAGCAGCTCGCCGCGCGGACCGGCGCGCGCACGGTGCGGCTGGCGCCGCGGATGCCTGCGGCGCTCGCCGCGCGGGGCGAGCGGTTGTTCGTGAACCCGGTGTGGCTCGTGCTCGAGGCGGAGCTCGACGAGCACGCGCGCGCGGGCGAGCTCGGCGCGTCGTCGTCGCCGCTCATCGGCTCCTCCGGCCCGTTCGACCATCACCGCGAGACCTCGACGGGCTGGGGCTGTTACCAGAGCTGCACGTGCGACTGCACGACCTGGCGCTGCAACTACTGCGGCTGGGACTGCGGCGAGTGCGCGTGCGAGTGCGGGCCCGACGGACGCGGCGTCCACTGCGCCGCGGCCGAGCACGAGCACGCGCGCCCCGCCGGCGCGCCGCTCGACCCGCTCTGGCTCCTCGTCCCCGTCGCGTACCTCGCGTGGCGAAGGAGGCGCGGGTGAGGCCGGTGCTCGTCGCGTGGGCGCTCGAGCACGGCGTGCCCGACGCGCTCGTGCCGGGGTACGGCACGTTGGCCGGGATCGCCGCCCTGCTCGCCGCCGCCGGCGTGCTCCGGCTCACGCGCCGCGAGGGCGGCGACGTACGTCGGACCGCGACCACCCTCTTGATCGCGTACGGCGGCGCGCTCGCGGGCGGCTACGTCTACGAGTGGCTGCGCGTCACGCCCGAGGCGCTCTTCTCGGGGTCCGTCGCGCCGTACCTCCACGTCGGGCGCGCGGCGTACGGCGGGCTCCTCTTCGCCGCGCTCGGCGCCGCGGCGCACCTGCGCGTCTCGCGCGCGCCGGTCGGCGCGTTCTTCGATCGCATCGCGCTCTTCCTCGGCGTGGTCTACGCGCTCGTGCGCGTGGGCTGCCTGCTCGAGGGGTGCGACTACGGCGTCCCCTCCGAGCTCGCGCTCGCCGTGCGCTACCCGGCGGGCTCGCTCGCCGCGCTCGAGCACGCGCACGCGGGCCTCGTCCCCGCCGGCATGGCGAGCCTGCCGACCCACCCGACGCAGCTCTACGAGGGCGCGGTCGCGCTCGTCGCGAGCCTCGGCGCGCTCGCGGTCTATCGTCCCGCGCGCGGCGGCCGCCTCCCGTCGGGCGCCGCGTTCGCCGTGTGGCTCGTGCTCTACGCGATCGGGCGCGCGCTGGTCGAGGCGTTCCGCGCGGACGCCTCGCGCGGGCTCTACGCCGGCCTGAGCACCGCGCAGTGGACCTCGCTCGCGATCGTCGTCGCCATCGCCGGGATCGGCCTCGTCCGGGTGTGGCGCGCGCCCGCCGCACCCGCGCGCGCGGAGGCGGCGTGACGCGCGCGGTCGTCGTGGCGCTGCTCGCGCTCGGCGCGCTCGGCTGCGCTCGCGGTCCGGCGCTCGGCGCGGCGCGCACGGGGACGGCGCCGCGCCCGATGGACGCGGGCGCGATGCGCGTCGCCATCCTCGAGGGGCTCGCGGCGCGCGGCTTCGTCCCCGAGGGCGAGGCGCCGGGCGACCTCGTCGCGCGCCTCGCGACCGGTACGCTGCGCGTGCGCATCCGCTACGACGGCGCGCGCTACCAGCTCACGCACGAGCCCTCGTTTCACCGCGAGCGGCCGGGGCCGGAGTACGCGAGCCACGCCGACGCGCTGCGCGCGCAGATCGACGCGCAGCTCGCAGGGGCGGCGTCGCGCGCGGCGCCTCCGCCCGCCTACGGCGTCACGGCGCCGGCGACCTCTGCTCCCTCCGCCTACGGCATGGCGGCGCCCGTCGCGAGCACGCCGCCGCTGGTCGTGCGCTCGACGCGCCCGTTCTGGGAGCTCGCGATCCCCGGCATGGCGGTGTTCGCCGGCACGTGGGTCGCGAACTTCTCCACGAGCCTCGCGCTCAACCGCGGCGACTCGCTCGCGGGCCAGTACGTCGGGCTCTCGTTCGTGCCGCTCGGCGGTCCGTTCGGGCAGCTCCCCACGCTGCAGTGGGACTCGGTCCCGCGCTGGACGGGGATCTTCCACCCGGTGATGGGCTTCTCGCAGATCGCGGGGCTCGTCGTGATGATCGTCGGGCTCGCCGTCCAGGTCCCCGACGCCGAGCCGCAGCGCGCAGCGGGCCTGCGCTTCGACGTCTCGCCCGTCGAGGGCGGCGCGGTCGCCGGGCTCGGCGGCGCGTTCTGATCGCGCGCAACACCGCTCGGCGGAGCGGCGGGCGTTGAGGTACAACCGCTCCGATGGGATTCGCGGAGTACGACCGCTACGACGGGCTCGGGCTGGCCGAGCTCGTCCGACGCGGCGAGGTGAGCCCGGCCGAGCTGCTCGACGAAGCGATCGCGCGCGCCGAGCGCGTCAACCCGCGCGTCAACGCGATCGTGATCGAGATGTTCGACGAGGCGCGGCGGCGCGTCGCGAAGGATCCGCTCGAGGGGCCGTTCGCTGGTGTGCCGTTCCTCCTCAAGGACCTCTCGAGCGCGTACGCGGGGGTGCGCCTCGAGAGCGGCAGCCGCATGTACCGCGGGTACTGCCCGGCGCAGCACTCGGAGCTCGTGCGCCGCTACCTCGCCGCGGGCCTCGTGGTGTTCGGCAAGACCAACACGCCCGAGCTCGGCATCCTCCCCGTCACCGAGCCCGCGCTCCACGGCCCCACGCACAACCCGTGGCGGCACGGACGCACGCCGGGCGGCTCGAGCGGCGGCGCCGCGGCGGCGGTGGCGGCGGGCCTCGTCCCCATGGCGCACGGCGGCGACGGCGGCGGCTCGATCCGCATCCCCGCGAGCTGCTGCGGGCTCTTCGGGCTCAAGCCCTCGAAGTACCGCATGCCCGTCGGCCCGGACGAGCCCGAGCGGTTCTTCGGGTTCTCCTCGGAGCACGTGCTCACGCGCAGCGTGCGGGACAGCGCCGCGATGCTCGACGCGACGGCAGGCGAAGAGCCGACGTCGATGTACTTCCCGCGGCCCGCGAGCGGGTTCCTCGCCGCGCTCGACGCGCCCTCGACGGGCCCGCTCCGCATCGCGTTCACGGACGAGCCGCTCCTGCCCGCGCCGCGCGACGTCGAGGCGACGCGCGCGGTCGAGCGCGCGGCGAGCCTCTGCGAGTCGCTCGGGCACCACGTCGAGCGCGCGCGCCCGCGCTTCGACGCCGGCGCCTTCGCCAAGGCCTTCTTCTACCACTTCGCGATCGCCGTCGCGGGCGAGCTGAAGTGGGCGGAGCGGCACCTGCACCGCCCGGCGCGCGCGTCCGACGTCGAGCAGCTCACCTGGGTGCTCGCGATGGCGGGCCGCTCGATCGACGGCGGCGACGCGGTCGTCGAGCGCCGCGTGCTGCACGTCGAGGCGGCGAAGATCGTGTCGTTCTTCGGGGACTACGACGTGCTCCTCACGCCGACGACGGGCACGGCGCCGATCGAGCACGGCGCGCTCTTGCCCACGGGCCTCGAGGCGCGGCTGCAGGACGTCCTCGCCTACGCCGACACGCCCGCCGTGCTCCGGCTCCCGGGCCTGCTCGACCGCGCGATCGCGCGCGCGTACGACTTCGCGCCCTACACGCCGCCCTTCAACGTCACCGGCCAGCCGTCGGCGAGCGTACCCCTCTACTGGACCGAGGACGGGCTGCCGCTCGGCGCGATGATCACCGCGCGTCCTGGCGACGAGATCACCGTGCTCCGCCTGGCGCGACAGCTCGAGGAGGCGCAGCCCTGGTTCGACCGGCGCGCGCCGACGCACGCGTGAGCGGGCCCCTCTTCTCGCGCCTCGCGGCGCCCGACGATCGGCCCGCGCTCCGCTTCGGGAGAGACGTCTTGACGTACCGGCAGCTCGCCCGCGCGTGCCGCGCGTACCTCGCGGGGCTCGGCGCCTCGCCCGGCGAGCGGGTCGCCGTCTGGACGCACCCGTGCGCGATGACGCCGGTCGTGCTCGCCGCGCACGCCGCGGCCGGGATCGTGAGCGTGCCGCTCGACCCCAAGCTCGGCGACGCCGCGCGCGCCCACGTGCTCGCCGACGCCGCGCCCGCGCGCGTGATCGATCCGCGCGCGCTCGAGCCCGCGCTCGACCCGTCCGGCGCGCTGCCGCTCGCCGAGGTCGGCGAGGCCCCGCTGCTCGTCCTCTACACCTCGGGGACGACCGGCCCGCCCAAGGGCGCGGTGATCTCGGGCAAGAACGTGGCGTTCGACCTCGACGCGCTCGCCGCGGCCTGGGAGTGGTCGGCGCTCGACACGGTGGTGCACGCGCTGCCGCTCTTCCACGTGCACGGGCTCGTGCTCGGGCTCTACGGCGCGCTCCGCGCCGGCGGCGCGCTCCACTGGCTCGAGCGCTTCGAGCCCGCGCGCCTCGCGCGCGCGCTGGGCGAGGACGCGAGCACGCTGCTCTTCAGCGTGCCGACCATGGTGCACCGCCTCGCGACCGAGGCCGAAGAGGACGTCGAGATCGCGCGCGCGCTCGGCGCCGCGCGGCTCTGGATCAGCGGCTCGGCCGGTCTGCCCGTCCGCGAGCACCGGCGGGTCGAGGCCGCGACGGGGCGCGGGATCCTCGAGCGCTACGGGCTCACCGAGACGCTCATCGACTGCGCGGTTCGCGCGACGGACGGGCCGCGCCCCGGCTCCGTGGGCCGGCCGCTCGACGGGGTCGCGCTGCGGCTCGTCGACGACGAGCGCCGGCCGCTCGACGCGCGCGACGACGTGACGATCGGCGAGGTCGCGATCCGCGGCGACAACGTGTTTTGTGGATACCTCGGTCGGCCGGGCGCGACCGCGGAGGTGCTCGACGCTGACGGCTGGTTCTACACGGGCGACCTCGCGACCCGCGCGGCGGACGGCGCGATCCGCATCGTCGGCCGCCGCTCGACGGACCTCATCAAGACGGGGGGCTACAAGGTCGGCGCAGGCGAGGTCGAGGCGGCGCTGCTCGAGGACCCGGCCGTGGCCGAGGTCGCGGTGGTCGGCGCGCCCGACGACGACCTCGGCGAGCGGATCGTCGCGTTCGTGGTCGCGCGCGGCGAGGTGGCGGCGGAGGCGCTCGTCGAGCGGGTCGCCTCGTCGCTCACCCCGCACAAGCGCCCGCGCGAGGTGCGCTTCGTCGACGCGCTGCCGAAGAACGCGATGGGCAAGGTCCAGAAGCGCAGGCTGCTCGCGCCGTGACGGACCATCGACGTTCGTTCGCTCCGGCGCGCGACGGTGGCGGCGCACGGCACACCCGCGCATACTCCGCGATGTGGGTGAGCCGCTCCGCGATCTCGAGGCGCTCTACGACGAGCACATCGCGCCGTTGTCCGACGAGACGAAGGCGCGGCTCGCCGCGCTGATCCGCGACCGACTCACGAGCGCAGCGCCGAAGAGCGCCCGGCTCGCCGATCTCGTGGGCCTCGGCGATGACGTCTGGCGCGACGTCGACGCCGACGCCTATGTGCGCGGCCTTCGCGACGAGTGGTGAGCGCGTGGCTCGCTCGCTCGAGTCGCTCGAAGGCGTCAGGACGCTCGGGTTCGACACCGCGCCCCTGATCTATCTCATCGAGAAGCACCCATCGTTCCTCGAGCCGATGCGAGAGGTCGCTCGTCGCGTCGACGAGGGTTCCATCGGCGCGGTCGCCTCGGTCATCACGCTCACGGAGCTGCTCGCGCAGCCCCTGCGTCACGGACGGACCGATCTCGGCGAGGCCTATCGTCGACTGTTCGAGGCCCACGCGCACGTCCGCGTCGTCCCGATCGACGTCGCCATCGCTGTCCGGGGGGCGGAGCTGCGCGCCCGCCATGGGTTGCGCACCCCCGACGCGCTCCAAGTCGCCGCGGCGATTCAGGCTGGGTGCGACGCGTTCCTCACCAATGACGCGGACATGCGTCGGGTCGACGAGGCGCGCGTCGTGCTGGTGTCCGACCTCTGAGGCGACGCGGCTGACGGGAGGAGCCGTGACGACGGAGCGCCGTATCGACCCGTTCACCGGCCGGAGCGTGCTCGTCGCGCCGGGTCGGTTCGGGCTCGGCGGCGTGCGGCCGGCGGGCCCGCCGGAGCCGAGCGACGCGCGCTGTCCGTTCTGTCCCGGCAACGAGGCCGACACGGAGGCGACGATCGCGCGCTGGCCCGACGAGGGCGCGTGGCAGGTGCGCGTGGTCGCCAACAGGTACCCGGTCGTCGCCCCCGGGTACGAGGGCGCGCCGGGCCGCCACGAGGTCGTGATCGAGTCGCCGCTGCACGAGGCGGACCTCGCGGACCTCGACGAGGCGCACCTCGCCGGCTTGCTGCGCGTCTGGCGCGCGCGCGTCGCCGCGCTCGAGGCGGACCCGTCGATCGCGGCGGTGCTCCTCTTCCGCAACCGCGGCCGCCGCGCGGGGAGCTCGCAGCCGCACCCGCACGGACAGATCGCGGCGACGAGCTGGGTCCCGGCGGAGGTCGCGCTCCGCTTCGCGCGCGCCGAGGCGCACCGCGCGGCGCACGGCGAGCCGCTCGCGGTCTCGGTCCTGCGCGAGGAGCTCGAGGGGCCACGTGTCTTGCGATCGGACACCGAGATCGCGTCCTTCTGTCCGTACGCGCCGAGCCGACCGTTCGAGGTGCGCTTCGCGCCGCGCGCGCCGGGCGCGTTCGCGGACGCGAGCGACCCGGCGCTCGCGGCGCTCGCCGCGCATCTCTCGACCGCGGCGCGCGCGCTGCGCGCGGCGACGAGCGTTCGCGATCACAACCTCGTCCTGCGCCTGCCGCCGGCGCGCGTGCGCGGCGAGGCCGCGAGCTGGCACCTCGAGCTGTTGCCCCGCACGGGCGGCGACGCCGGCTACGAGCTCGCAGGCGGCGAGATGGTCGTGGTCGTCGCGCCCGAGCGCGCCGCCGAGCGCCTGCGCTCGGCGTGAGCCGTAGCCGTCGTGCATTCCTGACCCCGCACCGTCGTTGACATGCATGTGCATGCGGAGCATCATGCACATGCATGAGGACGACGATCGAGCTCACCGACGCGCAGCGCGCCAAGCTCTTGGACCTCGCGGCGCAGCGGGGGCTCAAGGGCTTCTCTCCGCTCATCCGCGAAGCCGTGGACAAGTATCTCGAGGAGCAGGCGGGGCGCCTCGAGCGCGTACGGGCTGCGCAGGGGGTGCTCGGCACGTTCGATGACGACGCGGGCGAGCGCCTCGCCGAGTCGATGCGTCGTGCGCGGAGCGACTGGCGATGATCGTCGCGGACACCGATGTCCTCATCGACGCGCTGCGTGGTCGCGGCGCCATGGAGCGAGTGCACATCGAGCTCGGCACCGGCCGGCTCGCGACGACGGCGATCACCGTGTTCGAGCTCCTCGGCGGGGCTCGCGACGACGACGAGCGCGCGCGGGTCCACGTGCTCCTCGCCGCCATGGTCCACCTCCCCCTCGACGCCGCCGCGGCGAAGGAGGCCGCCGCGATCCAGCGCGAGCTCGCGGCGGCGCCGATCGGGACGGCCGATACGCTCATCGCGGGGATCTGTCGTTCGAAGAAGGCGATGCTGATGACCCGCAACCGCAAGCACTTCTCCCGCGTCGAAGGGCTCCACCTGGCGACGCTCGACGAGCGGTGAGGCGCCCCTCGCTCTGCCATCGAGTGCGCGGACGCTCGCGCCGCGCGGCCGGCGACCGGGCGAGCTATCCTCCGGCGCGTTGACGGACCTGGAGAAGCTGAGCGCGGACGAGATCCTCCGCACCGCGCGCCGCCTGCGCGAGCGGATCGCGGAGCGCTTCCCGAGCGCCGGGCTCCTCGACGTCGCGGACCAGCTCGTCGAGCTCGCCTCGCGCGCGCACGAGACGTGTCGCGAGCTCGCGCGTCCGAACTGGACGGTGCGGATCGTGGTCGTCGGCGGCATCGCGCTGCTGCTCGTCGCGTCGATCGCCGCCGCGGTGTTCGGGCTCACGGCGATGAGCTCGAGCGAGACGATCTCGTGGGCCGAGCTCGTCCAGGTCGCGGAGGCGGGCGCGAACGATCTCGTGCTGCTCGGCGCGGCGATCTACTTCTTCGTCTCGTTCGAGACGCGCTTCAAGCGAGGCAAGGTGGTCAAGGCGCTCCACCAGCTGCGCACGCTCGCGCACCTGATCGACGCGCACCAGCTCACCAAGACGCCCGAGGTGATCGGGCACGAGGCGTGGCGGACGGCGAGCTCACCGGCGCGCAAGCTCAGCGCGTTCGAGCTCGGCCGCTACCTCGACTACTGCACCGAGATGCTGTCGCTCACCGGGAAGATCGCCGCGCTCTACGGCGAGGGCTTCGGCGACTCGGAGGCGCTCGAGGCGGTCAACGAGATCGAGGCGCTGACCGTCGGGCTGCAGGGCAAGATCTGGCAGAAGCTGATCTTGCTCCACGCGGTGAGCCCCGGCGTGTTCGCGGGCGGGGGCGATGCGCCGGCGCCGCATGCTCCGCGCTCGTCGGAGGTCGTCACGCCCGCGCGCGTCGGCGTCGCGCCCCGACCCGACGCGGCGGCCTCCTCCACGGAGGCCGGCGCGACGCGGAGCGAGGTCGCGCCCCGCGATGCCGCGCCCAGCGATGCCGCGCCCAGCGCGCCGAGCGACGCTGCGGCGAGCGATGCCGTAGCGAGCGAGGTCGCAGCGAGCGGGGTCGCAGCGAGCGGGGTCGCAGCGAGCGAGGTCGCGGCGAGCGATGCCGCAGCGAGCGGGGTCGCAGCGAGCGGGGTCGCGGCGAGCGAGGTCGCGGCGAGCGAGGTCGCAGCGAGCGAGGTCGCAGCGAGCGACGCCGCGCCGAGCGCGCCGAGCGACGCCGCGCCGAGTGACGTCGCGCCGGTCGGGTGACCGTGTCGTCGCGCGCTCACGCCGCCGTGGCGGCCGCTCGACGTGGGCGTCATGGGCGCCGCCTATGGGTGCCTTGCCGGGATCGTATGGGCGCGTCGCCCGAGGTGCGCGCATCGTAGAGGACGGAGGTCATCGATGAGTGAACGAGTCGTCCTTCCCCGCCGCCGCGCGCTGCGGCTCCTCGCGGCCACGCCGCTCGCGCTCGCCGGCTGCGGCGAGGCGGTGCGCGCGCTCGACGCCGGCGTGGCCGCGCCCGACGCCGGCGCCGGCGGCGCGGACGCCGCGGTCTGCCGGCCGAGCGGCCGCGACGCGCTCGGCCCGTTCTTCGAGGAGGGCTCTCCCATGCGCATGGTGATCGCCGCGCCCGACGAGGCCGGCGAGCGCTTGCTCGTCGAGGGCTCGCTCCTCGACGCCGCCGACTGCGCGCGCCCGCTCGCCGGCTACGTGATCGACGTCTGGCAGGCCGACGTCGACGGCAACTACCACGCGGCTGGCGCGAGCGGGCACCGCCTGCGCGGCCGCATCGCGACGGGCGCCGACGGCCGCTTCGCGCTCGAGACGATCAAGCCCGGCTTCTACGAGACGGGCGCGGGCCCGCGGCCGGCGCACCTGCACCTGCGCGTCTACGCGCCCGACGGCGGCGACCGGCTCGTCACGCAGGTCTACTTCGCAGGCGACGCGTTCCTCGGCGCGGCCGACAGCTGCGGACCGCCGACCTGCTTCTCGAACGACCCGGACCGCATCATGACGCTCGAGCCCGCGCGCGTCGGCGGGCGAGACGGCCTGCGCGGCGCGCTGCGCCTCGTCGTCGCCGCGTGAGCGTTACGGGCGCGCTGCACTTCCGCTATCATCGCGCCCGGCATGGCCGATGAGCCGAACGGACCGCTCGTGTGGATCGACCTCGAGATGACGGGGCTCGATCCGAAGACGTGCACGATCCTCGAGATCGCGAGCATCGTCACCGACGCCGATCTGAACGTGATCGGGGAGGGGCCGGACCTCGTCATCCACCTCTCCGACACCGCGCTCGCGACGATGAGCCCGTGGTGCATCGAGCACCACGGCGCGAGCGGGCTGACGCAGGCGTCGCGCGAGTCGACGGTGTCGCTGCGCGACGCCGAGGCGCAGACGCTCGCGTTCCTGCGCGAGCACACGAGCGCCGGGCAGTCGCCGCTCTGCGGCAACTCGATCGGGCTCGACGCGCGCTTCCTCAGGGCGCACATGCCGGAGCTCTACGGGTTCCTCGCGCCGGTGCTCGTCGACGTCACGACGATCAAGGAGCTGCGCAAGCGCTGGTACCCGAAGGCAGAGGCGCTGACGAAGGCGGGTGGTCATCGCGCGCTCGCCGACATTAAGGAGTCCATCGAGGAGCTCGCGCTCTACCGGCGCACGATCTTCCGGTAGCGGGGCGAGGGGAGGGGACATGCGGCTCGGAGATCCGTCGTTGTTCGTGCGGGAGCACTACGAGGCGCACCGGGGCGTCGCGCCGCCTCACCTCGCGGAGCTCGTCGTGCACTGCCTCGAGCTCGTCGCGCTGCTCTCGCGCTCGGGGCTCCCGTTCCGCTTCAAGGGCGGCAACTCCCAGCTCGTCCTGCTCGAGTCGCCGGCGCGGTTCTCGATCGACGTCGACATCGTCACCACCGTCGACAAGGTCGAGCTCACGCGGGTCGTCGAGGCGATCGTCCTCGAGAGCGCCGCGTTCAGCCGCTGCGAGGTCCGGCCGCACCGCACCAAGCCCTGGCTCCCGATCCTCAGCTTCAAGCTCTTCTTCGATTCGATCTACACGCCCGACGCGTGCGTGCTGCTCGACGCGGTGCTCGAGCCCGCGCCCTACGGCGGAGTGACCCGCCCGATCGCGTGCGGCGCGCTCTACGAGGCGCCGCACGAGGTCGAGCTGCCGACGATCGGCGGGCTGCTCGCCGACAAGATGCTGTGCATTTCTCCGAAGACCGTCGGGATCCCGCTCGGCAAGGGCAAGGACGCGCACCGCCTCAAGCACGTCTTCGACGTCGCCAACCTCCACCGGCACGCCCCCGACCTCGCCGAGGTGCGCGAGGCGCTCGCGGCGTGCCTCGCGCAGGAGAACGCGATCCAGAAGACCGCGTGGACGTTCGAGGAGGTCGCCGAGGACACGATCGGCTTTTGCGAGCAGGTGCTCGCGCACGAGGCGGCGCCGCCGCTCGAGGCCGTCGACCCGGCGAGCTACCTCTTCGAGATCGTGCGCGGCTACCCCGACGTCGGCGCGTTCTTCTTCCGCGAGCACTACGGCTGGTCGACCCTGCGCCGCGACTGCGCCACCGTCATCGAGGCGGTTCGCGCCGTCGCGGTTTGACGGCCCGCCGCGTGGCGGTCATACCAACGTCACACCATGTCCTCCACGGTCCGAAAGGTCACCATCGCGCTCGGCGCGGAGGAGTATGCCTGGGCACGCGAGCAGGCCGAGCGCTCGCAGACGAGCGTCTCGGCGGTGCTCACCGAGGCGGCGCGATGCGCACGCGATCGCGCAGCCCGTGAGGCCGCGCGAGCCGCGGCGTGGGCGGAGCTCGAGGCGTGGATCACCGGCGGCGAGCCCCTCGATGCGCAGGAGTTGGCCGCGGCCGAGCGCGAGCTCGATCGCGCGTGAACGGTCTGACCCTGGACACCGGCGCACTCGTCGCGCTCGAGCGTGGGCGCCGTCGCGCGGCGGCGCTCGTGCGCACGGTTCGCGGGCGCGGGCTTCCGATCACGGTCCCCGCGCCGGTCGTGACCGAGTGGTGGCGCGGGCAACGCGGTCCGATCGCGCGGGCCCTCGACGCATTCGAGGTGGAGCCGCTCGGTGTCGCGCTCGCGCGAGTTGCGGGCGAGGCGCTCGCGCGGGTCGACGCGGGGGCGATAGACGCCATCGTCATGGCGTCGGCGGCCATGCGTGGTGACCACGTCCTCACGGGCGACATCGAGGACCTCGAGCGCCTGCGCGCCGTGTTTCCGAACGTGCGCGTGCTCCGCGTCTGAGACGCCGGTCCGTCGGGCTTGCGTCGGCAGACGGTCCGCGCGATCCATGACGAGGTGAAGCGAACGCCCGAGGTCGTGCGCAGCCGGCTGCGGATCGTGCGCCCCGCGGAGGCGGGCGGCGGCGCGTGGGATCCGCCGATCTACGCGCTCTCCCCGCGCCACGTGCGCTGGCTCGACGCGAGCGGGCGCCACGAGCTCGGGCTGGCGTCGGCGCGCGAGGAGGCGTGGGTGCGCGGCGAGGACGCTCGCCTGCGCGCGACGCTCGATCCCGGCGACAAGCTCCGCGTGGTGATCGATCGGGACGGCGCCGCGCCGATCGTGTTCGAGCGCCTGGTGCGGATCCCGGGCGTGAAGGCGGCGAGCGATCCGTACCTCGGCCGCTGGGAGTACGGCGCGCTGCGCGTCGTGATCTCGCCCAAGGGGTCCGGCGCGATCCACGGCGAGGGCACGGTGACTCTCGAGCGCGCGCCCGAGCGCTGCCACGTCTACGAGGGCGAGGGCGTGCTCGTGGCGCTGCGCGACGTGCCCAACGGCGCGCGCGTCGTGTGCGCCGAAGGGGTCCCCGGCCTCGCGGCCGACGCGCTCGTCTCCGACGTGCGCGTGCCGGATCTCGAGCGCGGCCCGCTCGTCGAGGTGCATCCGAACGAGGCGTTCCTCCACGGCTTCGCGCCGGTCGGCCTGCGCGCGAGCTTCGGCGGGCTCGACTTCGCCGCGTTCGCGGTCGCGCAGGGCGACGGCAGCCCCGACCTCGCGCGCTTCACGAAGAGGCAGTACGGCGTGGCGTGGGGCGCGCTCGCGCCCATCGCGCCGCCCGCCGACGCGGACGAGGCGCTGCGCGCGCGGCTCGCGCGCGAGCTCGCCCCGTCGGCGCTCACGGGCCGCGTGCGCCCGGGCGAGCCCGGCACGATCGCCCTGACCGACGGGCGGCGCTACCGCGTGCTCGCCGCCGCGCGCGAGGTGCTGCCCGAGGGGCGCGTCGAGCTCGTGGCGTGCCTGCTCCTCGACGACGTGCTGCTCGCGACGGTCGTGGCGGACGGCGTCGCGCTCGAGCCTCCGGACGCGCACGCGGTGCTGCGGCGCCTCGAGGCGTTCCTGCTCGGGCTCCACGCCGTCCCTGGCACATAGCAGTGCAACGCCGCGCGACAGGGTGTAACGTGGCGCTCGAAGGGGTTCCGGTCACGATGCGCGCATCCTTCCAAGGGCTCGTCTTGGCGTTCTTGTGCTCGCTCTTCGCCGCACCGGCGTTCGCGGAGCCGACCTTCGTCGACCCCGCGTTCCCTGCCCTCGCATACGAGTGCATCGACTGCCACGTCCACCCGCTCGGCGGCGGCATGTGCAACCTCATGCCGAGCACCGTGCACCCGCGGGCGCCGTGCCTGAACCCGTTCGGGCGCGCGTACCGCGAGGCGGGCACGTACGCGGCGGTCGCCACGCAGGACGCCGACGGCGACGGCCTCGCGAACAGCACCGAGCTGAACCGTGTGGGCTCGGCGGGCTTCCCCGAGGGCGCCGAGGCCGCGGGCTGCTCGATGCTGCAGGCGGCGAGCTTCGCCGGCATCTGGCTCGACTGCGGCACGAGCCGCGTGCAGGTGCGCGCGTCCTTCAGCTCGACGCCGCGCAACAGCTACTCCTACCAGTTCCAGTGCGTCCTGGGCGCGTCGCCCGCGCCGGTCGTGAGCGACACGAACTGGGAGGACCGCTGCCTCGACCCGAACGAGTGCGCGGGCAACCCGTGCGCGCCGGGCACGTGCACGCAGATCCCGCTCGGCCCCGGCTGGGCGAGCCCCGGCTACACGTGCGGCTGTCCGCCCGGCTACCTGCAGGGCGCGATGGGCTGCCAGCTCGTCGACGCGTGCCTCGCGGGCACGCACACGTGCCACCCGGCCGCCGAGTGCATCGACACGCCGGGGAGCTCCGCCGAGTTCACCTGCCGCTGCCCGCACGCGGGCTACGTGGGCGACGGTCGCCTCGCCGGCACGGGCTGCACGAACGTGAACGAGTGCGTCGGCGCGCCGTGTGGCGCCGACGGCGTCGGCGGCCAGGACGGCTCCGGCTGCACCGAGCTGGCGCTGACCGCGTGGTCGCCGCCCGGCTACACCTGCGCGTGCCGCGCCGGCCACGACTTCGACGGCACGCGGTGCATCCTCGGCAACGAGTGCACCGGCGGCCTCGCCGACTGCTCGCCCTTCGCGGTGTGCATGGATCCGTCGCCCGGTCCGGACGACTGGACCTGCACGTGCCCGGCTGGCTTCCTCGGGGGCGGCTACGGCGCGAACGGGTGCCGCGACATCGACGAGTGCGCGACGGGCGCGCACGACTGCAGCGGCGCCGGGGTCTGCGTGAACCTCCCCGGCTCGTTCCGGTGCGAGTGTCCGTCCGGGTTCGTCGGCGACGGCCGCGTGTGCATGGACGTCGACGAGTGCGCCGATCCGATCCTCGCCGGGACGTGCCGCGCGAACTCGCGCTGCCAGAACCTCCCTGGCTCGTACCGGTGCGCGTGCGACGCGGGTTACCGCGGCGACGGCCTCGTCGCGTGCGTCGACATCGACGAGTGCGCGACCGGCGGCCACGACTGCCCGATGGGCGCGCGCTGCGTCAACACGCCCGGCCGCTGGACCTGCGAGTGCGACGATGGGTTCGTCGGCGACGGGCGCACGTGCACCGACGTGGACGAGTGCCTCGATCCGGACATCCGCGCGCGCTGCTCGACGGGCTCGATGTGCGAGAACCTCCCCGGCTCGTGGCGGTGCGCTTGCGCGCCCGGCTACGAGGGCGACGGATTCACCTGCACGGACGTCGACGAGTGCGCGCGTGGCACGCACACCTGCCACGTGGGTGCGAGCTGCACGAACACGGTGGGCGCGTTCTCTTGCGCGTGCCGTGACGGCTACCGCGGTACGGGCTTCGACTGCGTCGACATCGACGAGTGCGCGGAGCGCCGCCACGACTGCACGGCGATGGAGCGATGCGTGAACCAGATCGGCATGCCGCCGATCTGTGTCTGCGCGGCGGGCTTCGCGCGCAACGACGCGGGCGACTGCGTCCCCGCGTGCGGCGACGGGCGCATCGGCCCCGGCGAGACCTGTGACGACGCCAACACGACGCCCGGCGACGGGTGCGACGAGTGGTGCCTCGTGGAGCGCGGCTGGACGTGCTGGGAGCCGATGGGCCTCGAGTCGACGTGCGTACGCACGTGCGGCGACGCGTTCGTCGACGTCAACGAAGATTGCGACGACGGAGAGGCCAACAGCGACACGGCGCCGAACGCGTGCCGCACCGACTGCTCGCGCGCCTCGTGCGGAGACGGCGTGGTCGACACCGGGGAGGAGTGCGACTCGGGCTCCGGCAACGCGGACGACCTGCCCGACGGCTGCCGCACGACCTGCCGCCGCGCGTACTGTGGTGACGGCGTCCTCGACACGGGCGAGCGCTGCGACCCCGGTGGCCGCGGGCCGGGCGAGGCGCCCGCCGGGCTGTGCACCGACATGTGTCCGGAGGGCGGCGTCGGCCCGGTCGATCCGCCGACCGACGGTGGCTGTCGTGCGAGCGGCGGTGGCGCGCCGGCGCCGTGGGGTGTCCTCGGGCTCGTGGTGCTCGGCGTGCTGCGCCGGCGTCGCGCGCGCGCCCGGTGATCGAGCCGGGGCGCGCTCCGGCGACGTGCGCCGGGTGGGCCGCGCTCGTCGCGGCGTGCACGCTCGTCGCGTGCGACGCGCCGGTCGAGCGCTCGGAGCGCTGTGAGGAGCTCGACCGCGACGCGTGCGACCGCGTATCGGCCTGCCGGGCCATCGTCGCGTACGACGTGACGCGCGAGCCCGACGGCGGCGAGCGCTGCTACGCGGTCGCGCCCGCCGCGCGCGACCCGGGCGTCCTCGTGCGCTGCGCGTCCCCGCCGCACGGCGGCACGTTGCAGGTCGACTACGCCATCGAGCCGGCGAGCGGGCGCTGCCTGATGTTCCCGGTGTCCTCGGACGTGCCGGCGGGTTGGGAGCGCTGTCGAGACGCGATGGCCGAATGTCCCCCGTGAGGACGTCCTCGTCCTCGTCCTCCTCCGCGTCCGCGTCCTCCTCCGCGTCCTCGTCCTCGTCCTCGTCCTCGTCCTCGTCCTCGTCCTCGTCCGCGTCCTCGTCCTCGTCCTCGTCCTCGTCCTCGTCCTGCGGGGCAGGAATGACGAA
>JAHBWG010000087.1 GCA_019637095.1 Sandaracinaceae bacterium | reverse complement strand
GTCGCGCACGAAAGAGAGAGCGCGGCGCCGCGCCGCATGCTAGACGCTGCGCACCGCATGGGCGCGTGACCAGCCTCCGGGCTCGACACCCCCGCCCCGCCATCCTGGCACGCGGTGCAGTGACCGCGCCGATCGTGGCGCGGCAAGGCGGCTTCCTGCCGCCTCATTCGAGAGAGAAGAGAAGAGAGACATGTCCAACAAGCTTTTCGTCGGCAGCCTGAGCTGGAACACGGACGACTACGGCCTTCGCGCCGCGTTCGAGCGTTTCGGTGACATCACGGACGCCAAGGTCATCACGGACCGCGACTCGGGTCGCAGCCGTGGCTTCGGCTTCGTCACGTTCGCCGACTCCGCCGCCGCCGGGCGCGCGGTCGACGCCATGAACGGCGCCGAGCTCGACGGCCGCAGCCTCAACGTCGACGTCGCGCAGGAGCGCGGCGGCGGCGGCGGCGGTGGTGGTGGCGGGCGCCGCGAGCGTTCCAACCGCTGGTAGCCGACCCGCGGGCCTCGCGCCCGCGACCTCGAAGGGAGCCGGTGACCGTCAGGTCGCCGGCTCTCGTCGTTTCGGTCCTCGATGGCGCCTCGTTCGTGCGCGCGTTCGCGGCGCACGCGCGACCGCGTGTAGCATGAGCGCATGGCGTGGCTCTCGCGGTCCTTCCTCCTGGCGCTCGCCGCGCCCCTCTTGCTCTCGGCCTGCGACTGCGACGGCGACCCGGTCGGCCCGGCGTGCACGATCGACGACGAGTGCCCGGGGGACCGCCGCTGCGTCGACGGCGCCTGCGTCGCGCGCGCCGACGCGGGCGGCGCGATGGACGCGGGCGGCGCCGCCGAGGACGCAGGCGCGCGCGACGCCGCGCCCCCCCTCGACGCCGGCGCGTGCGACCCGCCGTGTCCGGGCACCGCGCGCTGTCGCTTCGCCGTCTGCGTGCCCGACCTCGGCACGTGCGCGAGCCACGACGACTGCCCCGGTGACTCCTACTGCAGCGCCGAGGGCGAGTGTCTGCCGTACGGCGTCCCGCCCGACGTCACGCACGACCCGAGCTGCCGGCGCCGCGACGTGCTCACCGAGGTGCTCCCCGTCGTGCAGTGCGAGTGGGCGGGCCCCGCCGCCGACGACCCCGCGCCCGACGCCTCGCGCATCTACACCGCGCCGGTCGTCGCGGACCTCAACCTCGACGACGACCCGGGCCGCCTCCAGCCCTCGATCGTCGTCACCACGTGGGCGGCGGGCGCGAGCGGCGAGCGCAACGGCGTGCTGCGGGTCTTCGACGGGCGCACCTGCGCAGAGCAGCTGACGTTCGGCGGCCCCGGCCAGCTCGAGGAGCGCCCCGCCTACGGCACGCAGTGGGCGATCGGCGACCTCGACGGAGACGTCCCGACGAGCGGCCGCCCCGAGCTCGTGGGCCTGCACCGCACCGCGGGGACGGGCAACGCGATGCCGCTCGAGCTCTACGCGATCGCGCTCGACGTGGTCGCGGGCGCGCCGAGCGCGCGACGCCTCTGGACCGGCCGCGACTGCGCGACCGGCGAGCCGGTGCGCTTCGCGAACAACTCCGCGAACTACGGCCCAGCCTTGTTCGACCTCGACGACGACGGCCGGCCGGAGACGCTCATCGGCACGATGGTGTTCGACGCCGACGGGTGCTTGCTCACCTCGGCGCGCGATCCCGATCCCATCTACATCTCGCACGGCCCCATGCACACCGTCGCCGACGTCGACCTCGACGGCCGCGTGGAGCTCGTGACCGGCACGCGCATCGCGGAGTGGGACCCGATCACCACCGAGTGGATCGACGAGCCCTCCTTCGTCGCCGATCCGCGCCACCTCCCGGGCCACGTCGCCGTCGTCGACCTCGGCGCGTTCTCCGCGCTGCCCGGCCGCCCGCACCCCAACTCGCTCCCCGAGATCGTCGTCGTCTCCGCCGGCACGACCACGTTCAACCCGTCGAGCACCGGCACGATCCGCGCGCAGACGATCACCGGCGAGGTGATCTTCGGGCCGATGCCGCTCTACCACGTCGGCATGTGGGGCGGGCACGGCGGCGCGCCGACGGCGAGCGACTTCGACGGCGACGGTCAGGTCGAGTTCGCCGCGGCGGCCAACGAGTTCTACGCGGTGTACGACCCGGACTGCGACGCAGACCCGGACGTGAGCCGGCCGGAGCGCCCGGGTGGCCGCTGCACGCGCAGCGCGGCGATGGCGAGCCTGCCCGAGGGCGTGCTCTGGGCGCAGCCGTCGAGCGACTTCTCCTCGAGCGGCACCGGCTCGAGCATCTTCGACTTCAACGGCGACGGCCGCGCCGAGGCGGTCTACGGCGACGAGTGCTTCGTGCGCGTCTACGACGGCGCGACCGGCGACGTCATCTTCAGCGTCTCGGCGTCCAACGGCACCGGCTTCGAGCTGCCGGTGATCGCGGACGTCGACGGCGACTTCGCCACGGAGGTCGTCGTCGTGCGCACGCCGGTGGGCGACGACCGGTGCCCCGCGAGCGACCCCCTCTTCGCGGGCAGCGCCCCGTTCCGACAGCAGAGCGGGTTCGCGATCTTGCGCGACCCGGAGGATCGCTGGGCCTCGTCGCGCCCGATCTGGAATCAGCACGCCTACTCGGTCACGCACGTCACCGATGACGCGCGCGTCTACCGCACGAGCGAGTGGCGGCCGAACTGGACGCAGCCCGGGCTCAACAACTTCCGTCAGAACGTGCAGGGCGAGCTCGGCCTGCTCGACATCGCCGATCTCACCGTCGTCTTCCACGGCATCGACGCGCTCTGCGAGGCGACGCTCCCCGCCTCGCTGCCGCTCAGCGCGCGCGTCTGCAACCGCGGCACGAACCCGGTCCGCGACGGCGTGCTCGTGCACTTCATCGACGACGGCGCGCTCTCGTGCGCGGTCCGCACCACGCGCCTGCTCGCGTCGGGCGAGTGCGAGGAGGTCGGCTGCACCGGCCCGGTCACGTCGACCGAGCGGCTCCGCGTCGTCGTGGATCCCGACGACGAGATCCCCGACTGCCGCCCCGGCAACGACGAGGGCGTCCCCGCCGCGACGCTCTGCTTGTTCTGAGCGCGACCGCGCGTGCCCGAGGGCGACACGATCCGGCGGACGGCCGACGTGCTGCGACGCGCGATCGGCGGAGCGCGCGTGCGCGCGTTCTCGAGCGCGCGGCCCGAGCTCGCGGGCGCCGCGCTCGCCGGCGCGACCGTCGAGGCGATCGAGCCGCGCGGCAAGCACCTGCTCGTCCGCTTCGACGACGGCCGCGCGCTCCACACCCACCTCGGGATGCACGGGAGCTGGCACGTCTACCGGCCGGGCGAGCGCTGGCGCCTCCCCGCGCACCGCGCGCACGCGGTGATCGAGACCGACACGTGGATCGCCGTCTGCTTCGACCCGCCCACCTGCGCGCTCGTGCGCGCGGGTCGCACGCCGACGGGCGTCGCGCGGCTCGGCCCCGACCTCTCGGACGCCGCGCCCGACCTCGACGAAGCGGTCCGCCGCCTGCGCGCCGAGCCCACGCTCGCGCTCGGCGTCGCCGTCATGCGCCAGGATCTGGTGAGCGGGATCGGCAACGTCTACAAGTCCGAGGTGCTCTTCGTGCGGCGGCTCGACCCGTTCGCTCCCATCGCGTCCGCCGACGACGCGGCGCTCCGCGCGCTGCTCGAGGAGGCACGACGCCTGCTGCGCAGGAACGTCGGCCGCCCGCGCCGCACCGCCCCGCGTCGGCTCGGCGCCCCGCACTGGGTCTACGGCCGCGCGGGCGAGCCGTGCTTCGCGTGCGGCGCGCCGATCGCGCGCGCCGCGCAGGGCCAGCCGCCGCGCTCGACCTACTTCTGCCCCGCCTGCCAGCGCGCCGCGGCGCCGTCGTAGCGTCGCGCCAGCTCCCGTCACCGAGGTCGGCGCAGGTGGTCCTCGAGCCGGCGAGCGACGACGAGATCCCGTGCCGCCTTCAGCCGATCCCGGATCTGTCGCAGGTGACGCTCGATGCCGAGCACGGTGTCGGTGTCCACGACCGCGACGCTGACGACGGGACCCACGTCGCACGCGAGCAAGAGACGCGTCGCCTCCTGGACCGCCGGACCCGCCGACTGGGCCGCCGCGAGGTGGAGCGTCGCCGCGCGGAGGCCCTCCTCGAGGGCCCACGCACCCACGCACCGTCCTGCGGCTGCATGAGGCGTTCGATGGACACGTCCTCGATCGAACCGCGCACGAGCCCACCGGCCCACCCGCCGAAGAAGGCCACGAAGCTCGCGAGCGCCGCGCCCACGCTCACCCCCGGGCTGGCCGCGCCGACGACCCTCGCGATCTGCGTCTGGAGCTCCTGGAGCTCTTCGTGCGCGAGCAGCATGTGCCGGCTCGTCCCGAGCGACAGCGCGAGGCCCGGCTGTCCTTCGAGCGCCGCCTGCGCGCACGCCTCGGAGCAACCGAGGCGGCGTCACCCGACTCCGCCTCGAACACGGCGACCAACGAACCGGCGCACCGACGACCACAGACCGAGCACTCGAACGTCGTCATCGCGCTCAGCATACGACGCCGTGGATGAGGACTGCGAGCCGCCGCACGCGACCGCACGCCTCGCGCTCGACGGCATCGTCGGAACCGTCTTCGCGGCGGGGACGCGCGCAGACGACACCAGATGAGGACAGCTCCTCGAGAGTCCGTTGCGACGCAGCGAGGACGCGTGTACCTTCGATCCGGGCAGCGCATCTCGTGCGAGAACGTGCGGGGGGGAGAGAAGCTTCATGCGTGTTCTCGTGTCCGCCGTTTCGTTCGCGCTCGCGCTCGGTGCTTGTGATCCGCGACCCCGCCCTGGCGATGACGCGAGCGTACCCTTCGACGGCGACCCGGCGGACTCGGACGTGCCGGATGGAGCGGCCGACGCCGCGCCGCGGCCAGACGCGGGTCGTCCCGGGCGGCCCTACCTCGCTTCGTGCAGGGACACGCCGGACTGCGAAGACGGGCTGCACTGCGCGCCCGACTTCCCACGCCCGTTCTGCACCCGCAGGTGCTCGACGCACGCCGCCTGCGGCTCCGCCTCGCTCTGTGTGGAGGGCCGCTGCCTTCCGATCTGCCGCTCCGGCGCGCGTGAATGCGACTCGATCGGTGGCTCGTGTACGGTCGAGGAGGTCGCGTACTGCAGCCCCGCTTGTGGAGCGACGGGCACGACCACCCACGCGTGCTACTCCAGCTCGGTCTGCGACGCGCACCGCGCTTCGTGTGTACCGCGCGTCGCGAGCACCGGCGCCGACATCGGCGATCCCTGCGTCGATCGCGCCGAGTGCCGGACCGGGCTCTGCCTGACCGAGCTGGACGGCGATGTCCCGACGGGCTGGCTCGGCGGCTACTGCGCAGGTCACACCCGGTCACCCGGTCCGTCGTCGACGATCGAGCGCGGGGGCTGTCCCCCGGGGAGCGTCATGGCGTTGGGTACGCCCACCGGAGATACGACGCTCTGCATGAAGGAGTGCCGCGGGCCGTCGGACTGCCGGCCCGGCTACTTCTGCGGGGCTCCCGCCGGCGCGACCGTCGGCTATTGCGTCCCGATCGACTGCGATGTCCCCGGCCTGCCGGCGTGTCCCACCGGGAGCAGCTGTCAGACCGTCTTCGACGGCACGCGGCGCTGCGTCATGTGCCGGCCCGACTGCACGGGTCGCACCTGCGGGTCCGACGGTTGCGGGGGCAGCTGCGGGAGCTGCGGCCCGAACGAATTCTGCGGGCCGGGGACGTGCGTCTGCGCACCCGAGAGCGACGCCCAGCTCTGCACCGCGGCGTCGACCTCGTGCGGCACCATCGAGGCGGTCGACCGATGCGGGGTGGCGCGCACGCCCTCGTGTGGGAGCTGCACGCCGCCGATGACCTGCGGCGAGACCACCCCCGGACGATGCGGGTGCACCCCCGAGTCCGTCGAGACGCTGTGCGCCGCGCGGGGAGCGACGTGCGGCACGGTCCGGGTGACCGACCGCTGCGGCGCGACTCGCGACGTGTCGTGTGGGACGTGCACGCTGCCCCAGACCTGCGGTGGGGGCGGCGTCCCGAACC
The DNA here is from genome assembly GCA_019637095.1 of Sandaracinaceae bacterium. GTDB lineage: Bacteria > Myxococcota_A > Polyangia > Polyangiales > Sandaracinaceae > JACKEC01. Next base: position 33,066 of record JAHBWG010000087.1, on the reverse strand, counting down.
GGTGCGGTGTCTGCACGCCGAGCTGCGGCTCGCGCGTATGCGGCAACGACGGGTGCGGCGGCAGCTGCGGGACGTGCGAATCCGGGATGCAATGCAACTCGAGCGGGCAGTGCGAGCCCATCCCGTGCGATCCGGTGATGAACACCCGGTGCGCGGCGGGACAGCGCTGCGAGTGGGACAGCTCGGGCAACATCTGCATCTCGGCGGGGCCCGGGCGCAGCGGAGACAGTTGCTTCTTCGTCGACGAATGCGCAGCGGAGCACACCTGCACGGGCGAGGGCCTCTGCCGCGAGTACTGCACGACCAACGCGCACTGCCGCGTGTCGGGCGCGGTTTGCGCGCACGACCTCGCAGGCTCGAGCTACGGGCTCTGCTCGCGCCCGTGCGATCCGATCGCCGGGACGGGATGCCGCGGATTCACGGACCGGTGCCGGCTCTTCAACGCCGCGCGCGCCACGGAGGTGGTGGACTGCGGCCCGACCGGCAGCCGAACGGTGGGGAGCCCGTGCACCTCCGTCACCGAGTGCGCGGGCGGAGCCTGCGTGGGCGGGACGTGTCGGCGCGTCTGTCACGTGGGCACGTCGTGCTCCCCGGGCATGTGCGCGTCCGTGCCCGGCTGGTTCACGTACGGCGTCTGTCCTTGACGCGGATCGCGCCACGGAACCCGCGATCGCGCTCGGCGGCGCGGCCGTGCGCCAGGATCTGGTGAGCGGGATCGGCAACGTCTACAACGGCGAGGTGCTCTTCGTGCGCCGCCTCGCCCGGTTCGCTCCCGTCGCGTCCGCCCCGGTCGCGCGCGCGGCGCGGGAGCGACCACGGCGCACCACGTCCATCCGTCAGCGCGCCGCGGCGCCGTCGAGGTAATCCCGGTGCACGACGCGATCGCCGTCGCCGTGTTCGTCGTCAGCTACGCGCTCATCGCGACGCGCCGGCTCTCGCTCTTGCCGATCGGGCGGCCCGCCGGCGCCCTGCTCGGCGCCGTCGCGATGGTGCTGCTCGGCGTGCTCTCGCCCGCGGACGCGCTCGCAGCGATCGACGGCGCCACGATCGTGCTGCTGTTCGGGATGATGGCGCTGGCCGCGTACCTCGAGCGCTCCGGCGCGTTCGCGCGCCTCACCGCGCTCGCGACGCGCGCGCTCGGGACGCCGCGCGCGCTGCTGCTCGGCGTCGCGATCGCGCCCGGCGTGCTCAGCGCGTTCCTGCTCAACGACGCGGTGTGCCTGTTCCTCGCCGCCCCGCTCGCCGAGCTGTGCACGCGCCGGAGCCTGCCGCACGGGCCCTACCTCATCGCGCTCGCGACGAGCGCCAACATCGGCAGCGCCGCGACGCTGATCGGCAACCCGCAGAACATGATCGTCGGCTCGCTCAGCGGCTACGGCTTCGTCGCGTTCCTCGCCGCGGTCGGGCCGGCGGCCGTGGTCGGGCTCGCCGTCAACGCGGGGCTGCTCTTCTGGTACTACGCGCGACGCCTCCCCGACGCGCACGCCCCCGACCGCGCGCCGGCGCCCGAGGCGGCGCCGGCGCGCGTGGCGCGCCTCCCGCTCGTCGTGACCGTCGCGCTCGTCGTCGCCCTGCTCGCGGGGGTCCACCTCGGCCTCGCGGTGCTCACCGCGGTGATGGTCCTCGTGCTCGCGGATCGGCGCGAGCCCACCGAGACCTTCGCGCGCGTCGACTGGCCGCTGCTCGTCTTCTTCGCGTGCCTGTTCGTCGTCGTGCGCGGCCTGGACTCCACCGGGCTCGTCGCCGCCGCGTTCGCCGCGCTCGAGGGTCAGCTCTCGCTCGACACCGCGCCGGGCCTCGCGGAGCTGAGCGCGTTCCTCGCCATCGGCAGCAACGTCGTGAGCAACGTCCCGATGGTCCTGCTCGTCGGGCCGCACCTCGCCGCGCTCGGCCAGCCCGAGCGCGCGTGGGCGCTCGTCGCCTTCGTCACCACCGTCGCCGGCAACCTCACGCTCATCGGCTCGGTCGCCAACCTCATCGTCGCCGAGCGCGCGCACCCGCATCACGACCTCGGCTTCCTCGAGTACCTCCGCTTCGGCGCGCTCTCCACGCTGCTCGTGCTCTGTGCCGGCGTCCCCGTCGTCTACCTCGCCACCTGACGCGCCTTCGTCAGCGGCCGAGGTGGGCCCAGAGGTCGTCGATGCGCGCCGCCTCGCCGAGGGGGAGCCGAGCTCGAGAGGGGGGGATCAATCGAGCGCGTCGGGCTCGCCCTCCTGCCACACGTACGCGTCGAGGTCGGCGTGCGCCTCCTCCTCGCAGAGGCCCGTGTGCACCACGAGCCCGGCGGCGCGGAGCTTGTCGATCCCGCGCCCGCGGTTCCGCGGGTGCGGATCGATCATCGCCACGTACACCGTGCCCACCTTGCGCCGCACCATCTCCTCGGCGCAGCTCGGCGTGCGCTGGTGGAACGCGCACGGCTCGAGCGTCACGAACGCGGTCACGTCCCCGAGGTCGCCCTCGAGCGTCGCGAGCGCCATCGGCTCCGCGTGCGGCTGGTAGGGCGGCTGGGTGTGCCCGCGCGCCACGATCACGCCCTCGCGCACGAGCACGCAGCCGACCGGCGGGTTCGGCCGGCACGCGGGGAGCGCCCTCCGGCCCTCGCGCAGCGCCTCGCGCATGAACCCCTCGAGCGTCGGGTCGAACCGCGTCGTCATGGCGCCGAGCGTACGCGATCGGACGCCGCCCCCGCAGCGTTCGCCGAGCGCGGCGCGGGAGACCTCGCCCGCCTCCCCTCCGGGTGAGCGAACCGGTACGATCGCACGCCGTCTTGCCCATGGCTGGGGCGCGCCGGATCGGTCCGCACCGAGCGACGCGGCGCCATACTCGCGCGACGAGGGACCCGTCGGGCTCGCCCTGCGAGGGACGGGGCGAGCGGTGAGCATGGAGAGCCGATGCGCCTGCGCGCCGCTACGATGGGACGATGGCGCCCCCGAAGGTGTGGCACGCGACGCTCCTCGCGGTCTCGACGGCGTGCTCGCACGCGCACTCGACGCCACCGCGCGACTCCGGCGCGGGCTCCGAGAGTGACGCTGGCCCGCCCTACGTTCCGGGGCGGCGAGCTCCGTGGAGCGATCTGTCCATCCGCTTCCTCGGACTGACCGAGCTCGGCGAGCCCGGCGGGGACGACGTGGAGCTGCGGTGGGAGCTCACGTACGCCCAGCTCGTCGGTGACGAGCGTGTCGAGGCGATCCCCTTCTCCGACACAGGGGGGTGGTACGGGGCGCTGGTCGAGACGGAGGTCTCGCCGGAGCCGGCGCGGACGATGGTGCGCGTGCGCCTCGCCATCGATGGAGCCGCAGTGCCGGGATCCGTGTTCGGCCTGAGCGTTGGGCTGACGCTCGAGCTACGCCGCGGCGGGAGCGCCGCGAGCTGGGAGGTCGCGCCGCGATACGTGAGATTGGCCGTCCCCGACCCTTTGGGGGCACCGCCTCCGCGAGACATCACCTTCGATGGGAGGCTCGACATCGGGCTCTTCGTCGCGCCCGACGTCGCGACTCGCGACGGGGCGTGGGTGATGGAGCCCGGGACCGAGTACGAGCTCGCGTACCGCGTGCACAACCGGACCGCGGAGTCGCTCTCGGTCGACGTCTTCGCGCGCTCGCCGAATTCGCCGGGCCACGAGGGGATCCTGACGATCCCCGCCGACGGCTTCGTCGACCTGCCGCTCCGCAGCGCGATCCTCGACCCCGACGAGTGCACCGGCGGTCGGGACTGCCACACGGTGCGCGTCGCGGTGCCCAGCGAGGACGGGTGGGTCGACCTCATCACCCGCCGCATCGTCGTCTCGTAGCCGGCCGCAGCCGCCGCGTCGGCCGCGCCGCATGACGCGGAGCGATGCCGTCAAGGAGCCGGGACGACGCGCAGCAGCTCGATCTCGAACACGAGGGTCCCGGCGGGGCGCCCGGGGCGGCCCCCGTAGGCGAGCGCCTCGGGGATCCATACGCGGATCCGTTGCCCCTCGGTCATCAGCGCGAGCGCCTCGGCGAAGCCCTCGATCACCGCGCGCAGCGGGAACGTCGCGGGCTGGCCGCGCGTCACCGAGCTGTCGAACATCCGGCCGTCGGTGTGCCAGCCGGTGTAGTGGACCTCCGCCGACTCGTCGCGCGCCGGCCGGCGCGCGCCCTGCCCCGGCGCGAGCACGACGTACGCGAGCCCCGAGGATGTCCGCGTCGCGTGCGCCGGGGGCGCGGCCACGTCCGGCGGCGCCGGGAGCGTCGCGCGCGGCGAGGGGCTCGGGGTCGCTTGGTTCGCGGGGTCGGCGTGCGCGAGGGCCGGGGCGACGAGGAGCGTCAGCGTGAGCGCGAGCGTCCGCATGCGGAGGATACGCGCGACGTCGCGGGGTTCTTCCGCCGTCGACGGCCGCGCCTGCGCGTGGCAGAAGCCGTGACGTGGATGTCGAGCTACGTGGCGTGACGTCGGAGGGGTCGACCACGAACACCGCCATGCGTGCGTGCGCGGAGCTGCTCGCGCGTACGCTCCGGGCGGACGGCGGCCTGACCATCGAGCTGTATCTCTTGCCGGAGCCCGAGGCGCCGGGCATGGAGGCGTGGGAGCGCGAGCTCGCCGACGCGTACCGGCGCAAGCGCGCGAAGCTCCCGAAGGTCGCGTGGTCGCCCAAGACCCGGCGCCTCACCCTGAAGCTCCCGAGCGAGCTGCCCGCCTCCGCCCTCGTGGGCCCCGAAGCGACCGCGGCGACCCTCGACCGGATCGTCGCGGATCTCGCGCGCACCATCGAGCGCGCGGGCCTCGAGGGCCACTCCGGCGCCCCCGTGGACGAAGTGCTGCGCGCCGTCCGCCAGCTCCAGCTCGACCGTCTGCCCGGCGACCCTGGGCGTCTCGTCGAGCTCGCGATCGCAGGTGGTCGAGAATCGCGGCCCAGAGCCCGGCCGAAGGCGCCTCCGGCGCCGCGCCCCATCATCGACATCCGATACCACATCCGCGACGAAGGCCTCCGGCGCGCCTTCGCGTGGGCGGAGTGGGTCGGCGATCGGATCTGCCGCAAGCTGCGCGAGCACGGCCTGAGCCTCGGGGGTCGCGCCGACCACTTGAACATCGTGCTCTCGGCCGCCGCGCCTCACGGCGTCGCGTCGGTCACCCGCGCTCCAGCGAAGGATCGGTTCACCTCCGTCGACGTGGGGATCGACCCGGACGCGGTGGGCGGAACCCGCGAGGCGCGTGAGGACCTGCTCGCAGATCTCACCTGCGCCGCGATCGAGGCCTTGCGCCCCGACGCCGCGCCGCTCATCCGCCAGGTGCGCGCCGAGCTCGCCGTCGCGCGGCGGGATCTCGCGGTCGTCTACTTCCGCAAGGAGACGGCGGCGTACGCCGTGCGCGTTCTGCACCAGATGCACGCGCCGCGCGAGGGCCCGCTCGGGCCCGTCCGCCCGGCGCGCTGTTACTACGCGACCCTGGAGTACGAGGACCGCCGCACGGGCGTCACCGGCCGCGCCAAGCTCTTCGACTTCGACGACTACGAAGAGATCCACGGCGCGATCGGCATGGTGTCGGTCGTTGGCGACGTGATCCGCGTGCGGCCCAAGCGCGGCGACGACTTCGACGTCCCGCTCGATGTCCCGCTCTCGGCCCTCGTCCGCGGATGACGTCGCTGCGCGGGCGCCGGGTGCGCCGTGGATCGTCGGGTGAAGTCGGCGTCGACGGTCTCGTCCGTGCGCGCTGGCGCGCCGCCTCGAGCCGATCGAAGCCCCGGCCGTTCGCCCACCGTGGCGAGCCCCGAGGCGCGGACCGGCGTGCGGGTCGCGCCGTGGAGCGCGTTGCACGACCTCGCCTGGAGCCGAGCGGCTCACGCGCCGGCGCCGTCGACCTCGGGGAGCGCGAGGTGCTCGCGGAACCACTGGCCCGCGCGGCCGAGCGGGTGCTGCGCGCGCGCGATCGCGCAGAGCTCGACGCGGTGGCCGTCGGGCGGCCACGGCGCGGGGTGCAGGCGCACGAGCGCGCCCGACGCGAGGCCCTCGGCGGCGAGCGGCGCCGGCAGGCTGCCCCAGCCCACGCCGCGCGCGATCAGCGCGGCCTTGTGGCGCAGGTCGGTCACGCGCAGCGTGCGGCTGCCGAGCACGCCCTGGTCGGCGGTGAGATCGAGCGCGCGCTCGGACAGGACGACTTGCAGCACACGCTCGAGGACGGGGCCCCGCTGCGGGCCGGGCAGCGCGGCGAGGGGGTGGTGTGCGGCGCAGACCGGGACGAGCATGACGGCGCCGAGGTGCGTCTTGGTGACGAGGTCGCTCTCGTCGCCGCCGGCGAGGTTGACCGCGCCGAGATCCGCCTCGCCGCGGGCGACGCGGGCGACGGCGTCGCCGAGCAAGCCCACCTCGACGCGGAGCGCGGTGGCGGGGAACGCCTCCGCGAACGCGGCGCAGACGTCGGCGAGGTGCGCGGTCGGGTAGACGGCGTCGACCACGACGCGCAGCGCCGGCTCGGTGCCGGCTTGCAGGCGCGCGGCGTGCTCGGTGAGCTCGCGCGCCTGCGCGAGGACGAGGCGCGCCTCGGCGGCGAGCATGCGGCCGGCGTCCGTGAGGACGGCGGTGCGGCGGCTGCGATCGAAGAGCGCGCTCTCGAGCGCGTCCTCGAGCTGCGCGACGCCGTAGCTCACCGCGGACTGCACGCGGCCCAGACGCCGGCCCGCCGCCGCGAAGCTCCCCTCGTCGACGACGGCGAGGAACATCGTGAGCTGATCCAAGGTGTACGGCGCGAAGTGCCGCTCGCTCATGGGACGGACCGAACCATCGAAAGTCTCGATGAGAAGTATCACCTCATTGCGCTTCTCGTCGAACGAACGGGTCCTTAGGGTCTCGCCGTGACCTGGGCTCCGCCCTCGACGCTCGCCGCGGCGAGCACCGTCGCAACTCTGTTTGCGATGAACGCGCGGCTGCGCGCGGAGCGGCTCGCGCTCGACGACGGCCGCGTGCGCTGGACGTACCGCGAGCTCGAGGCGCGCGTGCGGCGGCTCGCGGGGGTCTTGATCGAGCGCGGCGTGGGGCCCGGCGATCGGATCGCGATCCTCTCGCGCAACCGCGCGGAGTACCTCGAGGTGCTCCTCGCGGGCGGCTGGATCGGGGCGATCGTCGCGTGCCAGAACTGGCGGCTCTCGGCGCGCGAGCTCGCGCACTGCGTCGAGCTGGTCGAGCCGCGCTTGCTCGTCGCGTCCGAGGAGGAGGCGCCCCGCCTCGCGGCGCGCGCGGAGCCGATCGTGGTCTTCGGCGAGGAGTACGAGCGCGCGCTCGCGGCGGCGAGCCCGGCCGGCGCGCCGGTCGCGCTCGACCCGGAGGCGCCGTACGTGATCCTCTACACGAGCGGCACGACGGGCCTGCCCAAGGGCGCGGTGCTGAGCCACCGCGCGGAGATCGCGCGCAACCTCGTGATGCGCGCGGAGCTCGGGATCGCGCCGGACGACGCGTACGTGGCGTGGAGCCCGCTCTATCACATGGGCGGCGCGGAGTACTCGCTCTCGACGTTGATGACGGGCGGCGCCGTGTACGTGGTCGACGGGTTCGACGCGGAGCGGCTCGCGGCGCTCGTGGAGACGACCGAGCTCGGCTGGCTGCTCTTGATGCCGGGGATGGTCGGGCGCTTCGCGGATGTGCTCGAGGCGCGCGGGACGCGGCCGGCCGGCGTGAAGCTCTGCGGCGTGATGGCGGACCTCGTGCCGCCCGCGGACATCGCGCGGGTCACGCGGCTGCTCGGCGCGCCGTACGCGAACACGTTCGGCGCGACGGAGACGGGCTGCCCGCCGGCGTCGTCGAACCTGATCGGCGTCGGCGTCACGCCGGAGCGGCTCTCGAAGGAGCAGAGCCGGTTCTGCGAGGTGCGCCTGCTCGACGAGGACGACCGCGACGTGCCCGACGGAACGCCGGGCGAGCTCGCGATGCGCGGGCCGACGCTCTTCAGCGGCTACTGGCGCGCGCCCGAGGCGAACGCCGAGGACTTCCGCGGCGGCTGGTTCCACATGGGCGACGTGTTCGTGCGCAACCCCGACGGCACGCTCGACTTCGTCGACCGGCGCAAGTACCTCATCAAGTCGGGCGGCGAGAACGTCTATCCGGCCGAGATCGAGCGCGTGCTGCGCGAGCACCCGGGGGTGACCGAGGTCGCGGTGGTGAAGAAGCCCGACCCGACGTGGGGCGAGGTGCCGGTCGCGTTCGTCGCGCGCGCGGACGGCGAGGATGGCGAGGCGCCGAGCGCGGAGGCGCTGATCGAGCGCTGCCGGCGCGAGCTCGCGAGCTACAAGAAGCCGCGCGAGGTGCGCTTCCTCGCGTACGAGCGGTTCCCGCGCAGCGCGTCGGGCAAGGTGCAGCGGCACGAGCTCGAGCGGCTGCTCGGGGAGGAGGCGCCATGACCGACCGACCGACGACCACGCTCTGTCACGCGACCCCCGACGACGTGGTGGTGCACGGCAGGAGCTTGCCCCGCGAGCTGATCGGCGAGGTGAGCTTCACGGCGATGATCTACCTGCACCTCACCGGGCGCGAGCCGTCGAAGGCGCAAGTCACGTTGCTCGACGCGTGCCTGGTCACGCTGATGGAGCACGGGCTGACGCCGAGCGCCGTCGCGACGCGGCTCACCTACGGGAGCGCGCCCGAGGCGATGCAGGGGGCCGTCGCGGCGGGCCTGCTCGGGGTCGGCAGCGTGTTCGTCGGCGCGACGGAGGGCGCGGCGGCGCTCTTGTCGCGCATCGCGGCGGCGGGCGATCCGGCCGCCGAAGCCGAGGCGATCGTGCGCGAGGCGCGTGAAGCGGGCGCGCGGCTGCCCGGGTTCGGCCACCCGCTCCACCGCCCGCAGGACCCGCGCACGGTCGCGCTCCTCTCCGTCGCGCGGCGCGAGGGGCTGTTCGGTGCGCACGCGCACGCGCTCGCGCACCTCGAGCGGGCGCTCGCCGCCGGCGGCCGCGCGCTGCCGGCCAACGCGACCGCCGCGATCGCCGCGGTGCTCCTCGACGCCGGCATCCCGCACGAGATCTTGCGGGGTGTCTCGCTGATCAGCCGCTGCGCGGGCCTCGTCGGTCACGTGCGCGAGGAGCAGCTTCGCCCCGCGATGCGCGCGCTCTGGTCCGCCGCGGAAGCGGCCGTCCCCTACGAGCCCCCGGAGGAAGAGCCATGACGACGACACGCCCCAGCGGCATCTCGGGCCTGCACCACAACGCCTACCGCTGCCGCGACTCCGAGGAGACGCGCCGCTTCTACGAGGACTTCCTCGGCCTGCCTCTCGCCGCGACGCTCGAGATCGGCGAGACGAAGACGGGGCGCGCGTGCCAGCACCTGCACACGTTCTACGAGATGGACGATGGAAGCTATCTTGCGTTCTTCGAGGCGCCCGACATGCCGTTCGAGTTCGTGGACCGGCACGACTTCGACCTGCACATCGCGCTCGAGGTCGAGCGACCGCACCTCCTGGCGATGATGGCGGAGGGCCAGCGCCGAGGGATGGAGGTGCGCGGGATCAGCGACCACGGCTTCATCGACTCGATCTACTTTCGGGACCCGAACGGCTACGTCATCGAGCTGACGACGAAGAAGGACGGCCACGACGAGGCCACGGATCCCACCAAGAACGCCGCGCGCGACAAGCTCGACGCGTGGCAAGCCGCGAAGAACCGCTGAGCGAACCCGAACCGCGAGGAGAGAGCCGATGAGCGTCCACCTTCACATGCTGCCCCCGAGCGTCAACAACCTCTCCGTGCGCGTCTTCTTGCGCGCCGCAGGGCTGCCCTTCGAAGAAGAGAACGCGTGGGGCAAGACGCGCTCCCCCGAGTTCATGGCGAAGATCCCGGCGCACCTCACGCCCGCGATCGAGTCGAGCGCGCACCCGCGCGGCGCGATGTGGGAGAGCTGCGCGATCATGATGTACCTCGCGAACGCGCACGGGCTCGACGCGCTCTATCCGAAGGACCCGGGCCGCCGCGCCCTCGTCGACTCGGCGAACTTCTACCTGACGGGCACGCTCTACCCGCTCGTCGCGCGCGCGACCTACCCGCGCCTCGGCTTCCCCTGCTACCCGGGCGAGGTCGCCGCGTCGGAGCTCACGACCGAAGAGCAGAAGGCGGCGGCGCGCGCGGAGGCGGAGCAGGCGATCGCGGAGCCGCTCGCGGTCTTCCGCGACTACTTCATCCGCGACGGCTTCATCGGCGACGGCGACTCGCCGAGCATCGCGGACATCCGTCTCGCCGCGACGCTGGAGTTCCTCGCGATGAACGACACGCCCCTGCCGGACTGGGCGAGCGGCTACCTCGGCCGCGTCGAGGCTGCGCTCGGCGCCGCGTACTCCGAGCCCGCCGCCGACGTCCGCGGCTTCGTGGCGCACGTGAAGGCGAGCGCCTGAAGGTCTGCGACGAGCACGCGCGCCGCGACGACCACGGCGCGCCGTGCAGTGAGATCGCACACGTACCGTGATCATGACCGGCGCGCGGTGGATCGCGTAGCATCGGGGGCTGGGCGCGCGGATGGTGGAGCACGATCTCTTCGACGACGAGGAGGACTTCCGGACGGTGGTCGACACCAGCTTCTGGAGTCAGCCCGCCGTCCCCGACTACCCGGTGCTCGCCCACTTCGGGCGCTTCGAGATCCTCGGGCGGCTCGCGCGCGGCGGGATGGCGGAGGTCTACCTCGCGCGCGAGTGGGACGACCAAGGCAAGGCGCGCCACCTCGTCGTCAAGCGCGTGCTGCCGGAGATGGAGGACAACCCCGATCTGTTGCGCATGTTCCTCGACGAGGGGCGCACCGCCGTGCGCCTCTACCACCAGAACGTCTGCCACGTGTACGAGTGCGGCGAGATCGACGGCACGATCTTCATGGCGCTCGAGTGGGTCTGGGGTCCGCAGCTCCAGGAGGTGATCGAGCGCATGGCCGCGCGCGGGAGCTGCATCCCGTGGCCCGTCGCCGTCGAGATCGTGGCGCAGGTCGCCGCGGCGCTCGAGTACGTGCACCACGCCAAGGGCGTGGGCGGCAGGGCGCTGGGCATCGTGCACCGCGACGTGAGCCCGCACAACGTGATGATGAACTGGAGCGGGCACGTCAAGTTGCTCGACTTCGGGATCGCGAAGACGTCGCAGGACGCGACGACGGGCGGCGCGGCGGTCGGCAAGTACGGCTACATGTCGCCGGAGCAAGCGCAGTCGCGAGGCGTCGATCCGCGCTCGGATCTGTTCGCGCTCGGCGTCGTGCTGTTCGAGGCCCTGGCCGGGCGCGCGCTCTACGACCGCCCCACGCTGCTCGACACGCTCGGCGCGATCGTGCGCGAGCCGGTCCCGTCGATCCGCGCGGAGCGGCCGGAGCTGCCGGAGGCGCTCGACCACATCGTGCGCCGCGCGCTCGCGAAGGACCCCGGCGAGCGCTTCCAGAGCGCGGGCGAGCTGCGCGCCGCGCTCAAGCAGGTGCTGCGCGCGAACGGGCAGGTGGTCAGCGAGCAGCGCATCGCGCTCTTCCTCGACGGCCTCTTCGACGCGTCCGAGAAGAAGCCGCTGCGCGGCTCGGCGAAGCTCACCGGCTCGTTCCAGGCGCTGACCGCCGTCGGGGCGGCCGCGCTGCGTGGCGAGGAGATCACCTACGAGAGCTTCGACCACTCGTCGCCGAGCGTGGCACCGCCGCCGGAGCAGGAGGCCCCGCGCCCGTCGGCCGCCGCAGGCTGGCTCGGCTGGGCCGCGCTCGTTCTGCTCGCGCTCGTCATGGCCGGCGTCGGCGCGGCCCTGGCGGTCTACCTGTTCCGCTGAGCCCGCCGAGCGACCGCGGGCCGAGAATGACGAGATGACGAGGATCGTCCCCTCACCCGGCCATCTCGCGCAGCCGCAGGACGCGGGCCTCGGTGCGCGGGTGCGTGCGCCAGCGCTCGGGGACGTCGAAGCGGAACAGGCGCGCCCAGAACGAGCCGCTCGCGGCCGCCTCGATCTTCACGAGCGCGGAGGCGAGCGCGAGCGGGTCTCCGGTGAGCTCGACCGCCGCGGCGTCCGCGTCGTGCTCGCGCAGGCGCGAGAGGGCGAGGCTCATGAAGTGGATGAGCCACGGCGCGGCGCTCAGCGCGAGCACCGACGGCCAGGGGATCGGCACCCCCGCCGCCAGCGTGAGCGGCAGCGCGATCAAGAGCAGGAAGAACCCGATCTGCGCGAGGCTGCGCGTGAGCCCGCCGAGCAACGCGGCGAGGCGCATGAGGCCGAGGTCGCCGGCCGCGAGGTGCGCGAGCTCGTGCGCGACGACGGCGATCACCTCGCGCGGGGTGAGCCGCTCGAGCAACGCGGGGGTGAGCGCGATCGCGGCGCCATGCCGCCCCTCGGTCGCGAACGCCTGGGGAACGGGGGCGGGCAGGACGAGCAGGACGGGCGGCTCGATCCCGGCGCGCGCGGCGAGCTGGGCGACCGCGTCCTCGAGCCACGGCGCGTAGACGCGCCGCGCGCCCTGGCGAAAGAGCGCGCGCTCCATCGCCGGCGCGGGCGCGAGCGCGGCGACGAGCGCGCCCGACGCGACGATCACCACGGCGCCGGCGACGCCCGCGAGGACCCAGCCCACCGCGGCCGCGGTCGCGACGATCGCGCCGAGCCACACGCCGGTGAGCGCGAGGTTCTTCAGGCGGTGACGTCGGACGCGGCGGGGCACGGGCAGAACCTAAGGCCGCCCGCGCGCGCGGCCAACGGGTCGCCCGCGTCACCCCGCGGCGGGCGGCAGGGCGCGCGGCGTCGGGCTGAAGTGATCCATCACCCAGCGCGTCGTGCCGGGGAACATCCGCGCGATGCCGTAGGCGCGCGGGTAGATCACGCGGTCGTGACGTCGCTCGATGGCGCGCCGGATGCGCACGGCGAGCGTGCGCGCGTCGCCCACCGGGAGGCCGCGCGTCGGGTCCTCGGGGTACGCGTCGATCGCGCGCCGCGCCATCGGCGTCTCGATGGGGCCGGGATAGACGGTGACCACGTGCACGCCGCGCGGGCGGACCTCCGCACGGAGCGACTCCGACGCGGCGGCGAGGGCCGCCTTGCTCGCGCTGTAGTGGTACATGCCCGGCGTCGGCGCGAGCGCGGAGAGCGACGAGATGTCCACGATCGTGCCGCGCCCGCGCGGGATCATGCGGGCGAGCGCGGCGTGCGTGAGCCGGAACGGCGCGAGGAGGTTCACCGTCACGAGCCGCTCGCCGTCCGCCGGATCGACGCTCGCCGTCGGCGCGACGATCTGCACGCCGGCGTTGTTGACGAGGACGTCGATCGGGCCGAGCTCGGCCTCGGCCGCCCCGACGAGCGCGTCGAGCGCGTCGAGCGCCGCGACGTCGGCGGCGACGACGTTCACGCGCACCCGGCCCTCGATCGAGGCGGCCACGCGCTCGAGCTCGGCGCGACGCCGCGCGACGAGCGTGAGATCCCAACCCGCCTCCGCGAACACTCGCGCCATCCCCTCGCCGATCCCGCTCGACGCCCCGGTGAGCAACACGTGCATCGCGCCATCCTATCGCGACGCCGGGCGGCGGCGCTCACGCGGCGCTCACTCGGCGCTCACTCGGCGCGCACCCAGAGCGGGCCCTCGCGCCCTTCGAGGCGTCGCGCGAACGCCTCGACCGTCTCGTGAGGCTCGACCTCCACGGCCGGCGCGGCGTCGCTCGGCAGGCCGAAGCGCAGCGTGACGCGCAGCCGATGCACGGGGCCGTCCGGGCCGACGAGCGCGCGGCGCGCGACCGCCTCGATCGCGCCGAGGCCCGGGTCGCCACACCGACACTCGCGCAGCGCGGCGACGAGCGCGTGCACCGACGGAGCGCCGAGCGGCGGATCGGCGGGGCGCAGCGCGGGCGGGACGGGCACGTGCGCGCGCGCCGGCTCGCACGACGCGGTCGCGCGCGACCACGCGGCGTCGAGGCGCTCGCGCAGCGCCTCGGGGCGGCCCGGGATCGCGCGCGTCTCGCTCTCGACCCACGCGGGCTCCCCCTCGAGCGCGGGGAGCGGCGCGGCGCGCACCCCGAGCGCGAAGCGCGCGTCCGCCGGCGCGCCTCGCAGCAGCCGCGCCAGCGCGTCGGCCGACACGTCGGGCGCGGCGAGCACGGCGAAGAGCAGCGGCTCGTCGGCGGGCGCGCGCCCCTCGACGAAGCGCGCGAGGTCGCGGCGCAGCGTCGTGCCCGTCGCGTCGAGCTCTTCGATCCCGCCGACGCCGCGGCCCGCGAGCACGACCTCGTCCCCGACGACGAGGAGCGGTGGCGCGCCATCGAAGGGGACCCCGCGATCCGAGCGCGGGAGCGCGGCCTCCTCCGGCGTCCCCGCCGGCGCCGCGCTCGCCGCCGCGGCGGTCAGACGCTCCTCGATCGCGCGCAGGCGCGCCTCGCACGGATCGTCGACCCCGCGGCTGCACGCGCCGAGCGCGAGCGCGACGATGAGCGAGGCGCGCCTCACCGCACCAGCTGCACGAGCAGCGCACCCGCGCCCCCGAGCTCCTGCGGCGCCGTCGCGAACGCGGTGACGACCGGGGCCGCGCCGCCCTCGGTCAGCGCGTGGATCACGCGGTCCGCGAGCACGCCCGCGCCGCCCTCCGAGTGCAGGCCCTTGCCGTGGATCACGCACACGCGCCGCACGCCGCGCCGGTGCTGGTGGCGCACGAAGCGCACGAGCGCACGCTCCGCCTCCGCCGCGCGCATCCCGTGCAGGTCGAGCGTCGCCTCGGGCACGACGCCGCGACGCTCGAGCTCGCGCGCGGCGCGCTCCGCTCCGTCGGCGCGCCAGCCGCGCACGCGATCGTCCTCGCGCTCGACGCAGAAGCGGATCGCGCCCGCGACGAGCGCGGCGAGCCGAGCGCGAGCCTCCTCGTCGGCGCCGGAGCCGCGCACGCGCGCCGCCTCGATCTGCGCGCTCGCGGGCCGCGCGACCCGCTTGGCGACGGTGCGCGCGGCGAGCGGGCGCACGCCGACCATCGCGTCCATGAAGCGCACGCGGTCGTCGCCTCGCAGGCCCTCGCTCGGACGCGACGCCTCGGGCGCCTTCGCGGGCGGCGCCTTCGCGGGCTTCGCGGGCGGGGCCTTCGCGGGCTCGCGCTTCGCGGCCTCGCGCGGCGGCGCGGGTGAGACCCCGGCCAAGAGATCGCGCAGCGACGTCCCGACGTCCTTCTTCGTCTCGCGAGCCACTCGGCAGGATCGTAGCAGGTGAGGCTCGCCACGCGCCCGAGCGCGCGAGGGACGACGGCGAAGCGCGGCCACCACGCTCGGGATCGCGACCGCCGCGGTCGCGGCGCAGCTCGACGCGTACGCGCGTGCCTCTCGTACGGCTTGCCGCGCCTGTCGGCCGGCCCTCGCGCGCCGCCGGATCGTCGAGCGGCGGCGGGGGAGAGGTGGGACGCTCATCGCGTTGGCCTCCGGGGAGCCACCACGCGGCTCGCCAGGATCTCCGCCGTGACCCAGAACGGGAGCGCCGCGACGACGATCGCGACGGTCCACTCCCCGGCCAGCCACGCGAACGAGAACGGCGCGAGCACCAAGAGCGACGTGGCGGCGAGGCGCAGCGCCGGCACGGCGCCCGCCTTCGAGCGCAGCAGTGGGACGGCCAGCACGGCGAGGACCACGAAGACGCTCGAGGCCCAGGCCTGCCAGACGCAGAGCCCCGCGGCGTAGGCCGACACGTAGGCGTCGCGCGCGCGCAGCATCCCACTCTCGAGCAGTTCTTCCTCTCGCCGGAGCGGGCTCGTCGCAACGATCGCGGTGAGGACGACGAGCAGGTGGGCTCCGAGCAGGAGGAGCGCGGCGCGAGCGCGGCGCGCGCTCGCCCGCGCGGCACCGAACGTCGCCGATGCCAGCGACAGCACCGCGAGGCCGAAGAGCACCGCGAGCGCCGCCGTGATCGGCGGTTTCGTGGTCGCCGTGATCCGCGCGATGCGCCACGTCGGCTGCGCCCAGACGTAGTAGGCCATGGGCAGGACGTACTCCCAGCAGCGCGCGGATCCGATCGCGGCGCCGCTGAGCGCGAGCCATCCGGTCGCACGCACCGACAACCGAGCCGCCTGGCGCGCGCGGCTATACTCCACGGCCGTGCAGCGTTTCGTCGCCACCTTGGCCTTCACCGCGCTCGCTGCGTGCGAGCCTCGCTCGAGCGCGCCCGCGGGAGAGCACCCGGCGATCCGCTACCTCCTGCCCGACGACTTCGTCGAGGTCATGGAAGGCGCCGACCGGCTCGTGGTGCACTCGTTCGCCGCGGGGCAACCACCCGGCGCGGCGCGCGCTTTCCCCTGCGGCGAGCGGCTCTCGCGCCCCATCGTCGGTCGCGTCGAGGAGCGTGACCCGCGCGAGATCCGCCACGCGGCCCAGGACGTCTACGAGGCTCTCCTCGAGGTAGGCGGCTCGTGGATGTGCTCCGAACCGGAGCTCGGGCTGCGTTTCGAGCGTGGAGATCGCTCGATCGAGCTCACGATCTCGGAGGACTGCCACCTCGCCTGGATCTTCGTCGACGACGAGCCCTATCGGGCGTCCATCTCGATCGCTCCGCTGCGCGACCGTACCTGGCCCGGCGCCGCGGCGGCGCTGCGCCGGCGCTGCGGTGTCGATGCCCTGCCCCCCGACACCTGGCGATACCCCGTTCAATACCATGGCGGTACGCTCTGCGCCGGCATCTGCGGCGAGCCGACGATGTGACCCTCGAAGGCGACCACCGCGCTGCGGCTGTGTGCGGTGGCCCAGGGAAGGGCACGCAAGTTCCTCCAGCCCGGGTGGCCACCACCGCGGGCCTCGCCCGAGGAGCCGACCCCGTCGCCATCGCGCATGCCCGGCTCGATGCACATCGTGCCGCTCGTGATCCGTTCGCGGTTCATGCCCACCCCACCGGGCGGAATATACCCGCGGTGTTCGAACCCGACGACGAACCTCTCGCGCAACAGCGCCTCCGAGAGTCGTCGGAGCAGCTCGGGCCCATCCCCACCCGCGGCGACGTTGCATCCCATGAAGTAGACCACGCCACGCGCCGCGGTCATCTCACGGATGGTGTCGAGGGCGCTCGCATGCTGGCTCAGAGTGGCGAGGCCGAGGGCCGTGTCGTCGCGGTGGTTCCCGTCCACGTAGACCCGGCCCGGTGCTCCGTGCGCGTTGACCGCTAGCCGACGAACCTTTCCCGGTGTCACCGACCCGATGTGCCCCGGAATCGAGACGGTCCGAAGCTGCATCGCGAGGTGTGCGAGCGAATGGAATGACAGCCCGATGTTCCAGCCGGCCTGGCCGAAGACCTCGTCGTGCCGAAGGTCGGCTGCGCCACGCAAGCGGGCGTCCCTACAGACGTTGCCGGCCGACGGAGTGTCGACCTGTGCTGCCCACACGTGGGCCTCCTTGGGGGTCCACATGCGCCTCCGCTATCACGCGGGCTCCGCCGCAGCAAGCAAGTCAGCTGGCATCGTCGCGTCGTGCGCGAGGGCCCACGCCGCGCCCTCCGGAGCCCTCGCCCTTTGGGGGATCCGCGGCGCCGAGGCGCGCGCGCCACTGAGGTGGAGCCGCCGCGCTGCGCGACGCGCGGCTCGATGGCGCGCTCGACCGCGGGCACGCTCGACGGTTCGACAGGCTGCGAGTCACCCCTCGGGGCGCGACGCCGGCGTTGCGCGGCGCGCGTCGACGGGGGCCGCGCGCGCCCGCGCGACCCCGCGGCGCGCGGAGGGGACGGCGACGTCCGGTGGACGGCCTGCGACGCGGGCGCCGCCGGGCCCCGGCGCGCTCGTCGCGACGACCGGCGCGAGCACGTTGGGAGGCGGCGGCGCGAACGGGGTCGCCTCGTCGGGCCGGATCTCGCGCGCGGAAGGGCGCTCGACCAGCCGCGGGAGCGGGTCGCGCGGGACGCCGCCGATCCGCCACTCGAAGTGCAGGTGCGGCACGACGGGCAGGCCGGTCGCGCCGACCTCGCCGACCACCTGGCCGCGCCGCACGAGCTGCCCGGGCGCGACGTAGATCGCCTGGCAGTGCGCGTAGAAGGTCGAGGAGCCGTCGGCGTGGAGCAAGACCAACAAGTTGCCGTATCCGCGCACGCCGTTGTCCGCGTAGACGACGAGCGCGTCGTTGGCCGCGCGCACGTGAGCGCCTCCCTCGGCGACGATGTCCATGCCGTCGTGGTTGCGGTGGCGCACCTCCTCGCGGCGGACGCGGCCGAAGCCCATGCTGAAGAGGCCGCGCGCGACGGGCCACAAGAGGTCGTCGCGCGGCGGCGCGTCGAGGACGGCGAGCCACTCGGCGGGGGGGCGCCCGATGCGGAGGCGGTCCGCGGCGGGCCGGCCGCCGAGACCGAGCGCCTCGGCGCGCGCGCGCGCCTCTCCGTCGGGCAGCGGGACGCGGCGCGGCCCGTCGCACACGCGCGGGCGCGCCACCGTTCCGTCGCTGCCCTCGGGTCGCGCGTAGCACGCGTCGCGCGCGGACGGCGCGTACTCGGCCGGGCGCACGGGATCGGGCCGGATCGGCCCGCCCTGCGCGCCCGCCGGCGCGGCGATGAAGAGCGGAGCGACGAGCCAGAGCGCGCGCACGCCGGCGATTGTACCCGCCGCCCCAAGTCGCCGCCCGAAACCCGCGTCGACGGACCTCGAAGCCTGTCGAGCGCGCACGCGCTCGCCCGCGCTGTAGGCGCCCGCGCCTCGCCTCCCGGGTCCGGCCCGCCTCGCGACGCGAAGAGACACGCGCCTCAGGGCGCGGCGCGCTCGAGGCGGCCCGCGCGGTCGTTCGACGCGATCCACTCGATGAGATCGAACACGAGGAGGAAGGCGCCTTGCCCCATCTGCGCGACCGCGTAGCCGCGCAGCAGCTCCGGCTCGTCGCGGCCGGCGAGCTGGTCGGCGAGGACGAAGAGGAGCGCGCCGGTCGCGAGGTAGAAGACGTCGAGGCCCGTGTTGAACGCGAAGAGGGTCGCCGCGTCGGACTGCTGGCGGATCGCCGCGTCGCGCGCGCGCGCCACGTCGTCGTAGCGCAGGCGCCCGCGCGCCCGCTCGACGGCGCGCTCGCGATCGCCGCCGAGGTCGAGCAGCGCGACCGCGAGCGCCGCGTTGACCGCGCCCCAGCCCGCCGTGCCGACGCCGACGCCGATCCAGAAGGGGTCGGCGTTGCCGAAGCCGGCGAGCAGCGCGCCCGCGACCAGCGAGAGCAGCCCCTCGAACGCCAGGACGACGCCCGCCTCGCGGCGCTCCACCTCGAGCGAGAGCCGCACGTCGGTCAGCGCGCTCGCGACCGGATCGGGGCGCGTGAGATCGACCGCCTGCGCCGCGCCGGGCGCGGGCGAGAGGAGCACGACGAGCGCGAGGAGCGACGCGCGCACGGCCCGGAGTGTAGCGGCTCGGCGCGCCGCGCGCGCCGCGTTTCCGTGGCGCGCACGTCTTCGGCGCTCACGCGGCCGGCGCGCGGCGCTACGCTCGCCGCATGCGCCGCCCCCTGCCCCTCGCCTTCCTCCTCCTCGCCGGCTGCGGCAGCCCGGCCGAGCCCGCGCCCGCGAGCGCGGGCGGCGAGCCCGTGAGCTCGACGTCGCCGAGCGCGACCTCCGGGCCCGCCGCCGGCTACACGGCCCACGAGTGGGGCCTCGTCGACTACGTGCTCTCGAGCGGGAGCTTCGAGCTGGCCGCGGGCCCCGGGCGGCCTGGCGCGGCGCTGCCGGACGTCCCGAGGCCGATGCAGACGCGCAAGCCGGTGATCTACTTCCACCTCGCGCAGCCCGAGAGCCTGCGCGTCGACGTGACGGTGCGGCTCGGGACCGGCGCGTTCGCGGAGCACTGGCCGCCGGCCTCGGTCTCGGCGCGCGAGCTGCGCTGGGACGCGGTCGAGCTGACGCCGGGGCCGTGCCGCGCGCCGCTCGAGGCGCCGGCGAGAGAGAGCCCCGCGTGCCGCGACGCGCCGGACGGCTACTGCGAGCTCGCGGACCTCGGCGCCTACCGCGCACCGGAGGCGGTCTGCGCGCGCCACGACGGGCGCAACGTTCCTTTCTTGTTCTACCGCGGCACGGGCGAGCGCGGGCGCCTGCCGCTCGTCGTCGCGCCGCACGGCGACGGAGTGCGCGTGCGGAACGAGAGCCTCGCCGGCGCGCGCGGGCCGCTCCTCAGGCTCATCCGCGACGGCGAGAGCACGCGCGCGTGGGTCGGCACGCTGCCCGGCCCCTCCGAGGCCGTCGACGTCCCGCGCGCGTCGAGCGTGGAGGCCGTGCCGAACGCGCGCGCCGCGCTCTCGGGCGCGCTGCGCGGCCTCGGCCTCGAGGAGGGCGAGGCGCGCGCGTTCGAGCGCGCGTGGTTCGCGGAGCTCTTCGAGAACGGCGCGAGCGGGGGCGCGCCGGTCGTCCGCGACGCCCTGATCTTCTTCTTGCCGCGCGAGGCGATCGACGAGCTCGCCCGGCTCGAGCTCTCGCCGCCGCCGCGCGCGGTGGTGCGCGTGATGGCCATGCGCGTCGACCTCGGCGGCTGACGCGCGCGAGGTCACTCCGCGCAGGAGACGCGGCGGAAGACGTACGGCTCGTCGATGTCGAACGCGCCGTCGTTGTTGACGGACTCGAACACCTCGCGCAGCACGTGCACGCGCCCCGTGAACGAGTCCGGCGCGTAGAGGGAGTCCGCGCGCGGGCAGTCCTGCCGGACGAGGCGCGCGCCGCCGACCGAGCGGAAGCTGAGCTGCTCGCCCTCGTAGCGACCGCGCGCGCGCATGCGCCACGTGTGATCCATGCCGAACGCGGTGCACGCGCCAGGGTTGGGGCTCGAGCGGTTCCCCGACCAGATGCGGCTCGTGATCGTGCCGGAGAGCTCGCCGTCCCCGCCGCGGCGGATGTCGAGGACGAAGCGCACCCACGTGCGGTCCGTCGGGCGGAACTTCTGCGCGCGCCACGTGCCCGCGACGGGGTCGGCGCAGACCCCGCCGTTCGGCAGGAGCGCGGTGCGCGGGCTCACCGCGCCGCCGATCCCCGCGGCGCCGAGGATGAGCCCCGGCACGTCGCCGGCGGGCGGGCCGGCGAGCGTCCCCGCGCCGCCCGTGCCGGAGGGGTCCGGGTGCAGCCCCGGCGACGACTCGGCGGTGGCGCTCGGATCGTCGACCTGATCCGCGGGCGAGACGCCGGGCGCGGGCGCGATCCCCTCCTCGGCGGCGGGCCGCGGCTCGCGCGGCGCGCGCGGCGCAGGGCGCGGGAGCGCCTCGGCGACCTCGATGGGGACCTCGCCCTCGGCGTCGATCTCCTCGGGGACCTCGTCGTCGCGCGCCTCCTCGTCGGCGGCGGCCTCGGGGACCGCCTCGGAGGGCGCGGCGCGATCGCTCGTCGGCTGGAGCGCGCCGTGGGCCTCGCCGTGGGTCGGGCCCGCGATCTCGACCTCGATCGACTGGCCGCCGTACCCGTCGCCGAACGTCGCGCCGTGCCGCGTGACGAGCCCGAGGCCGCCGGCGACGCCGAGGAACAGGAGCGCATGCACGATCGCCGACACCAGCACCCACGGCGCGAGGAACGATCGGCGGAGCACCCCGGTCACGCCGCGCAGTGTAACGACTGGCGACCTCCGGCGCCGCGCGAGGCATCATCGAGCCCCGAGGCGCATGATCCGGCTCACCTACTCGAACCGCTCCGAGGCGCTGCTCGAGGCGCTCGCGCGGCGCCTCGACGCCGATGACGCCGATCCGCTCACGCCGACGCTCGTCGTGACGCCGAACGCGAACGTGGAGCGGTACGTCGAGCTCGGCGTCGCGCGGCGCCTCGGCGTCGCCGCCAACCTGCGCTTCCTCCGGCTCGGGACGCTCGTCGAGGAGCTCCTTCCAGCGCCGCTCCTCACCGGGCGCGCGCTCACCGCGCGCGTGCTCCGCGCGCTCCACGACGAGGCGCTGCTCGCCGCGCCCTCGCTCGGGCCGGTCCGTCGCTACCTCGACGCGGCGGGGAGCGCCCCCGAGGCGATCGAGCCGCGCCGCGCGCAGCTCGCCTTGCACGTCGCGCGGCTCTTCGAGGAGTACGGCTTCTCGCGCCCCGAGCTGCTCGAGGCGTGGGCGCGCGGCGCGGCGCGCTTCGAGGCGACACCCTTCGCGCCGACCGAGGGGTGGCAGGCGGAGGTCTTCCGGTTCGCGCGCGACGTCGAGCCCGCCGCGCACACGCTCGCGTCGGCGATCGAGCGCCTCGACGGACCGGTCCCCGCGCGCCTGCACGTCTTCGGGATCTCCTACGTCGCGCGGGCCTTCGCGCAGCTCTTCCGCGCGATCGGCGAGCGCGCCGAGCTCGAGCTCTACGCGCTCGATCCGTGCGAGGAGTTCTGGGAAGACGTCGAGACGCCGAGCGAGCTCCGCCGCCGCCGCCGGACGAGCGCGGCCGAGCCTGCGTGGCTGCTCGAGGACGAGGACCCGTTCCGGCTGAGCGTGGACACCGAGACGCCGCTGCTCGCGCGCTGGGGCCGCCCCGGCCGCGAGCACGTGCGCCTGCTCGGCGTGCTCACCGAGTGCGACTTCGAAGCGGCGTTCGTCGACCCGCTCGCCGGCCGCGCGGCGGCGGCGCGCGACGAGACTCTCCCGCTGCTCGCGCTCCTCGACGCGCCGCCGCTACTCCACCGTCTCCAGCACGACGTCTTGACACGTGCCCCGCGCGTGCGCCCGCCGCCGGCCGCGCCGCGCGACGAGAGCGTACTGGTGCTCGCCGCGCCGAGCCGCCGCCGCGAGGTCGAGGCGGTCGCCGCCGAGATCTGGCGGCTGATGGAGGTGATCGACGACCTGACGTTCGACCGCATCGCCGTCCTCGTGAACGGGCCGGACCGCGACGCGTACCTGCCGCACGTCGAGGCGGTGTTCGCCGAGGCGCGCGCCATCCCCTTCAACGTCGCGGACGTCGCGCTGGCCTCGGTCAGCCCCCTGGTCGAGGGGGCGCTGCGCCTGTTCGCGCTGCCGACGGTCCCCTTCGCCCGCGCCGACGTGCTCGCCGTGATGACGCACCCCGCCGTCCTCGCGAGGGTGCCCGACGTGACGCCGCACGAGTGGGTCGCGCTCGCCGAGCGGCTGGGCATCTTCCACGGCATCGACGCGAGCGAGCTCGCGGGGACCTACGTCGGCGACGACGATCGGCTGAGCTTCGAGCAGGGCCTGACGCGGATCGCGCTCGGCGCGTACGCGCGCGCCCGCGTCGCCGGCGCGCCGCGCCCGATCGCGATCGGATCGCGCGCCTACCTGCCGGAGGAGGCGCCCGTGGGCTCGCTCGTCGAGGCGCGCTTCGCGCTCCTCGCGCGCTCGCTCGCGAGCGACGTGCGCTTCGCCCGCGAGGCGGCGCTCTCGCTGGCCGAGTGGGCGCGCTTCGCGAGCGCGATGATGCACGCCTACTTGACACCGACGAGCGACGCCGAGGAGGCCGCGTTGCGCCGCGCGCTCTCGATCGCGGAGGGCCTCGCCGCGCTCGACCTCGGGTGCCGGCGAGTGCGCTACCCCGTCGTGTGGGAGCTGCTGCGCGGCCCGCTCGAGGAGCTCACGGGCACGCGCGGCGCGCACCTCGCAGACGGCGTCGCCGTCTCCTCGCTCGTGCCCATGCGCGCGATCCCGTTCCGGGTGATCTTCGTGCTCGGCCTCGGCGAGGGCCGCTTCCCCGCGGCGGACCGGCGCGACGCGCTCGACCTGCGCGCGGCCCGCCGCATGGCCGGTGACGTGACGCCGCCGGAGCGCGATCGCTACACGTTCCTCGAGACGCTCTTGTGCGCGCGCGAGCGCCTGATCCTGTCGTACGTCGCGCGCGACGAGCAGACCGGAGAGCCGCTCGCCCCGAGCGTGGTCGTGACGGAGCTGCTCGACGTGATCGAGGACGGCTACCTCCCGGGCGCGCGCGACACGTTGGTCAAGCGCGATCTGCCGCTCCACCGGCACGACGACGAGGCCGCGCGCGCGATCCTGCCCGAGGCGGCGCGCGAGGCGGAGGCGAGGCGGCTCGGGCGCCCGCTGCGCGAGGCGCTCGACGACGCCGCGCTGCCCCTCGGCGCGGGCGAGGCGGCGCGCGCGCTCGCCCGCGACCCGGCCCTCGAGCGCGCCCTCGGGCTCGCGCCGCTGCCGGAGCGCGCGGCCGCGCGCGAACGCGAGGGGACCTTGCGCCTCTCGCTCGCCGCGCTGCGCCGCTTCCTCGAGTGCCCGTTGCAGGGGTGGGCGCGCGCGGTGCTGCGCGTCGAGGAGGACCGCCCCGACGTCGCCGCGACGACGTCCGAGGAGCCCTTCGCGCCGGGGCGGCTCGACGAGACGATCGTGCTGCGCGCCTGCTTCGAGGAGGCGGTCCTCGCGGAGGCTACGACGGAGCAAGCCTACTTGCGCGCGGTCGACGCCGCGATCGCCGCGGGGCGCTGGCCCCTCGGGCCGCTCGCGGCGCGGCTCGAGGGCGCCCACCGCGAGATCCTCGAGACCTGGCGCCGCGGCTGGGACGCGCTCGGCGACGCGCCCGCGCGGCGCGTGCAGCTCGGCGCGGCCGACGCGGATCGCCGCGGCGTCGACGCGGCGCCGCCGGTCGCGCTGACGCTCGCGGACGACCCGCGCGACCACGGCCGGCCGCTGCGGGTCGAGCTCGTCGGGGCGACCGAGCTCCTGCGCGGGGACGCGTCGGTGAGCCTCTTGCTCTCGAAGAAGGCTGGCGCGGCCGCGCGCGACGAGCACCTGCGCCAAGCGCTGCGCGCGTTCTTCGACCACGCCGCGCTCGCGCTGCTCGGCGAGGGCGAGGGGGCGCGGCGCTCCGTCCAGCTCCTGGGCGACGCGGACGCGCCGGTGCGCATCGCGCTCGCGCCGATCACGCCCGACGCGGCGCGCGCCTGGCTCACCGATCTCGTGACGGACCTGCTCGGGGGCGCGCACGACTACCTCTTCCCGATCGAGGCGGCGCTCGCCTTCGCCGATCGCCCGCGCGAGGCCGACGGAGAGCGGCTCGTCGCGGCGATCGAGGACGTGCGCACGCGCGGCGGCGGTCAGTCGCGCTTCGGGCCCGTCGCGGACGCGCCGGCGCGCCCGGCGCCCGAGCCCGGCCGCGCGGAGGCGATCTTCGAGCGCCGCTTCGCCCCCTTCCTCGGCCGACTGGAGGGGCGATGAGCGACGCGAGGTTCGACGCGAGGTCCCATGCGAACGTCGGCACGGAGAGGATCGACGAGCCGCGGCCGATCGCCATCGGCGCGCGCGCGCACGCCGGGAGGCCCGCGTGACCGCGCCCTGGCGCGCGCACGGCGCGGCCCGCCTCGCCGCCGGCTTCGGCGAGGGCGCCGCCGATCCGCCCGAGCTCGCGCCGCTCTCGCGCGAGGCCCTCGTCCGCGCCGACGTCGCGCCGGAGGAGGCGCACCTCGCGTGGGAGCTCGCGCGGCTCGCGCCCGGGCTCGCGCCCGAGGATCGCCGCGCGCTCGAGGCGCTCGCCTTGCTGGTCACGGAGGCGCTCGCCCGAGGCTCGACGCGCGTCGCCCGCGCCGACCTCGCGGAGCGCGCCGCCGAGGTCCTCGCCGACCGCGCGCTCGGCGCCTACCTCGCGCGCCGGCTCGACGAGGGCGCGTTCGCCGGCCTCGCCGGCGAGGATCGCCCGCTCGTGATCGAGGGCGGCTTCGTCACCTCGGAGCGCGTGCGCGCGGTCGAGCGCGCCCTCGTCGCGCGCGTCGAGGCGCTCGCCTGTAGCCCCACCCCCGCGGGCGCGAGCACCGGCGCGCGCGATGCGCTCGCGCGCGTGCTCGCGCGCCCGTCCGTCACCCCGCGCGGCCCCGTCGTCCTCACCGCCGAGCAGCGCGGCGCCGTCGAGCTCGCGCTCACCCACCGCTTCGTCATGATCAGCGGCGGCCCGGGCACCGGCAAGACGTCGATCGTCGTCACGCTCCTGCGCGCCGCGATGGCGCGCGGCGACCTCGCGCCGAGCGCGATCGCCCTCGCCGCGCCGACCGGCAAGGCCGCCGAGCGCATGCGGGGCGCGATCGAGCCCGCGCTCGCGACGATCGAGGACGCGCTCCCCACCGACCGCGCGCTCCTCGACGGCCTGCCGCGCCCGCGCACCATCCACCGCCTGCTCGGCTGGTCGCCGAGCGCGCGCCGCTTCCGCCACCACGAGGCGAGCCCGCTCTCCGAGCGCCTCGTCGTGCTCGACGAGGGCTCGATGATCGACCTCTTCCTCATGGAGCGCGTGCTCGCGTGCCTCGGCCGCGACGCGCAGCTCGTCTTGCTCGGTGACGCCGACCAGCTCCCCTCGGTCGCCGCCGGCGCGGTGTTCCGCGACCTCGCCGCGCGCGCGCCGTCCGTCCGGCTCACGCACAGCCACCGCGTCGATCCGAGCCAGCCCGAGGGCTCGCACATCCTCGAGGTGGCCGCGCGCGTCAACCGAGGCGAGCTGCCGCCGATGGACGGCCCGGGCGTGTTCCTGCGCGACGCCGCGCCCGACGCGCGTCAACGTTTCTTGCGAGAGTGGCTCGAGCGCGCGCGCCTGGGCGAGCCGGCGCGCCGCACCTTCGTCCGCGACGCCGACGGCTGGCGCGAGCCCGAGCGGCTCGACGCCCTCTTCACCCGCGCACAGGAGCGCGCCCTGCTCTGCGTCACCCGGCACGGCTGGCGGCCGACGAGCGTCGAGGCGGTCAACGCGTGGGCGCACCGCGAGCTCGCCGGCGAGCCGCGCTGGGTCGCGGGCGAGCCCGTCATGGTGACCGAGAACGACTACGAGCACGGCCTCTTCAACGGCGATCGCGGCCTGCTCCTCTGGGTCGCGCCGGACGCCGGCTCCACCCCGCGCTTGTGCGCCGTGTTCCGGCGCGAGGAGCGCTTCGCCGCCTTCCCGCTCGACGCGATCCGTGGCGTGCTCGAGCTCGCGTGGGCCACCACCGTCCACAAGGCGCAGGGCTCGGAGCACGACGAGATCGTGCTGCTCCTGCCGTCCGAGGATCACCCGCGCCTCTGTACGCGCGAGGTCGTCTACACGGCGATCACCCGCGCGCGCCGGCGCGTCGACGTCGTCGCCGACCCGACGCTCCTCGCGCGCTCGATCCGCCGCCGCGTCGAGCGCACCACCGGCCTCGCCGGCGAGTGAACGCGAGGGGGTTCGGGCGACGCGCGCGCGGTAACCTCGGGACCATGGGCACGAGCTGGTTCGAGATGCTCTTCGGCTTCGCCGAGGGCGACTACGACGCGACCCGGGCGCGCTTCGCGCTCGAGGGAGAGACCCTCGTCTCGCGCGCGAACGGGCGGCGCTTCGGCGTCGGGCGCTTCTCGACGCCGAGCCTCGAGTCGCTGCGCGAGCGGGTCGTCGGAGCCCGCCCGGGCGCGCTCCGCGTCACGCACGAGGTGATCGGCGACGCGCTCGAGCTGCACGCGCAGCCCGAGAACGAGGGCGCGCTCTTCCAGGTCGCCTCGCAGCTCAACTGCCTCGAGTTCGCCGACCCGCGCGAGATCCCGGAGAACGGGGTGACGGACTACGCGCACGACCCGACGCAGGGCCCCGCGTGCGCGCTCGCCGCGGCGGCCGCGACGGTCTTCCGCAACTACTTCGTCGAGGTCGGCGGACAGCGAGGGCAGCGGCGCGATCGGCAGATCGACAACCTCGCGGAGCTGCGCGCGCGCCTCGGTGACGCGGGGCAGCTCGTCGACGTGCGGAACGGCTACACGTTCTCGAGCCCGGAGCGGCTGCGCGCGCTCGGCGCGGCGCTCGCCGGCGTCGACCGCGAGGCGCTGATGGGCGCGCTGCGCGTCGGGTTGCAGCGCGGCGTCGAGGTCACGTTCGCGCGCCGCTTCACGCCGCCGGACACGCCGCGCCGCGTCTCGCAGGTCTTCTGCTCGGCGCTCTCGTGCGGCTACGCGAGCGGGAGCCTCGAGGAGTGGCGGCCGCTCGCGACGCTGGTGCTCGACGGCGCGTACGAGGCGACGCTGTGGGCCGCCGCGCTCGACGCCGAGGAGGGCGCGGGCTCGGGCAAGGTGTGGCTCACCTTCCTCGGCGGCGGCGCGTTCGGCAACGACAAGGCCTGGATCGGGCACGCGATCGGGCGCGCGCTCGCGCGGGCCGAGCACGTCGCGCTCGACGTGCGCGTCGCGCATTTCCGCAAGCTCGACCGCGAGCTCTGCGCGCTCGTCGACGAGGCGCGCGCACGGCCCGGGAGCCCGCCGATTTAAGGGGCGAGTTAAGCAGCCGCCGATCCAGGCTGCGGCCCTGGAGGTGGGTGTGATGGCCGCGAGGACTGCTCGGTTCGTGTGCACGGTGGGGATCACGGTGGTGGGGCTCGCGCTGTCGGCCTGCGATGACGAGCCCTTCGACCTCTCGGGCGAGTACGCCGGAGACCTGACGGAGGGGACGGCGCAGACGACGGTGGAGGCGAAGTCCTTCGAGCACATGAGGGCGCGCGTCACGATCACCGATGGCGCGACGAACAGCCCGCAGGTGACGCTCGTGCTGATGGGGCGCGGCGCCGACGTCGGGATGGTCGAGTGCCGAGGGACGGCGACGCGCACCACCGACTCGAGCGGTGACACGCTGGCGGTCGCGCAGCCCACGTGCGTTCGCGGCCCCGGCAACGTCCCCGAGTACGCGCCGTGTGTCTACACCGCGAGCGCGATCCGCCTGCGGCGCGAGATCGGGGGGATGACGACGCTCAGCGGGTTCGAGGCGCGGCTCGGCGAAGGGCGCTCGATGATCGGCGGCACGGACGTCTGTCGAGACATCGGCGCCGTGCTCTCGATGAGCGGGATCGGCTCGAACCGCCTCCAGCCACCCCCGGGCTGAGAACGCGCCGGGGGCGCTTGCGCTACGATGGGCGCATGCGCTTCGTCCTGCTCGTCGGTCTCTCGTCGATCGCGGCGAGCTGCGGCGAGCCTTCGCCGCCTTGCGGCGGGTGCGCGCCCGGCGAGGTATGCGTCGAGGGAGCGTGCCGCCCCTCCGGCCTGGACGCGGGCGCGCGCGACGCGGGCACGCGCGCCGACGCGAGCCCCGAGGACGCGGCGACCGACGCCGGCGCGCCGGCCGATGGCGGCGCCGACGCGGCCGTGGACGCCGGCCCAGCGTGCGAGCAGCCCGAGCTGCACGGCGACGCGCCGCCCCTCGCGCGGCTCGGCGCGTGCGGGCGCCTCGAGTACGGCCGCTACGCGAACCAGGGCCAGTCGAACGCGGTCCACCGCCTGCCCGACTTCTCGTACGCGGGCTACCGCGGCGGCGGCGTCGCGCTGCCCGACGTGGCGGTCGCGATCGCGCTCGACCCCGAGAGCGGCGATCAGCGCGCCCGCATCCAAGCCGCGATCGACGAGGTGAGCGCGCGCCCGCTCGACGCGGACGGACGGCGCGGCGCGGTGCTCCTGCGGCGCGGCACGTGGCGGGTCGGCGACACGCTGACGATCACGGCGAGCGGCGTGGTGCTTCGGGGCGAGGGCCAGGGGACCGGCGGGACCGTGCTCGTCGCGACGCGCCGCGCGCAGCACACGCTCGTCTCCGTGCGCGGCCCGGGGAGCGGGCTCGGCGAGGTCGCCGGCTCGCGCACGCGCATCACGACGCCGTACGTGCCGGTCGGCGCGCGCACGTTCGAGGTCGAGTCCGCCGACGGGCTCGCGCCGGGCGTCGCCGTCGCCGTCCTGCGCACGCCGAACGCGACGTGGATCGACGAGCTCGGCATGGACGCGTGGGGGTGGACGCCCGAGAGCTACGCGATCGCGCACGAGCGCACCATCGTCGCGGTCGAGGGCACGACCGTCACCGTCGACGTCCCGATCGTCGACACGATGGAGGCACGCTACGGCGGCGGCGCGCTCTTTCGCACCCAGGTCGCGGGCCGCATCGAGGAGGTCGGCGTCGAGGAGCTGCGCCTCGTCTCCGAGCACGCCGGCCCCGACGACGAGGAGCACGCGTGGACGGCGGTGCGGCTCGAGCGCGCGAGGCACTCGTGGGTGCGCCGCGTGAGCGCCGTACACTTCGGCTTCGCGGCGGTGAGCTTCCACGCCCAAGCGAGCTTCAACACGGTCGAGGACTGCGCGATGCTCGCGCCGATCTCGCTCGTGACGGGGAGCCGCCGCTACTCGTTCAACGTCGCGGGCGGCGTCGGGAACTTCTTCCAGCGCTGCTACAGCGAGGACGCGCGCCACGACTTCGCGAGCGGCGCGCGCGTCACCGGCCCGCACGTCTGGCTCGACGGCTACTCCACGCGCAGCACCAACGACGACGGGCCGCACCACCGGTGGGCCACCGGGCTCCTGCTCGACAACACGATGGGCCGCTGGCTCCACGTGGAGAACCGACAGAGTTCGGGCACGGGCCACGGCTGGTCGGGCGCGCAGGTGCTCTTCTGGAACGGCCTCGCCGCGGGCATCCGCTGCGACGCGCCGCGCGGGGCGATGAACTACGCCGTCGGATGCTACGGCGAGATGCGCGAGGGCGGCTGGGCACCGGCCGAGCCGTTCGGGATCTGGGAGTCACACAACCGCGCGGTCACGCCGCGCAGCCTCTACCTCGCGCAGCTCCGCGATCGCCTCGGCGACGCCGCGGTCGAGGCGGTCACGCTGCCCGCGCAGCGCGAGGGGCGGATCTGGGGCCTGCTCGCGGGCTGGGCGGGCGAGGGCCGCCTCGAGGACGCGACGCCCGCCCCCGGCGACCCGACGTGCGCGACCGGGATCGCGGCGGGCGGCGTGTGCTGCGCGGCCGCGTGCGGTGCGTGCGGCGGGACGGGCTGCGGCGCGCGACCCGGTGGTGGCGCCGCGTGTTGCACGGGCACGATCGCGGCGGCCGCGCGCTCGTGCCAGACCAGCCTCCCACCCTGCGTTCTGTGACCTGCGGCGCCCCAGGCGTAGAATGTCCGCGGGAGGTCCAGGTGCGACACACGGGTTGGTGGATGGTGATCGCGCTGCTCGCGCTCGCGGGTTGCGACGAAGAGACGGGGACGGACGACGGCGGCGCGACGATGGACGCGGCGACGCAGGACGGCGGCGGCGAGCCGGCCGACGCGGGCGACGTCGACGCCCGCGCGCCGATGGACGCCGGCGACGTCGACGCCGGCGCGCCGATGGACGCCGGCGAGCCGATGGACGCCGGCGACGTCGACGCGGGCGGCGCCTGCGGCGGCAACTCGCCGGGGACCTGCGAGGACGCGGCGCTCTCCTGCCTGAGCTGCCCGGCCGGCGGCCCGACGGAGAACTACCTCTGCACGACGTCTTGCATGCAGGACCGGGAGTGCACGGACCCGGCCCGGCCCATCTGTAACCGGCCGCGGATGGGGATGGGCGGCGGCGCCGGCATCTGCACGCCGCGCGACTTCGCCTGCGCATGGGGCGCCGTGTGCGCCGCGCCGGACACGCCGATCCTCACGGCCCAGGGCGAGCGCCCGATCGCGGAGCTCGCCGTCGGGGACCTCGTCTACACGATGCACGAGGGCCAGCTCGTGCTGCGCCCGTTGATCCGGGTGAGCGCGACGCCCGTCGTCGGCCACGCGGTCGTACACGTCGTGCTCGACACGGGGCGCACGCTCTCGATCAGCGGCCCGCACCCGACGGCCGACGGCCGGCGTTTCGACGCGCTCGCGCCGGGCGAGCGCCTCGACGGCGCGCGCGTCGTCGAGGTCGCGACGATCGCGTACGAGCACGCGAGCACGCACGACGTGTTGCCCGACTCCAGCTCGGGCACCTACGTCGCGGCCGGGGTGCTGCTCGGGAGCACGCTCACCCGGTGAGTGGACGGGGCGCCCCGGTCGGTCAAGACTTGCCCTCGGCCATCCGGCCGGGAACGCCCCCATGCTCCGACACACCGCCGATCTCCGCACCATCGCGTTCGTCCTGACCTACTACGTGCTGCTCGCCGCGGCGTACGCGCTCGAGCTGCCCTGGTGGGGCTGGATCGCCTTCTTCGTGCCGCTCTGCCTGCTCGCGTTCTTCATCGCGGTCGCGACGCACAACACGGTCCACTGCCCCGTGTTCAAGAGCCGCGTGCTGAACAGCATCTTCCAGGTGCTGCTCACCAACGGCTACGGGCACCCGGTCAGCATGTACGTGCCCGGCCACAACCTGAGCCACCACAAGTACACGCAGCGGCCCAAGGACCGGATGCGCACGGACAAGATGCGCTTCCGCTGGAACCTCCTGAACCAGCTCTTCTTCTCGCTCGTGGTCGGGCCGCCGATCTTCCGCGACAACGCGCGGTTCGCCAAGGCGATGCGGCGCGCGAACCCGGCGTGGTACCGGCAGTTCCTGATCGAGCTGGTCGCGTACCTGTCGTTCCTCGTCGCGCTCGCGGTGCTCGATCCGGTGAAGCTCTTCGGCTTCCTGCCCCTGAAGTTCATCGTGTTCGTGGTGATCCCGCACCAGTACGCGGCGTGGGGGATCATGGGGATCAACTTCGTGCAGCACGACGGCTGCGACGGAGAGCACCCCTACGATCACAGCCGGAACTTCACCGGCAAGCTGGTGAACTGGTTCACCTTCAACAACGGCTTCCACGGGATGCACCACATGAAGCCGGGGCTGCACTGGAGCCTCTTGCCCGAGGCGCACGAGAAGGAGCTCGCGCCGCACCTCCACCCGAACCTGAACCGGGTGGCGCTGTTGCCGTACCTGATCGAGGCGTACGTGTGGCCGGGCAAGCGCATGACCTTCGACGGCGAGCCGCTGGTGCTGCCGCCGCCGCGGCAGGACGAGGACTGGATGCCCGCGAAGCTCAAGAAGGAGCTCGACATCTACGACGCCGACTTCGTCGCGTCCGAGGCGAGCACGTCGTCCTGACATCAGAAGCCGATCGCGCGCAGCGCGTGCTCGAGCCCCGGGCCGATGGGCGCCGGCTCGGTCGGCGCGACGCCGCGCGCGACGAAGGGGAGGTGCACCTCGACGCGACCGCTCGAGGGCGGGATGTCGTCGAAGT
The DNA here is from genome assembly GCA_019637095.1 of Sandaracinaceae bacterium. Lineage (GTDB taxonomy): Bacteria > Myxococcota_A > Polyangia > Polyangiales > Sandaracinaceae > JACKEC01. Next base: position 374 of record JAHBWG010000087.1, on the reverse strand, counting down.
CGTCCGCGACGTGGGAAAGACAGGCCGCGAGGCGCGCGTCCGTCGTCTGGGTCACCGCCGCCGCGACCAGCTCTCCCTGCTCGATCTGCAGCGTGAGCGTCGCGCGCGCCGACCACGACGCGCGCCCCGCCCGCGCGTCGCGGAAGCACGCGCGCACGGCCGGGCGCAGCCTCGCGCGCACGCGGCCGAGCGCCTCGCGCGAGGCGCTGCCGCGGACGTCGACCCCGCAGCCCCAGCCGCAGCGGATCCGGGGCGGTACGCGCCGCGCCGCCCGCCAGGGGAGCCCCGCCCCCCGCGCCGCGTCACGCCCCTTGCGGGCGGCCGTGATCTGATCGGGCGAGGCCGCGACGAGGCCGGCCCGCGCGCGCTCGGGG